>JABFXY010000148.1 GCA_013361525.1 Polyangiaceae bacterium | reverse complement strand
GACCTGCAAAGAGAAATCGACATGCCTTCGTAACATAGATGAAAAACCCGCGGCTACGAAGGGTTTCGAACGGAGCGATGAAACGTGCGTTCGCGACGACGGGTGCGCCGGCGAACGTTCGTCGGCCGAAAACGCGCTCTCTCGGCTCCCACGACGCGCGTTTCCGGCCGAGCTCGGTGCGCGTTCGCGCCGGCACGAACGTGTTGGCGCGCGAAGACGTTCCGCGCTCGAGCGCGAGTGCCGCCCGCGCGCGGTGCGCCGTGCCGACGACGTTGCGCTCGAAGATGTTCGCGCACGAAGACGTTCGCAGGCGCACGAGTCCACGCTCGAGGATGCTCGGGTCGAGCATGTTCGGCGCACGCGCGAGGGCCGCTCTCGAAGATGTTCGCGCGCGGATGCGAGTGTGATCGAGCGAGTGCGCGCGAACGCGGACGGGGGCTGACCAACGCTCGCGACCACGGCGCCCCGCCAACAGCGCGCTCGCGAACGAGTCGGTGCGAACGAATCGGCAGAGGTTGCATCATCCCGCCCCGATTCATTCGCGGTTCTGCGCGGCCCGGAGCTTCGATGGACGGTTGTCGCGACGTAACTTCGCGAAACCTGGTCGCAGCGAGAACGTCCGCGCGCCGAGTAGGCGAACGAATCGGGGGTGGTCACTGCAACTCCTCCGCATTCGTTCGCCAACGACGCCGCCAAGGACGCCGCCGACTGCTCGGCCACGGCGGCCCCGAACGAAACGATACGTCGCGCTCACTCCAGATGGACACGGTCCATCGGCGCCGAACGAAAGCCTTGGTTGCGTTCGATCGAGATTTCCGCAGAGAGAGGCGCACCGGCAAACACGCGCGTGTTCGCTTCGTCCGCTGCGGATTCATTCGCGCCCTCGCGCGCGGACTGCTTCACCCCGACGCACCGTAGAGCGCGACGCGCGCGCAGCGCTTCTCAGCCGACGCGCGATCGAACCCAAGCGTCGGCGTCGGCCGAGCGAAGGGTCGAGACGACCTTGCCACCGGAGAGGAACACTTCGGTCGGCAGCGCTCGACCGTTGTACTGGCTCGCCATGGTGAAGCCGTACGCACCAGCGTCACGCAACACGACGTGTGCGGGCGGAGGATCGGGGAGCTCGTGGGCTCCGAAGTCGTCGGAGCTTTCGCACACGGGCCCGACGACGCGGAAGGTGGCGATGGATTCGCCGTCACGCTTTCGAAGGGGCTCGATGCGATGGAGCGCTTGGTAGAGCGCGGGCCGGATGAGGTCGTTCATCCCGGCGTCGATCATGAGCCAGCGGCGCTCCGCTTCGTTGGGGCGTGCACGCTTCTGCATGATGACGGACGCGCAGAGGACGCCGTGCGCACCGACGATGGATCGACCCGGCTCGACGACCACGCGCGTGTGCGAAAGGCCCGCTCGATCGACCTCGCTGATCAGCGCGCGGACGAACTCGGCGGGTCGCACGACGCGGGACTTTTCTTCTTGCGCCCGCGGGGTGCCCCCCGGATCTGCGGCTCGCTCCGCTCGCCCCGACCCCACGGGCGCAGTGCCGTAGTCGATGCCGAAACCTCCACCGCAGTCGAGGATCTCGAGCGCGGGACGACCTCGCTGCACCATCGCGGTCTCGCACGCGGCGAAGACGGGGATGAGCATGCGCACCGCGCCGACGTACGCATCGGTAACGGTGAGCTGCGAGCCGATGTGATTGCCGACGCCGACGAGCTGCACGTTGGGTGCAGCGGCGACCGCTTCAACGGCGCTGCCGATCTCGGCGCGCGGAATTCCGAACTTCGCTTCGTCGTGTCCGGTCGCGATGTACGCGTGCGTGTCCGCTTCGATACCGGGGTTCACACGGAAGCTGATGCGAGCGATGCGGCCGAGCGCACGTGCGCGTGCATCGATGCGCGGGATTTCTTCGATGCTCTCCGCTTGGATCGCGAGGATGCCGGAGGCGCCGTCGCCGATCGCGAGATCGATCTCGCGATCGGTCTTCGCGACACCGCTGAAGACGACACCGTTCGCTGCGACCCCCAGCATCCGCACGAGCTTCAGCTCCGCGGCCGAGACGACGTCGGCTCCCCCACCCTCGCCCGCGACCGCTCGAACGATCGGACCGGCGCTGTTCGCTTTCACCGCGTACGCGACGAGGTGTCGTTGCGCGCCGAACGCGGAGCGGATGTCCCGGACTTCGGCTGCGATCGCGTCGAGATCGTAAAAGTAGGCGGGTGTCGCGATCCGCCCATCGTCCGTCTCGAGCAGCTGCTCGAGACGGACGCCATTCAGCAACGCGTCGCCATCGGGAGCGCGTTGCACGAGATCAGCCGCGGCCCCGACGCTCGGGTCCACCGCGATCGCCGCGGTCGAATCGGCCGCCACCCTCGGGGCGCGGTCCGCGCGGCGGACGACCACCCTCGGGACGCGACGGGCGCGGACGCTCCTCGACACCTTCGGGCAGCGGCAGCAGCTCCTTGCGCGAGAGGCGGATCTTGCCGTCTCGATCGACGCTCAGGACCTTCACCTCGACTTCGTCGCCCTCCTTCAAGATGTCCTCGACGCGCTCGACGCGGTGATGCGCAAGCTCCGAGATGTGAACGAGGCCGTCGATGTTCGGGAGGATCTCGACGAACGCGCCGAAGTCCGCGATGCGCTTGACGGTGCCCTTGTAGACGGCGTTGACCTCGGGCTCCGCGGTGAGACCCTTGATGATGTCGAGGGCACGCTTGACGGCGTCGCTGTCGCTGGATGCGACGTTGACCGTTCCGTCGTCCTCGACGTCGATCGCGACGCCGGTCTGATCGACGATGCCTTTGATCGTCTTGCCGCCCGGGCCGATGATGAGACGAATCTGATCCGGCTTCACCTTCACGGTGGTGATGCGCGGCGCCCAACGCGACAGGTCGCCGCGTACGGCGGGGAGCGTCTCGAGCATCTTGCCGAGGATGAAGATTCGACCCTCACGCGCCTGCGAGAGCGCCTGCTCGAGGATGTCTCGGGTGAGGCCCTCGATCTTGATGTCCATCTGGATGGCGGTGATGCCGCGCGCGGTGCCACAGACCTTGAAGTCCATGTCGCCGAGGTGATCCTCGTCGCCGAGGATGTCGCTGAGGATGGCGTACTTGTCGCCCTCCTTGATGAGACCCATCGCGATGCCGGCGACGGGCGCCTTGATCGGCACGCCGGCGTCCATCAGCGACATACAGCCGCCGCAGACCGCGGCCATCGACGAGCTGCCGTTCGACTCGAGCGTCTCGCTGACGATGCGGATCGTGTAGGGGAACTTGTCTTGCGGCGGCATCACGCGGCTGAGCGCGCGCTCCGCGAGGGCACCGTGACCGATCTCGCGACGGCCGGGGCCGCGCATCGGCTTCGTTTCGCCGGTGGAGAACGGGGGGAAGTTGTAGTGGAGGTAGAAGCGCTTCCACGTCTCGCCGAGGAGGCCGTCGATCTTCTGCTCGTCGGCGGTGGTGCCGAGCGTCGTCGTTGCGATCGCCTGCGTCTCACCGCGCTGGAAGAGCGAGCTGCCGTGAACGCGCGGGAGCAGACCGACCTCGGTGACGATCGGACGGATGGTGCGGCCGTCGCGACCGTCGATGCGGACGCGCTCCTCGATCACCATCGTGCGGACGACGTGCGCCTTGCGCTCCTCGAACTCGCGCTTCACCAGGCCTTCGATCGACTTGTACTTCTCCTCGCCGAGCTCGGCCTTGAGGCCCTCCGCGAGCTTCGACTTGATCTCGCCGTACGCGTCGTAACGCGCCTTCTTGTTGAGGACGCGCGACGCCTTCGAGAGCTCGCCGTCGCAGCGGTCTTTGATCGTGTTCGCGACGGCCTGGTCGAGCGCGGGCGCCGTCCAGGAGCGCTTCGGCTTGCCGACGGCGGCGCGGATCTTCTCGATGAGCTCGATGACCGGCTGCGCTTCGCGGTGCGCGAACATGAGCGCGTCGATGATGTCGTTCTCGGTCGCCTCGGCGGCGCCGCCTTCGACCATCACGATCGCGTCCTTGGAGACGGCGACGACGAGCTCGATGTCGCACTTCTCGCATTCGTCGACGGTCGGGTTCGCGATGAGCTCGCCGTTCTTGCGGCCGACGCGCACGCCGACGACGGGGCCGTTCCACGGGATGTCCGAGATGTGGAGCGCTGCGCTCGCGCCGGTGAGCGCGAGAACGTCGGCGCGGTTCTGCTTGTCGCTCGACAGCACCGTCGCGATGACCTGCGTGTCCTTCTTGAACCCATCGGGGAAGAGAGGACGGAGCGGGCGATCGATGATGCGGCTCGAGAGGATCTCTTCCTCACGTTGGCGGCCTTCGCGCTTGAAGAAGCCGCCGGGGATGCGACCGGCGGCGTAGGTCTTTTCGACGAACTCGCAGGTGAGCGGGAAGAAGTCGAGGCCGGGGCGCTCCTCGGAACAGACCGCCGTCACGAGAACGACCGTCTCGCCGTAGGTGACGAGGATCGAGCCGTGGGCCTGCTTCGCGAGGCGGCCGGTCTCGAAGGTGAGCTGGCGGCCGCCGAGCATGACGGATTCACGAACGAACATGGATGAGAGTCCTTTTCCCTCGCGCAGCGGCTTTCGAAGCCGCGGCGAGAAGCCGCAGACGCGGCGTGTGGTTCACGGTGGTCGCCGCGGACACCTGCCCGCGACGCGCCGGGCTCGAAGGGGGGACTCTTCTTCCTCGTTCTCTGCCTGCGACCCGGTTGCGCCGGAGGCGCACCCGAAACAGCGGATGGCCGTCGAAAGCAGAGAGCGAAGTAGAAGGAGTTGTCCCCGGTGACCCGGACAGCTTACTGCACCCGCGTTCTAGCCTCGTCCCGATGCCCTGTCACGTCCTGCGTGCGATCGGCGGCGCTTCGGAACCAGGCGTTCGAGCTCGTTGGGGGGCGCGGGGCAGCCTCTAGTAATAAGGTGCGCAGCCCCCCTCCAGGCCCCGGACCACAAAACGTCGAGAGGAGGGCGCGAGCCCTCCTCCCGTACATCCGCTTCGCCGGTGGGCGATTACTTGCGGAGGTTCAGCTTCGTGATGATCTCGCGGTAGCGCTCGACGTTCGTCCGCTTGAGGTAATCGAGCTGGCGGCGGCGCTGCGAGACGAGCTTGAGCAAGCCGCGGCGCGAGTGGTGGTCCTTCTTGTGGGTCTTGAAGTGCTCCGTCAGCTGGTTGATGCGCTCGCTGAGAAGAGCAATCTGGACCTCGGGCGAACCGGTATCGCCGTCGTGCTTGCGGAACTGCTCGATGATGTTGTTCTTCTGAACCGAATGAAGCATTGGCCGTCTCGATGGGCGACGCCGCAATCGGGAGCTCGGTCCGGATGACCGGGCCCCGGAAAGGGCCATGGGTTGCTGCGAATCGTGGATCCGCTCGATCGCAAGGTGAGCGCGCTCAGCGCGTCCTCCCGACCGAAGGGGGGCGCACTATACCTACGCGCGCGGTCTGGTCAATCCGATCTCGGGACGCGTAAGTCCTCCTGACACGCTTCGCGACGCGAGCTAGCCTGGGCCGACATGGCTCGTACGCCGCCGCTGGGATCCAAGGGTCCGCATGGGAGCCCAAGCCCCATTCGACCGTCGGGCGACGGCTATCCGGCCCCCGGCGGTTATCCCGCGGTCGGTACGCCTGGGCTCGACGGCCCGACGACGGTCGACCCGGCCTACCGAGCTGAACGGACGCCACAAATGGCCGAGGGGATGCCGAGTGATCCCTCGATGCCGGCGGTGCCCGCGCGAACGATGCCGCGCGCGAACACCTGGATGACGCCTGTGGCGCCGACGCCTTCCGCGCCGGAATTCAAGGCGCAACCGAATACGATCCCCGCTCCTGCGCCAGCGGGTCCAGCGTCGATGCCGGCGGTTCGCGTGTCGAGCCCGATGGCCGTCGGACCGACGATGCTCGGACAACCGTCGCCGGCTTCACGAGGCAGCGTCGCGTCGGTGTCGAACATCGCGCAATCGCCGAGCCCTCCACCATCGCGCGCGAGCAACCAGTCATTCGCCAGCAACCCGAGCCTGGTGAGCGCGCCCGGCGCGACGGCCAGCACGCGTGGATCGATGGGCTCGCTCAGCGCGCTCACGAGTGGAACGCTCCTGCCGAAGCTCTGCCCGCAGTGCGGGATGCGCTATCCGCCGGAGTTCAACGTTTGCCCGAAAGACGCAGCCGAGCTCGTCGACGCGGAAGAGAGCGACGACGAGCTCGTCGGCCGCGTGCTCGCCGATACGTACGCGATCGTTCGCGTCGTCGGCGAAGGCGGCATGGGTCGCGTCTACGAGGCGCGTCACACACGCATCGGCGGCAAGCGCTTCGCGGTGAAGCTGCTCCACCCGGAGTACGCGCGTTTGCCCGAGGTGCTCTCGCGTTTCCAACGTGAGGCCGAAGCTGCTGCTTCGATCCACAGCCCGAACGTCGGCGATGTCTACGATGTCGGTCGCACCGAAGACGGCCGCCCGTTCATCGTCGCGGAGTTCCTCGACGGGCGTGAGCTCGCTGATTTCTTGAAAGAGCGCGGACGGCTCGACGTGCAGCTCGCGGTGCGCATCGTGCGTCAGATCTGCAGCGCGCTCGCAGCTGCGCACCAGCTCGGGATCGTTCACCGTGACATGAAGCCGGAGAACGTCTTCCTCGTCGGGGACCTCCAGCACCCGACCGCCAAGGTGATCGACTTCGGCATCTCGAAGGTCGCGGAGTCGCAAGGGCAGTCGCTCACGAAGACCGGCATGATCATGGGCACGCCCGCGTACATGGCGCCGGAGCAGGCGAAGGGCGAGCGTGTCGATCACCGCGTCGACATCTATGCGACCGGTGCGATCCTCTACGAGCTCGTGACGGGCAAACGCCCCTTCGACAAGGTCGATCCGACCGCGACGATCATGGCGGTGCTCCTCGAAGATCCAGAGCGGCCTTGCGCGATCAACCCGAGCCTCCCCGAGACGCTCGAGATGGTGATTCAGCGTGCGATGGCGAAGAGCGCCGACGCCCGCTACCAATCGATGAGCGAGCTCGAGATGGAGCTCGGCACCTTCGTCGAGCGAAACGCCGCCGGCCACAGCGTAATGCCGACGCCGAGCGCGACGACGGCAGGCCTCAAGATCACCGGCGCTGCGTCGCGCACCACACTCGAAGCGCGCCAGCGCGATGTCGGTCTTTCGCGTCCCACGATCGCGGTCCTCGGCATGCTCGGCGCGTACGGTGTGCTCGGCGCGTTGATGACGATGAGCGCCGCGGCGATTCGAATGTCGCGCGGCGGGACGGCGATCTCGAATGTCACCGGATCCGAGGCGCTGCTTCTGTCGTCGCTCCTCACGCTCGCGCTGTCGACACCGATCGGCTTCGCGATCTACCTGGTGCGCAAGAACGTCTGGAGCAACAGCGCGAAGACGGTGACGCTCGCCGCGTCCCTTCGTCACGGCGTGCTCTCCGCGTTCGTCACCTACGGCGTCGTGTCGCTGACGATCCGCCTGACCGAGTCGCTGCTTCTTCGTCGCGCGGCCGGCCTCGCGTGGCCCGTCTGGGATCTGGTCGCAGGCCTGGCGGCGATCACCGCGGGCATCTCGACCTACGCCATCCTCCGCAGCGACAGCCGCTGACGCTTCTCTCTTTCGGTCAGTGGCCGTCGAGCCAGGCCTGAAGGAGCACGGCGGCGGCTAGATCGTCGATCGGGGCAGGCTTGCCCTTCGGGCCGGGTTTCTTGGCTCGTCCACCCGAGACCTCTTGGCGAATGCGCTCGGCTTCGACGCTGGTGAGCCGCTCGTCGACGAGCTCGACCTCGAGGCCGCTGGCGTCGGCGATCCGCTTCGCGAGCTCGGTCGCCTTGCGCGCGGACGCGCTCATCTCGCCGGACATGTGAAGGGGCAGCCCCACGATCACGTGGGACACCTCTTCGTCCTTGCAGATCTTCGCGATCTCGAGAGATACGCGGAGCTTGTCGGTGCCATCGAGGATCTTGAACGGGCGGGCGACGACCCGGAGCTCGTCGCAGAGCGCCAGGCCGACGCGGACGCGTCCGAAGTCGACCGCGAGGACCCGACCTTGTTGGTTCCTAGCCACGCGGGGCGAAACGTCCCCGATGCCGACATTGGCGGCAAGTGGCTCTCTGCTTGACCCGAACGCCGACACTGGCCATAAGCGCCGCCAGCTTTACTGCGCGCGGCGTCGCCGCGCGCCTCGGACGCCCTCACGATCGCCCTCTCCTCGAGGGAGAGCCTGGAAGAGAGAGTTGAGCCCGTGAATCCGGTCCATCCGCCTTCCCCTCCGGCGAAGCTACGCGCCGTCAGGGGGATGAACGACATCCTGCCGGAGGAGGCCCGCAAGTGGCACCGGGTGGAGTCGGTCTTCCGGCGCGTCGCCGAGCTGTACGGATACGGGGAGGTCCGCACGCCGGTCATCGAGGACACGGCCCTCTTCGTCCGACAAATAGGCGAGACGAGCGACGTCGTAGAGAAGGAGATGTACTCGTTCGAGCGGCACGGGGACGCGTTGACGGTCCGGCCCGAGGGCACCGCCGGCGCCGCGCGCGCGTTCGTCGAGCACGGCGTCGCCTCGAAGGCGCCGATCTCGCGCTGGTACTACCTCGGCCCGATGTTCCGCGGCGAGCGCCCGGCAAAGGGTCGGTATCGGCAGTTCTACCAGGCGGGCTGCGAGCTCTTCGGCGATCCCGGCCCGGTCTGCGACGCCGAGATGATCGAGCTGTGCCTGCGCGTCCTGCGTGAGCTCGGTATTCGCGACCTCACCGTGCACATCAACTCCCTCGGCTCCGGCGACACGCGGGTCCGTTACCGAGACGCGCTCCTCACGCACTTGAAGCCGAAGCTCGCCGAGCTGTCCGAGGACTCGCAGCGCCGCCTCGAGAAGAACCCGCTGCGCATCCTCGATTCGAAGGACCCGCGCGACCGCGCAGCCTCGGAGACGGCTCCGAGCATCGTCGACGTTCTCGACGAAGCGGACCGCGCCCATTTCGACGGCGTGTGTGCCGCCCTGGACGCGCTCGGAATCGAATACGTCATCGATCCCAAGCTCGTCCGCGGCCTCGATTACTACACGCGCACCCTCTTCGAGATCAAAGCGGATGCCGCAGATCTGGGCGCGCAGAGCACGGTCTGCGGCGGTGGCCGTTACGACGAAATGGTCGAGAGCCTCGGCGGGCCGAAGACGCCCGCCATTGGGTTCGCAATGGGCCTCGAGCGAATTCTCGTCGCAATGGGAGAGCAGCCCCCACCCGAGCAGCCCGCGTCGGTGTACCTCGCCGCATTCGGCAAAGGCTCCGTCCCCGCGATGCTCCGCATCGCCTCGAAGCTCCGAGACGGCGGCGTCAACTGCGAGGTCGACGCCCGCGAGGCAAAGCTCAAAGCGATGCTGAAACGGGCGGGCTCGTCCGGCGCGGCGTTTTGCGTGATCGCCGGTGACGACGAGCTCGCGCGCGGCGTGGTCACGGTGAAAGATCTCGCCGCGCACGCCCAAGAAGAGGTGCGCCTCGACGACGTCGTCGAGCACCTCGTCTCCAAGGCGAAGGCCTCGCCACCTGCGCTGTCCAACCTTCCTGGAGAGGTCGGGCGTTGAGAGTCCTTCGCGCGCTCGTCGCGTTCGCGTTCGCCTGTTGCCTCGTGCTCTGTTGCCTCGTGCTCGGGGCTGCGCCTGCGTTCGCTCAGATCCCCGGCCTCGGCGGCCCGACGTCGGCACCGCCCAAGCCCCCGCCCGGAACGCCCGAGACCCACGCCGCCACCGGCGGCGAGGAGACCGCGTTGCCCAAGGTCGAGGCACAGCTCCCGGAAGATCCGCTCGCCGTCCCCGACGACATCAAGAACAAGATCGGCACGAACCGCGAGCCCGAGGACGACACCCAGGGCACCGCGCTCAAAGCAGACATCGATTTCTACGGTGTCTGGTACTCCGAAACGAGCGGCGATTACCGCTTCCGCACCGTGTTCCCGTTTTGGGCGGAGCGCACGCAGCCCGGCGACCGAGCCTCCCTCTTCGGCCTGTATTACCAACAGCGCAGCGTCGACTTCGACGCGGACGTGTTCTTCCCGTTCTTCTGGCACCTGCGCGACAAGAACACGTACACGACGGTCGTCGGCCCGTTCGCGCACCAAGAGTCATCGGGTGAAAACGGCGGACCGCCGACCCACGCGAACTGGCTTCCCCCTCTGTTCTTCGAGGGCAAGACCAGCGACGGCGGCGGCTACTTGCACATTCCGCCGCTCCTCACCTTCACGGAGCACTCGGATCACGACGGCTTCAACATGGTCGGCCCGCTCTTCTGCAAATGGAAGGGCGGCCCGTCGTGCGATATCCGCACGGCGGACTCGATCGATATGGGTATGGCGCCGTTCTACTTCTACGGGCGCGATACGGGGCCGGACGGCCACGGCGGATCCGAATACGAAGTCATCCCGCCGCTCCTTCACTATTACGAATACGACGAGATCGCGGACAGCGAGACGAACCTCTGGGGCCCGTTCCTCTGGCAGCGGGACCGCGAGGGAGAGGTCTTCGACATCTTTCCCCTGTTCTATCGAAACTGGGGCAAAAACTACGACAACATCACCCTCTTTCCGTTCTTCCATTACGGATACAAGGGCTCGTCGCATTTGCTCGTGACGCCTCTGTTCGTCGAGGCGGAAGCCGAAGACGGCTCCGACACGTTCGTCACGTGGGGATATGCGCGATACCGCGGGCGCACCGAGCTCGACATGTTCTCGCCGTTGTTCTGGTGGTACCGGGATCCTGACATCGGCCTCGATACGAAGCTCTTCTTCCCGTTCTACTACCAGAGCACGTCGCCTCGGGTGGACGACCTCGTCATCTTCCCGTTCTACGCGCACTTCAAGCGGCCCGGCTTGGAGGAGAGCCTCTGGGTCACGCCGCTCTTCCACCATACCCACGGCGTGACGGGCTGGCAGACGAACATCTATCCCATCTTCTTCAGCGGCCGGAAAAACGAGGATACGCACCTCGTCATCCCGCCGGTCTATTGGGATTTCGCGACACAGAAGTCGCGCACGACGGTCGTCTTCCCGTTCTTCTTCCGATATGCGGATAAAGACAGCGTCGATCAGCTCGTTTTGAACTCGTTCTATTCGGAGCAGAAGGTCGCGGGCGGCACCGAGTGGGAGTTCCATTTCTTCCCGGCGTTCTCGTTCGGCGCATCGCCCACCGGCCATTGGTGGAACATCCTCTACGGCCTCGCGGGGTATACGCGCGAAGGGACGATGGCGAAGGTGCGCGCGCTCTATATCCCGATCAAAGTCAGCGAGTGACACGACCGCGCGCGTCGCGTTTCGCCACGCGCGCTTCAGTTGTTGCTGAGGCGCATCTCATCTATGAGAGGCGCCCATGAACGACCTCGTCGGACGTCGAAGCATTCTGCAGATCGGTCTCGTGGCGGCCACGGCGGCCGGCGTGGGTTGCGATGCTCCCCAAGACGCAACCGTCACCGCGGAGCCGAGCGGCTCGGCTGCCCCGCCGGCAACCACCTCGGCTGCGAGCGCGCCCGCAGGCGCGAAGAGCGCCCCGCCCGTCGACCCGAAGTTCGCTGCGCCCGCCGACGTGGCGGAGGCACCCGCAGACGCGACGAAGACCGCTTCGGGTCTCGCCTACAAGAACATCACCAAAGGCTCCGGGACGGAGCACCCCGCCGCCGCCGACACCGTGAAGGTGCACTACACGGGCTGGACGAAGGACGGGAAGATGTTCGACAGCTCCCTCAAGGGTGGCGAGCCGATCGAGTTCCCGCTCAACGGCGTCATCCCCGGTTGGACCGAAGGCGTGCAGCTCATGGTCGTGGGCGACAAGACGCGATTCTGGATCCCGGGCAACCTCGCATACGGCGACACGCCGCGACGTCCCGGCGCACCGGCAGGGCAGCTCACGTTCGACGTCGAGCTCATCGACATCAAGAAGGCGCCTCCCCCGCCCCCGGTTCCGGAAGACGTGGCAGCGCCCCCGAAGGACGCGAAGAAGACGAAGAGCGGCCTCTATTACAAAGTGCAGACGAAGGGCACCGGCACGAAGAAGCCGACGGAGAAGAGCCGCGTCGAGGTGCACTACACAGGCTGGACCAAAGACGGAAAGATGTTCGACTCCAGCGTCGTCCGCGGAAAACCGGCGCGCTTCGGTTTGAACGGCGTCATCAAGGGCTGGACCGAAGGCGTGCAGCTGATGGTCGAGGGCGAGAAGACGCGCTTCTGGATCCCTGCCGACCTCGCTTACGGCGAGAACCCGGGAGGCGGACGTCCGGGTGGTCAGCTCACGTTCGACATCGAGCTGCTCAAGATCCTCGACTGACACGCATCGGCTTGCAGCCGCGGTATCGGCCGCGGCTGCAAAGCTCGGCGTTGCGATTTCGATTCAGCGCTTCACGACGGCGGCGAGGATGCGCTCCGCATCCTGTTTCGGCGCCTCGCCTTCGCGCTGGTCGATGATGACCTCCACGAACCCGTCGGCGCCCTTCGCGAAGGTGCCTTCGGGCTTCGCGTCGTCCTTGTAGTGGGTAATGACGCTCGCGCGGCGCAACGCGAACCCGATGGCGTCTGCCCAAACCGCGCCCGTGTACCCCTTCGTCTGGAGGATCGGGTCCAGCTCCTTCAGCGACTTGATGTCGGCGATCTTCGTTCCACCGAAGGTCTTCGCCTTCTCGTCGTAGAGGGCCTTGGCGACGGCTTCGGCGTCTTCGAGCTTTCCTTCCGAGCCCGCCGTGATCATCAGGTGCTTCGTGCCGTCCGAGATCAAAACGGAGTTCGGATAGGTGTACTCCTTCGTCTTGTACCCCGTGTCCTGCTTCACGGGCTTTTCCTTGTCGAAGAACTTCACGCGCACGGGCCGGTCGCCGTAGGGGCAATCCACGCTGCGTCCAACGACCTTCGCCTGGCTGCAGCCGAGCGCTTCGATCGGCCGCCACCCTTCGGGCGCGAGGACCTTGTGCAGCTTCTCGTTGTCGTCGAGGTTGAAGGTGCTGAGCGGGATCGAGGCAATGGTGAGCTCCGGCTCGGTGCTCGCAGACGCGCTGGCGCTGGGCGCTCGAGCGGTGGAAACCGACGCGCTCGACGTCGTGGCGCTCTTCGCGGTCGAAGCGGCCGCCGACGCCGTCGCCGAGGACGAGGCCGGATTGCTCGAGTCGCAACCGGCGATCAAAAGCGCTCCGGCGAGCGACAGGACAGAAAGGGGAAGAGTTTTCATTTCGGGGCCACTCCTACGATCCTCTTCGCCAAAGCTTCCAGTCCGTCGTCGCGCCCGTCGCGTCCGAGTCGATTGACGCACCTCTCGCCGGCGATGCGCTGCGTCGCTTGGGTGACCTTTTGGTCACGAGCAGGCACCGTTGCGCCGGACTCGTGACCCTCATATGGCCGTTCGATATGGCGCTTGGAATTCTTCGCTCTGGTTGGACCCGTCACGCCTCGTTCATCGTCGCGTCACTCGTCTTGTCTGGGTGCTCCTGCTCTGCGGGCGAAGACCCGCCGGAGGGCGGCGGTGGCGCGGGCCAGGGCGGCGGCAACACGAACCAGGGCGGCAACTTCGAAGGATGCCCGCGCTGCGATTTCGGCGTGTACATCGACTGCGAGGGGGTCGAGACCAATTGCGAAGACCTCGCATGTTCGCCCGAGCTCGGCTGTACGCCGTGCATGCCGGGTGAACACGGCTGCATCGGCAACGAGGTCCACGAATGCGACGACACCGGCAACCCCAATGGGCCGGTCGTCGAAACCTGCGACGTGAACGCGGGCTACACGTGCTCGAACGGCGCCTGCAAAACCGGCTGCGAGATCGCAGAGGATCAGCCCTCGAACGTCGGCTGTGAGTTCTGGGCGGTCGATCTCGATCAGCAGGATGGATTCAACGATCCGGCGAGCGCACCGTGGGGCGTCGCGCTCTCCAATGCCGGCGACGGCGTGGCCAACGTCACGATCGAAATCAACAACGCCGCGCCCGGCGAAGCGGTCGCGCTCGAGACCGTGGAGCAAGTGACGGTGCCGGCCAACGGCCTCATCGCGCTCGAGCTGCCCACGCGCGAGCTCGATTGCGGAACGGCGCCGAACCAATACAGCTCCCCCGGCACGTGCCTTTCGTCGCGCGCATTCCGCATTACGTCGAGCAACCCCATCGTCGTCTACCAATTCAACGTCTTCGAGAACGCTTACTCGAACGACGCCTCGCTGCTCCTACCGACGAACGCGCTCGGCCAGACGTACCGCGTCCTCAACTGGACCGCAGGTCACCCCGTCTACATTCAACAATTCAACATCATCGATCGCTCCTACGTGACCGTCGTCGGGACGACGCCCGGCACCGAGGTGACGGTCCGACCGAGCTGGAAGATTCGCGGCAACGCGCCGATTCCGGCGACGGCTGCCGGCGGCGAGATCGTCGTCACGCTCGGGCCGTTCGACGTCCTCAACCTCGAGACCGACGACGCGACGTTCAACGACGATCCGGCGACCGCCGCGGATCTCAGCGGCACCGCCGTTTATTCGAATAAGCCAGTCGCCGTGTTCTCGGGCGTCGAGACGACCTCCGCGCCGAACGCGTCGGTGGAGATCCCCACGTATCCGGGCTGGAAAGAGGGCGATACCTGCTGCCTCGACCATCTCGAAGATCAGATGTTCCCGGTCGAATCGATCGGCAAGAGCTACGTCATCACGCGAAGCCCGGTGCGTTCGACGTCGTCGTACCGCGAGCCGGACATCATTCGCTTCGTCGGCGCAGCGGAGCCTGCGAACGTCACGACGAGCCTGCCCGCACCCTTCAATTCGTTCACGCTGCAGCCGGGCGAGGTCCGCACGACGTGGACGCAGGACAACATCACGGTGTCGTCCGACACGCCGATCATCGTCGGGCAAATCACCATCAGCAATCAGTACGTCGACGGCCCGTACATTGGAGATCCCGACCTCACGATCTTCCCGCCGGTCGAGCAATACCGCACCGAATACGTGATTCTCACGCCCGACTCGTGGGACCAAGATTGGGTCGTCATCTCCGCCGAGGTCGGCGCGACCGTGAGCGTCGACGGAACGACCCCCGGTGGATGCATCGTCGAGCCCGCCGGCATGATGAATGGTGTCCAATACGAATCGCGCCGCTGCCCGCTCGAGGTCGGCGCGCACCAACTCTCCGGCGACAAGCCGTACGGAATCGTCGTCTACGGCTATGGCGCAGCAGGGTCGTACGCATTCGCGGGCGGCGCCGACGTGCAGAAGATCTACGAGCCGCCGCCGCCGCGTTGATCCCGCCGTAGGGTCGTCGATGCCCGGGGCGGCGACGTCCCCGCCGGTGGGCATCGGGATCGCTTTCAGAAAAATCGCATGGTAACCAACGCGTTTACCATGCGATTTTTCGCGCGACATGCCCCCCGCCCCAGGCGTCGCGCGACAGACGCGTCGACGCGCAAGGGTCAACCGCCGATGATCTTCGACAGGTGCGCGAGAAGCGAATCGAGCTTCGCCGGCTGGCTGCGATAGCCGACGTAGAGATCGGGGCGGAGCAGATAGAGGCACTCCGCGTCGGCGCCGTAACGCGCCTCGAGATCGCCCTCGACGTCGAACAAGACGCGAATGTCGTCGGGCAGCGGGGTCGGGCGCCATTGATACGGCGTGACGACGACCGTCTCGACGATACCTCGATAGCGTCGCGACAGCTCGGCTGCGATTTGCTCGAAACGCGCATATCCCTCGTCCGTCGCCGCGCGCCCGTCGAAGAGGAGCGCATGAAAGCGGCGGGTATCGAGGAGCGACAGCAAACGCTTCGGCGCGACGGAATCGGGTGTGACCGTGCAATGGCCGTCCGGCGCGCGGGAGCCGGGCTTCGGTCCACCGTCGAATCGCCGCCAAGCGAGAATGGTCGGTCGCTCGTCCGCGTCTTCGCGCCCGCCGACGCGCGCCGACAACATGCTCGACTTTTCGGCGCCGACGATGGGGCTGTCTTCGTATCCGACCGTCAGCTCCGCGACCTGGCGGACGATTCGTTGCTGGACGAATTCGAAGCTGGTGAGGAACCGAGCGAGGTGGTTGCGAACGACGCGACCGACGGGATTGCGAATCGTGCCGACGCGGGTCGCGGCATCGGTGGAGCGCAGGACTGCCTGACCGATTGCGTGGCGTTCGTCGTGATAGCTCGATAGCAGCGCGTCGGTGGCTTTGCCTCGGCACGCGAGCGCGAGCTTCCATGCGAGGTTGTTGGCGTCCTGCATACCGGTGTTCATCCCCTGCCCGCCGGCGGGGCTATGGATATGAGCCGCGTCACCTGCGAGAAACACGCGCCCGCGTCGATAAGAAGCGACTTGCCTGCAATGAATGCGGAACCGCGCGAGCCACGTCGCGTCCTCGAGCACGGCTTTCGATCTCGTTCGTGCATTGAAGAGCGCCTGCACGTCCGCGAGACTCGGCGGATCTTCGCGCTCGTCGTCCGGAGCGGCCGTCGCAATGAGGCGATAGCGGCCATCCCGCATCGGAAAGGTCCCCATGAGCCCCTCGGCGGCGAAGAACGCCGCAATGGCGTCGGTCGGAATGGCGGCGTCTCGAAACCGCACGTCCGCGAGGAGAAACTTCTCCTCGTAGGTGCTCCCCTCGAAGGTGACGCCGAGCTCTTTGCGCACGGCACTTCGCGCGCCGTCGCAGCCTACGACGTAACGAGCCCGCACGCGCTCTTCACCGGTGGCGGTGGTCAGGACGGCGGTCACGTGATCGCTCGCGACCTCGAGGCGTTCGAACGTGACCGGCCGCTCGACGGTGACACCATGATCCTTGGCGAAGCGCGCGAGCACCCGCTCCGTCTCGGCCTGCGAGACGCTGAGAAGAAACGGATAGCGGGTGTCGAGCTCGTCGAACGTCGCGCGGACGATCATGCGCGGCGGCTCGTTCGCCGCCGACGCGTCCCACATCGTGGCTCCGCAAAGTGGAATGCCGGCCTCGATCAGCGCGGTCGCGATGCCCGCATCCTCGAGAATCTCCAGCGTTCGAGCGTGAACGACGATCGCGCGCGATTGCGACGTCGGCTCCGGAGCTTTGTCGATGATTCGCACCGAAATGCCACGGCGCGCGAGCTCCACCGCGAGCGTGAGCCCTGTTGGCCCAGCACCGACCACGAGGACGTCCAATTCGTTCATAGGGCGGACGATACGCCCAGGAACCCGGGTGGCAAATGGTCACGCCACGCCGCGATGGTGCGGCACCGACGGCTACCGAATGAGGCGCCGACGTTCGTGAGTACGCGCGTTGCAGCACACGAAGATATGGGACTTCCGACCGATCTACGCGCGGTGCTGCTCGACATCGATGGAACGCTGGTGGACTCCAACGACGCGCATGCAGGCGCGTGGCAAAAGGCGCTGCTCGAGTTCGGACACGACGTATCGAAATCGGCGATTCGCGATTGGATCGGAAAAGGTGGCGACCGCCTTCTTCCGGAGCTGACAGGAATCGCTGAAGCCTCGAAGGAGGGGCGCGCGATCTCGGCGCGGCGCAAAGAGCTCTTCCGCGACCATTACCTGCCGAAGCTGCGGATGTTCCCGCGCGCGGACGAGCTCGTGGTCAGGATGTTCGACCAGGGGCTCTTGCTCGCCGCGGCGACCAGCGCGACACGCTCCGAGGTCCTGGCGCTTCTCAAGATCGCCGGCGTCGACGATCTCATCCACGTCGAGACGACCGCAGACGACGTCTCCAGCTCGAAGCCTGCACCCGACGTCGTCAATGCCGCGCTCGAGATGTTGCGTGTGCCGCCGGAGCGCGCCGTCTTCATCGGTGACACGCCGTACGACGTCGAGGCCGGGTTGCGCGCCGGCGTCCCGGTCATTGCCGTCGAAAGCGGCGGGTGGTCCGGCCGCGACCTGAAGGGCGCGATCGAGGTCTACCGCGACGTCGAAGACCTCCACGAACGTTGGGACGAGTCGTTCTTCGGCACCGGCCGCATGCCGGCTCCCCGCCCACGCCACGGGCGCATGCCCCGCGGAGCCGTGCCCTATTGAGAGCTCAATCGGCGGTTTTGGCGACGTGTTGCGCGATGATGCCGAGGGCGCGGCGGAGCGGAAAAGGCTTTTCGAGCATCGGCGCCCCCACCTCGGCGAGGAAGCTCTGCAGCTCGGGGCTGAAGCCGACGCCTGTCATGAAGATGAAGCGGCGCGCTTGCTCGGGGTCGCGTGACGCGACGGCGCGGTAGAGCTCTTCGCCGCTCATGGCGGGCATCTTCACGTCGCAGAGGACGGCGTCGAAGCGCTGCCGCGCGATGCGACCGAGCGCGTCCTCTGCGCTCGTGACGAGCGAGACTTCGTGCATCTCGGAGAGTTGATCCGCGAGCGCTTTGCCGAGGAGCACCTCGTCTTCGACGATGAGGACGGAGCCGCGGCGGCGCGGCGTATCGTCCACGGGTGCGCCGCTCTCGGGCCCGTCGTCTTCGGGGACGTGCGCCGGAAGGCGAATGACGAACCGCGCGCCACAGGGCGGATCGCCGTAACGGCCGGGGCTCTCCACGGCGATCGTGCCGCCCGCGCTCTCGATGATGGTGCGGCTGATCGCGAGGCCGAGGCCGGTGCCGACGTCGGGCATCTTCGTCGTGAAGAACGGGACGAAGACGCGATCGATGACGTCCCTTTTGATGCCGATGCCGGTGTCTTCGACCTCGATGACGACGAAGTCTTCCTCGACGCGCGTCGCGATGCGGACCTTGTCGCCGCCGGGGAGCGGCCCACGCGCCGACCGCGCCTCGCTCACCGCTTGGGCGGCGTTCACGAGGAGGTTCACCATGACCTGACCGAGACGGCCGTCATCCATGGCGACCAGGGGTAGATCGGTCGAGAGCTCGAGGTCGGTATCGGCCTTCTCGACGATTTGCGCGCGCGTGATCGTGAGGGCGCTCTCGATGGTTCGGCCGACGTCGACGAGCGTTCGCCCTCGGTCGCCGCGCGGCGGCGGGCTCGCGAAGGTGCGCATGTCACGGGCGATGTCGACGATGCGCCGGCCCGTGTCGCGCAGGTCCGCGACGAGCTGCCGCACCTGCTCCTCGGTTTCGGCGTTCATCTTCACCTGCTGACCGAGGAGCGTGCGCGCGAGAACGTCGAGCCCGAGCAGCATGAACGCCGCGGGGTTGTTGATCTCGTGGGCGACGCCGGCGGCGAGCATGCCGACGGTCGCGAGACGGTCGGCCTGCAGGAGGCGCGACCGAACCGCGCGCTCGCTGGTGACGTCGAGCAAGATGCCTTCGATGCCGACGACGCGGCCGAGGTCGCTGAGGATCGGGTAGATGGTGCCGCGCGCGATGATGGGCTCGCCGCCTTCGCGGCGGAGGCGCGCCTCGTAGGCGGGCATCACCTGACCGAGCTTCGCGACGATGACCGCCTCCTCGAAGGCGATCGCGCCCTCCGGATCGACGTGCGCGTCGCGGAGGAAGCCGGGCGTCGAGAGCGCGCGCGATGCCGGGACGCCGAACAGGTGCTCGGCGTGGCGATTCAGGTAGAGCACCTCGTGCGACTCGGGATCGAGCCGGAAGATGAGCAGCGGCGCATTGTCGAGGAGCACCATGTGCTGCTCGGTGAGCTCACGAAGCTGTGCGAGGCGCGACGCGGCGTCCTGCTCGGCGGCGATGATGTCCGACAGATCGCGGACGAGCGCGTGCGCAAAGACGAGCGGATCGCCTTGCACCGGGCTCACCGTGGCAGCGACCTGAAGGAGCCGGCCGTTGCGCGTCTTCAGCGGCAGGCGCTGGCCGGTGGAAGGCCCGATCGGAATCGCGCCGAAGAGCTCTTGAATCGGTACACCGAGGAGCTCGGAACGCGTTGCGACGAGCAATCGCTCTGCGGAGCGGTTGACGTCGGTGACGCGACCTTCGCTGTCCCAGGCAATCAGCGCGTCGCCCGAAGCTTCGATGATGCGGAGGGCTCGCTCGCGTTGGCCTGCGAGGAGCCCGCGCGCAACGCTCGGCCCGATCGATGCCGCGATCTCCGTGAAGAGCGCGACATCGAACGTCTGCACGGCGTTCGGCTCGCGGAAGGCGACGACGAGCGCAGCGATGACGTTGCCGCCCGGCGCCTCGAGCACCGGGAACATGGCGTACGATCCAAAGCCGATTTTGGCTCCCTGACGCTCGAGCTCGGTCGCGCTCTTGTCGAGCTCGCCGACGATGAGCGAGCTCGCGCTGACGTACACGGTCTCGTAGATGCGGCGAGACGACGTGAGCAGCGTGCGGAAGGGCAGCAGCGACTCCATTTCGCCGCGCGTCGATGCGAGAACCCGAAAAAGCCCTGGGCGCTCGGACCGCGTGATCGCGAGGTGAAAGAAGCCCGTCGATGAACGAAGCAGCTCGGCAAGCTCGGCAAACGCAGCTGAAGCGAGGATGGTTTCGTGGCGAGCGACCACGCCGAGCGCGCGTGCGAGCACCTCCAAAGTCCCTCGGCCTTCCATGTTCACCAAGCTGTTGTCGTTGAATCATAAACAAGTTCGCACGGCTTGCTCCGCGAACCTGTCCAGATGACGCGCAGGTCAGGTCGAGCGTCGGATGTCGCCGTTTTGATTCGAGGTGGCGCGCAGGCGAGCGGCTACCGAACCGCCCCACGCACGCAAGCGCACGAATGCCTCACCGCGGCGGGCGTGGCCCGAGGCCACCCACGACGGCGCCGAACCACCGCTTTCCGACCCTCTGTCTCGGGACGGCCGGAGCTTGGTCCGGCCGTTGCTCGAACAAGGGTGAGGTGAAGTCATGAGACAGAAGGTTGGATGGGCCTTACTGGCCGCGTTCGGCTGTTGTTTCGTCGCCTGCGAGTCTCGCGACATCAAGGGTGAGCGCACCAAGCCGACACCGGCTGCCGCCGGTGTGAGCGAGTCCGCGGTCAAGGCCATCGCCCTGGCCCGATGCGAGCGCGAGCAGCGCTGCAACAACGTCGGCGAAGGCAAGAAGTGGAAGGACTCTTCACAATGCAACGCGGACATCAGCAAGGATGTACGCGACGACTTGAACGCCGAGGATTGCCCGGGCGGCGTCGATCAGAAGGAGCTGACCGAGTGCCTGTCGGAGATCCGAAACGAGGACTGCGGCAACCCCCTGGACAAGCTCGAGCGCGTCGCGGCCTGCCGCGAGAGCGACATCTGCAAGGCCACGCCCAAGATGTGAGCTAGGCTCACCAGGAACGAACGGAGGGCCTCACCGAGCCGCCGGGTACGCCTCGCAGAGGGCGACCAGGCTGCGTGCGAAGTCGACGCGGGACGGGCTGACGTCCGGTTCGCGCTCGTAGTCGACGAGCGTCTTGGCGGCCGCCGGGCAATCGGCGATCGCCACGGCCGAAAGGATGCGTAGCCGCAAGGCTTCGATCCGCACGCGAGGCACGGTGATCGTCCGCGACAGCGCCCGGTCGAGGTGCGCAGAGGCGGTCTCGTAGCTGCCGGCATCGACGAAGTGCCGCGCGAGCAGGTAGGCGGCGAGACCGTCGTTCGGTCGGTCGCGGTCGATCGTTCCGAGCAGGGCCGCCGCCGCCGTTCGGTCCGGCTCTTGGCGACCGACGCCGAGAAGAAGCGTCACGATGGCGACGCGTAGCTCGGCGTCCTCGGTCGCGCGCAGCTTCACGTAGAGCGTGCGGAGCTTCGCTTCGTCGATGATCCGCGGCAGCACCGATTCGTAGCGCGCACGCGCGGCGTCGACGTCGCCGAACTTGAGCGCCTGATCGCCGAGCGCCTCGATCGCGCGGTCGCGCGCGAACGCGGGGGCGTTCGGATCGTTCGCGATCGTTTCGTAAAGGGCGAGGCCCTTCTCACGCTCGGTGCCGGCGACGAGCGCGCTCGCTTCCTCGAGGCGCAGGCTCGGGTTGTCGGGATCGAAGCTGCGCGCGCGCGCGAGCTGCTCGAGGGCGCCGTCGATGTCGCCGGAGGACGCCATCACGTCGGCTTGCTCGCGGCATTGGTCCACGATGCGCGGGCACCGCCGCGCGAAGAAGCCCGGCCGATCGAATCGCGCCTTCGCTTGCACCTTCGCCGCTTCGGCGAGCGCGATGCGGTCGAGGGCGACGTGCCAATCGGCTTCCAGGTCCGCGAGGCTCTTGTGGGTGAGCGACTCGAGCGCTTCGCCTCCGTACCAGCGGCGCACGACCTCCGCCCCGTACTCGTCGTGGATCCACCCGACGAAGGCGCCGCTCACGGTGTATGCCATCGACGAGTTTTCGCCGAGAAAACCAAGCGTGAAGAGCTGCGAGAGGCGCGGAAGAATCTCGAGATCCTTCATCGCCTTCGCCCACTCCATCGGGGACAGATCGTCCTCCTTCGGGGAGGCGGCGACGGCGACACCTTCGATGAGGCCTGGGTTCGGCAGGTATCCACCCCACGAGCCCGCGACGCGGAACGGTCCCTGACCGTCGGATGCCGCGACGACGTGCATCAGCTCGTGGCCGACCACGCGGTGCGGGAAATCCATGTCCTGGACGTAGACCTCGGCGCGCCACGGCTTCGCGACGTTGGTGCCCGAAGCGCCCATGAGACGCGCCTTCTCCCCTTCCCCGCTGAAGAGGAACGCGGTGATTTTCTCGGGTCCGCGTGCGCCCCACCACGACTCGACGAGCGCGACGTGCGCCTCGCACTCGGCCGCAAAGCGGCGAACGCGCTCGGGACGCAACGAGCGGGCGTACACGACGAGACAGCGATCTCCTTCGATGCGCCCGCCGAGCTCCTCTTCGATCGAGGCGCGCGTGTTCCAATGTCCGAGGCGTGGGCCCGACGCAGTGACGATCGCGCTCGCGAGCGCCGCCACGACGCCGATCGCGAGGAGGCCTGGCCGACCGATGAGCGCGGGGCGCGCGTGACCTCGCTCGGTGCGACGAAGATGGATCGCAACGACGATGGTCGCGACGGCCGTCGCGGCGGTCCCCAGGCGGTAGGTACCGAGCGTGCCGTAGTCGAGCACCGTGTCGTAGATCGTGCCGCTGAAGTAACCGGCAAACGGGTCGTACGCGAAGATGATCGGGCTCGTGTAGTAGCGCGCGAGGCTCACGGCGATTCCGCCGAGGGGCCCTGCGAGCGCAAAGACCACGCGCGCGACGCGACGTAGGCGCGCGCGCGCTCCACGATCGGGGAGGAAACGCGCGAGCTCGGACGCCGCCCAACCCCAAGCCCCTGCGACGACGAGCCCGATGCCCGGCCCGAGCGCGACGATTTCGTAGCCCGACAGCGGATCGCAGAAGCCGTTACGCAGGCCGTGGATCGACGTCGCGACGAAGGTCGCTACCGTCGCCAGCGCGCCGATGGACGCACCGCGCGCGAGGAGCTCGAACGGAGCGTCATCGCGCCGACCCAGCTCGATCGCCGTCGCGATCGCGACGACGCTCGGCATCACGATCCCCGTGACGAGCGCGATCTCGTAACCGGGCCCGCCGAACCCGGGCACCATTCCCATCGCGAGGCCGAACACGAGCGACACCGCGATGGCGATGCCGCTCGGTGTCCGCAGGCGCGAGATCAGGGCAGACCAGCGCACGCGCGAACGTCAGCCGTAGGAAACTTCCTTGGACGACTCGGACGTCGACTCGTCGGACTCGCCGCGCTTCTGCGGCGCTAGCAGCGCGACCGCGAGCACTTCTTCCACGCTCGAGACCATCGTGACCTTGACGTCGTTGAGCACCTCCGCCGGGATCTCGTCGAGGTCGCGGCGGTTGCGTGCCGGGATCAGGACCTCGCGAATGCCCGCGCGGTGGGCCGCGAAGAGCTTGCGCTTGATGCCGCCGACCGGGAGCACCCGACCGCGAAGGCTGATTTCGCCGGTCATGGCGAGATCGCTTCGGATCGGGCAATCGAGGAGGAGCGACACGACCGCGGTGAAGATCGTGATGCCGGCGCTCGGCCCGTCTTTGGGCGTGCCGTGTTTCGGGACGTGGACGTGGAGGTCGATCTCCCGCAGCCACTCGGGATCGAGCTGCAGGTCTTTCGCCTTGCTGCGGACGAACGAGATCGCCGTGGTCGCCGACTCTTGCATCACGTTGCGCATGTTGCCGGTCAGGACGAAGTTGCCCTTACCGGGCATGCGACTCGCTTCGATGAAGAGCAGGTCGCCTCCTGCGCTCGACGTCGACAAGCCCGTCGCGACACCGGTGGAAGGCTTGCGCTCGGCCATCTCGGGCCGGTGTTTGTGGGGGCCGAGAATGCCCTCGATGTGCTCACGACCGGCGACGTCGTGTACGTCCTGCCCTTCGGCGAGGCGCACCGCGGTCGCGCGGCAGATGGCCGCGATCTCACGCTCGAGGTTTCGAACACCGGCTTCGCGTGTGTAGTGGTCGAGGATCGTCTCGATGCCCTCGACGGCAAAGTCGAGGCGCTCTTCGGTGAGACCGTGGCTGCGCAGCTGCTTCGGTACGAGGAAGGTCCGCGCGATGCCGAGCTTCTCGGCCCGCGTGTAACCCGCCACTTCGATGACCTCCATACGGTCGAGAAGTGGCCCAGGGATCTGGTCGCGCTCGTTCGCGGTCGCGAGGAACGTCACCTGCGACAGGTCGAAGGGCAGATCGAGATAATGATCCTGGAACGTCGAGTTCTGCTCCGGATCGAGGACCTCGAGCAGCGCCGCGGTCGGATCGCCGCGTACGTCGGCGCCCATCTTCTCGACCTCGTCGAGGACGAGCACCGGGTTCCTGGTACCGGCCTTCTTGATCGCTTGGATGATGCGGCCGGGAAGCGCGCCGACATACGTGCGGCGATGACCGCGAATCTCGGCCTCGTCGCGCACGCCGCCGAGGGCGATGCGCTCGTAACGCCGGCCCATCGCGCGCGCGATCGACTTGCCGAGCGACGTCTTGCCGACGCCGGGCGGCCCGACGAAGAGAAGGATCGGACCCTTCTTGTCGGCGCGGAGCTGCCGAATCGCGGTGTACTCGACGATGCGCTTTTTGACCTGCTCCAGACCGAGGTGATCCTCGTCGAGGCAGCGGCGCACGTCCTTCACGTCGATCTTGTCCTGCGTGGACTTCGACCACGGAAGGTCGGCGATCCACTCGAGGTAGGTCTTCGTGACGTTGAACTCGGCCGATTGCTGCGACATCGAGCGCAGACGCGAGAGCTGCTTGCGCGCGACCTTCTCGACGTCGGGCGGAACGTTCGCGAGACGAATCCGCTCGCGAAGCTCCTCGATCTCGTCGTCGTCACCCGCCTCCCCGAGCTCTTCGCGGATGGTCTTCATCTGCTGGCGGAGGATGTACTCGCGCTGGCTCTTGCCCATCTCCTCCTGGACCATGTGAGAAATCTCTTTCTTCACACGGAGGACCTCGAGCTGGCGGTTCACCATCGCGAGGACGAGTCGGACGCGGGCCTTCACGTCGAAGGCCTCGAGGATCTCCTGCTTGTCGCGGATCGAAGCCTGGGCCTGCGGGAAGTTCGACGCGATGAGATCGGCGAGGGCGCCGGGCTCGCGAACGTTGTCGAGGATACCGGCCGTGTCTTTCGGCAGGTTCGGCATCAGGCCGAGCACCTCGCGCGTGCCTTCACGCAAGCTCGTGCCGAGGGCATCGAGCTCCACGTCGCGCGCGAGCGACTCCGGAATTCGCTCGATGGCCGCGCGCATGTACGGCTCGAGGGTCTGCACTGCGCGTCCGCCCGTGTTCGCGGAAGGATCCTTCACGCGGAAGCGACCGAGGCCGTTCAACACGACGGAGTAGTTGCTCTGCCCGAGGCGAATCACCTTCACGACGCGGGCGAGCGTGCCCACCGTGTAGAGATCCTTGAACGTCGGCTCGTCGACGTCGGGCGAAATCTGGCTGAGAACACCGACGACCGCGCGCTCTCGACCGAGGAGATCCTCGACGAGGCGAACGCTTCGCGGGCGACCCACGTTGATCGGAACGACCGACATGGGGAAAAGAACGGAATTCCTCAGCGGGAGGATCGGCACGCCTTCGGAGTCCGAAGGTGGCTGCGTCGGCGGGGAATGACCCGAGGCCATATGAGACGGAAGCTAGTACACCCGGGGGCGTCAGGCTAGGTCAGGTACCGCGGCACGCGCGAAGAGGAACGCTTCCGCCGTCGGCGAGCGTGCTCGCGCATCGTCCGCCACGTGCGGGATCGCGTCAGAAGTCGCGAATCTTCCAGACGCCGCGCTCGCGCACGAACGAGACGGTGTTGCCCGAGCCGTACGGCATGCTCGCGACGTCGCCGACCTCTTCGATGGTGGCGGACGGCAGCGCGGCCTTCAGCGCCTGCGTAATTCGCACCATCTCGTCCTTTTGAAGGCCTTCCCAAGACTCCTTCAGCTTGTCGGACGTCAGCTCGCCGCCGCTCGTCTCCGCCTCTGTAGCCGGGGGTGCGGCGGGAGGCTTCGCAGCCGTCGGGGGCGAACCAGGCGGCGGCGACGCCGGCGGCTTCGCGGCGGCGTCGGTGCCCGCTTTTGCTTGCACACCTTCGCGTTCCGCGTCGGGCACATAGCGCAGGATGACGTCGTAGCGCTTGCGCTCGTACGCACGCAGGAACCCGACGAGTGCCTGTCGCGGCGTCGCTTGCCCGTAGAGATCGATCGCAGCGACGTCGATACGCCAGCGGCCGTCCTCGAAGATCATCGTCAATTCTTCGCCGTTCGGCATCGTGACGGTGGCCCGCACGTTGGGGTCGGACGCGGGGCGAGCGAGCGCCCGCGCGACCTCCATCACGTCCTCGGGATTCTCGAGGACCATGCGCCGGAACGCATCGAGGGAGATCGAGCGACGGGCCTCGTCCGACAGCAGCCGGTATGCGTCTTCGACGCGCTTGTCTTCGAGGGCGCGGGCGTACTGGCGCAGGGTGTCGCTCGGCCCTTGCGAGAGCGAGCTCGAGCAGCCCGTGGTCGCGGCCGTCGCCGCGAAGATGCCCGCGCAAAAGACCATCACGAGCGGTTGGATCGGATTCCGCCGGGACGACATGTGCGGCGCATCGTAGTACAGGCAGCGCCGAGGTCGCATCCCGATCCGCGGCAGATTGCATTGAGGCCAGGGGTTCCGCCCCAGGTGAGCCCCACCGCCACGGGCTGCGCGCGCGTCGTTGGGAGTCCGTGGGTGTGCCGCATGGGGCACGACCGCTGCATGCCGATCTCAGTCAATTGCACAGCGTGCGCTGCGAGCGAGCGGAAGGGGTTTCGTCATGGAGGAATTTGCGGACGAACCAAGTTCCTGGAACAGCTCGCTGGATGTCGTCCTCGCCTGGTGCGACGCCGTGGAAGCGCGCGATTTTCCGCGCGCGATTTCCCTGTGCCACGAGGACGTCGAGCTCGAGTGGCCACGTGGTCTCGGGCGCGGCACGCGGCTTCTCGTGACATGGGTCGGTCCGCGCAAGTGGGGTCCGCCGAGCCGCGCCTTCCAGCGCGGGCGGCTCATCGTGGTCGAGCGCGGCGCTGCAGGCGCAGCGAACGTCAGTGCGGTCGTGCCCGAAGCGGTGTTCTTCGAAGTGAATGCAGCGAGGCTCGCGCGCATCGGCCGCTACCGTTCGCTGCGCGACGCGCTCCGCGAGGCGTCCCTTTCGCTGGACGACGAGGTGATCTTCGCGCGCAGGTGCGACGACTCGAGCGGCTGGAAGTGCACCGCGTGATCACGGCTCGCGCGTCGTGGCGTGGCGATTGAGCTTCGTGCGGCGGGCGCGACGTCGGGTGCGCGAGATGCGCGTGCTCGGGGCGGGACCAGTTCTTGATTGAGGCGAGCGAGATGGCTGGTGATGCTCGAATCTCCCGGGACGTCGACGCCCCACGCGCCGACGCTTCGGTGTGTCACGTCGCGACCGAGATCCTGCTCGGTCGCTACCGGTTGACCGACGTGGTCACCGTCGAAGAGGGCGTCGAAATTTGGGCAGGTGAGCACCTGCTCCTGAAACGACCCGCGCTCATCAAGTTCCTCACGAGCGACGAGCGCGGCGACAGTGAAGCGGCGCAGGCGGCGATCGAGCGCTTTCGTTTCGAGGCTCAGGTCTCGGCGCTTCTCTGCGCTCGCTCACAACACATCGTGACGATCCACGATGCCGACGTCGGCCCGAGCGGTCCGTTCCTCGTGATCGAGCGCGACCGCGGCGTGTGTCTCGCCGACGTGCTGCGGTACGACGCTCCGCTCGCGCCGGCGCGCGTCTTACACATCGTCGAGCAGATCGGCGAGGCGCTGACCGCCGCGCACCACGCGGGCATCGTCCACCGCGACGTGCGCCCGGCCAACGTGTGGATCTCGAGCTCCGCCGCGGTGCCCGACTTCGCCAAGCTCGGAAACTTCATCTTCGCGAAGAGCATCGATCCGCGCGCTTCGCTGGATCGTCCGCCGTCTTCGATCCCGGGCGTCGTCGTCGGAACGCCCTCGTACATGAGCCCGGAGCAGGTGCTCGGGGAGGTCGCCGATCCATCCATCGACCGATGGGCGCTCGCGGTCCTTGCTTACGAGGCGCTCACGGGGGCTCGTCCGTTCGACGCCGAGACGGGCTCGCAGACCATGATCGGGGTGTTGACGCGCCCACCGACGCCGCCGAGCAAACATCGAAGCGATTTGTCGCCGGCCATCGACGCGTTCTTCGAGCGCGCGCTCGACAAGGAGATCAAGCGTCGCTTCTCGAACGTGCGAGACATGCTCACGGCCCTCCGCCAAGCGATTGATGATGACGCAGTGAGCCGTGCGGCTGCCGTCACGCACGCGTCGATGCAGCCGATGGCGCTGACGCCGCTGCCGCCTCCACCCGCGAGCCGCTGGGTGAGCGTCCGGCGCGCCGGGCAGGCCTCTTTCGTCATGGTCGCGCTGCTCGCGCTGACGCCGCTCGTGCCGTACCTGATGAAGGACGCGAAGCCCACCGACGCGCAGGCCGGAGCGGCCGTCTCGGACCCGGCTCGCGCGGGACATCGGCCGCGACCGGCCGTGACCGCCAAGGCGACGGCGACCGCGACGATGTCCGCGGCAACGAGCGCTTCAGCGACGACGAGCGCGACCTCGAGCGCCTCGCCGCCGGCCGATGGCGCGAAGCGAAAAAAGACCTCGGCGAAGAAAGATCAGCCTGCAGCCAAGAAGGATCCGGTCTTCAACGACCTCGAGCGCTCGCTCTCCAATCGCCAGTAGCCGTACCGCCGTCGTTCTTTGATCCACGGGCGGGACGACGGCAGGCCGTTGGGCTAACGTACGGGCGCCGATGGGCGACGACGATGTAGGACCCCAGTCCGGCCGCGAAGTTTCCGCGGAGGATTTCTTGTTTCACCTGTATCGGGGCAGCGAGCTCCTACAGGACGATCGGGTCCACGAGGCGAAGCAGGAGCTCGAGAACGCGCTGGCGCTGCAGCCGCGAGACGCGAAGGGGCAGGATCTGCTCGCGATCGTCTACTTTCGGCTCGGGCTCTATCCGCGCGCGATCGCAATCTACACCGAGCTCATCCAGGCATTTCCGGACGCGACGACACCTCGGATCAACCTCGCGCTCTGTTACTTGAAGACGGGCCAGCCGAGCTCCGCGCGCGCCGAGCTCGAGCACGTCATTCAGCGCGATCCGCACCACAGCCGCGCGTGGGGCTACCTCGGCCTCGCCTTCCAACGCCTCGGCGACGCGGAGCGGGCCGTCGCAGCATTCCAGGCAGGCGGCCATCACGTCATGGCTCGTCGCCTCACCGAGCTGTCGCAACCCGGGGCGCCGCCACCGGCGCCCGGACGTTTGACGTCGCCTGAACGCGAGGTGGTGTCGCGCGCGGCAACCGAAGCGTTCGACGAGCTCGAGCGCGGTGGTGCAGGCTTTCGCGCCGAGCTCGGTCAGCCGAGGGTCTCGGCGTCGGGGACGTGGGCGGCCGTCGAGCCGGGTCGCGAGCACGCCGCCGCCGATCGAAAGAGCTTCCTGCCATCGCTCGCGCCTTCCGATTCGCTCGTCCCGCCGCCATCGTTCGGCGCGCGCTCGTCGGATCCGGGCTCAATTCCGCTGCAAACGTCCCCGCTGCAGACGCCCCCGCTGCAAACGCCCCCGCTGCAAACGCCGAAGCCGAGCGCGGGCGGTTTTCCATCGGCCGCGAGCCTGCTCGACGGCGAAACGACGATCGCCTCATCGCCGTCGAGCACCGCCTTCGATCGCCGTTCCTGCGCACCGCCGCCGACCGCGGAGTCGTTCGCTCGCAACCACCTGTTGGTCTTTCCGCGCGACCATTCCGTCGGGCTCCACGACAGTGGCTGCGTGTTGATTCGCGCGGGCACCGGCGTCGCGGCGCGCTTCGACGCCGTCCGCGCGATGTCCTTCGGTACGAGCATCGCGACCCGCCCGCTCGTGAAAAAGACACGCGGCCGCGACGGTGAAGAGCCGCTCGGCATCGCGGGCGCTCCCATCCTCGCGCTCGACGGCGTGGGCGAGCTCGTGCTCGGCCCACCCGCCGGAACGAAGCTCTTCCCGATCGCGCTCTCGAACGAGACCGTCACGGTTCGTGAGAGCGCGCTCGTCGCGCTCGACGGCGACGTCGTGTACGAGAGCGCGCGCCTGCCCAACGGCGACGGCGACTTCATCGCGATGGTCAACCTCCGCGGAACGGGCACGGTGACGCTCGCCCTGCCCGTCGGCAGCGCGTCGCTCGAGGTGACGGAGGGCCGCACGTTGCTCGTTCGCGCGCACGCGGTCCTCGGCTGGCTCGGCCGCGTCTCGGCGCGCGCGCTCGCTCCGAGCGAATCGCCGACGCGCGCCCGCGGTCTCGTGGCGATGCAGGGTGAAGGGATGGTGCTCGTCGATGGCCGATGACGGGCGCCCCACGGATCGACCGGAGCGATCGGAGCGCCCGAGCCGCGCGCCGGCGTCGAAGCGCGCGCAGCGCAAAGCGCAGCGTCAAAAGGTGCGCGAGCGCAAACGCCTCGAGCGCCGAACGCTCTGGAACGACGCGAAGAACCTGCCGAACCTGCTCACGTTCGGTCGCATCGTGATGATCCCGGTTGTCCTCCTCTTGTTGTCGAGGGGCACGCCGCGCGACTGTTTCTGGGCTGCGATCGTCTACGGCCTCGCCGCGCTCACCGACGCGCTCGATGGATGGCTCGCGCGCCGGCAGGGCCTCGTCAGCGTGCTCGGCAAGTTCCTCGATCCGCTCGCCGACAAGCTCATCGTCGCAGCCACGGCCGTATGGCTGGTGTCGATGGGTCGCATCGCCGCGTGGGCGGTCGCGCTCCTGATCAGCCGCGAGATCACCATCACCGCATTGCGCAGCATCGCGTCGAGCGAAGGGCTCGTCATCGCCGCGGAGAAGGGCGGCAAAGCGAAGACTGCGCTCCAGATGATCGGCATCGTGTGCCTGATCCTCGGCTTCCCGTACCACGTGAACGGCTACTTCTACGACTTCGGGGTCATCGACCTCGTGAACGTCGGCCGGCTCATGGTGTACGCCTCGCTCGTCTTCTCGCTGACGAGCGCCGTCGGCTACATGAGCCTGTTCGCACAAGCGATCGAGCAGCGAGACAAGCCCGCGCCGAAGCGCTGAGCACGGCGCTCAGCGATAGGGTGAGCCCTGCGCTTCGAGCAGCTGGCGCGCGAGGGTCGCGGCCGGTCCACCTTTGCGGACGACGGCGACGAGAAGCGTGTCGCGGTAGTCGTCGCGTGAGCCCGCGAGCATCTCCTTCGCCCGCGTCAGGTCGCCGAGGCCGGCGTACGCCGTCGCGCGGATCTCCAAAATGGCGCCGTCGAGCCTGGCGCTCTTCGCGCGCGCCTCGAGGGCGTCGGCTTCGTCGAGCGCACCTTTGTGATCGCCCTCCAGCGCACGAATCAGCGCGCTCGTCGCGAACAACGTGTCGTGCTCGGAGCTCGGCGCGCGATGCTCGATCTTGCGGAGCGCGGCACGCGCTGAATCCAGCTTGCCGAGCATCATCCAAGCGACGGCCTCGTTGTTGACCGCGACGAGGAGCAGATCGTTCGGGAGCGAGACCGCGTCGATCTTGCCGAGCCACGCCGCAGCGAGCCCGGCCTGATCGATGAAGATCAGCGCGCTCGAGACACCGATGATGTCGTGTGAACGCTGGCGCGTGAGGGCGGGTGAAGCGACCACCCGCTCGATGCTGGTTCGCAAGCGCGCGAGGGTGACCTCTCGACGTGCCGGGTCGAGCAAACGTGCCGACACGCGCGCCGCCCACGAGGTTCGCTGGAACACGAGAGCCAGCAAACCCAGCATGACGATGCCGACCAGCATCGCGGGCCAAGGCGCGAATCGCCCGGGCGCTAGAACCGCACCCGTGAAAAACGCAAACAGCGCAACGACAAGAGAGGAGACGCCGAGCCCCGGAAGGACGGCGAGCCGGAACCGAATCCCGAAGACGCGCGCCATGCCGCACGTCCCGAGCAGCCCGAAGACGATGCAGAGCAACGCCGCGTGCCCCATGCCTTCACTCTAGCGCCGCTTCGTCCCAGCGGAATGCCGAGCGGTCCTCGGTTACGCTTGCGAGCACATGGCACGACCGGGTCCTTCCCACGCATACCCGCGAGAGCTCTCGAGCTTCGTCCTTTCGAGGTTGGAAGAGCTCGGTGTGACCGCGCAAGGCCTCACCTTTCCGGAGGATTCGGACGTCGTCGAGTCCGTGCTGTCCGTTGCCTACCAAGTGAGCTTGCTGCGTGACGAGGATCGCACGCTCACCTTCCGGCTCGCGATCGCATCGCCCGACGCGTTCGATCCGAACGGGTGGGTGCCGAGGGGCGTCCATCCGCTGAAGTTCACCGTGCCGCGACCCTTCGCGGTGCACGAGCTGCGAAAGCTCGCGACCGCCGTGAAGTTTCCGCGATCGGTGATCGGCGCGTACGTCTTCGAGGATCGGCTGCTTCTCTGGGGAATGCTGCACACGGGGCCGCGCTGGCTGCAGACGGTGCGCGGCGGCCGAGGCGGCGCGCCGGAGTTGCCCTCGGTTTTGCTCATCCACGTCAACGGGCCGGGAAACCTCGTCGTGAACCTCGGCTCGCGCACGCTCGCGCGGCTCTACGCGGGGGAGCTCACGATTCCGATGCTCGACGTGTTCGAGTCGCAATGGTTGGCGCAGAGCTTCGCCCCCGTGCGCGGCGAAGTAGCGGCGCTGTACGGTGCGGATGGAGAAGGCAAAGAAGGGTGGCCCGCGCTCGATCTCGAGCTGGTGCGGCGCATCGGTCAGAGCTTCACCCGCCGCATCATCTCCACCATCCGCGGCGCGCGCCACGGTGGGACGCTCCTCGTCGTGCAGCCGCAGTGCCTCGAGGACATGTGCAAACGCGGCCTGGTCGAGCTGAAATATCGGTTCGAGGACAGCGAGCCGAGGCGGCGCTTTCGCACGTTGCTCTCCGCCACGCTCCGCCAGCTCGGCGAAGAGAAGCGCGGCAAGGGGTCGCGCATCGGGTGGGAGGACTACGAAGCGTCGACGACGCCGGCGACCGCACAGCTCGACGAGGGCATCATGGAGATGGCTTATCTCGTGAGCGCGCTCGCGGACGTCGACGGGCTCGTCGTCATGACCCACCGCTTCGAGCTCATCGGTTTCGGGGGCATCATCTCCGGCAAGTTGGAGGAGGTCCCAATGATCTCGCAGGCGCTCGACCTCGAAGGAGCGACGCGCATCGAAGAGCAAACCGACGGAATGGGCACGCGCCATCGCGCTGCGTACCGGCTCGTCGCATCGGTGCACGACGCGATATGCATCGTCGTGTCACAAGACGGCGGCGTGCGCTTCGTGCGCTGGCACGACGGCGGCGTCGTGTATTGGGATCAGGTCGCCGCGCAGACCTTCGGTTGATCGCCGTTCATCGACGGGAGCGCGGCGGTCGGTCGGTGCTCCGTGGATACCGTCGCGAACGTGCACCTTCGCGGTCTTCCAGCTCCGCTGCGAGAGCTTGGTAGCTCGCGAGCCGCGTTGCCTCGAGCGCGCCGTCGCGAACCGCCGCGCGGACCGCGCACCCCGGCTCGGTGCCGTGCGCGCAATCGCTGAACCGACAGCCGAGCGCGATTTCGACGACGTCCGGGAACGCGGCGTCGAGAGACTTCGTCTCGCCCCAGAGCGCGAGCTCGCGCATGCCCGGCGTGTCGATGACGATGCCTCCGCCGCCGAGGAGATAGAGCTCGCGACGAGAGGTGGTGTGTTTGCCGCGCTCGTCGTGGGCGCGCACCTCGCGCGTCTTCGCGACCTCGGTGCCCATCAAGAAGTTCGCGAGCGTGGACTTTCCGACGCCGGACGACCCGATCAACGCAGCGGTGACCCCAGGCCCGACGTGCTGCAGCGGGGCATCGACGTCGATGCCGGAGACGACGTCGATCGGATGGATGACAACCCCCGGAGCGACGGCTTCGACCTCGGCGACGCGGCTCGGCACGTCGGAGCAAAGGCCCGCCTTCGTGAGAAGAACGACAGCCTTCGCGCCGCTCTCCGACGACAGGGTCAGGTAACGCTCGAGCCGGCGCACATTGAAATCGCCGTCGAGACCCATGAGCAAGAACACGACGTCGACGTTCGCCGCGACGACCTGCGCTTCGTCGCGCTTCCCTGCCGCACGCCGAACGAACTGGGTCGTGCGAGGTAGAACGCGCTCGATCGCCTGGCGCGACGTGCTGACCACGACCCAATCGCCGGTGACGGGGGTCTGATCGAGCGCGCGGCGCTTGTCGCTCTCGCGGAGAAGCCCCTTCGGCACGTGGAAGGCCCCCTCCATCCGCTCGGTGACCACATTCGCGAAGCCGCGCTCCACGCGCGTGACACGCCCCAGCGCCAAATCCGGACCTGCAAGGGAGTCGAAGGCAGCGGCCATCTCGGCCGTGAGGCCGAGCGTCTCGAGCTTCGAGCCGCCTTCACCCGTCATCGCGCGAAGGAAACAACTGCAAAGCCGCGAAGAAAAGACAAAGCGCACAACAAGTGCGGCGTTTTTCGGGACTCTCGCGCGACGCCGGGCACGAACGCGCGCGCAAACCGCGCTTCAGCCGAAAGCGGAGTTCGTGTACAGACACCTCGTGATGCTCCGGACGGGCCGACCGCTCCTTCTTCTCGTGTTCGTCGCCGCGCTGTCGGCGTGCCCCTCTCAAAGCGAGGGAGAACGCTGCAACGCCGAGAACGGCAACGAGGATTGCTCCGAAGGGCTCGAGTGCAAGAGCTCGCGCGAGCTCGGACGCAACGCCGATATCTGCTGTCCGCCCGGCGACTCGAACAGCGAATCGCCCGAGTGCATCCCGGCGGGTGAGTCGACCGGTGGCAACGGCACCGGCGGCAATGGCACCGGCGCGAACGGCGGCGGTGGCGCCGGCGGGGCACCTTCGGGTGGCGGCGGCGCAGGCGGCGGGACCG
>JABFXY010000005.1 GCA_013361525.1 Polyangiaceae bacterium | reverse complement strand
CTCCTGAAGGCGTGGGTGCTGACTGACGCGCGCGCTTGCTTCGCTCGCGGCGCGCTTCTGACCCAGACTCGCCGCTTGCTTCGCTCGCGGCGCGCTTCAACCCGGAATTCGCGCGCTTGCTTCGCTCGCGGCGCGCCTACCAAGCCAGACTCGCGCTGCTTCGCTCGCGACGAGCGATGAGCCGATGCTAACGTGCGTGCGCCATGGTGAAGCCGGGCTTCATCGCTCGTTGGGACCTCGACAAGACGTACCTGAGGACGGACTTCGAGACTGTCCGCGATCTGGTGCGCACGGCGGTCGAGCGGCCGGATCAAAAGCGGACGGTTCCCGGCGCGGCTGCGTTGCTTCGCGAGCTGGGGCGGGCGGGTGTGCAGACGCACATCTTGAGCGGTAGCCCCGAGCAGCTTCGCTCGCGGATCGTCGAGAAGCTGCGGCTCGACGGCGTGCGATACGCGTCGCTGACGTTGAAGCCGAACCTGCAGAACATCCTGCGGTTCCGATGGCGCGCGCTGCGCGGGCAGCTCGGCTACAAGCTGCCCGCCCTGCTGCTCGGCCGTTGCGAGCTCACGGTGCAACACGACGACAGCGGCGAGCTCGTCCGCGAGGTGTTGCTCGGCGACGACGCCGAGGCCGACGCCTTCGTCTACTGCCTCTACAGCGACGTCTGTCGCGGCGTCGTCGGTGAGGCGTTGCTCTCGGAGGTTCTCCAGCGCGGCGGCGCCTACGAAGACTCCATCCGCGATGCCGTTCGCCTATCGAAGTACATCGCGAAGGGCCCAGTCGTTCAGCGCATCCTCATCCACCTCGAGCGGCAATCCGCGCCGAGCGACTTCAAGGTCTTCGGCCCGCGTGTGGTGCCCTTCTACAACTACCTCCAGGCAGCGTTCGTCCTCTTCGAGGACGCGCGGATACCGGCGGAGGCCGTGCTGTCGATCGCGACCGACCTCACGATCGTCCACAACTTCGAGCGGAGCGCTCTGTCGCGCAGTTACCTCGATCTGGCGCGACGCGGTCACGTCACCGGTGCGCGCACCGGGGATCTCAAGCGCTCCCTCACCGAGCTTCTCGCCTCACGCCGCTCCCCCGCCGCCAGCGAGCTCGTCGCGATGATCGAGACCATCGAATCGGCGCAACATGCCTCGCCGGCCGCCGATCACGGCACGACCACCGAGATCGACTACCTCGCGCTCGTCGCGCATCACAACCCGCGCCACCGGCGCAAGAAGCGGTAGAGCGCACGCGCTCGCGCGCGAGACCAAAAAACACCTCCCCACCGGTCGCAAAAGGCGGTAATGCCAGGGGGGCCGCCGGCCGGACGCCGGTGCCTGCCCGGGGAACCGGTTTGCCGCTCGCGCGGACTCGCGGATCGACGGGCTATCTCTTCGTCAACGATTACGAGGATTTCTTCGGTGGATAGCGATCTTGCCGAGGCAGTCACGGCGCTCAAAAGCGCCTTCGATCAGCGAAAGATCCCGGTGCAGTTCGGAAAGGCCCAGCCTTCCGAGGTGGAACGGCTCCGCAAGTCGATCAAGGTGCCCGCTCGCTTTCGGTCGTTCCTCGGCGAGGCCGATCCGCTGGATGTCGAGACGGTTACGCCGGTCGAGCGCGTGCGCTTCATCCCTACTGCGAAGCTCTACGACGAGCAGATCGGCTATGCCGTCCCGCCCGTCGCAGGCGCGAACCCCGGCGACGGCACACCGCCGCCCAACCCGAACCCGAATTGGCGCAAGAGCTGGATCATCATCGCGCGCAGCTCGCTGCTCGGGGATCCGTACTTCCTCGACATCTCGAAGCTCGACGCCGAGGGTGACTGTCCCGTCTTCACCGCGATGACGGGCACGGACTCGTTCAAGCCTTCCCTCTGCGCCTCGAGCCTGCAGCAGTTCCTGCGCATCCTCGCCACCGCGATGGAGGTTGCGTCGGGCTTCGGCGAAGCGGTGCTCGACGACGACGACGAGCGGACGTTCCGGGAGCAGCTGGCGCCTCGGATCAAGACGATCGACTCCGCCGCGCTGCGAGCCGGGCACTGGACTTGACGTCCTTGCGGTAGTCTAGCGGCGCCGATGGAACTTGCGTCGCCGAGTCCCTCGCGTACCTGCGAGAAATGCGGCGCAACGGCGCCGGACGAGGCCGCGTGGTGTCCGGAGTGCGGGAACCGGCTTCCATCCGGGGAGCCGCCCAAGGTAGCGCTCTCCGATCCCGAGCCGACCTCGTCGGCGAAGGTCCAAGAAAAGCCCGTCGAGCACGCGCCGACGGCACCGCCTCCGACGGAGCCCTCGAGCGGCCCCGTCAGCGAGGCGATGGGCGACGCGGCGGACAACGACAAGCCGCCGCCGCTGCCGCGCGGGACGATCATCGACAACAAGTACGCGATCCTCCGAGTTCTCGGCGAAGGCGGGATGGGCATCGTCTACCTCGCGGAGGACGTGCACACCGGCGTCGAGGTCGTCCTCAAGGCCGTTCGCCCGGAGCTCGCGCATCGCAAAGACGTCGTCTCGCGCACGCTCGCCGAAGGTCGCACGCTCGCACGCATCGATCACCCGAACGTCGTGCACCTCAACGCGATCGTCGCCGATGCATCCGGCCTTTGGCTGGTGATGCAATACATCCAGGGCGAGAGCCTGGACCAGACCATCAAGCGCTACAAAGACCAGGGGCGCGCGGTCTCGTTCACCATCGCGGTCGACATCTTCCGACAGGTGCTCCAAGGCGTCGCGGCCGCGCACCGCGAAGGCATCATCCATCGTGATCTCAAGCCGGGGAACGTGCTCGTCCGCCAGAAAGACGGCGTCGCGAAGGTCACCGACTTCGGCATCGCGAAACCGGAAGAGCAAGCCCGCGTCGGCCAAGGCAACACGAAGGGCGTCATCGGATCGCTCTGGTACATGTCGCCCGAGCAAGTCCAAGGGCGGCGCGATCTCGACAAGCGCGTCGACATCTACGCCCTCGGGATCATGTTGTTCGAGCTCCTCACGAGCCGCGTGCCGTTCAACGCCGAGTCGAGCTACGAGATCATGCGTCTCCACGTCGAGGAGCCGCTGCCGAAGGTCGTCCGCTCCCGCGCCGACGTGCAGCCGTGGGTCGATGAAATCCTCGCGCGTGCGTGCGCGAAGAAGCGCGAGGACCGCTTCTCCAGCTGCGAAGAGTTCCTCGCCACGATCGACGGACATCTCGCCCTCGCGACCCGTTCGGGCGCACATCCCGTCGTCGGTGTGAACCGCGCCCTCGAGGACGCGAACGTCGCACCGACGGAGTCGGGCGCGTCCACCGGGCCTCGATCGACGATGGTCGACGAACCGCGATCGCGATGGTGGATGCTCATCATTGCGATCGTCGCCATCGCGACGGTGGGTGGTGCGTACGGCGCGTACCGATATGCGATCTACCAGCCGCCGAAGAAGAAGCCGAAAGCCGCGGCGACGGCAGAGCCGAGCGCCGACGCGCTCCCGAACGAGCCCGCGACGTCGTCGACCAGCGCGCAGGCTGCTCCAGTCGACCCTTTCACCAGTTTGCCGGGCAAGTGGCGCAGCGAGGCGGGCACCGACTTCGAGGCCGTCCTCGTCGGCGACCGCGTCGAGTTTCGCGTCGTCGATCCCGCGCAGCTCAAGCCCGCGGACTACGTGAAAGACGAGCCTCGCTTCACGCTGAAGCGAGGCTCGGATCCGAACACCTTCCTCGTCGAGGAGAAGATGCGGCCGCAAGCGAAGATCCCCTTCGATCCGCGCTCTCGCGCGACGTGCCAGGAGATCTGGACCGCCGTCGACGGCAAGCCGCTCGTCGCGACCTTCTCGGGGACCGATCTCGCCATCGACTTCGCCAAGATCAGCGTCGCCCAGAGCAACCTCACCATCGAAAACGGCAAGATCGTCGGTTGCTCCCAGCTACGCGGAACCGCGCGAGGGCGCGGGCGCACGCTGCTCAAGCGCGTCTGACGCTCCGGCTCGCTCGCAACGTCAGAAGCCGCCGATCTCGTCGGGGACGATGACCGGCTTGCTGCCGTTCGCGACGAGACAACGCACCGTGGTCGTCGCTGTCTCGGCGCTCGCCCGGCCACCGCCGAGGACGAGCGGCGACAAGAACGACGCCGCCGCGCTCTGCACCTCGGTCGCTCCCGCGGGCATCACCGGCGCGCCGCTCGACTCGTAGACGGCGTTCGTTTGCGCCTGCCCACGCGCGACCTCGCCCCCGCCGAACGTGAGCCCGACGACGACGCGGACCATCACGCTTCCCCCGGGGCCGACGCCGAACGAAAGCGGCTTCTTCGCGAACGAGCCGCAGAAAGAAGGTGTGCCCGTCCCATTCTGCGGTCCGTAGGTACTGTAGGCCCACTGCTGCACGTCGACCGTGACGCCGCTCGATCCCGCGCTCGCGTACGGGACGCAGCGACCAAGGGTCGGATCGAAGGTCTCCCCGGTCCCGCACGTGGCCGACTTCTGGCAGTAGGTCCCGGTCCAGACCTCGTCCTTCGCGCACGTCGATGCCGCCGGGACGCATGCCGACTGGCCGTCGTTCACGACGAGCACCTCGCCCGCGTTGCAGCCGAGCTTCTGCCCCTGACCGAGCTGAACACCTGCCTGCTGCGCCACCTGCTGGTTCGGGATGCAGAGCCCCGTCCGCTCGTCGAGCTGATCCCCCGGCCGACAGCCGAGCTTCGCGCAGCCGCCGCGGCCGTTTACGACGAACCACCCATATCCGATACCGCAGTAGGAGTTCGCCTGACGTTGTGTGAGGCACTGCCCCGCGACATCGAAAGTCCCACGAACGCAGCGGCAGCGATTTTGGTTTGTGTCAAACTCCGCTCCCTCGGTGCACGAGGATATGGAGCACCGGCAATTGCTTCCCTCACATATCTCTAGAAAGCAGGTGTTCGCGGGGCATCCCGCGACGTAGAGCAGCACCGAGGTGACCAGCGTCAGGATCGAGAGCGGCGTGAGTACGCTGCCGCGTCTCCGGATCCTGCGAACGTCGGCCATCGGACCGCCAACGTAGCCAAGCCGAGACCGGCAAGGCAACGTGCCCGTCCGGCCGGCAACCATCGCGACGACGCTTTGCGCCAACGATCGCGCACGCGCAGGCCCGGCTCTGCGGCGTGCCGTGGGCGCACGGAAACGATTTTCTCGATGGAAGCTCCGTGGTAGGAGCCGGCTCCCCCCGTCACCCCTCCGACGACATCCCGACACTCGTTCGGCGTCGGTGGCCGACTCGGATGAAACCGAGTCAACAAGCTAACGGGCACGGGGGAATCGATGGGGGGTTCGGGCCTGCGGGAAGCAAATAAATGCGTGTGTTTAAGCACTTAACGAACCGCTTACCGATCGGCACGGAGTCTGCATCAAGAACCTGGATCCTTTCCGTCCGCAGCTAGCCCCTCCCCTTTTTCTAACGATCGGGATGGAGAGGGCCGTGTTCGAGCAGCGCCGCCGTCGCGACGCTTCCCACCGTTAGGCCGGCCGCCGACCTCCGCCAGGAGAGGTTCAAGCGGTTCAGATCAAAGAACGACTTAAGGCCCCAGCAGCAAGAGGGGCGACGCAGTTGAAGGAGGACATTCCGATGAGACAAGGTTCGGCTGCGCGTGGGGCCTACCCCATGCGCACATGGACGCGGGTGGCATGGCTAGGGGCGATCGCCCTGTCGGCCGCCACCGCCGGGGGGTGCGCCGAAGAGCGCGATCCCATCAACAGGGTGCAAAACGATGTCGCGACGAAGTCCTTCTTCGTCGGTAACGACTTCGAAGACACCGCTGACGACCCCGCGTTCTATGCGCGGGCCGTTGTCACTGACGTGGGGTACGGCGCGGCGCAGGACGGGTTGTTCACGTCCACGTACGCGCAGCCGCCCAGCGTCATCAAGTGGGAGATCACGCAAGACCTCCTCATCGGTCGCATCGTCTACAACCGCATCGAGGGTTCGGACAGCCACGGTGACGGCCCGTCGAGCACTGACGGTCAGGTCGCGTACGCGTTCCCGATCATCAGCCACTTCGACATCCGTCGCGACTACAACCCGACGACCGGCGAAGAGACGAACGTCATCGTCGAGAACACGTCGGACCGTCCGTGGGACGAGCGTGAGTACATGCGCGTCGATTGGTCGCGCAACCTCAACGTCGACGCCTACGACTTCGACACCCTCTCTTTGATGGGCGTCTACGGCGGCATCACCTACGAGCCGCTCTCCTACTACGTCAACGACCCGACGAGCGAGGACGCGCCTCACTTCGCGTTCAACGAGGGTTACTTCGACGTCACGACGAAGGCCTTCGCGACGCCCGGTGTCATCGACCTGTCGCACCTCGGCTGGGGCATCGACAGCTTCCCGGCTTGCTTCCTGCCGAACGACATCCTCGGCGGCTCGCAGCCCTTCGGTAACTGCAACCCGACGGAGCTCACCCTCCGCCTCGCGTTCCGCCGCGTCGAGACGAGCGACTACGAGCCCGTCGACTGGAACGGACGCAAGTTCGAGCAGTTCGGCATCTTCTACGGCGAGCGCTTCGGTTACGCCCGTAACTACGGCATCGTCGACCAGCAGTGGCACCGCTTCGCGGCTCGCTACAACATCTGGGATCGTTCGCACGCGTACCAGCAGATGGAGGGCGAGTGCCCGTCCGGCTGGGTCGAGAGCGCGGACTACCCCGGCGAGTGCGAGAAGCCCTGCTACACGGCAGAGACGACGCCCCCCGATCAGGATCCGAACCGCGACTGCGGCGCGGACCTCAACGCCTGCAGCAGCACGACGCCCGATCCGACGAAGATCATCGGCAACGGCACGGCCGACGAGTGCGAAGACGTCGGTAACGGCTCGCAGTGCGACGCGTTCAAGCAGAAGTGCACGATGCCTTACAAGGATCGCACGCCTGCTCCGATCGTTTGGCACTACACCAAGGGCTCGAACCCCGAGTACTTCGAGGGTACCGAGTGGGCAGCCAACGAGTGGGACGCCGCGATGCGCACCTCGGTGCGGTTCGCCCAGTACGGCGAGTGCATCTCGGTCAAGACCGGCGGCGGCGCGGATCTCGCGACGGCGCAGGCCGAGTGCTACTCGCAGTTCAAGATCTACGAAGGCCAGCAGGAGGAGAACGAGGATCTCGTTGCTCTTCTTCGCGAGGTCGACGACTGCCGCGCCGGCCTCGGTGCCTACCACGACTCGCCGGCCGGCGAGCCTTGGAGCGACGAGCGCGTCCAGGCATGCAACGGCGTCGCGGATTCCGTCGGTAAAGCCCGCGCGCTCAGCGAAGGCGTCATCGACATCGCGAAGATGCCGGAGATGGTCACCCTCTGCCACAGCCCGATCGAGCATCACGACTCGCCGCTGTGCCAGAAGGACATCCAGCGCTACATGAGCGCGGAAGACATCGAGTACGAAGCGACCCACGAGACGTGGCCGGATAGCACGCCTACCCGCCGCGTCCTCGACGACGTCACTGCGAAGCAGTGTGACGAGCAGTGGGAAGCGCGCCACGACGACCCGGCGAAGGTCGACCAGGCGCTCCTCGACACCTGCGATCGCGGCTTCGTCGCACGCATCGGCGACCTGCGTTACCACCAGGTCAACGTCATCCGCACGCCGCAGACGCCCTCTCCGTGGGGCATCATGGTGGACGCGGACGACCCGCGCACCGGCGAGAAGATCCACGCCAGCATCAACATCTGGTCGCACGTCAACGACCTCGCCAGCCAAGGCCAGGTCGACATGATGCGCTACGTCAAGGGCGAGCTGAAGACCGAGGACGTCACGAACGGCACCTACGTTCGCGACTGGGCGCAGGCCGCCGGAGCCTCGGGCGGACGCGGTGCGCTCGGCACGATGGATCGCGCGACGGTCGAGCGCCGCCGCTTCGCGGCCGTCGACGGTCGTAACTTCACCCGCGCGGAACCGGTCCTCGACCTGCAGGATGTGCAGCAGGCAGAGGTCGATCCCGAGGTGATGCGGCTCTCGAAGGAGTTCTTCAACCGCAAGCTCGCGAAGGTCCAGGCCTCGGCCACGGTCCAGAGCGTCAACCGCCCCTACACCGAAGCCCGCCGTCTCGCCGCGCAGAACACGCCGACGGAGGCCGCTCTCATCACGCCGGCGATGATGCAATACGCCGGGTTCAAGGATCAGGCTGAGATCAGCGCAGCTCAGAACGAGATCAGCGCAGGCCAGTTCGGCAGCGCCGGTGTCTGGTCGGCCTCGGTCCTCCGCGGTCTCAACCCGCAGATCCGTCGCGACCTGCGTCAAGCCCGCGAGCTCGCGCTCGCTGCGCGCGGCGCCTGCATCCTCAGCGACGAGCAGGTCATGGCACCTGCGCCCAACACGCTGTTCAACATGGCAGACGTGATGGAGCGCAAGTTCGGCGCCTTCGATCCGTCCGCTGGCGAATCGGATCAGCTCGCGCACGGCGAGAAGATCCGGAAGTACATCGCTCAGAAGATGCAGTACGGCGTCATCATCCACGAGATGGGCCACTCGATTGGCCATCGCCACAACTTCGTCAGCTCCTACTTCGCGTACGGTTTCCGTCCGCAGTACTGGCAGCTCCGCACGAAGGACGGCACGCAGACGACGGCGTGCGACGACGTTTCCGCCGATGGCGAGAACTGCGTCGGTCCGCGTTACTTCGATCCGCCGACCAAGACCGAGCTCGACAACCTGATCTACATGTTCCAGCAGTCCAGCGTCATGGACTACCCGGGCGATGTGTCTCAGGACATGATCGGTCTAGGCGCGTACGACTTCGCCGCAGCGCGCATGTTCTACGGCAACGTCGTCGCGGTTCACAAAGACGACCAGTACAAGCTCGGCAGCGTCAACGACCAGACGATCCTGAACATCACGAACACGTTCGGCGGGATCATCGGGTACCAGTACGTCAACAAGCAGGGCACCAACCTCCACTACAGCGCGCTCCAGGACAAGCTCGCGCTCGTCCACGACTGCGTGACGGTCAACCCGGACGACTACAAGCCGAAGAACTGGAACAAGGACGAGCTCGGCGAGTGGGATCCGCTGATCGACGGTCTCATCGTCGGCCAGGACGGAACCTACACGCGCTGCAAGTCGCCCAAGGTGGACTACGTCCAGTGGAACCGCCTCCGTGATGCGATCACCGAGGATGCCGCCGCGAAGAACGGCCTCCCGGCGAACGCCGTCGAGACCCGCAACGCCGGCTTCTACCCCGGTGGACCGGCTGTCGATGCCTCCAAGCGTCTCCGCGTTCCGTACGGCTTCGCGACGGACAGCTGGGCCGACCTCGGCAACCTCGCAGTCTACCGCCACGACGAGGGCGCGGACCCGTACGAGCTCTTCAACTTCCTCATCACCGAGCAAGAGACGCGGCACATCTTCGACAACTACCGCCGCAACCGCACGACCTTCAGCGTTCGCTCGCAGTCGGAGCGCATCCTGGGTCGCTACAACGAGAAGATGCGTGACGGCGCGAAGGGCCTCGGCTTGTTCGCGAACCTGTACCGCGACTTCTACCTCGAGCTCGGCTTCCAGTACGACGCCGTCTGGCCGTACGTCGCCACCGCCTCGTTCCCGGACAACATGCTCGCCTCGGGCATCGCGTTCGATCACTTCACGCGACAGTTCCAGCGTCCCCAGGTGGGCGAGCACTTCGCGTACACCTTGAACCAGTGGCCGGCGCGCGGCGGTCTGAACAGCCAGGACCTCGTCTGGCGTTCGGTCGACAGCGGCTTCCTCGGGCCGGGGGACTCGAACCCGGCGAAGTTCAAGATCAACGACGGCGCGACCGGCTACTTCGGCATGGTCAGCTACGGCGGTAAGCTCGTCGAGAACCGTCTCTCCGACGGCAACGGCGAGTACGACCGCGACTACACGATGAACGCAGGCTCGTACTACGACAAGGCGTACGCCCCGTACCTCTTGACGGAGTCGGTCGACAACTTCATCAGCGACTCGCTCGGCGACTTCATCGACCCGCGCTACCGCAGCGTGTCGATGGCGGATCTGTTCCCGGATGGGTACCGCCGCTTCCTCGCCAACCAGCTCACCGGTGACGACTTCCTCAAGGGCGCTCGCCTCGCGGCGACGACCCCGGGCAACCCCGCCGCACGCGCCAACCCGACGCTCGACACCGAGGGTTACCCCTCGCTCGGCATCGGCTGGACGAGCTGGTGGACCCCGGAACCCGAGGTCTGCTTCCCCGGCGAGAACGCCATCGTCTGCTCGACCTACGGCTGCGACTCGGGCAACATCTGCGAGACGACGGACAGCTCCACCGTCCCGCTGGCTTCGCTCAACCCGCAGGCGCCCGAGTTCACCACGGTCGTCGAGCCGCAGGTCGGCTGGGAAGAGTGGAAGTGGCTCATCGCCCAGACGCTCCTCTACTTGCCGGAGAACGCCAAGGAAGAGTGGATCAACCTGATGGGTATCTGGGAGATCGGCGCGGACAACGACCCGGCCTTCGGGAACCGCATCGAGCTCCACTTGCCCGATGGTCGCATCTACGTCGCCCGCACGTACGGCACCGAAGTCATCTTCGGCCGCACGGTGCAGCGTGGTGTCGCCGCCCGCATGCTCGAGTACGCCAACGAGCTCATGTTCAACGCGTACGAGTGCGATGCTGCGGAGACCCGCTGGTGCGTGCCGCTGTACGACGCGAACGGTGAGCCGCGGGTCAAGTACGATCCGTCGATCACCAACGGTGGCTTGGGGTCGGATTGCTCGGCGGCGACGCCGGACAACTGCGTCTGCCAGGACAACCGCGCGTGCGTGGCGCTCGAGAAGTACGCCCCCCTCATGGCGTTCCTCCGTCAGTCGATGCGCGACTTCCGGATGGCCGACGCGTCGATGCAGGGCATCTACGACTGAGCGCACACCGAGTAACGAGCGTCGCGTCTAGGACGCGGCGCTCGAAGCTCTGAACGACGAAGCCCCGCTCTCGAGCGGGGCTTCGGCTTTTGTTACGAGACGTCGCAGGAGGCGGCCATCGGCCGCCGTCGGCAGACACCTTCACGCACGGAGATGGGCGCGCACAGGCGTGGGCGCCAAGTGCGAGCGTGGCGAGCACACCCCCCAGGCGGGACCCACGCCGTCTGCCCCCCGCGGCCGTGAGCGCGCAACACGCGCGCTCACACGAATCAGCAATACCGCTTCTCGAAGATCGACCTCAGGCGGTTGTCGTCGCGGAGGAGCCCGAGCGTGTAGTCGGCGTGGCCGTCGGCGTAGCCGTTCCCGATGAAGAGGTCGACGTCGGCGCCGATGCCCTCGGCGCCGAGCGCACAGGCCGTGAACGACGTGCTCATCGCGAAGAAGTACGCCTTGCCGCGGTCCTTCGTCGCACAGATGGCGGCCATCTCGCATCCGGGGACGTTCACGCAAGAGATCGTCAGATCCGCGCCCTCGCCGTTCGTGAGCTCCGCGACGCGGTCCCGTACCCCGGCGGCATCACGCGCATCGTGCTCGATGACGGCATCGCAAACGCTGAAAGCCGTGAGCTCGTTCGCGAAGGGTGCGTGGCTCTCCAGCCCGATCACCTTGCCGGTCCGGCCGACGCGCTTCCGCGCCTCGACACAGCAGAGGAGACCGCTCTTGCCGCCCGCGCCGAGCACCAGCACCGTCTCGCCCGGCTTCGCGAGCCGCCCGACCTGGGGAGCCGCCCCGGCGACGTCCAGGGCCGCGAGCGCCAGCCTTTGCGGCAGGTCGGAGGGCATCTTCGCGAACGGCGCGGTGGCGAAGATGATGGCCGTCCCCTCGACGTCGACCTGAGCGCTGGCGGGCCGCACGGCGACGATGCGCGAGAGCTTCAGCGGCGTGAGCGAGAGCGAAGCCAACGTCGCGACGCGGTCCCCCTCGAGCACACCCCGTTCCCGGACGAAGCCGCCTACCCTCCGAACCTTCCCGAGCAGCATGCCCCCCGAGCCCGTGACGGGGTTGTGCTGCTTGCCGCGGGTCGCGACGGTCCGCATGACGATCTCGCCGACCTTGGACGGGTCCCCCCCGGCCTCCTCCTCCATCTGGCGGAAACTCGCGGCGTCGATATTCAGCGTCTCGACATCGACGACGATCTCGCTCTCGAAGACCTTCTCCGGGTCGGGGTCGAGCGCAGTCGCCCGCTGGGGAAGGGGGAGCGGTGCCGTAGGGTCGCTCTCCGGAAGGACACGGTGCAGGCCGAGGGGATCGCCGGGTTCCATGGCGCTACGATGCCCAGATCACGCGGCGGTGTCATCCGTCGAGCGGGCCGGCGGCACCACCCCCGACGGAAGGTGAGAACGGCAGGTGCGACGACAGGCCGCGCTCAACTTGACCACGGTACGACTGAGAAACTACTCTCGTCCCGCCTCGGTGCCTGCACAGCCCCAAGGCTCGTCGTCGACATTGTCGTCACGACGAATGCGCGCAGGGATGCCCCCGCGTGCAGCAGGCAACATTCGCGCAACGCCATGCGCGAACCGAACGAAGCCACCCCATTCTTTTTCGCACGATGGATCACCAACCTCCCAGGGTTCCCCTGAGCCAGCTCGCCCTGCGGTTCATTTCGGGGAAGTACCAGGGGGGCGAGTTTCCGCTCGGCGAGAACAAAGAAATCATCATCGGCCGCTCGAGTGACCTCGACATGGTGCTCGTCGAGGACATGGTCTCGCGACGACACGCGCGGATCGCCTGCAGCGATCAAGAGATCACGATCGAGGACTTGGGCTCGACGAACGGAACGTTCGTCAACGGCGAGAAGATCAAGCGCGCCATGCTGAAGGAGGGCGATCGCGTCCTCATCGGCACGAGCATCCTCAAGGTCGTCGTCAGCGATTCGAGCAACGGCGCGGCACGCCGCGCGACCGGCGAGGCCCAGCGCGGGAGCGCCGGCAAGACGATGTCCGGCGCGATCGACGAGATTCCGCTGCCCGACTTGCTGCAGCTCCTCGGCACCTCGAAGAAGAGCGGCGTGCTCGTCGTCCAGTCCGACGAGGACATCGGCAAGATCGTGATGCGCAAGGGCAGCATCGTCTTCGCGTCGATCAACGACCTCGAAGAGGTGCCTCCGCTCAAGAGCGTCTACCGCATCCTCACGTGGACGACCGGCACGTTCTCGCTCGAGCCGTACGACGAGCGTCCCATCGAAGGCGAGATCGATTGCTCCGTCACGGAGATCCTGATGGAGGGGCTCCGTCAGATCGACGAGCTCAACAACCTCCGGCACAAGTTGCCCGATCTCGACGCGCGCGTGCTCCTCGTGCACCCGCTCCAAGCCGCGCTACGTAAGCTCTCCCCCGTCGAGCTCGACGTCTTGCAGCTCGCCATCAACTTCGGCCACGTCGCGACGATCCTCAACAAGAGCCCCGCGACCGACCTCGAAACCGCCGAGGTCCTCCTGAAGCTGATGAAGGAAAGCTACCTCCACGTCGAGTAGCTCTGTTTTGTGAGCGCGCGTGTAGCGCGCTCACAAAACGCGCGTGCAAGCGAATCGTGTGGACGGGACCGCGCACGTCGATGCGAATAGGCGCGCAAGCAGAGAGCGCGCGCCTCGACAGCACAACGCGCGTCAAGAGGCGGCCATCGGCCGCCGTCGGCTCACGCTCCCCCGATGGATCAGGGCGCGCACAGGCGTGGGTGCCAAGTGCGACCGCAGGGAGCACACCCCCGGGCGGGACCCGCGCCGTCGTGCGCGCGCGATCGTGAGCGCGCTACACGCGCGCTCACAAAACTACCGCGTAGCGGCGTGGCAGTCCTTGCAGAGCTGCTTCATCGATGCGAGCGCGCCGCTTGCCGCTTTGGCGTCTTTCGCGTCGGCAGCAGCCGTCAGCGCCTTCGCCTGCGCGATCATGGTGTCGTTGTGCTTGTCGAAGATCGGTCCGCGAGAAAACGATTTGCCGCGCTCGGCGAGCGCTTCCATTCGCTGGCCCGTGTCCTTGAAGGCAGCGAACTCCTCGTCGGTGTAGCTGTCCTCGCCGATCTGCTTCCACTGCCTGCCGGCGACGGTCTCGTTCGCGCGCATGACCTCGGACAGCGAGCCGAGCTTCGGGATGTCGCTCATCGGAACGTCGAGCGGTTTGACGCACGCTGCGAGGGCTGCGACCGGAAGGACCAAGAGTACGTAGCGGTTCATCGACCCACCAATCTAACGTGGACGGCGCTGCGAGCGCCATTTTCGTCTCGTTCGTTTGCGTCTCCTGGACGTCAGCGAACGGCCGCCGGCGCACCGTCCGACTCGGGCGGAGGTTCCTTCTGGCTGGCCGTTGGAGGCGTGGGCGTCACGAGCGCATCCATGATCGCCGGCAGCACGACGCTGAAGGTGCTCCCCTTCCCTTCGTACGATCGAACTTCGATACGGCCGCCGGCACCCTGCACGATGCGCTGACTGATCGCGAGCCCGAGGCCCGTGCCTTTGTCCTTCGTCGTGAAGAACGGCAGGAACAGTTTTTCGAGCGTCTTACGAGAAATGCCCGGACCGGTGTCGGCGACCGTGATCTCGACGAAGGCGTCGCCTTCCTTGCCCGATCGGGTGCCGCGGCCGAAGCGCACGCGCGTCGAGATGTTCACTTTTCCGCGCTGCCCGACGGCCTGCATGCCGTTTCGGATCAGGTTCATGAGCACCTGACGAAGCTGCTCCGGATCGATCGCAACGCGCGGCAAGTCGTGCGCGAGGGTGAGCTGCACCTCCACGTCCGGGTCCGCGCGTTCGGCCGAGACGATCTGCAATGTGCGGCGCGCGACGCCGTTTACGTCGACGGGGACGACGGACTGATCGCCCGGGCGCGCGAGATCGAGCATCGAGCCGACGACGCGGTTAAGACGATCGACCTCCTCGAGGATGATGCCGATGAACTCGCGGGACGTGGTTTCATCCTCGTGAGGCCCAGGATCGGCGAGCAGCTGGGCCGCTCCTTTGATCGCGCCAAGCGGGTTGCGGATCTCGTGCGCGAGGCCGGCGGCCATCTGCCCGAGGAGCGCCAGCCGATCCCGTTCCTTCATTTGCTGATAGGAGCGCGAGTTCTCGATCACGATGCCGATCTGCGTCGCGAGCTGCTCGACCAGCGCGAGCTCTTCGAGCGAGATGGCGTCGCGCACGCGGCGGTCCGCAAGCACGAGCAGACCGACGATCTCGCGCTCTTCGTCGCGTATCGCGACGAGCACGCCGTTCTTCAAAGCTCCGAGCACCTCGGCCGCCGTGAGGATCGCCTCTCCCGCCTCGAATCTGGCCCCGACGCGCTGCTTTTCGCGAACCTCGAGGTCGACGTCCTCGAGCAGGATGCTGCCTTTCTCGAGCCGCTCGAGAAGCATACGTGCAGTCGCCACCTCGATCCGATGTGGCGCTTCGTCACCGAACGAACCGAGCTGATCGAAACCGGTGCCCTCTTCGTCGCGCAGGTACAACGCCGCCGCCGTGACGCGGCGCGACCGCTCGAGCGCCTGCATGACCAGCGCAGCCATTTCGGCGACGTCCAGCGTGTGGACGAGCTTCTTGCGGACATCGGTGACGGCGCCTTCGAGATCGAAACGTTCCCGAAAGAAGATCCGACGGATCTGTTCTTCGACGCGCGCGACCAGAGGCTCGTACACGACCAGCACGACCGTCGCGGCGAGCACCGCGTTCAAGTACATCGTGTCGAACGTGCCGACGATCTTGAGCAGCACGTAGAAGATGAACGCGATGAGGAAGGCGACCGCCGCCGCCACCATCACGCGTCCCAGCATCTCCGACAGGTCGAGCAGCCGCTCGCTCTCCAGCGCCTGAGAGAGCGCGAAGACGAACACGATCGACAGCACCGCGCCGACCGGCGGCGTTCGCAGGCCCAGGTACCAGAGAAAATCGGCGATCGTCGCGAGCCCCGCGAGCGCGCCGATGACCACGAGGAAGCGGACGCGTCTTTGGGTCGCCCGCGATGTGCTGCGCGCGCCGCGCTGCCCTAGCTCGTAGAGGCCGAACGTGACGAACACGAAGACGTAGACGAAGACCGCCGTCCTCACCGCAGCGGTCTCGTGCAGCGGCGTCAGCTGCGCGACCAAGAGGACCAGCGCGCCGAAGTAGACGAAGCGAGACAGCCGGATCTTGCCGCGCTCTCCGTCGGCCTGGTCGGTGAGCGGCGACTGCGGGACCATCGCCTCGAAGAGACCAACGGCGAGCACCGGCAGCAGCACGGCGAGGACGGCCGTGGAGCGCTGCCAGATCACCGACTGGAAGAAGCCGTAGAACGACTGCGCGAGGTACCAGAGCCCGAGCGTTGCGGAGAACGCGGAGAACAAGAGGTGCACCCGTCGCGGTCGCCCTCGAAGAAGGACCGACGCGGCGATCGCCAGCGCGAGCGCACCGCAAACGACGGCCGTGCGCGTTCGCAACTCGTAAAGCACGTCCCAATCGTAGCGAAGTTCGCCCGCGCAAGCCGCGTCATGGAACGACGAAGCGGGACGAGCTCGATGCTCGCCCCGCTCGTCGGGAAGCTGCCTCTGAAGGGCGCTAGATCAGGTTCGAGTCGGTGTGCGGACCGAGCTCGGGATCTGCATCATCGTCCGCATCTGACCGCCAGGGGTGCGGCTGCGGCTCCTGACCATCGTCTGGTCCGGCGGCCGACTCTCCGCCTGGGAGCGTGAACCCAGCAGCCTCACTCGGTGCTTCGATCTGAAGCTTCTGCAGGTTCTTCTGTGAAGGAGCGCTATGCGATTCGGAGATCGCCTCCGACTCCGCCACGTCGTCGTTGGCCTCGAGCCCTTCCTCGATGTCCGAGATCTCTTCCGGTTCGGACTCGACGTCATCCGTCGCGCAGCCCGCGAAGAAGGCTCCCCCGAGAACGACAACCAAGCTCACAACGAGATTCCGGAGACCGGACATTTCTACTCCTCCTCTTCGAGGTTCGAGCCCGACTCAGCGTCATCCGACGCATCGCCCGCATCCAACGTGCTGCCCAGCCCGTACTGTTTGACGAGCTGCGAGAGGCGCGGCCGCTTCATCCCGAGAAGCATCGCAGCCTTCGTTATGTTCCCGCTAGCCTCACCGAGTGCTCGCACGATGCACTCACGCTCGATGAGTCGCTTCATATCGTGAAGACTCACGCCTGCGCGCACCTGCGCGTACGCCGCTTCCGGTGCACCAGCTGCCGGCGTCACCCCCGAAGAGGGCGCGCCCGCCGAAGTCGGTGCACCGATTGACGATCGCGACCGCATGGCGTCGACTTGTGCATCTTCCGGACCAGCGATATCGCAGCCACGGCGCGACAGCACGGTCGAGCGCGGCGCGGTCTCGCCAATCGACGCGACCGGAGCCGTTGTCGGCACCGCGAGCAGCTCGACCGTCTCCGAAATATGGCGGAGAGACTCGACATTTTCGGCGAAGTCCGACGGCTCGAGCATGTCGCCTTCCGCGAAGAGCGACGCCGCGCGAAGGCTGTTCTCGAGCTCACGAACGTTGCCGGGCCACGTGTGGGTCTTCAGCGCAGAGAGCGCTGGCGGCGACAGTCTTTTGACGGCGCCACCACGTTCGTCGGCGATACGCCTGAGGATAGCGTCGCAAAGCTCACCGAGGTCCCCGAGCCGACTTCGCAACGCCGGCACCTCGAGCGTGACACCGCAAAGGCGATAGTAGAGGTCCTCGCGGAACTCGCCTTTCGCGACGAGCGCCTTCAGGTTTCGGTGCGTCGCGCAGACGACGCGGACGTTCGCGCGGATGGGCGTCGTGCCGCCGACGCGCTCGAAAGTCTTCTCTTGGAGGACGCGCAGCAACGCGACCTGCGTGCGCGGCGAGATGTCACCGATCTCGTCCAGAAAGAGCGTGCCGCCCTCGGCCGCTTCGAACCGACCGCGCCGACGACCGGCTGCGCCGGTAAACGCACCCTTTTCGTGGCCGAACAGCTCGCTCAAGAGGAGCGTCTCGACGAGCGCCGCGCAGTTCACCTTCACGAGCGGACCGGTGCGGCGCGACGAAGCGTCGTGCAGAGCCTCCGCAACGAGCTCTTTGCCGGTGCCGCTCTCGCCGTGCACGAGCACGGTCGCATCCGAAGGACCGACCTTCCGTATCGCGTTCAGAAGCGCACGGATCGCCGGATCTTCCCCGACCATTCGACGCCCCGAAGCGCTGGGGCGCGGCTGGGCGGCGCGGAACGTCTCGGGCGCGTATTCGCCGCCCTCACGAATCGACTGCGTCGCGACGCGTTCGCCGGCGTCGGACAGACGCTGGCCAAACGCGGATACCTCGCGGTCGAGCTCGCGGAGATCGGCGCGTCGCAGGAACGTGTCGCGGAGAGCCGGAGGGACACCCGCGGCCGTGCGGTCACGTAGCGAGATCGCCGCATCGAGATGATGCTTGGCAACGCTCGTCGCGCCCTCGTCACACGCCGAGCGGTAGAGCAGGAAATGCGATTCGCGAATCAGCTCGTCATCGTCCGCGTCGCGCGCCGCTGCGAGCGCCGACGTCGCGGGCCCGCCGTACGGTTCGCCCAAGGCGCGCGCGAGAAGGCCGCGAAGCACCGCAAGCTCCGCCTGGGCACGACGCGGAGCTCGCTCCGCCGCCGCTCGATCGATCAGGACCCTCGCACGAGCGGTGTCTCCGTCCTCGAGCGCGATGCGCGCCGCCAGGGTGAGCGCGACGCTGACGTCTTCAGCGACGGTACCGCGGGGGCGGAGCGCGTTGTCCGAAGCAGGAGTGCTCATCGACGTACCGAGCGCTGCGAGCGCTTGCGTGACATGTCGCAACGCGCCTTGGCTGTCGGCTTTGCCGAGGGCCACGCGCGCAGACGCGAGCGCGAAGCGCGATCCGAGCTCGGGGGGAAGGCCGTAGCTGAGGACGCGCGCACCGAAACGAACTGCCTGCTCGGCTTCCTCGAACAAGCCCAGGCGGGTTCGGAGATCCGCGAGGTTGGCGACACAACGCGCCAGCGCGACCTTGTCTCCGATACGGCGGAGCGCGTCCACGGCGTGCTCGGAAAGCTCGAGCGCTTCGCCGTAGCGGCGGTCGACGATCGCGAGTGCGGCGAGGTTGATGAGGCAGATACCGATCGCCTTGAGCTCGCGCTTCGCTTCGGCCTCCGTGAGCACGGACTCCAGCAGCGCTTGCGCTTCGGCCCGGCGTCCGAGCGACATGACGGCGATGGCGCGGTTCACGCGGGCGCGGAGCTCGCTGACGGGCTGCCCCACCAATGAAGCCTCGAACGCGTCTCCCGCGAAGTGATCCTCGGCCGCGTTGAAGTCCGCCTGCGCGAGCAGGAGCTTCCCGAGCACGTTGCGTGCATCGAGCCGCACGTTCGCGACCGTCCTCGAGGAGGTCGGGCCGCTGCTCGCGAGCTTCGACGCACGCTCGAGGGCTTCCTCCGCCGACGCGCGCGCGCCGGCGAGATCGCTCGAGTAGTAGCGAGCCTCAGCGAGCTCGACGCATGCCCGTGCCGCGGTCAGCATCGAAGCCTGGTCGTCGCAACGGGCGGACGTCACCTTCTCGAGGGTCATGCGCGCGGCGGTGAGGTCACCGCTGACGGCGAGCGCCCGGCCGAGCGCCAGCAGCACGGCGTTGTTGCGCTCTTCCGCCGATGAAGCCGACACCGCGTCTTTCGCGATCCTCAGTGCCCAATCGCCGTCGCCCTTACGAAGGGCCAAATCGACGAATGGGAGCAGACGGTCCGGCGCCGGAGACGGAGCAGGAGAAGCGCCCGCGAATCGAGCCCAGAAGTCGATCCGTGCATCGGAGTCCGTGGCGCCGTCGATCGCGCGCAGCGCAAGCTCGTCGCCACGTGCGATGTTGCCGGCGCGAAGGCAGAGCTCGCCGGCGTGCATGAGCGCCCAGGGGTCGTTGCCGAAGCTCCGCACCAAGCCCTCGGAAGCGCGCTCCGCGAGCGCAGCGTGCTCGGCGGCGTCGAACGCGACGTCGGATGCGCGAAGGATGATCCACGGAACAGGGACCGGGTCCATCGAACGGAGGTCTGCGACACCTGCAGCGACGAGCTCGTCGATTTCCGAGCGCGTGATGTCCAGCGTCGAAATCGCGTCGAGCGGCCATGCTCGACCGACGAGGGAAAGAACGACCGCGGCGGTCGATCGCTCCTCCGCCGCGCGATCGGGTGAACGGAACGTGGACATCTCCGAGCGGGCGACGCGCCACCACCTCTCGAGATCTTGAACACGGGGGCGCTCGCGCCCGGGCTCGAAGGCGTCACTGCGAAGCGGCTCGCTTCGAGCGGCGTCCCACCAAGTGACGACGTCTTCGCGCTCGAACCTGCCGTCCACCTCGAACGCACGCCACGAGCTCGACGCGCTTGCCGAAGGCCCGATGACAGTCCCCTCCGAGGCGGTAGGGGCGATCCAAAGCACGAAGGCAGGCTCACCCTCGGTCGCCACCTCGAGCTCGGATGCAACGGCGAGGGAGAAGCGAGAGACTTCGCGATCGGTGATGATCATCGCGCCGATGTCGCTGGCGCGCATCGCAGTGGCGATCGCGAGCGCGACGTCACGCGCCGTCGTCAGATCGGCTACTTCGCCCGCGGCGCGGATCACACTGCGCGCGAGGCTGCGAAAGCCATCTCCGGAGCCATCCCCGGATGCCCGAACGACGCGCCCACGCCCGCCGAGCCGTCGCGTAGCGTGATCGGCGATCGCCTCCGAAGCCGCGGCGTCGCTCGTCGCCACGAACGCCAGCCATCGCTGGCGCACAGCCGCGGACTCGCCCTCTTCCGGGGCCAAACCGCAAAGCCAGGCATCGAAGGCACCGAACCCCTCGGGGGTCGCGCCCTGCAACCCGAATCGGAGCGTCGAGACGCGCTCGGATCCAGGCGCACGGGTGGTGTCGACACTCGTCCCGGAGCCCGGGTCGACTCGAGTAGCGGAAAGGAAGTTCGGCTTGCGCGCAAGCATCCTGACGTATCGTGAGCTATCCCAGGGCCACCGACGCCGCAATGCCCACCGCCGGCCACACGGTGGGATCGCCGCTCAAAGTTGATCAAGCCCGGCGCCGACCAGTCGGCACTGGGTCATCTGCGGAGGATGCGGTCGAAGCCGACCATGTCGAATGTAGCGCCAGAATCGGCACTTCGCTCGTGCAGCTCGCGAACAATCTCCAGCTGCACCTGAACGAGAGTGCCGTAGAGGGATCGCGTCGACGCGGGCTCCGTTTCGAGCGCAGCGAGGTGGCGCTCGAGCGTCGCGGTATCTCCGCGGCGAACCGGGCCTGAAAGCGCAGCCGCGACGCCCAGCTCGCGGATATTCGAGGCGACGCTCGCGAGAAGTGGTCCGAGGAGCGCGGGCGCGCGGGACGGATCGACGCCGGCCGACGCCAGCAGGCGCGCACCTTCGAATGCGAGCGCCGCCGCGCCGTTCGCGACGATGGCCGCGGCGGCATGGTACCGCGCGCGATCGACCTCGGAGACGACGACCGGGATCATTCCCAGCCGCCTCGCGAGCGCGCACGCATATCGAACGGCCTCGGCGCTGCCTTCGATCACCAAGGCGCCTCCCACGAGCGTCGTCGCGCGCGCACCGGAGAAGGACAGCAGCGGGTGAGCTGCCGCGGTCGCGACGCCACGCTCGGCGAGCGGCGCGAGCACGTCGGGGCCGAGCGCTCCCGCGCAGTGCATCGCGGCGTGCGGGGCACGCCGTGCGCTCGCGAGCGCGCGAGCAATGTCGCCGACGAGCGCGTCACGCGAGGTGATGACCACGAGATCGGCTCGAACCTTTGCCGCCCCGGTGAGGACGTCGCGCGCCGAGATCGCACGAACGTCGAGGCGCGCGCGGCGCGCTGCACGCTCGAAGGCCGTGCCGACTTTGCCTCGGCCCACGATCGCGAGACGCGTCATCCTTCGGCAGATAGCGCGTAGAGGCCGCGCTCGCGCGCGTATTCGAGGACCCTCCGCGGCACGAGCGACGCGAGCTCGTCGAACGCGCCGCGCTCGAAAAGCGCGCGGATCTCGGTGCTGGAGACCTCGGGCAACAAGGCGCGGGCTTCGTCGCTCGTCGCCCCCCTTCGCTCGATGACGAAAGGCTCGGCGATTTCGGCGATCCGATCGAAGCGATGCCATTTTGGCAAATCAGGGACGACGTCGCTTCCGAGCAGGAGCCGAAGCCGCCAATCGGGATGCAGGGCCTTCAGGTGCTCGACGGTGCGGAGCGTTCTGCTCTCGCCCCCGAGCTCCTGCTCGACGGTGCTGATCTCGACGTGTGGAAGCGCCTCGAACGCGAGGCGGCACATCGCGAGCCGGTCCTCGAAGCTCGCGAGCTCCTTCGAGAACGGATGGCAGAACACCGGAACGATGACGACGCGATCGATCGGCGCGACGAGCAACGCGTACGCCGCGGCGAGCACGTGCGCGACATGCGGCGGATTGAAGCTGCCGCCGAAGATGCCGACCCGGATCGGCTCGAAGCTTTCTTCTGCGCCGTCCATGTTGGCGACCGCCTCAGCCCGAACCTTGGATCTTCAGCTTGCCTGTCGCGCGCAGCGAGCGACTCTCGATCCGCTCGCTCTCGAGGATGGTTCCGTCGATGGCGAGGAACTGAATGAGGGTTCCCCCGTCGCTCTCGTCGTCGAGCACGGCGATACCGCTCGTTCCGTCGGAGGCGAGCGGGCCCGGCGACACGAAGGTGCGCGAGCCGACGCGATGGACCAAGCGGCGATCGGAGCGACCGAACACCATGATCGACGAGCCGGCGATGTCGTCTTCGTCGAGGGTCGCCTTGTCGTAGACGAAGACCGCGATGCGACCGTCGAAGAGCTCGACGGTGCGGCCGGGTGGCGCTGGAACGGACGCGAAGACGCGCAGCCTACGCCGCGCGCGCTCCGAAGCCACGAACGCCTCGATCTCCTGGGGCGACGCCTTCACGCAGGCGACGGCCGCGCGCGCGAAGACCGCCGATTCGTTCGGGTTCGCTCCGACGATCTCGGCCGCCCACTGGGCGACGATGCGGTCGAGGGCGTCGTCCTTCCCGAGGTAGAGCACGCGTTCGACGCGCGCCTGATCCATCAGTGCTTGAGCGGCCTTCGCGAGGGCCACGAGATCGCCGTTGGACGGACCAAGGACTCCGAGGCGCATCGCCGTCCACGGTAGTACATTTGTTTCCTCGCGTCCGCACGACGGCGCGGGTCCCGCCCACGGGGGGTGCTTCGCTTCGCTCGCACGGGCACCCACGCCTGTGCGGACATTTGTTTCCTCGCGTCCGCACGACGGCGTACTAACCTCCCCGCGCCCTATGTTCGAGCGCACGCGACCACCGGTCGATCCGGTGACGTTCACCCTCGATGGTCGCGAGATCGTCGCCGAGCGCGGCGAGCCGCTCGCTGTCGCGATGCTCGCGGCCGGTGAATCGGTGCTCGCGCGCAGCCCGAAGCTGCATCGGCCGCGCGGGCCTGCTTGCTTGCGAGGCGATTGCGACGGTTGCATCGCGCGCGTCGACGGCGTGCCGAACATCATGACGTGTTTGCGCGACACGCGCGGCGGCGAGGTCGTGTCCGCCCAAAACGTGCTCGGCAGCCGCAAGACGGACTTGCTCCGCATCACGGACTGGTTCTTCCCGCGCGGCATCGACCATCACCACTTGATGGCGGGCGTGCCCGGGGTCGGCTCCGCCATGCAAACATTCGCGCGGCAAATGGCGGGCATCGGTCGACTACCCGACGAGCCCGTTACACCGGTCCCGGCCGCTCGTTCCGAATGCGACGTGCTCGTCGTCGGAGGTGGCCTCGCGGGTCTCTCGTGCGTCCGGCGACTCGCCGACGCGAAGCGCTCGGTGATGCTGGTCGACGAGGGCGCCGCGCTCGGTGGTAGCGCGCGGTTCGCCGAAGACGGTCGCGCGCTCGTCGCGGACCTCGGTCCTACAGTCGAAGCTTCGGCAAAGGTGCTGCTTCGCTCCTCGGTGATCGGCTTCTACGAAGGTGAGGCGCTCGTCGTCGAACCGGCGAATGCCCACGTCATTCGACCGCGCGTGCTCGTGGTCGCAACGGGCGCACACGATGGAGTTCTCTGCGTGCCCGGCAACGATCTGCCGGGGGTGATGGGTGCACGCGCCGTGTGCAACCTCGCCTCCTCCGGCATCGTTCCGAAAGACGGCGCCGTGGTCGTGGGCGAAGGCCCGTGGGCCGAGCGCGTGAAAGCGGCGCTCGGATCGCGCGTCGTCGCGGCGCGTTCCGAGCGCGACATCGCTTCCATCGCGGGTCGCTCGCGGGTTCGCGGCGTCCGCACGACGGACGGTGCGTCGTTCGACTGCAGCGTCGTGGCCGTCGCAACCACTGTTTCGCCCTCGTTCCAGGTCGCCGCGCAAGCAGGCGCGTCGACGGGCGTCGTCGACGGTGGCTTCGCGGTGGTCGTCGACGCCGACGGTCGCGCGCACGACGGTGTCTTCGCGGCCGGGGAGTGCGCCGGCGTCGCGTTCGATCCGAAGGAGCTCGTCGCGAGCGGTGAGCGTGCCGCGCGCGGCGTCGTCGCCGCCCTCAGCCCTCGATGACCGCGTCGAAGAGGCCGAGGCCTCCCGCGGTGAAGATGAAGCCGAAGAGGCCGAGCAGCGTGAAGTAGTCGGTCAGCTCCGAGAACGGCGCACCACCGAGGAGCGCGCGGGTGCCCGCGACCCCGGCCAGGATCGACGGAGAAAGCAGCGGCAACATCACGCTCGCGAGGATCAGGTCGCGGGCGCGCGTGCGGATCGTCATCGCACCGAAGAGCGTCCCGCTCGCCGCGATGCCCGGCGTTGCGCACGCCATCATCAACAGCAGCGACGGGCCGAAGCGGATCAAATCGATCGAGAAGAACAACGCCGCGACAGGCAGCACGATGAGCTCCACCGCGGTGACGAAGGCAGCGACGCCGAGGGCCTTGCCCGCGAAGATCGCGCTCCTCGCGAGCGGCGCGACCAAGAGGCCTCGAATCGCTGCATCCTCACGCTCGCGCTGCCACGTGCGCGACAGCGCGAGGATGCTCGAAAAGGCGATGCTCACCCAGATGACGCCGGGCGCGACGTCCCGCTGCGCGTCCTTGCCTGCGAAGAACGACAGCGACGCGATGATCGTCACCAAAATGGCGAAGAACCCCGCGGTGGTAACGATCTCGCCGGTGGCGAGCTCGATCGCGAGGTCCTTCTTGGCGACAAGCCAGGCTTGACGGACAAAGCTCGGTCGAACGCGCTTCGTCAGGCCCACGCTGGACGCTTACTTGGAAGCGGCCGAGCGCTTCTTCGCGCTCTTGTAGTGATCGTAGAGACGCGGAACGGGGTACGCGGAGAGGTTCTTCTTGTAGCCCTCGTCCTTCGTGCGGTTCTCGAGCTCGAGGATCGAGCCGATGAGCTTGTCGCGCGTCCCGAACTCCTTCTTCACCGCGGAGAAGACCGCGTGGAGGCGAAGGAGCTTCGAGTTCGAGACCCGCGCGAGCGACTTCTTGCCGCCGCGATCCTTGTTCGTTCGTCCGACCCAGAGCTCCTCGGTCGTGAAGGCCTGCACGGCCTCGACCAGCTTGGCTTTTCCGCCAAACTCCTGCACGAGCTGCAGAGGGGACTTCTTGGTGTTGGGCTTCTTCGTTTCGGCCATGTTCGAGCTCCTTCCGAGGTGCGCGAGATGACTCGCGCGGCAATGGGGAGCGGGCCTTCTAGCAGACCGAGCCTCGTCCGCAAAGCCGTGGTAGAGGGCGCGCGATGACGGAAGGCACATCCCGCCCTCGGGTCCGATTCGCGCCCTCGCCGACCGGGTACCTGCACATCGGAGGGGTACGCACCGCGCTCTTCAACTGGCTGTACGCCAAGAAGTCCGGCGGCGCATTCATCCTCCGCATCGAAGACACCGATCAGGAGCGGAGCACGCCCGAGAACGAGCGCATTATCCTCGACAGCATGCGCTGGCTCGGCCTCGACTGGGCCGAGGGGCCGGACGTCGGCGGGCCGCACGGGCCCTACCGCCAGATGGAGCGGCTCGGCATCTACCAAGAGTTCGTCGAAAAGCTCATCAAGTCGAAGGCCGCCTACCGCTGCTACTGCACCAAAGAGGACCTCGACGCCCAGCGCGAAGCCCTGAAGAAGCAGGATCCCAAGGCACAGTTCCGTTATCCGGGCACCTGTCGCGACCGGACGGACCACCCCGACCTGCCCTTCGTCATTCGGTTCCGGGCGCCGTCGAGCGGTGTCGTGACCTACCGCGACAAGGTCTTCGGCGAGGTGACGACGCCCCTCAATACGCTCCAGGACGCGGTCCTCGTCCGGAAGGATGGCATCCCGCTCTACAACCTCGGAGCGGTCGTCGACGACATCACGATGGGCATCACCCTCGTCGCGCGCGGGCGCGATCACATGATCAACACGCCGCCGCAGATCCTCCTCTACGAAGCGCTCGGCGCGAAGGTGCCGGAGTTCGCGCACCTTCCGATGATGCTGAACCAGAAGGGCGAGAAGCTCTCGAAGCGCGACGGCGCGGTCAGCGTGACGGAGTACCGCGACATGGGCATCCCGCCGGCGGGCCTCCTCAATTACCTCGTTCGCTTCGGCTGGTCGTACGGCGATCAGGAGATCTTCAGCCTCCCCGACCTCACGCAGAAGTTCGACTGGGAGCGCTGCGGCAAAGGCGACGGGAAGTTCGACACGAAGAAGCTCGCGGCAGTCGTGTTCGAGCATCTGAAGCAGAAGGACCTCATGAGCGACGAGGCGTACATCACGGGCGTCCGTCCATTCATCGAGGCGCGCGGTCTGCGCGTGGACGACGACAAGCTCGTGCGCGCGTTGCCGCTCTACCGCGAGCGAGGTCAGACGTGGGTCGAGGCTGCCGACCTCATGGACTACCTCTTCCGCGACACGCCCGTGTTCGACGAGAAGGCCTCGAAGAAGTTTCTCGTCCCGGCCAAGGCTCCGATTCTCGAGGACGTCGCCGGCTGGTTCGCAGCGGCGCCCGACTTCACGCCAGCGAAGCTCGAGGAAGGTTTCACGGCGTTCATCGCCGAGCGGAGCCTCGAGATGAAGGACGTCGCGCAGCCCGTACGCGTCGCGTTGACCGGTCGCAGCGCCTCTCCCGGATTGTTCGACGTCGCGGCCCTTCTCGGTCGTGACGCGGTGGTCGAGCGGTTGAAGCGCGCGGCGAAGACCGCCGAGGCATCCGCGACCTGATGTTCTTCGCGGCGACGGTTGCAGCGCTGCTCGGGCCGGCAACGCCTGTTGCGCCGGTTCCCGTTCCGGCGCCGCCTGCCGGCCCGCCTCCGCCGACGCTCGTGGAGACGCTGCTTCACATGGCGTTTCCGATGGTCGCGTATTTCGCGGTCATCCCGCTCGTCTACTACTTCTTCCGAAGGACGTGGCGCGAGCTCGACGTCGAAGCGCTCGAGCATCAACGAGCAACGCTCGCACGCGGCGAGCTGGATCGAAGGCCGCTGGTGTTGTTCGTCCTCACCGCGGCGATCCTCACGCTCCAGTACTATTACGACCGCGATTTCTACGTCGGACACGTGCGGCCGTTCTTGCGCGAGGTCGAGCTCGATCCGTCGAAGCTGCCGTTCGGCCTGGGCGAGCACGTATCGCTCAAGAAGTACGGCGAGCTCTACGGCCTCGCGTGGTGGACCTTCACGCGCGTGGTCGGCTACACGGTCATCCCGTTCGGCGTCTGGAAGATCCTCTTCCCGAAAGACTCGCTGTTGGATCTCGGCCTTCGCACGAAGGGCCTGCTCTCCCACGCGTGGATCTACCTGCTCTGCCTCGGCGTGGTGATCCCCGCGGTGTTCGCCGTCGCGAGCCAACCGGACTTCGGCGACTACTACCCGTTCTACAAGAAGTGTCCGCGCTCCTGGATGGACCTCATCGTTTGGGAGGGGATGTACATCCTGCAGTTCTTCGGACTCGAGATGTTCTTCCGGGGCTTCTGGTTGAACACGTTACGACGATCGATGGGGTCGACCGCGATCTTCGCGATGATCGTTCCGTACTGCATGATCCACTACGGAAAGCCCTACTTCGAAGCGTGTGGAGCCGTCGTCGCCGGCATCGCGCTGGGCTCGCTCTCGATGAGGACGAAGAGCATCTACTCGGGCTTCTTCGTGCATGTCACGGTGGCAGTGCTGATGGATACGCTTGCCATTTCGGCACAAGGCGGGCTCCCGACGGATCTTTATCCGCCGGCAGACGCCCCGGCCCCGAAGGTGCAAGTGGTCTCGCAGTGACTTTTCCCACTCACCCGACGGTCCGCTACCATCAGGGGCGCATGAAAGCCTCCCTCGTCCCGAGCCGCGGGCTCGTTGCTGCTTGCCTGATCGTCGCCATCGGGGTCGGCGCGTCGGGCGAGGCGCAGGCCGACATCTACAGCTACGTCGACGACAACGGCATCGTGCACTTCTCGTCGACCCCCAAAGGCGACGGCCGCTACTCGCTCTACATGAAGAGCGCGTCGAAGCGGACGAAGGGCTCGAAATTCGCCGGCCAGGCCGTCCCGCCGAGCGACAAGTCGGTCGAGCGCTTCACGCGCTACGACAAGTGGATTCGCCAGGCCGCGACGCTCTACCAAATCCCGGAAGAGCTGGTCCGCGCCATCATCAAGGTCGAGAGCGACTACGACCCGCGAGCCGTTTCTCCGGCCGGAGCGCAGGGGCTCATGCAGATGATCCCCGAGACCGCGACGCGCATGCAGGTCCGCGATTCATTCGATCCGCGCGAGAACATCTTCGGCGGCGTGCGGTACCTGCGCGTCTTGGCGAACCTGTTCAACGGCGATCTCGATCTCACGGTGGCGGCCTACAACGCAGGAGAAGGCGCAGTGACGCGCCACAAAGGCATCCCGCCCTACCCCGAGACGGTCGACTACGTCGTCCGCGTGCGCACCTACTACAGCGCGTACCGGAACACGAAGGACGTCTCCATCGCCTCGATGACCCCCGTCCCGCCGCGCACGGACCTCTAGAGCCGCAGAACGAGAGGGGTCGCCAAGGGCGCCAAGAGAAGAAAGAGAAAGAAGAGACAGAGGATTTTCGAAGACCGACGAAATCAAACTCTCGCTCTTCTTCCTCCTTCTGCCCTTGGCGCCCTTGGCGACCCCTCTCCTTCTTCGACTTTCGACCTAACCATCTGACGCAGCGCGCAGGGGCTGCGAGGTGCTCTCGTGCGCTACGATCTGCTAAGAGACGCGCGCCCGAGAGTCGAAAGAGGAGCCGCCATGGCCACGAGTGTCGTCAGCCTTACCAAGAAGCCCGAGGAGCGGGAGATTCAACACCTGAAGCCGCCGGTGCCGGCGTCCGCGCTCGAGCACAAGAACCTGCTCGAACGGCCGGATTTCCGCCGCATTCCTGCGTACCGCGACGTCACCGACGAGCAGTTCCTCGACCATCACTGGCAGGCGAAGAAGTCGATCACGCGACCGGACAAGCTTCTCGAGGCGCTTCAAGGTCTCGCGTCCGAAGCGTTCATCAAAGACGCGACGGAGGGCTTCGCGCGCGCGCCCATGAGCGTCCGCGTCTCGCCGTACGTGATGAGCCTCATCGACTGGAACGATCCGTACAACGATCCGCTGCGCACGCAGTTCATCCCGATCGCCTCGCGGATGTTGCCGGACCACCCGAAGCTCGGCCTCGACTCGCTCCACGAGCAGGAGGACGCGCCCGTCCCGGGCCTCACCCACCGCTACTACGACAAGGCGCTGTTTCTGCCGCTGGACACCTGCCCGGTGTACTGCCGCTTCTGCACGCGCTCGTACGCGGTCGGCAACGACACGGAGCTCGTCGACAAGGTCCACCTGCGCGTCGACATCGAGCGCTGGGCGAAGGCGTTCCAGTACATCTCCGAGCGACCGGAGCTCGAGGACATCGTCGTCTCCGGCGGCGACGCGTACCAGCTCCGCCCCGACCAGCTACGCCACATCGGCGAGACGCTGGTGAAGCTGGACAACATCCGGCGCATCCGCATCGCGACGAAGGGCCCGGCGGTCATGCCGCAGAAGGTCCTCACCGACGTCGAGTGGCTCGATGCCGTCACCCACGTCGTCGACCTGGGTCGCAAGCTCCACAAAGAGGTCGTCCTCCACACGCACTTCAACCACCCGAACGAGATCACCGGCATCACGCGCGACGCGATGCTCCGCCTCTTCGAGCGCGGCATCACGGTCCGCAACCAATCGGTCCTCATTCGCAACGTGAACGACTCGCCGGAGACGATGCGCCTGCTCGTGAAGCGGCTCGGCCACGTCCACGTGCACCCCTACTACGTCTACGTCCACGACATGGTGAAGGGCGCCGAAGACCTCCGCACGACGGTGCAGACGGGCATCGACATCGAGAAGTACGTCCGCGGCTCCACGGCCGGCTTCAACACGCCGACGTTCGTCGTCGACGCCCCCGGCGGCGGCGGCAAGCGCGTCTGCCATTCGTACGAGCACTACGATCGGACGACGGGCATCTCGGTCTTCCACGCGCCGAGCGTGAAGGCTGGGCAGCACTTCCTCTACTTCGATCCCATCGACCGCTTGCCCGAAGCAGGCCGTGCGCGCTGGGCCGACCCCGCCGAGCACGCGAAGATGGTCGACGAAGCGATCGAAGCGACCAACGCAAAGCTTCGCTGAACCGCGAGCCCTCCTGAAGCACGAAGCCTCGCCGATCGAGCGAGGCTTCGTCGTTTCCGTCAGCTCGACTTGCGCTTGCGTCCGCTCGACGGCGCTGGCGCGCGGTAGCGAGCGAGCGCCGTCTCGAGCTCTTTGACGACGCGCTCGCGCAAGATCGGGGGCTCGACGACCATCGCGGTCTCGCCGAAGCCGAGGACCCACGTCGTCACTTCGGTGAGATCGCCGATCGTCATCGTGAGACGAACGCGGCCGTCGGACGTCGTCTCGATCGACTGGCTCGGGTGGATGCGTCGTGTCTCGACGTACTCGCGCACGCGCGGATCGAACTCGATCACGACCTTCTGGCGCTGACCCGAGCTCCAGATCCCGAACTGGCCCTGGAAGTAGTCTTCGATGCGGAAGTCGTCCGGCAGATCGAAGCGCTCGGTCACGGCGCACTCGGTGTCGCGCATCCGATCGAGAAGGAACGTGCGGATCTCGTCCTTCGCGACGTGACGGCCGACGCAGTAGATCGCGTCCTTGTAGAGGACCATCGCGTACGGGTGGATGAGGATGCGTTCCTCACGTCCGTCCTTCGGCCTCCGATAGCGGCACGACAGCGGCCGAAGATCCGCGACGGCTTGAAAGACGTCGTCGAGCTCTTCGGTCTTTGCGCCGTAGTCTTTCGGCGCGAACGGCAAGTAGAGGAATCGCTCCTCGAGACGCGCGTCCGCGACGCCTGCGTTCGGCCCGCGCCCAGGACGGCGCGCGACACCGAGAAGCTTCTCCGCCGCGAGGTGGATCTCGTCGTAGAGCGTCGATCCTTTCATCGGCTCGAAGAGTCGCCGCGCAGCGAGCAGCGCGTACGCCTGCGTCCTCCGAACCTCGACCTTGCGAACCGCCTCGCCGGGCGCGAGACGCCACAAAGCAGCCGATCCAGGCCGCATCGTGACGCTCACGAGATCGAGCTCGCGCTTCACTTCGAGGAGGTATCGTCGGAGTGAACGCGGCGTGACGTTGAGCTCCGACGAGAGCTCGTAGATGGTCAGCCCCTTCGGATGACGAACCAAGAGCGCTCGCAACATCTCGAGCCGGCGAGCTTGGGTGAACGGTCCGCGGGGGCGCCCTCGCTTCTTCGAGCTGGGATCGGAAGGACGCACCGAGGCAGGGTGAGCCGCCAAGCCAGAAGGTGCGACAGAGCTCGTTTTTGCCATGCGTGTGTGTCGCGCATGCATTCGCTGCTCTACCGCGGAAATAGAAATCGAACGTGGGTCCCCGCCACGGGGTCCGCGACGGACCGCCTCACCTAGCCAACACCCGTCGTGTCGAGTCGCGCCACCGATGACGGGACGACTCGGAGCTAATGTGCGTAGCGATTGCGATCGATCGTGGCGCGCCTGCCGAGCCACTTCCCCACAACGCTCGTCGTCGCGCGTGGGAATTCGCCACGGAAATTCTTGGTGAATGTCGCAAGGAGCGTCTTGCGGTTTTCAATCGCTTCATGGTCTTCTGATTTGTTGAGTGGGCACTCTTCCTTCGTGCCCAACACCCGCGAGGACCGTCATGTCGACCATGAAGACCAAGCTCATCCGAGGAGTCGAGGTCGTCACCCTATTGGCCGGAATCGGCTCACTGGCGCTTGCATTCGCGCCCGAAGCGCACGCGCAAAACTGCGCGAGCTCGAACCCGGCGGACTGGCCAGCACCGGCCAAGCCGTACTTCCTTCTCATGGTCGATACGTCGGGATCGATGACCGATTCCGTCGGGTCGAACACGAGCTGCACCGTCGGCAGCACCAACTTCGGAAGCGACCGTCGTGCGCACGCTCGCTGCGCCGTCCGCAACACGCTGCTCGCGTTTGCGGGCCAAGCCAACTTCGGCTTGGCGACATTCGCGCGCCGAATGACGAATTGCCAAGACGCCGGCGGCGTCTGCAACTTCGGCACGTGTAGCTATGCGAACTTTTCGGGCAACGCCAACGGCACAAGCTGCGACGTAGGTTGCGGCCCGGAGCCGAGCCCGAACGGAGACTCATCAACGCGAGCGAGCGCGAACATCGTCGTGCCGATGCTTCAAGACATCGGAAGCCCGGCATCGAACGTCTCGACCCTTCTCGGATACGTCGACGGCTCTTGCGCCGACAGTCGGGAGATTTTCGCGGATGGGTGCACGCCGCTCAATGGCATGTTGCGCGACGCGTTTCGCTATTACTCCAACCAATGGGTGCCACCGAGCCCGGTCCCGGGCGGGGCTACGCTGACGTCACCACTGACGACCGCAGCAGCCGGCGAGCGCGCCTGCCGCTCCGTCAACGTCATCCTCCTGACGGATGGCGACGAGACGTGCGACTCGCAGGCGAACGCGGTGGACGCCGCAGGTGACTTGCTCGCTGGCTTTACGAAGGACGGCATCAGCTGGAGCGTCAAGACCCACGTCATCAACTTCGCGGGCGGCAGCGTCGGGAGCACGGATGCCATCGCCGCAGCCGGAGGCACCGGGACGTCGTACCTAGCGAACAACGAAACGGAGCTGAGCCTCGCGCTGAGCAGCATCATCGCCGGATCGATCGCCCCCGAGGAGTGCAACAACGGCGACGACAACTGCAACGGCTGTATCGACGAAGGCTACGTGCACTACTGCAACGTCCAGCAGCAGTGCTGCTCCTGGAACACGCAGGCGCAGCGCACGACCTGTCTCAACAACTACATCGCGTCGCTCAACTCCAACCCGCCGGACGGCAACCTCACGCTCTTGCCGTGCACGACCGCCGCGCAGCAGGCGCAGCCCGCGAACTGGCTTTGCTACAACCCTGGCGACCAGTGCGACAACGTCGACAACAACTGCACCGCGGGCGCCGACGAAGGCACGACCAAGTGCGGTAACCCGCCGCATTGCCCGACCGCCGAGACGTGCAATGGCCTCGACGAAGACTGCGACGGCACGGCCGACGAAGGCGGCGTGTGCCCCAACCAATGCACCCCGTCGGCGGAGGTCTGCGACGGCTGCGACAACGACTGCGACGGGATGACCGACGACGGCATCGCCGCCGTCGCCTGTGGTCTCGCCGCCCCGCCCAACTGCGCCGGCACGCTCTCCTGCTCGCCGCCTCAACCCGTCCCGCCCGGAGGTTGCATCCCCGGCGGCGGGTTCGGCACCTGCAACAACAACCCGCAGAGCGAGACGTGTGACGGCATCGACAACGACTGCGACGGCGTGCCGGACGACAGCGTGCCCCCGACGTCCTGCGTCCCGCCCGGGACGCCCGGCGGTCTCGTCTACGGCGGCACGAGCCAATGCGTGATGGGCCAGCGGCCCTGCGGTGGAACCTGTCAGGGCTTCATCGGCCCGTCGGCGGAGATCTGCGACGGCATCGACAACGACTGCGACGGCACGGTGGACGAAAACCCGTTCGGCGTCGGTCAGCAATGCGGCTCGAACTTCCCGCCCTGCACGCCGGGTCTCACCGCGTGCGTCAACGGCGCCATCGTCTGCCAAGGCGGGGTCGGTCCTCAGCCCGAGCAGTGCGACGGCATCGACAACAACTGCAATGGAACGGCCGATGAAGCGCCTCTCGTGGACGCGCCGCCTCCCGGACAAAACGGCTGCTGGCCGCTCCCGGGCAACTGCTGCACGCACGACAACCTCAGCTGGTGCCCGCCGCCCGGCGGCACGTGCAACGGCGTCGGCACCCTCACGCAGCCTTGCAACACCGGCACGCTGACGTGCTCGGGCAGCCAAGGCTGGGTTTGCCAAGGCGGCACGCCGCCCGCGGCCGAGGTCTGCGACGGCGTCGACAACGACTGCGACGCAGTGCCGGACGACGGTAGCTTCCCGACCGAAGGCCAGGCTTGCGGCAACCCGACACCGCCCTGCCAGCAAGGCGTCATCGACTGCACCAACGGCTCCCTCGACTGCGTCGGCGACACGCCGCCCGGTCAGGAGATCTGCAACGGCATCGACGACAACTGCGACGGCACGATCGACAACGGCATCCCGATCGGCGGACCGTGCGTGGCCGAGTACGACGAGTTGCTCTACCCCGGCGATCGCGACAACCCGCCTTGCCAGCCCGGTCACTTCGAATGCGACGGCAACGGTGGTCTCACCTGCGTCGGTGGCGTCGGTCCCAACCCCGAGGTCTGCGACGGCATCGACAACGACTGCGACGGAACGATCGACGAGACCGGCGTGGCGCCCGACGGCATCAACGGCTCGGAGAATCCGTTCCCGCCGCCGGACGCAGCCATCGGCGAGGTGTGCGGCACCGACGAAGGCGCGTGCACGGAAGGTGCGTGGGCGTGCGTCAACGGCCAATTCGCGTGCCTCGGCTCCCAAGGCCCGCAGGTCGAAATCTGCGATTGCAACGACAACGACTGCAACGGCGTGCCGGACAACCACAACCCCAACGACAATCCGCCGCTCTGCGGTGAGGGCAGCGACTGCGTCGCGGCGGCCGGCTCTTGCCAATGCGCGGCGCCGTGCAGCTCCGGCGAGTTCAAGTGCCCCGCCGGTCAGGTCTGCCAAGAGGTGACCTCCAGCGAGACGGGTGAGGTCCTCGGCGACTACTGCATCGCGGACAACTGCGGTGACTGCTCGACGAAGACGAACACCGACGTCGACGGCAACGTCCTCTGCGCGCCGGCCGGCTCGCAGGGTGCGAACTGCGCCGACATCCCGGAGTGCGTCTGCAAGGGACAGAACGGGTGCCAGCCGCCTTGCTTCGGCGCCACCTGCTCCGCCCCGCTCGTCTGCACCAACATCGGCGAGCACGCCGGCGAATGTGTGGTCGACAACTGCTTCAACCTCGGATGCCCGAACTGCGGTGAGGTCTGCACGGACCTCGCGGAGTGCATCCAGAACCCCTGCACCGACGACAGCTGCCCGCCGAACGAGGTCTGCAAACCGAGCGACGACTTCTTGTCGTTCTCTTGCGTGCCTTCGTGCGCGAACGTGGACTGCAAAGACGGCACGATCTGCCAGGACGGCGTCTGCGTGCCTTCCTGCGATCCTGCATGCGAGCCCGGCAACGTCTGCGATCTCTCGCAGGACCCGCCGACCTGCGTGCCCGATCAATGCACGCCGGAGTCGTGTCCGAACGGCGGTTGCTGCGATTCGTTCACCGGCGCTTGCGGCGCCTGCCCGTGCGAAGGCGTCATCTGCCCCGACGAGCAGACCTGCGAAAACGGTGAATGTGTCCTCGGCGGTGAAGGCGGCGGCGGCGCGGGCGGCGCGGGCGGCGGCTCCGAAGGCGGCGGCGGCAGCACGAATGCCGG
>JABFXY010000146.1 GCA_013361525.1 Polyangiaceae bacterium | reverse complement strand
GTCGTGTCGCTTCATCCTGCGCAGCGTCGACTGAGCGCCGGCGACATGTCGAGCGACCCGTCTACATCCAAATATTGACGGTTACGGTGCTGTCGACTTCGGGGGCCACGTTGGCACGATCTACCAGGTCTTCAACGGCGTGTTCCTGGGTCAGGCTCCGCCTCGGACGAGCCGGTTGCCCCAGGCGATCCTCGAACGCTTCGGCGCCGAGCCTCTACGTGACGTCGCCTTCGGCCGGTCCTGGCTGCAGCATTGGTGCCTCAACACACGCGCATCCAGGGAACATGAAGTACGCTGGGCGATCGACCGACGGTTGCGACGCCAGCTGCCGAAGTCGCATTCGTATCCGAAAGTCGATGTCGTACGACCGGCGGGCATGATTGCTGGCGCCGCGCGCGCCTTCAGGAGACGGAATCGCGCGCCGAAGAGGGGAACGTCCGCGCAGAAGCCTACTCCGCTCGGCTGTCATACCGATCCTTAGCGGGATCGAGTCCGTAAAACTCGTACACGTCTCGCGTCCCGTTGCAGCGAGCGATCATATGCAATGCGAGGGCGCTTGGACTCATGGGAGCGGTCTCCGGTCTCGAGCCGTAGTTGAGCCCCGAAGCGACGAAGAGCAGTCCGATCTCCCTCATATGGTCGATGGCGAGGTCGAGCTCCACGATCGGCAGCCCCGTCAACTCCAGCATATCGGACACCCGCGTCACGCCGGAATCGGCCCCCGGGTCGCGTCGAAACGACGCCCCGAGTCAGCTCGAAATACGCATCAAGGTTGCCTACGCAATGGATCTGAACGAATCGTTATCTGCGTAGCCGCTTACTGCTGTTGGGTTGCGTCAAAATGCTCGTCCCCCGATCGTGGTCGGTACGGCAGATCCTTGCGCTCGCGACCCATCGCATGAAAAACATAGCCGGGCAGATGCACCGGCCAAGGCCCCTGACCTCTCAAACCAGCCAACTGAAGTAGCTGCACGTTGATTGGCCAAATTTCAAGTATTCGATTCAGGGGAATTGGGGGCAAATTAGAGTCGTCTATAAGTTGGATCACGTCCCGATATGCTAGTAGTACGAACCCGACGCAGCTGCATTTCAGCATCGAGGGCCCGCCGGCGACTAGCGGCTTGTCTTCGAACGCTGGGAGGGCGACGTACTGTCGAATGGCGTGGTGACTCATCTGACGTGTCGTGCTGTGTGGAACACGCCGCCGAATGTCTTCGATGTTCGCCTGAACGGCGCGAGCTTCGTCATCGTTCAACTCAACGAATCCGACCAAGTCTGGCGCCATCTGGCCAACAATTGGCACGCCGGATTCGTCGGGTTGACTAGCCCTCAGCGGCGGGTTCATATCGAGGATTGCCACCGCCTTGGCGGGCGCCAAAAGTTCCCCCTGAGGCAGCAGCCCGATGTGACGAACCAACCCGCGCAAGCCTGTTGCCCAAGTGGCGACAGCTGAGTGCCGGGGTGCCGAGTGTTCCGTCGTAACGTTTTCCGAGGGCATACAGAGGCTTAGGACAATGCCGTTATCGCCTGGGTCAATGGGCTGGAACTTTCAATGGTAACAGACTGCGTCGTCAAACGCTCTCGAACCTCTGAGAGGCGTCGATTTGTCTGGCGCGCCAAAAGTGTGCGAATGCCAAGCTTGGATGCGATTGTTACGACGCTCGGAGCGTTGAGCGCACCCAATAGAGCGACATAATACATTAAAAGTGCGTCATGGAGCGCGCTTTGAGGGTCAATCAAAGCGTGGGCTGACTCGGATACTCGAACCGCAAGCGCCGAGCCGGATTGGTGGATGGCGTCGGCAGGCGTTAAGAGCCTGGACAGTACCTGTGCGGTAGCCAGACGTACACCTGTTGGCCAAGGCTCAAATAGGAACGGATGGAGCTCGGGAAGTCTACTGTGCGGAAGATAAGATCCTAGGAGCCGAAGTCCTGCCCAGGTCGCTTCTGTATCGGACGCCGCAAGGTTGCGAAGTTGGCGCAGTAGCGCATTGGTTAGTCGATCACGTAACGCGCTATCATTGAATGAAACGCATTCCGCCATCGCCACGAGAGCATCAAACCAGTGTGGGCGGACGTTGCTTTCGAGCTGATAAATAATGAAGGCTGGAACCTTTGCATCTCCATGCTCGACCAAATGAAGAAGCGCATCTGCCCGAATGTCGTCGCGAAACGATGCAGTGCTCGCGCGTGTCCAGAGGTCATTGCCGTCCGGTCGCCAGTGGGCAGTCACGGCGCAAAGAAAGCCGTTCTTTGCTGTCATGACACGCTTGTCGCGGCTAAGGCGTTGCGAGTCGCGCGCGAAAACTCCAGAAGCGGGGGGAGCTTGAGTGGCGGTACCGCCTGCAGCATAGGCTACGGTCTTCTCACGAGTTGGTCTTCGCCCGGCACCGCGGATTGACGGCGGTCCGGAAATCGGAAGAATCGACCTAGTCAGCATCTTTGCCTGGAACTTTCGCACGAATTGCGCCAGGTGCCTTTAGCCAATTTGCGAGAGTGCTTTCCTTCTTGAGTCCTCGCTCTGCAAGGTCTTTGAGCTTCTGCAGATCGAGAGAATCTAGCGCGACGGTTATGTGCTTGGTCATCCCTTCGCTTCGGTACTCAATACGCAGCGAGTGGCATATGATGGCAGCCAAAGCCCGCGACGCGTCGCGATCGAATACAGGTCGGATGTCCGATACTAGTTGTGCGTCTCCAAATATGTTTGTGTGCTCATATTGCAGTCGGATGGACTTCGCCAGCACATGTAGGCCATCATAGAGCAAAGGGCGAAGTGATGCTGATAATTGCTTCCAGCGTGCGAAGGCTTCCTCATTCCATCGAGAGCACAGTTCGGAATCGAGTTGCTTCAAAAAGTCGCCCTCCGAGCGTGAGCTCTTGGGGCCTTCGGCAGATTGCCGGTCATCGAAGTAGCGCGCAGTCATTGCTAGCGAGGCCAAGGTCTCTGCGAGCATAGAAGACTCGTCGACGCCGAGTCCGGACAGTACGCGCTCAACCTCTAGTACCGAGATGGAGTCAGCCACCTGCAATCTTACGCGATCGAGCTGGTCAGCTGTCAGTTTGCTCAATGCTTCGAGCGCGGGCATGTGAGCGTCCGGGATCTGTAGCCGCGTGAGCATGTCACCCGTGACCATAGCGCTGTCGCGAAAGTTTGGCCAACGGGAACCTATTGCTTTTCGCTTCGCGCTCGGCCGTCAGGGGGCCGCTTGCCGAAGGCGTTTGCGCACAGCATCTCCCGCCTGCGATGCGAAGCCAGGGCCGAGCGCTTCCGGTCGTGCTCATACCAGCGCGCCGAGGCCAATGTGGCCCGTTGCCAGTAAAGTTGTCCACTCTGTAGATCGGATCCGAGACCCAATGTGGTCGCTACTTGTTGAGCCGACGTGACTAGCCCACCGGCGTTTTTCTGAGTAGGGTTGGCGTCTTAGACGACGCTATCGTCCAGCCGCGCGTCGCGCGGGGCTCTGTCGCGAGCCCGAAACGCGCCTCGGATCCGTTGAGCAACCGCGACGCCAGCGCCTGGCGCGTGGAGGATTAGGCACTGGAAGAGCACCGGCGCGGCGATGTGTGGCCCTTTGGCCGCGCATCAGCGGCACTCGCGAGCGAGGCGAGTCCGCTCCCGGTCCACCAACCTTGAGCATCGCGATCAAGCCCGATGCCGCGCCCAAACCCGCCGCTCCACAGGCACGCGCTCATACCGGTGCCCGGGAAACAGATCTCCGGTTGTGTTGTCGATCACGTCGTACTTCCTCAGCGCCCGATTCAGCTCGAACCCGTGCAGCTGTCCGGCCTCCACGACCCTCCGAAAGATCATCGGATGGTTCAGCCGACCCTTCGGCACCACCGCACCCTGCCGCGCCGCGAGCACCGCCCACGCGGCCTCGCGATAGGACATCGGCGCGTCCGTGTACCGCGCCCAAACACCGCGACGTTCCTTCCGCGCGCTCGCTCCAGCGGCGAGCAATCGCACGCGATGGTCACCCGCTGACTCGAACACGTATGGGAACGCCAACCCGCGCCGCACGAGCTCGAGTGTGACGAACGTGTTCTTGCTAGCGCGCTCGTCGCTCGCGTACACGAAGCCAAGCACTCGCCCTCGGCGGTCCGTCACATCGCGGTCGAGCTCGATGAGCAGGTACTTCGATCGAGCCTCGACCCGTCGAATGTAGTCGAACGCAGGCTGGTGGTACGGCTGGCAGACCTGGACGTGGCGGCCTTCGCGCATGCGGTAGGTGGGGCCACTCGGGTCGGGGCGCACGCTCGCGACGTAATTGGCTTCGGGCGCGTCGAGGCCGGAGAGGCGGATGGGCAGGTAAGGCCGCTCGCCGCCGCGGAACGTGAGCTCGCGCGGGCGCGTGTGACCGGGCATCGTGACCTCGAGCACGCCCTTCTCGGAGCGCCACCGCCGACCGCCGTGCAGCAGGACAACGTCGCGCAGGTGCACGGTGTCGCCATCCGGTCGTAGAAGCTCATCCGGCTCGTACTCGAGTCGGCCCCACAGATGCGGCGTCGCGAACCAGGCGCGCTTCATGGCTGCGACTCCCGCGCGCGCTTGATCTCCGCGCGCGTCATCGGCCCGCGCATGAAGGACATCGCCCACCGCGGCTGGAGGAAGACGGTGCCCTTCTTCGAGCGGACGTCGCGCATCAGGAACCATCGCGGCGCGAGCCGCTTCAACAGGCCCGACATCTGCGCCGCTTCTTCGCCGGCGTTCCCGACGAGGCCGTCGAGGACGCGCGCGCGGTCGGCGTCGGTCTGCAGCCTGCCGAGGCACCAGAGGCCCGCGTTGGATAGAGATCGGTAGTCGAGGTCCATCGGGTTCTGCGTGGCGATGACGACGCCGACCCCGAACGCGCGCGCTTGCTTCATAAGCGCGACGAGCGGCCGCTTGGTCGGCGGCGAGGCGGGATGCGGGGGCAAGAAGCCGTAGACCTCATCGAACACGATGAGCGCGCGGAGCTGCTGCGAGCCGGGCAGGCCGCGCACCCAGGTGAGGATCTCTTCGAGGACGACGCCGAGCACGAGCTCGCGCTCGTCGTCGTCAAGGTGCGCGACGCTCACGATGGTGATCGGCGTCTTCGCCGGACGCTCGGGGCTCGTGATGACCGGCGACATCCATTCCCCGACGTCGAGCGTCGCGCCCTGGCGCCAGCTCGCGAAGGACGGGGAGGCGAGCAACGCGTTGAGCGCAGCGGCGAGGTCTTTGCGCGCGCGCTTCGAGATGAAGTCGTCGACGTCCAGCGCGCCGATGGAGGTCAGCGGTGGCTCGGCGATCTCGGGCAAGAGCGCGCCGATGTCGGCCGTCTGGCCGCTCTTCAATCGTCGCTCGGCGAGCAACGAGAGAAGGACGTGCTCGCGGCTGCGCGCGGGATCGGGGTCCCGCCCGAGGAGCCGCATGACGAGAGAGACACCGGCGGAGAGCGCGCTGCGCGCGCCGTCGGCGTCGGTGTCCCAGCGCGAGGAGCGACGCTCAAGGGACGATAGGACGTGGAGCGTCTCCCCCGCCTCCGTCCCCGGTGTCAGCACGCGCACGTGCGTGCCCGCGCGATACGCGGCGAGCTCCGCTTCGCGGATCCCCCACGCCGTGAGCCCGACGCGTCGCTCCTCGGCGAGCTTCGCCGCGAGCTCTTCGCGGGCGTTCGGGCCCTTGTCCCTCGGGCCGGGCTCGACCCAAGGGACGATCGACGATGGCGCGAAGTCGGGCGTGAGCAGGAGGTTTGTGAGATCCCCCTTTACGTCGATCACCACGACCGGAACCGAAGAGCGCGCGGCCTCCTCGATCAACACCGTCACGAGCCCTGACTTGCCGCTACCAGTCATCCCGACAATTACGGTGTGGGTCGTCATGTGATGCGCCGGCAGGCGGTGGACCTCCGGCGCGGATTGGTTGAGCGCGCTGGTCGCGCCCAGGAAGAGGCCATCGTCTGCAGAAGCGTCGACCACGTTTTCCTCCTGAGCGCGCACTTAGATCGATCAGTCAATGAGGGGGTTGCCGCCCGGAAGCCCCGGGGCGACCGGAGGCGCTGCCGGGGCCGGCGCCGCGGGCGTAGCAGGGCTCACCGCAGGCGAAGGCGCTGCCGGCTCTGGCTCGATGTCCGTCTTTCGACGCGAGCCGCGGTTCGCATAGAGCGACGGCGCGATGCGATCGACATCGTCCTCGTGCCAGCGCAGGTACGTAATGGCGCGACGGACTTCCTCGTACGAGCGGATGAAGAGCGTGAACACGCGCTGGCGCGTATCCGCGGCTTCGGTCACGGCCGTTTGGCCCTGCTCCCGGCGGCCGACCGCCGTCACCAGTCGATCCGCGTGCTGCTCCGCGGAGTCGAGCTCGGCCACCTGCACGCCGGTCTTGCCGGCGACCGTGGTCCAGTTCTCACGAAGCATCGCGCAGAGCGCGAGGACATCGAAGGCGACGTTGCGATAGCCCTGCGTGCCATTGAGGCCCTTCAGCCGATCGCCATTGAGCATGTTGCGATTCGCGAGCGCCGTGATGTCCGAGAGGAGCAGATCTCGAATCTTGATCAGCTGCTCAGCGAGCTCCTGGACCGGCTCGGAAGGCGTCGATGCCGCGTGGTAGTGCGCGTCGGCCGAGCCCAGCGCGAGTGCATAGGTCTCGAGGCGATCGAGGTGCCGGATCTCGAAGCGCGGCAGCTCTTCCAACACCTGGCCGCGGTAGACGAGGATCTTGGGCACGCAGCCCAAGACGGTCGTGACGGCCGCCTGCGGATCGAGATTGGGTTGAAGCAGATCGTCCTTCAGAAGGCTCGGCAGCTCGGGCCGAACCTCGTCGAGCGACTGCGTGAATCGAAGTTGCGGAATGCTGTTGGGTGCCGGCGCTTCGGGTGAAGCCGCGCCGGACCCCGGCGTTGACATCGTCATAGGACAAACATCTCCATTGCGGCGCGCGCCAGGCGCGGGCCGCGGTTACACGAATGACCCTTCAGCGACCCGATTGGGGATCGCCGACGAGCGGCACTATCGCTGAATACCCATCGCGCGGCCTTCACTGGCCTGCGCGACCCCAACCCTCGGCCCTGTAGTGGCCGACCCCGAAACGTCCACCTCCCTCTCGCGGCTGGTCAAAACCTGAAGGCCTTGTCTGCCCCCAGACCGGTGCCGCGAACCGCCCCCGCGACGCCTACCTGCCGGTCCCATCGGTCCGACGAAGACTCATTCGGGAGAACGGCCCGACCATGGACAGATCTTTTTGTTCGAACCTGACGGGCTCGGGGACGTGTCCCGCGGAAGACCGAGCGCGCCCGGGCGGGGAGGGGTTGCGACCCGAAGCTCGGTAGGCGGTGAAACTACGCGGCTAGTTTTACTAGCCGAAGCGACATAGATCGTATCGGTGCGAATGGTTGAACCACTCGATCTGGAACGATCGCTGAAGATTCCACTGGTTCAACTATCGAAAGTAAGACGTTGTCATGTGTTTCGAGTGGTTGAACCAGCCGGATCGATACGTTCCTACTCGAATCGCCTGGTTGAACTACTCGTTTCGGTTCGCATCCAACGCGAAGCGAATGGTGAAACCATCGGGGCGATGAGTGGCATCGCGCTTCGCAGTGGTTAAACCTGCCGCGGAGGGGGAGATGGCTTCGAAGAAGGGGGGGACACCCGGCGACCACGACGGCGAGCCGTACCGCGACGCGTTCGCGGCCGTGAAGGACCAGATCGACGCCGTGCCGGACGACGACATCGTCGGCCTGAACGTCGACGTCCCCGACATCGCGGCCAAAGCGATGACCGCCGCCCGACTCGTCGCCGAGGTCCGCGAAGAGCTCGCCGCCGAAATGGCCAAAGTCAGCCTCCAAGCCTTCGACCGCCTAGACCGCTACGCCCGAGCCGCGGCCCACGCCCACTCGCTGCACATCATCACGTCCGACCCCCAGAGCATCATCCCGGCCCTCAGCACCGAGCTCCGCCGTACCCGCGACGTGCTCAAAGCGGACATCAAAGCGCTCATCAATCGCGGCTTCCTCCCGAACGACGTCCTCGACCGCCTCCGCCGGGGAAGAGGCCACGTCGGCGTCGCCAACGACGTCATCGCACTAACCCTCATCATCCGAACCCACTGGCCCGCGATCCAGACCAAGACCGCCGTCGACATGAGCGACGTCGACCGCGCCGCGCAGAAGGCGGAGCAGCTGATCTTCGCCGTGGCCCAGGAGCCGATTCAGCCGAGCAAGATCGCGGAGGCGAAGAGGACGCGGCGGCGGGCTTATACGCTGCTGGCCAAGGAGTACGAGGAGGTCCGCCGGCTGATCACGTTTCTACGGTGGCACCATGGGGATCGGGATTTGATTGCTCCGTCGCTCTACAAGGGGCGGGGAGGGAGGAAGAGGATAAGGCGGTCGGAGGACGGTGAAGCGGCGGGGGAGGCTGCGCCGGCTTCGGGGGAGCGGGGAGCTGGGGCCGAAGAAGTGGCCGGCCGGCAGGACGGGGACCGACTCCAGAAATCGGCCGTCTCTGAGAGGGATTAGGGCTCGAACACGATAGGGCGCGCCCCCAAACGAGACGGCGGCCGGCGGCGTGTTGGCGGGGTCGTGTCAGGGCGGTCGAGCCCAGGCGTCCTTGCACAGCCGTTCAGTCCATGTCACAGAACGGAGGCTCTATGGCTTCAATAGGAACTTGCCGGCTCTGCGACGGTTTCGGTGAGCTGCGGTGGAGTCATGTCTTGCCCTCATTTGGCTTTCGCCGCATCCGGCAAGCGGCGCACGGCGGACAGCTTGTCCACACGGAGGGTGGCAACGCGTTTCTCTCCAATGACGAGAAACGCGAATACCTGCTCTGCGCGGAGTGCGAGCAGCGCATCGGCGTGTGGGAGAACGCTGTGTCGAAGATCGTCAAACAGCGCAGCGGCGCATTTCCTGCGCTCGATACGGCCGAGGCAACGCGTTTGATGAACGGCGAGCCGGTGCGTCGAATCACCGCGATTGATCGCGACGTGCTCGTCAAATTCGTCCTCAGCGTCTACTGGCGCGCGAGCATCAGCGTCGGGCACGAGTTTGCTCTCGGGCCCCGAGACGAAGAGGACGTTCGCCTCTACCTGCTCGACCAGGCACCTTTTCCTGAGAGGATGCGACTCGTCGTCGAGTTGCTCGATCCACCCAAAGACAAGCCGATCGATTGGGTGATGACTCCGCCAGATACCGCGCGTCTCGACGGCCTTCACAGAGGTTGCGTTTTCCTGTTCCTCGGCCTGAGCTTCATGCTCCTCGTCGGCGACGTGCCGCCCTCCGCGAACCTGTTTAGCTTTGAGCGATCTGGCCTAGCCCTAGTAAGTGACGGAGAAGCGCAGTTCTCTCGCATCCGTCGCGAATTTGCTGAATGCATGCAGGCGGGCCGCGTCAAAGGAAAGCTGGCGCAGCTGAATTGGATTGGTCTCGACGGAAAAGTCGGGCCGCCGCCCTCCGAGCGAGTCTGAGCTGAGGACGGCCTCCATCATGAGCAAGCTGCTACCATTGAACCCCGATTCCCCGGACGTCGAGCTGGTGGATCCCGCACGAGCCATGTCGCTACTGGCGGTCCGCCGCGGCGAGATCAGTCCGACCGTGCCGACCCTGCCGAAGGTTGTCGGTGGCATGTGGCATGAATGCGATCTCGCACAGCAAGAAACTGCGTGGACGTGGCGCGATGGCGAGTTGGATTTGTTCATTACCAGTCCGTTCGCGGACGATAATGGATTGGGTGAGCGCTTTGAGGTCTTGAATAGACCCGCGCGGCTAATTCTCGAGACGGGCGACGTGCTCGAAGCTCGGCTGGGAGACCTCTCGGCACGGGGCGGCAGTATCAACCTCCAGAAGGGGTTTGCTTGCCGCACGCACACATTGAGCCTGGCTTCTTGGACGTGGCGTCCGAATACACCGAAGTGTATCTGGGTTGGCGAGCTGGACGCGAAGATCGGCGACGGCAACCTTGTGCTCTGCGATCGAGCCCTCCGAGATTCAGGGCATCTACGGTTACGCGGCGCTTACGACCTGTACCTCGTCAGGCGGTGTTCGGGAGGAGGCGTGATTGTCGTTGATACCGGCGGGCGGGAGCTCGACCACAGCGCGCTCGCGATCGACTTTGCAGCGCTGGAGTTCGCTCTCGGACAATCGCTCGAGCTCACTCATCTCACGGCCTTTGCGGATGACGGATCCATCGTGGGTGCCGCAGGGCTGGGGTTCGATGGGCTCGGACGAAGCAATGCTGGGCGTCGCCCTCCTGCCGCAGACCGGCGTGACCTCAATGCGCTCAGCGAAGAGAGCATCGCGGAATACCGCTGGGTTCCCGTCCTCTTCGAACGCGTGGCTGAGCGTCTACGTCGAGACGGCGAAGATTCCCCGCTATCCATCCCGATTGCGGCGTATCTCGACTCGCTATCGGGCCGCATACATGCGAGCTATCTCATGAGTCAAGTGGCCCTCGAAGCGTTTGCGTCGGCGCTCGTCGAGTCACAGGGAAGCCTCCTTGTGAAGGATTCAAAAGCTTGGCTGCGGTTTGTTGATGAACGACGACACGAACTGGTTGAGCACGCCATTGACGAGCAGGCTGCCCGACGGCTCGTCAACAAGGTCAAGAATGCACAGCAAGCCCCGAGCACGGATCGAGTGCACGACGCGCTACGACATCTCGAGCTGGACGTGCCAAAAGAGGCACTGACGGAGGTGGAACGGCGAAATGCGGTGGCGCATCGATACGTGATGGCGAAGGAATCAACGGCAGACGTCCAAGCGCTCGCGGACCGCCTCGCCATCGTTCAAACGTTGCTCGTAGCGCTCGTTGCGAAATATGTGGGGTACGATGGCCCGATCGTTGGCTGGGAATGGATCCACGGACGACGGCGCGTGCCATCGTGGTGGGACTGGAAGCGATCACCTGAGGCGCGGCGCAGGTACCTTGCGCTCGACCCTTCGCTGGTGGGCGAAGACGGTGACGACTAGATCGGCGCGCGTCCCCGAGGGGCCGTCGCGCGAGGGCGTAGAGTCTAGTACGGGATCGATGCGTTACTGCTGCTTCGTAACGAAGAGCGTCGGGGACGCGTCTCGACCGAGTGGCTTGCTGCGAGTTCGCCGATTGATGCGATGCTCCGGTCTCCGCGGATGATAGCGACCCCTGCCGCGTAACCGTTCAGCTTCGAGCCATGGCCGTCGCGATTTTTGACCTCGACTATAGCCGCGTCATCGGGAAGTCGGCGTCTCATCGCCGGCGATTGGGAAGAACTGTGCTGGTTCGTGAAGAGCTTCGGGGCGTCTTGGTGGGTTGAGCTCGAACAGAAGCTCGTTTACAGCACGACCACGTCCGCCACCACGGCAAGAGCCTCATCGACCACCTCGACCTCGTGCAACTCTACCTCGACGTCAAAGGCGTCCCCGCAGCGCCGCACCCACAGGCGGTGTCGCCCGACCTCGGTGACACGTCCGTACTGGTCCGAACCGACGCAGACGGCCGATCCGATCTCGAGGTACAGAAGCTGTGGTAGCTGGGACGTTGCGGCAGGGTGCTCTGACGGGGCGCCGCCCGGGTCGTTCAAGTGATTACTCATCTTGAGGACCCTACCGAGCCGGTTCGAACCTGCGTTACGCTATTTGCTCTCAGCGTGTCTATGCGGGTTTCGGCTGATTATTGACCACACGGCTCGCCGTGGTTCCTTGGTCTCTTCGTCCCAGAGTGTCGGTTCCCGGGACCAGCTCGAACCGCGACGTTACGACCTGCCCTTCCCAAACCAGCAGAGGCCCGTGCTGGCCTGCACGACGGTCCTGCTCGACGATCGCGCGACCGAAGACGCCACCCACGACGAGTTCCGCCGTGTTGCCGCAGTAATTCGCCAGCACATAGCACGTGCTCCCCAGCGAAACACTGCGCGATATTACTTGCTCATTACTGCGAAGGACTCGAGCTCAAATCGGTCGCGGCGAAGGCTGAGCCGTTGTTACCAGACCACCTGCGCAGGCAAGCGACGCCATTGGGTCTGCGGAGAGCTGGGGCTGAGCTTCGACGCCGCGAGAGGCCTCGAATTGCTGCCCAGAGCCATCAATCCAACAAATCGTCACCGCCCCTGACGAATCCATGTCCTCATCCGGCGCCAACACCGGAGGACATCATCGATGGGGGAACACGCGTCTGACCTGCAGCGGGCCGAGGGGCTGACTGCGACGCTCGCGGGGACGCCCTACGTGCCAGTCCGGCGGCTGGCGGCGACGCAGCTGAGCGAGGTTCACGTCGTTCGGCACCGGGCGCTCGGGCACGAGGCGGTGATGAAGGTGCTCGCAGCGGTGGACGGGGCGCTGGTCGAGGATCTGGAGCGACGCCTCTTGCGCGAGGGGCGGGTGCTGGTCGGGCTCGATCACGAGAACATCGTGAAGGTTCTGGATTTCGGCTTCACGCTCTGTGGGCGGCCGTATCTGGTTGTCGAGCTTCTGGACGGCAAGACGTTGAAGCAGGAGGTGCGCGAGGGCGGGACGCTGCCGGTGGCCGAGGTGCTCGACATCGCGGCGCAGACGCTGTCGGCGCTTACGTGTGCGCATGAGGCGGGGTTGGTGCACCGCGATTTGAAGCCCGACAACATCATGCGCCTGCGCGCGGATGGGGCAGGGCCGAGGCGCATCAAGGTGCTCGACTTCGGCATCGTGAAGATCGTGGACGAGAAGGTCCGCGAGCGCGTCGGTGGGGTGGTGCCGACGACGCAGGGGCAGATCGTCGGTACACCTGCTTTCGCGTCGCCCGAGCAAATCATGCAGGGAGCGATCGACGCGCGCACGGACCTCTACGCGGTCGGGGGCGTCATCTTCTACCTACTGACAGGGCGCGCTCCGTTTCTCGGTGTGGATCTCGCGGATCTGCTGAATGCGCACCTGACGTCGTCGCCCATCCCGCCGAGCCGGATGCGGTCCGACGTGCCCCCCGCGTTGGATGCACTGGTGCTTAAGGCGCTCTCGAAGTCACCGGCGGATCGATACCCGAGCGCCGCTGCGATGCTCGAGGCGCTTCGGGCGGTTTCGCCGGCCGATGAGGCCTCGACCAAGGCGACCGTTCGACTCGAGGAGAAGGACACGCAGCCGCTTCCACCGGAGACGCTTCGGATGCTGGCGTCGGAGTCGGCCGGTACGTCCGCGGACGATACGCCGCGTTTGGCGGCGCCCGAGCCGGCCACGAAGGCTTCCGACGTGCCGGCCGCCCAGCACGACGATTCCGGGACGTCGTACGCGAGTATGGGCTCGCTGCTCGTGAAGGCGGCAGAGGCGGCGCTCGCCAGCTCGGAGAAGCTGCGCCCCGTGAACGTCGTGGCACGCCGCACGGTGCCGATGACGACGACGCAGCATCTCGAAGCCTCATCCAAAGCTCGTGCTCGAAGCGCATCGAGGCCGCCTCCGTCGAGCCGCGCCCGTCCGCGATCGAATACGACGATCTACGCGGTGAAGATCATCGCGCTCAGCCTGTTGCTCGCGCTCGCCGCGATTGGGCTTCTCCACGTGTTGGGGATCGATCGATGACGATGTGCGGAGCCCCCGCCGCATGCTCGCAACGAAGGATCGTTGTCAGTAGGATGCGCCCGCCGGGAGGGCTCTCGTGAACGTGCAACCGATCGATCCGCGCAAGACGCTTCGGATGGGCACGTCGATCGCGCACGACGGCGCGATCGCTTCGGACACCGAGCCTGACGACGCATGGACGCGGCCGACGGAGCCTGTCGATCTCGCGGATCTATCGAAGCGCGCAGCGGCGCTGCCAGCGCGCAACAACGAAGCAGCCAACGATCAAGTTGCTCCCGTGGGCACCGTGCCGGCGGAGCTCGAGCGCGTGCTCAACTGGATCGTCCTGGGGCCGTACGCGAAGGGTGGCTTCTCGCTGCTCTACGAGGTGACCCACGCGACGACGAGGCAGCGCGCACTGCTCAAGCTCCTGAAGCCGCATCTGCGCGAGCCCATCAATGTCGAGCGCCTCCTCGCTGAGGGGCGCCTCGGAAAGAGCTGCTCGGGTAACCCTTACCTCGCCGAGTTCTACGACATCGGGATGCACCAGCGGTTCGGTCCGTTCTGCATCATGGAGCTCCTGCACGGTGGGACGCTCACGGATCTGATTGCGAAGGAGAATGCGAAGGGCCGCGCGATCGACCTCACCATTGCGGTGAACCTCACCATCGCGATGGCCGTCGGTCTCCAAACGATGCACGACCAGGGCGTCATTCATCGGGACTTCAAGCCCGATAATGCGTTTATCGTCGAGCACACGAACGGCGAGCGCTCGGTGAAGATTATCGACTTCGGCGCGGCGAAGAGCGGTATGTCGCCGCGCTCGAGCCATGTGCCGCCGGTCGTTACGGCTATGTACATGTCGCCGGAGCAAGCGCGCGGAGAGCGGAATGTCACCGTCGCCGCGGACATCTATGCGCTCGGCCTCGTGCTCCTCGAGATGATTTGGGAGTACCCGTTCGCGACGCGCATCGCAGGGCGTAGGTGCGAGTTGATGGACCTCATCGTGCTGCACGCCCACGCGCCGATGCCGCTGCCGCCGCTGCACCTCGTGCCGGCCGAGCTCACGAAGATCGCGATGCGCGCGTGCGCGAAGGACCCGAGCGATCGCTATTCGTCAATGACGGACTTCGCCGACGCATTGCGCACATTCTTGAAGTCGTCGTGGAAGCTCGAAGACATCCCGCCCGAGCAGAAGCTGCCCTTCCGAGCGACGGTGCTCAATGCGCGCGCTCGCGAGGCTGGTAAGACGCAGCCCGACAACGCGATGCCGCGCGAGATGCCGAAGGTACCGCCGGCGCAGGTCCGGACGGTGCCGCTCGAGGAGGTGTGTCCGGTGGCCACGCTTCTCGTCCTCGAGCCGGCGACCCTCCGCGGCCAACGGTTCGAGCTCGGTCAATCCGGCACGATCGGCCGGCATCCCGCCGTCGCCGGCCTGATCTTGCGCCATGAGACGGTCTCGAACGCGCACGTCGAGTACTTTGTCGTGCAACCCGACGGCGCGCGCCCGATCTACAGCATCGAGAATCGCACCGAGGTGAACCCCGCGTACATGAACGAGCGGCCTTTGATCGCAGGCGCGTGGGGCCCGAATCAGATCCTCGAGCTCGGTGACGTCAAAATGATCCTGCTGCCGGCCGGTAAAGTGGCGGTACGCCAGGGCACGTTCGACTTCGTTCCGCTGAGCGCGCTCGCGGCGGCCCAGCGACCGGTCGCGCCGCCGCCTGCGCCCATCGTCCTCCCCCCAGATCCGAGGGTGAAGCCGAGTGAGGCCCGAAAGAAGTTGGTCGACCCGCCGCGGCCCGCGAAGCTCGTCCCGGTATGGGCGTCACACGACCAGCCGACGCTCGTGATCCTCGAGCCCAAGCATCTCTGCGGCAAACGGTTCGAGCTGGGGAATGCCACTGTCGGCCGCTCGCCGGAGGTGGCGTCGATCGTTATCGACGATGCGTCGATTTCCAACGAGCACGCGCGGCTCGTCGTCGATCGGGCATCGGGGGCCTTGAACGTCCGCGATTGTGGAAGCGCGCACGGCACGTTCGTGCGCGTCGGGCGTGAGCTCGAGCCGGTTCTCCCGCAGCGAGGGCGAGCGCTGAAGCACCTATCCGTGATCCGCTTCGGCCGGGTCGAGGCGTGGTATTGGCGGCCCGGCCGGTTCTCGCGCGACATGGAGCGCTGGATCGATCCAGGCCAGGATCCCGAGCGTTCCGAGCGGCAAGGGAGGAATGGCGCGGCCGTCGCTCAACGAACCCCGGTGAAGTCGCAGCCTCGAACATCGGAGCGCGCGCTCGCTCGCAGATCGGCTGCACCAACGAAGCGGGAATGGATCACGGCGGTCGTCCTTCTCGCGCTCACGCTGCTCGTGGGGGTTGTCGTCGTGTTCATCATCATCGAAAAGCAGCGAGGTCTGCCATGACTCAACGCTCACGCGGCCCGTCCGTCAGCGGACTTCGCAACTTCGAGCCTCCCTCCAAGGAGGTCGCCGAGGCTCATCGAAAGGCCTTCGACGCGAAGGTTTCCGATGACCCCGACTTCAAGCTCGCGCTCAAAGAGCGGGATCGCTTGGCCGGCGCGCGCGGCTCCGAGGACACGCCGGCGGAGATGGTCTCCAAGGTCGTCGCGCGGCCGGAGATTGAGGGTGCGCCGGCGGACGACGCAGCAGCGACCGCGCTCATTGCGAACCCGAACGACGATGCGTCGCCCCTTGGTTCCACGGCGGTCCGCGAGGACGGTGATGCCAATGAAGGGCCCGCGAATGGTGGCGGACGCGTCGGGTTGGATACCGAGCCCTCTCGAACGACGACCGGGGCCTCGCGAAGAGCTGCCATTCAAAAAGCAGCGCGGCAGAGCTGGCTGATCCTGGGCGCCGCAGGCGTCCTGCTCGTTGGGTTCATCGCGCTCTTCGTTTGGAGCATCTCGAAGAACGACGGTGCGCAGACGACCCAGAACGCGACCGCAACCAATACGTCGGCGCCCACAGCGACCGCCAAAGCAACGGCCACAGCGACCGCGACGTCGACCGCCGCAACGAGCGCGCCGGTCCCGACCGAAACCGAGACGGCGTCGGAGACCGCTACGCCCCCGAGCGCGACTGCCGAGCCACGGAATACCGACGCGTCAGCGAAGCCAAACAAAACATCCCGGTCCGCGACCGCAAAGGCGAGCACGGCGGCACCAACGACGACCTCTGCGAAGCCGTCTACCAGCTTCGACCCTGAGAAATGGGACTTTCAGAAAGGGAACTGATCACGATGCGTGATCTGCATTCATCGCTCACCGCTCGAACGCGACTTACCATTGGCATCGGCGCGCTCGTGTGCGCCTCCGCAATGGCCGGCGACGTGCGCGCTCAGGGCAGCAACGAGCTGAACGAGGCGAGCCGAGCAGTCTTCAAAGAGGCGGTTCAAGCGGCCGGCACCAAGGACTGGGCCGTCTGCAGGACCAAAGCGGCCGGCGTCTGGGACCAGGTGAAGAACCCGACCGTCGCCGCATTGCTCGGCGCCTGCGAGGAAGAGCTCGGCATGCACCGCGATGCGGCCGAGCACCTCGACTTCTTCCTCCAACGCGACTCCGGCAAAGAGCCCGTCCAGACCAACGTCGCGAAAGAGGCATATGCCAAAGCTCGCAAACACGTCGTCCTCGTCACCGTGAACAGTGTGCCGGGCGAAGCCGAGGTGTGGATGGGCAACGCAATGGTCACTCGCACGCCCGCGCGGCTCTTCGTCGAGCCCGGCGCGTCGAGCGTCGAGCTGCGCAAATCCGGATATGCCAATGCCACGCAGTCGTGGACCGCGTCAGCTGGGGACGAGCGATCCTTCGCGGTGTCGCTCGAGGAGCAGGGTGGAGGCGGTGGTGCCGGGGCCGGCGGCGCTGGAGGCGGTGGTGCTGGTGGCGCAGGAGGAGAGGGCGGCGGCGAGCCCGACAGTAAGCCCATCTGGCCCGCGATCCTCATGGGTGGTGTCGGGGCTGTCGGTCTCGGCGTCGGTATCAGCCTGACCGTCGCGTCCGCCGGCAAATACGATGACGCCGAGACCATGGGGGCCTGTGCCGATCAGACCTGCATCAATGCGCAAACGGACCTGCTCGGCGAATCCGACACCTTCCAGAACGCCGCCATTGCTGGCTACGCCATCGGCGGCGCCGCGCTCATCGGCATGACCGTCTACCTCCTCATCCCTGGCCCCGAGCCCGCCAACGCGGCCGTCCAGGTCGTCCCCATTGCGACGCCCGACACCCAAGGCGTCATCGTCACCGGCACTTTCTGAGGCCCTTATGATCTCTCGACGGTTTTCCTTCGCGCTCGCTTCATTGGTGGTCACCATTGCAGCGTGCAATCGCGATGTGTGCGAAGAGTTCTATGACGGGACGTGCCCGACGTTTGGGGGCGGTGGCTCGGGTGGTGAGGGCGACGGCGGTAGTCCGAATACCGGCGGTGGTGGTGCCGAGCCTGGCGGGGGCGGGCAGGGGGGCGATGGAGGTGGTGGATCTCCTGCCGGGTGCACACCAACGGAAGGCGAATCCGTCGGCGTCGATTGCGGTGTTTTCGTCGAGGCCGGCGAGACCGGTGATGGCTCGCAATCGAGCCCATACGGAACCCTCGTGGAGGCGGTAACGACCATCGGCGACGCGACGCGGATCTACGTGTGCGGCGACGCGATGTTCGAAGGCTCGTTTGACCTGCCCGCGGGCGTGTCGCTGTACGGCGGCTTCGATTGCGGCGACTGGTCCTACGCAGCCGCGAACCCGAAGCCCACGATCCTCGGCACACCGGATGTGCCGGCGGTGCGCATTATCGGTAATGGCGATTCCACCGTGCAGTCGGTGCGGATCGAGGCGGCCAGTGCCACGCTTCCCGGCAAGAGCAGCATTGGCGTCGTCGTGTCGAACGCGACCGTCGATATGGCTGAGGTCGAAATCGTCGCCCACGACGGATTCGCGGGCGCAGATCCGCCGGGGCAGGAGAATCAATTGTCGCAGGCCCAAGGCGGAATGACGGGCGGCAATGCGAACAATCCCGTGACCAATGCCGCCGGTGGGACGAACGCGGTGTGCGGACTTTCGGGCGGAAACGGTGGCGGTGGTGGAACGGCCCCTAACGGCGCAGGGGTCGACGGAAATCAGGGAGACGCAGGGCAAGGCGGCACGCCGGGCGAGGGGCAAGGGGTCAGCGCTTGCACGAACGGCGGCAACGGAGATTTCGGCACCGACGCGGGCTCTGGCTCTGGGGCTACGACGGCGATCGGCGCGATTGGCGCTGATGGCTTCACGCCCGCAGACGGGGCGCCGGGAGATGCTGGCGGGCCCGGAGATAGCGGTGGTGGCGGCGGCGGTTCGAAGGCGACCACCGCTAATGGCGCAGGAGGGGGAGGCGGCGGCGCCGGAGGTTGCGGCGGCAACGGTGGTCCCGGCGGGAAGGGCGGCGGAAGCTCCATCGCGCTCATTTCGTTGAACGCCACCATTACACTCGACGAGAGCGTCACGCTGACCGTTGCTGCTGGTGGAAACGGCGGCAACGGCGGCATCGGGCAGTTCGGTCAGCTCGGTGGGAACAACGGTGGCGGCGGCAATGGCGGGGTCAACGGAACCGTCAATGGCTGCGACGGTGGGGATGGCGGTCCCGGCGGCACCGGCGGCAACGGCGGCGGAGGCCGCGGCGGAAGCGCAATTGCGATCGCCTACACCGGGACGGAACCAACCGGCGGCACGACCATCATTGATAGCGCCGCAGCTGGAACCCCCGGCGTGGGCGGAATGAACGGCGTCACACCGCAAGGCGGCAGCGGTGCTGCGGGGGTCATCGAAGCCCGACACCTCTTCGAATAGCGATCGACCCAAAAGAATTCGTGTCCATGTCGACTCGGCCAACCGGATATCTCCGGTATGGCCGGCACCGTTACGAACATCGGATTCGCACCTTCCGGAGCAACGACCATGCGCGATCCCACGCCTCAGGAAGAAGAGCTGGCCAAATCCATCGTGGACGAAGCTCTCGAGGGCTACGAGCACGTCGTGCCGGCCGGGGAGCTCGAGATCCTCCGTGCGTTCTTCGAGGCCGAGCTCGTCGGCACCGAAGAGGGGCTTCGACAGCTGCGGGCCTGCATGCCCGATCCCAAGGTGGATCGCAGCGAAGAGTTGGTTACCGATCGCGCACGGGCGGCCGCCGTGATCGCGATTCGTAAGGCGAGCGCGAAGAAATGAACCGGCTGACAGCGCTACAGCAGGCGCTGGTGGAGCAAGCGCTCGAAGAGTTCACCTTCGTCGCGAAGGCGTTCGCCAAACGCTATCGACGGGCGAGGCTCGAGGACATGCTCAGCGCCGTGCACCTCGAGCTCACCGAGCTGGTGCTCACGTTCGACCCCAAGAAGGGCACGTCCTTCAACGGCTATGCCTACAAGGCTGTCGTCGGCGCGATGATGAACGCGGCCGGACTAGAGGACAAACAGCTCGCGTGGAAGGTCGCGGGCGCCTTGTTCCACGGCGAAATCGCCGATCAGCGCGCCGCGGAGGCGGCCCAGGCCGCTGCGGCGCCTGCCGGCCTCGAGCTCCCCGCTCACGACGCCCCCGAGCCCCGACAAATCGTCGCCGGACGACTTCGAAGCAGAGCAGGTGTCATCGCCATGCGCCTCGCGGTGACTCTGCACGCAACCGGAGGTGAGTCGGAACAAATTGATCGCATCGACTGGAATCGCGCCTGGCAAGTCGTCGAAGGCGCCATCACCACGCTCGACATCCGCGAGCAGCGCACGCTCCGCGGCATCTATTACGAGGAGCTGCCCCTCAACCAGATCGCCGACGAGGTCGGCGTGAGCGTTCGGCACGTCCAGCGCATCCATGAGGAGGCGCGGGAGAAGCTGGGGCGGGCGCTTCAGCGTGCGGGTTTGGCGTTAAGTCAGCGGCGCTGAGGGGTCCCAGCTTCAGCTGCGTCCAGCGCTTGGGCCTGACGCCAGCGTCAGGCTGCCGTGTTCCGTCAACGGCGGGGTGGAAAGTGCAAGGCGGCGTCACTTTTCGTGTCCACGTAGGCCGGCTCGTTCGGAATATCTCTTCACGAAAGTCGACGGGTGCGGGGTCACCAGCGCTCGCCGATCGCTGCAGCCCTTTCCTGGGCGCGAGAGCACTAGATGATCAATCCCTTCCAGTTTCGGATTTCGGATCGACCGGAGCCCGTCCGCGTCCTCGGCTTCACGGGGCGCGAGGCGGTGAACGCGACCTATCGCTTTCGCGTCGACCTGCTGGGCGACGGGCTCGGCGGGTCGGAAGCTCCGCTCGGTCAGACAGCAACGCTGGAGATCGCCACGAGCGCGACGACGCGATTCGTTCACGGCGTCATCACCTCCTGGCAGCTCGGAACGCCGCACGAGGATGGTCGCTCGGCCGTACGCGCCCGCATCGAGCCGCGGTTCGCGACCCTGAAGCACGCCTCCGGCTATCGCATCTTCCACGATCAGACGGTGATCGAAGTCGCGACCAGGGTGCTCGCTGATCACCAGATCCCGGTCAGCTTTCGCCCGAGTCGCAACTACGAGCGCCGTGCGCATCGCATCCAACGCGACGAGCGCGACCTCGCATTCGTCGAGCGCATCCTCGCGGAGGACGGCCTCTTCTACTGGTTCGAGCAGGCCGCCGACCCGACCGTCGCGGAGACGCTCGTGATTGCCGATCATCCGAGCGCGTATGCGACGCTCGAAGGCACGGCTCAGCTTCGGCACCTCGCCGGCGGCGCGGACGTCGTGGTTCATGACGATCGAAGCATCTTGGGCCTCGAGGCGCGCGCCACGCTGAGGAGCGATGCGCTCGTCACCCGCCGGTTCGAGCACGACCGACCCCGCCACGACCGCGGCGACGCGACCAAAGAGGTGCACGCCGGCAAGTTCGAACAGCGCCTCGCGCCTCGAAAGGGCGTCGTCTACGAGCACGACCACGCAGTCGAGGGACTCGAGCCCAAGCTTCGACCCTCGAATGACCGCCTCGAGGGCACGCGCAGCACCGCCGCGCTCGCGTACGGCACCACGCTCTACCCGCACCTAATGCCGGGCGCGGCCTTCATAGTCGCCGACCACGCCGAGAGCTCGCTCAACCGCGAATACACCACCGTGCGCGTCGACCACGAAGGACACTCGCCCGAGGGCGGTACCAAACGTGACCGCGCATACGAGGCGCGCGTCGTCCTGGCTCCGAGGCAGACGCCGCTCCGTCCGAAGCCGGCCCGACGCGTGTACGCGCGCGGGCTGGAGACGGCGACGGTGATTGGTCCGCCCGGCGAGGAGATCCACACCGACACGCGAGGGCGAATCCAGGTCCGCTTTCACTGGGACATCGAGACGGACGCGATGCCGCCGGTTACGGCTTGGCTTCGTGTCGCGCAGTCTTGGGCCGGCCCGGGGTACGGCGCGAACTTCACGCCTCGTGTGGGGAACGAGGTGCTCGTCGGGTTCATCGATGGTGATGTCGATAAGCCGATTGTTGTGGGGAGCGTGCATAACGCGGAGAACAGGACGCCGTGGGCTTTCCCCCACGACAAGACCCAAACCGGAATTATCACGCGGTCGAGTCCCAACTCCGGGGGAGGCCACGAGCTGACCTTTCAGGACCGTGCGGGTGACGAGCTTGTGGCACTGCGCTCTGCAAAGACGCTCTCCATATCAGCCGTTGCTGATGGCGCCGTTTCTACGGGCGGCTCGCTCGCCGTATCCGTTGCTCAGAACGCAAGCCGAAGCGTCGCGGGAAATTCGACCGGAACCGTCGGCGGAGAGCAACTCGAGTCCGTCGCCGGCGACAGGCTCTCTTCGGTCGGTGGAGTGGATCAGACGCAGGTCGGCGGGAGCTATCGTCTGCTCGTGGGTGGACGTCACGTAACCCGCGCGAACGACCTCGTCGAAATGGTCGCTTCATTGGGCCGTATCACCACGATTGGGCGCGACCCTGAGGACCCAGCAGATGACCAGCTATCTATCAGCGGAAACCTGACGGTCGGATGCGGGCTCGGCATGACCCTGAGCAGCGTGGAAGGTATCCGCATCTCATGCGGAAAGAGTGCGATACGTCTGCTCCCGGACCGGATCGTGCTCGAGAGCCCAATGGTTACGGTCCAGGGCGGTGACGGCATTGAGCTGATTCATGGAGAGGGAGCCGAGAAATCGGCTCTCACCATGAATGGGGCGACCGTACTGTCGGGTAAGACGGTAGGGGTGGAATCCTCGCAGGGGGGGCGTATGGTCCTCGACCAGGAAGCACGTATAAACGCGGCGCTGGTGAAGCTCAACTGCGGAGATGGGCACGGGCCGCCAGCAAAGATTCCTGATGACGCCCCCGATGGCGACGCGACATTCGAGGTGCTGCCTGATGGTCTGCCGGGCGTTAGCGAGGTTGTGCTCGTGGTGGCAACGCCGACCGGTGAGCTCATTGAGCGAACTTGTCCCGTGGGAGGCAGGGTGACCTTCCAAGGCCGCCCTGGCGAGAAGTTCGTCCTTCGAGAGGTACGCGCCGGTGACCAGGTGATTGTTGTCAATGAGGGCGTAAACGCCTCCGGAGGAGACCGCTGACATGGCAAGTCTGTTCAAACTTCTCTTCGATACCCTTCCTTTTGCAGGCGTCGAGCAACAGATCTTGAAGAAAAAGACGAGCATCGACGAAGTCCCCCTGACCGACGTCGCACATCATGTCCGCTTCATCACGGACCTCTATAACCAGATGAAATACCTGAGCCCTCCCGTAACGGAGGCGGAGACCTCGGAGAAGGGGCTTGAGAAGGTTCTGAGCGAAGCTGGCGGCGAGTCCGATCACGGGCTCGAGGCAGATCCAAACAACCCGCGACGGAACCGCGACATTTGGGGCGTCGACGGGCAGCTCTCCGTGAACGAGTTTCACAATGTCACATGCCAGGTGGCGAGTGACCAGTTTAGGCGGTACAAGGTCTTTGAATACGTCTACTTCGGAAATGATTATCAAGGCACCTTTGAGCCGGAGGTCGCGGTTCGCACCGCTTCTGGAGAGTACCGCCTGCGGCTCAATGATGAAGGGTGTCTCGCGACCTTTCGTATCAAAGACGGCGTGATCCGCGACCGCGTTCACCGATTTTGGCCGATTCCGCAGCAGAACGAGATCGCGTTTTTGCACGTGTTCGCGTGGGACATCAACGAGGCGAACGGAAAAGTTGTCCCGCTGAATAACCTTGCGAGCGATCACGCAGACGCGCGGGAACTCCAAAAATTTCGCGAGGCGTGTCAGCGCCTCAACAACTACACAGCCGATCAGACGCGAGCTGCCGAAGCCCTCTTTCAAGACAATCTTTGGAGACCTGCCGTCCCCGCGCCAATCTTGAGCACGGTGCCGGTCCCCGGCGCGAGCCCCGCGGGAGCGGTAGCGGCAGCAGCGGTCGCCGCGGCGCAGATTCAGGCGGTCAACACGCGCGTCATCGTTACGTGCAGCCTCACGCTGCATCGTGAAAACAACACCTTCACCCCGGGACGTCCGGCTTGGGCCGCGAAGATTGAGCCGCACATCATGGTGAAATGCACCGTTCCGCTCCTAGAGGTGGGCGCTGGCTTGAAGATCCGGCGGCCTGCCCAGACCGAGATCGACGGCGCTACCGTAGACCCGGCGAAAAGGTCATGTGGCGGTTGCAGCGAGATGAATCAGGACATCGGCAGCATCCTCGTCGCCGATCGAAACCAAGAGGGTTTCGATAAGCCGCTCGTCGGTAACGCGCCCTATCCGCACTGGGACAACATGTTCAGCTACTACCTCCCGGACCCGGCCGGAAAAGGGAAGCTGCGCGATATGCCGATCAAGGTCGTGGACCGCACTCGCAAGATGGCGAAGAACATCGACGGCGCGATCACACGGATCGGCGACCCGGTTGGGCGTATCATCAAGCTCGACCGACAGGGAGCGTTCGACAATATACACGTCGCGCCGACGATGCGGGTCCCCGACGTCGATGCCGCGATGGAGATTATCGCCGAGCACGAGATCGACGATAGAGCGAAGTGGGGACTGGACGACATCTACATGGCGCCCATCTGCGCGCACGACTGCTTCCACATGCACTGGCGCTGGACCAACGACGTCAGCGGGAGCGATCGTTCCTCGTTTGGATGGAACGGTGGAAAACCCTATACCCAGCCGGGTTACAACATGGTGCCCGAGAATCAGGATGTTTATCTCCGCATCCACGGGCCCGAGATTTTTAGCTACTACGCGCGCGCCTTCGATGCGCCGGCGGACGCCTGGCAAATCTTCTGTCACCATGGTGGGGCGTACGTGGTCGAGGTGAGAGCGGCGCCAGACTCGCTGCGTGCGGGGCTGCACATTGACCCGGAGAACTATCTGCAGTCTGTGCCTGTGAAGTTTAAGAAGGGCAAGGAGGGTAGTCCGCTCCCGGTTGTCTACAATATGTCTCGTTGGTCAGTATTTTATTGGAACAATCGTTACTACATCAAGGACGGGGAGAAGCATGAGCGGGTGAAGATTCATGATCTTCAAACCATTCTGACGGGCGAGGGGGAGCGTGGACGCCACTGATCGAGAGTCCGAAGATGCCGCCGCCGACGCTCCGGTCACGGCGGGCGAGGGGGTAGGGGTAGCTGTGCTGGTATTCTTCTGCGCGGTGGCCTTCATGGCGGTCCTGTACCCATTCCGTCGGATGGGATTGCAGGAGACCGGGAGCCTCTTCAAAGCCGCGTCGGGACTCGACTATCTGTGGTTTATTGGTGTCCGAGCGACAGCCCTCACGGCGCTCTTTGCCGGTCCAGCGGCTGTCGCTGTTCATGAAATCATGCCATCTGTTGAGGCGGCACGCGGAAGGCGTTTTCGCGCGGTCGTCAAGGTTCCTCTGTTTCCATGGGCAAAGTGGACGTTGGGGCTGCCCTTCTTGTTGTTGTGGAACGCGTGCGCGACCCACGAGCGCTACCTTGTCGGGTCGAATTGGCAGGCAGGCATGAAGTGGTATGAGCTCATCTTGGTTCCGATACTGGCACTCGTCGTGCTCGGTCGGCGGAAGATCGTGCAAGTCGATCCGGACGGAACGCGGCTTCGCCGGTGGTATGGGCTCTCGTCGTCCGTCATCCGCTACGCGCAAGCATTTGGCGGCGAACTGCATTTGCACACTGCTCGGAGGCGAGAGATCGTCGTGCTGCACGGCTTCCGCAAGGCTGCGCGCGCCCGGCGCGCCGCATGGCTTGCGGAGCGCATCAACGAGCGCGGTCCGGTACCCGTCCGAGAGTTGATCCCTCCGGCCTCGGTTTCGCTCGACTTTCGCATGTCGGCGCGGCCCATTTCGGAGGGCGTGCGCGTGCGCGAAATCCCACGTTACCGGCTGGGGCCGGGTGACGAGATTGCGGTGGAGGAGACCTCTGCGGTCGAGCAGCAGTTGAATCTCGAGCAGCAGGCGCGGAGGCGGCAGGCATGATCCTACTGATTGAACGGAGTGACGTTGGACGTGTGGAAGACGTTGGCACCGCGCTCGTGCACTCGCTCGATGTGCTGCGCTGGGCTTCGACCGGTTGGGCTCTCTGGCACCCGCGGGCCCTAGCTTTCGTCCGGCCGACGACCCGCGCGCTGGCTGCGAGCCTCTGGGCCGATCGCAGGGCAGACGAAGGCGACGGAACGCGCTTTGCGCTCACGTTCCGAGATGAGCGAGGAAACGCCCCGCTCGAGGCGCGCTTTCGCGCGCATCTCGTGAGCGGCGGCGGAGCGACTCGGTTCGAGATGGATATGCCCGCTGATAGGGACACTGCCGATATTGAGGCGCTCATGCGGGATCAAATCGACGGTGGATGTATCAGTTGGATCAGTGTCGGCCCGGCCGAAGCTGTTCGGGCGCATGGTGCCGGGGCCGTGAGCTATGGATCAGTGCAGGAACTAGGAGCGGTGCCCGTTGGGGCGGTATCCGAGCGGTTGGGGAATGGTTTCTTAGTGCGCGCGGCGTCGGCTACCACACCTTCGTGGGATACTTGCCCAGCCGACAAGCTGGCCGAGATCGCTGCTGCTTTCGGTCGTATCTCGCTCCGGACCGTAACTGTCGCAACGCCAGAGGCGCGCGTTGCAGCGCAGACTCCGACGTATCTCAAGAGCGCTCGGCTTGAAGCTCCGGTCCTTCCGGTTCAACCGAGCGCGCCGGATCCAGACGAGACCGCCATGCTGCCAATCCCGTTCATTCCTGCTCGAGCGGTCCCATTCCAGGGAGCCACTACACCGGAACGCCTTGCTGAGCTTACCGGCGCTGAGCCCCCTGCCACGCAGCGTGCGCCACGTCGCGATGACACATTCAACCCCGACGAAACGCTCCCGATCATGGCTCCGACGGCCGCCAAGCCGACTGGCACCTTCAAGGATCAGCTCGGGACCGTCGCGCCTCCGCTGCTCTCGCTCGACGAATACGTCGAGCTCAGAGCCTCGCTTTCGCTTTACGGCGAGGACGACCAGGCAACCCTGAAGCGATTCGGCATCACATCGCGCGCCGCCAACTCCGCGCTCAAGTCCCGGTTTGCCGAGTACTTCAAACGCGAGCCGGAGGCGCAGCGCCGGTTCCTCGACGCGGTTGGTGAGAAGGTCGCTGCGCTACGCGGAAGGAACGCCCGATGAAACCCGCCGCCAGTCGGCGGTCGCAGGTCGTGGAGTTGGGGGGCAGCGGGAGCGCTATGAGGGCGGGCGATCCTGATGCGCGAGCATCGAATGCGCCTCTCTACCGGGCAGCTGCCGAGCTACCTCCGGTCAGCGGGACCGAGTCGGCACCGCCGTGGCTGTATCCAACCGTCCGTGGCGTCGCCGCAGTTCTTCTCGCCACGGCCCTGGCGCTCTCGGCCCTGCCGTTGCACGACGCGCGTGCTTACATGGCCATCCCGATAGCGGTCCCGCTTCTTGCTGGGAGCATCGCGTCCGCGATTGCGTGGATGACAGACCGGCGAACTCCACGCGTTCACCAGAAGAACTGGATAGGAGCGGTGCCGTTGAACGAGCAAAGCGCCTTAATCAGTTTTGAGCGCGACGGCGTCGGGGGGAACATGTTGGTGCACGACCCGGCGCTCGTGGGTCGCGGGGAGAGCTCGGGCGCGGTCGTTCATACGGCGAAGCGACACCCGTTGTTCTGGCCGGCGGTGTGGGGCATTCCAGGTACTGTGTTCTTCCTGCTGGCGCTCGTCGACGGATATGCCGGAATGCTCTTCATGGTCTTCCTATACTTCCCACTGCCCATCTTGCCGCTCGGGGTCGTCCTCGTGCCGGGCTCATCCGGCGTGAAGCGCTGGATCGGGCCGGACGGCTGCGCAGGCATTCCGTGGGAAGAGGTACGGGAGATAGAGGCGTCGATCTGGGGTTACGAGGTCGGCGCCACGAAGAATCGCACGGTACGGTTTCGTGCAGCTCGTTTGTTCGGCCACCGACACGCGCTGCACGCGGTTCGGCTCCTACTGGTTCAATACGGCAGAGTGCACAATATCCGCATGGGCGGAAAACTGATGAGCCATCGGGCTGCCCAATGAGGGTGGGTCAGAAGGTCTCTGCGCTACGTGGAAGGAACGCCCGATGAAGCCCGCCGCTAAACAAGGTGATCAGGTCGTCGCGACGGACACGCATCTCGTCGACGGCGCGCCCATGACGTTTCCCTTCCAGGGAAAGCTCGTCGACGGCCTGAGCACGACGGTCATGGTCGAGGACGCACCCGCGGCCGTCGTCGGCACGAAGGCGCAGAACGTCGTCATCCACGTGCCGCCGCCAGGGAAGAGCTTCGTGCGCCCGCCGACGAACCGGGGCGTCATCGTCGGCGGAAGCAGCACCGTGTTCATCGAGGACAAGCCGGCGGCCCGCGATGGCGACCGAGCGTCGACTTGTGGCGATCCAACCGATGCGGACGTCGGGCGCGTGGTCGCTTCTAGCAAGGTGATCGTCGGGTAGAGCTGCGGCGACGCTTGTCGAGGCGGCGCGGACGGCTCGCCAACGGCGAACAACAGGCCGAGAGATCCAAGGGAGGGGCGGCGTGGCAGCACGGCGACGAAAGAGGCGACTCCACGATCCTGTTGGCAGGTATGGCGGCGCACTTACGCCTTCTGATCTGCGCGCGGGGCTCTGGCTGTCTGCCGCAGTGGCCGCGGTGGTCCTTGGACCACTCGTATGGGTACAAGGAATGATCCTGTGGTCCATCAGCTCTGCTGCGCCTGGCACCACGATCGCCTCCATCTGGGTTGGCCTGTTAGGCACCTTCGGCTTTGGCGTCGTCGTTTCCCTGTCTGCGTGGTTTTCCTTTAGTTGGTTGGTCCGGCGGCTGCGGGCTCGTCACGCTAGTCGCCCAGCATCACCGCGAACCCTCGTACTGTTCACGGCCCCGCCCGCGCGATGGCCGTGGGCGGTATTCGCCGTACTCTTTCTTCCTGGAGTGTTTTCCTGCTTCTGCTTCTTTCTCACGCTCTTCGGCTATGGCGGCTCCTCGCTGTCTCCGACCACGATCTTCGCCTCTTCGATCTTCATCCTCCCGCTACCACTGCTCCAGCTTTGGGTCGGCGTTCGGCGGCTTCGGCTCGTCGAACTCGGCCGAAAGCCAACGGTGCGAGCTGCATTCGGACAGCCTGTCCGCGTTTTCGCGGCTCGCTGCGATGGCGAACGAATCGTCATTAGCTACGGGGACAGCACGACCTCATTGTGTTCATGGGGTGGAGCTGAGCCGCTGAAACGATGGCGCGCGTTTCGAGCTGCCGTGGAGATTCGTGAGCTCTTGCCTCGGGCCGAACCTCCGGAGGGTCCTTTCCGGACGCGCATTGCCGCGGAGCCGACTGCTGAAGGGACCGATGAGGATCCTATTTCGGAACCGGTTCCCGAGCGGGCGCGCCGCCGAACGCACGCGGAGTCCGAATAAAAGTTTTCGATGTCCTCGCGCGTGAGGATCCGCCGACTGAAGGCAGGCAATGAGGGTTTGCCCGACAAAAAAGGAAAGCTCGATGAGGCCGACTGTCGAGAAAGAGCGGCGAGGTGGGCACTGCGGTTGCGCAGCTGAACCGCGGCCCAAGAGTAGGAGCCTGTGGATCACGGCCCCAACCGTCGGCCTCCTCGCGATCCTGCCGAAATGCCCGATGTGCCTGATGGCGTATGGCGGCGTCTTTGCCATTGCCGGTGTCTCGCAAGCCATCGTCGGACCCGTCGTAACGGCACTGGCAGTCCTCGGTGTCATTGCGGTGCTGGCTTTCGCGATACGCCGAAGGAATCTTGTGTTCGGCATCGTCGGGACGTTGGCGATCGCGCTCATTTACTGGGTCGATCGACGGCTCGGCCTCCCGTGGGGCCGTTGGGCCGGCATCGCGCTGCTCTGCGCCGCCTCCGCCTACGAGCTGCTCGGGCCTCGTCTGCGTGGACGAAAGCCGCTGGCGCTGCTTCGAGCCCCGAAATGACGACGCGATAGGCGCACACGAGCCGCCGAGGCTGCGACCTGCGGGCGGCTAACGAAATGATGTCCATGTAGGCAGCCCGGCGGGGAGTACCTCTCGAGGCCGCAGCGCGTGGAGCAATTCGCCGCTGGGTCTGCCTCGAGGGATCAACAGACGGGCAGCCGCTCGTTCTGCATGCTCAGCCCGTAGCGACAACGCGCGCTCGCGGAGCCACGGGTGTCCCTGATGGGCGACTACAGCCTTGCGAAAGGGGAGGAGTCTTGTGCGTCATCTGATGCTTCCGATTGCGTTTCATCCCTGTCCGTCCGTGTTCAACATGACCGGGGAGCGGGCCTATCTCGATATGGTGCTGGAGGGGTTGGGGGAGATTGGCATGGATGGCGAAGCGCTTGTTTTGTTGTCGCCCACGACCATGGGTGAGCTTGGTCGCTTCGTGAAGGAGTGGGCGGCCGGGCTCGACCTTGCATTCGAGCAGCTCCGACCTGACGCGCCGTACCGGAGCATGTGGGCGAGAGCGTGGGCCACGTCGAGCCCGAACGCGCCGCGGAACCCGACGTTTGCTGTGGAATCGGATCCTGTCGCCGCTTTCCTGTGCTGGGTCGACGGAGTTGCCGCGCGACTCGAAGCATTCGCGATCCCGGTCGTACTCGTGGGAGTCGTCACCCAACACACCACCTCTGCGATTCGCGACGCCCTTCGAGCGTGCGCGGTCCAAGTCGGTGGGACGCGCGTGCGCTTCGTAATGCTGGATGCTGGCCCCAGGTCGATCCTCGCAGATGTCCCGCTAGGGGGCGCGCTGCGAACAGCGGCGAAGGCATCACGTGCAGGCGCACAGCAGCGAATGCGCTGGTTCCTCGACGCGTCGCTCTTCGCGTCGTTCTGCCTGGAGCACGACCACGCGCTCGATCTCATCGACGAGGCCGCGCGCCTCGCGAAGCCGGGACATGATCAGGTGCTCGTATCGCTGTATCGAGGACGCGCCCTGTTTGCCGCTGGAGACATCGAGTCCGCGATGCGCGCGTACGAGCGCGGCATGGAAGACGAGCTCCTCATGGCAGGGGAAGTACCTCCCATTGTCGCAGCCGATCTCATTGCGGGGATGGCGAGCTGCGGCGCCGAGCTAGGATCGCATAAAGAGGCCGAGGGGCTCTATGAGCTTGCGCGGGATATGTGCGTGCAAGCGGACAATCCACGTGGCACCGTCTCAATCGAGCTCGGCCGGGCCGAGGCTCAGCTGAAGCGCGGGTTGCGCGCGGAAGCGCTGCGCACGGTGCGTGGCGCGCTCGAGCTCGCGCTCGGTTTGCACCACGCGCCGAACAACGTCGGCAACGGCGTCTGAGTACCGCCGCGGCTGCGTAGCCGGCTCAGGCTTCTGTGCAGCGGGGCATCGCCGCGAAAAAAAGGAGCCGATCTCGAGCGAGCCAAGCCTCCTCCGCTGGGGCTCACGGGGTTAGTGTTCGCACTCCTCGAACCTCGTGCTACCCGGGAGCACCCGCGAATGAATGTCCTCGAAGGACACGAGACGGAGACAGTGTAACCGTGACCCCGCGAGTAGAAACGAACGGCCACGCGTCGAGTGGTCAGCAAGTGAATGGTAGTGAGACGTGCGAAACCCGGGCGCTTTCTCGGACACCGAGATTCGATGCCTGTCGGAGGTTGTTGGTGAAGCTGAGTGCAATAGAAAGTCGTGAACCGAAGTGCCGGCACGCCGTCCAGTCGGTGACGCTGACGACCGCGCAAAACGTGACCCCATGACGAGCAACGCGCTTGCGAAATCTGGCGAGGGCAAAGCCTCCGCTCTCGCCATCGTCTTCGGCTTGCGTGCACCGGTGACGCGCAAGAGTTATCTCATCGCCGGCACGGGCTTGATGCTCCTGAAGTACGGGCTCGAGTATGCCGTATTCGCGATCTACACCCAGAAGGTGCTTACACCACTCGCGTTCGTGACGCCCTTCTTCATGTATCGCGCAGAGCTGCTGCGGGACGCGCCGTCATTCGTCACCCCGCTCCTCATCGCCCTGTCGATGCCCTTTCTCTACGTGGGCGTCACCATGAGCGTCCGGCGCGCGATCGATGCGTCCGTTTCTCCGGTGTTCGGATTTGCGTTCATGATACCCGGAGTGCATTACGTCGTGATGGCGGCGCTCTCCCTGTTTCCGAGCGGGTGGGGTCGCGAGGCATCTGCGCTCGAGCAGGCCCGAGCCGACGCTCCAGCCCCTCCTCCTCCGCCACCGCCCGAACCTCCGCCGCCTGATGCGCCGGCTCGCGGGTATCGTGATCCCGCAGCCCCCAGCCCGCCGGAGCCGCCCGCGCTGCCCGCGCCCGCAAAAAGGCGGGCTCCGCCGGATCTCTCGCGAATGTTGCCCGAGCCTGCACCAGCGGTGCTCCCGGTGCCCGCGGATCGCCCGACCGAGGGGCGCAGTATCGTCCTCAGGACCATCGTGTGCGCCTCAATCGGCGTGTTCATGTCCCTCTTCTGTGTCCGAATCATGGGGACCTACGGGACTGCCCTGTTCATGGGGACGCCGGCTCTGATGGCTTTCGTGGGGGCAGTATCGTTTTCTCGAGCCGACTCCGCGCTTGGCTGCGTCGTCGGCTCCTTCCTGCTCGCTGGCGGCGCGCTGTTGATATTCGCATTCGAGGGCCTGCTCTGCCTGATGATGGCCGCGGTGCCCGCTGCGGCGATGGGCGCGGTGGGCTTCGCGCTCGGCCGGGCTTTGAGGGAGAGGATCGACGATCGCGATCCGAAGCAACTGCTCGGCGTCGCATTGCTCCCGATTGCTGCCGCGATCGAGGCGCCGATGGTGGAACCGCCTATCTATGACGTCAGCACGAGCGTCGTCATCGATGCCCCGCCCGAGGTGGTTTGGGAACACGTGGTTGCGTTCGCTCCGCTCGATGAGCCTGACGAGTTTATGTTTCGTGCAGGCGTCGCGTATCCGAAATCCGCAAACATCGAGGGCAGCGGGGTCGGCGCCGTCCGTTATTGCAACTTCTCGACGGGGAGCTTCGTCGAGCCCATTACGGCCTGGGAGCCGGGTGAGCGGCTCGCGTTCGATGTGGAGCAAAACCCGCCTCCGATGCGCGAGCTCAGCCCCTACGAGACCGTCGACGCGCCGCACCTCCACGGCTTCATGCGTTCGCGTCGAGGGGAGTTCAGGCTTCGGGAGCTGCCCGGTGGGCGAACCCTGCTGGAGGGGACCACCGAGTACCAGCTCGACATCTTCCCGGAGACATATTGGAAGGCGTGGACCGATACGATCGTCCACGCGATCCACCGGCGTGTTTTGGAGCACGTCGCGCGCGAGAGCGAGCGCGATGCGGGGCGGCGGAAGTGACGACGGTCGCCGGCGCCGTCGTTGGTCTATACGTTCGGCGGGAGCCCATTACGAAGCGAGGCCAGCGCCGAGATAACAACTAGTCCTTGGCGCGCCGGCCCATCACCTGCGCAGGCGTAATCCCCAGCACGCGGCGCATGCAGCGAGCCATGTGGCTCTGGTGGGAGAAGCCGGCCTCGAGCGCGACCTGGCTCGCGGAGAGCTCGCCGCGATAGAGGAGACGCCGAGCTCGCTCGACGCGGCGCTGGATGACGTAGGCGTGCACCGGCATCGATGTGGCTCGTTTGAAGAGCACCCGAAAGTGCGGCTCGCTCACGCCCGCGACGCGAGCCAGTCGCGCGAGCGAGACGTCCCCGTCGAGATGCGCCTCGATCCATTCATTCACGCGCGAGAGCTGCGGCTTGGAGAGGGCTGCTGGCGGACGGCTCTTGGGCGGCCCGCCATAGGTGCCGAGGACGCGCACCGCGAGCGCCACACCTAGGCTCTCTCGATAGAGCAGGTTGCCTCGCGCGCCCGCGCGTTGCTCGGCTTCGAGCGCCCACGCCAGGTGTTCGATCTGCGGGTCACGCAAGCCGAAGCGCGGCTCGAGCGCTGCCCGATCCGGATCGAGGCCCAGGCCCTCCGCAGCAGTCCGGACCAGCGCGACCGGTAGATGGACGTCGACAATCTCGCTCACGTCGTCCTGGACACACTCGTCGTACGCCCCCACCGGGACGACGCTGATGTCACCCCGCGTCGTGAGACAGCGCGCCGATGACAGCCGGCAGGAGACCCGTGACGGCGCTCCTGCGTGCACGCTGATGCAATGATCGACTGGCGCCTCGAAACGCACCGATCCGGGAGGGAGGGTCCGGAGCTCGATTCGCGGAGAGAGGCTCGTCGCCGAAGAAGCGCTCATTGGCCGAAGGGTAACGCGCCGGATGCGCTCGGTCGACGCGACGGGGCGCAATCGGTTTGTGCTCGAACGAACATCGGAGCGTGCGCGACCGAAGCTTCGCGCGGCGATACCTCCGTGGCCGACAACCAAGGAGCACAACATGGCAACGATCTCAGTTCTCGGCGCTGGTCTGATGGGCGCGGCGCTGGTCCGCGCGTTCGCTCGCGGCGGTCACGCGATCTCGGTGTGGAATCGAACCCCTCATAAAGCGAAGGCACTCGAAGCAGAGGGAGTGCGCATGGCGCCCACGCTGCTCGACGCGACGGACGCCGATCTCATCGTCGACATCGTGAGCGACTACGGCGTGAGCGGCGAGCTCCTGCGGGACGCAAAGGTCGCGCGGGCGCTTCGAGGAAAGACCGTCCTCGAGCTAGCGACGGGGACGCCAGCGGAAGCAGCGCGCGCCGCCGCGTGGGCAAGCGAGCATGGCATTCGCTACCTGGACGGGGCCATCCTGGCGACCCCCGACGCGATAGGCACGCCCGGCTGCACGATCCTCTACTCGGGTCCGCGCGAGATCTTCGACCAGCACAGCGCAACGCTCTCCGCGATTGCCGACTCCGGGATGTATGTCGGCCCGGCCATCGGGCACGCGAACGTGCTCGACAACGCGATCCTGGCGATGCTCTGGGGGACGGTGCAGGGGACGCTCCTCGGCGCCGCGATCTGCGAAGTGGAATCGTTTCCCCTGGCCTCCTTCCGGCAGGCGCTCGAGGGGTCCTGGCCGGTCGTCCTCCCGCTCTTGCTCGCGGCGCTCGGGCGCGTTGCCGACCGCCGCTGGGCGGCCGCGAAAGATACACAATCGACCCTTGGACCGTGTATCGCCTCGGCGCGCCACATCGCCGAGATCACCAAACAACACGGCCTCGACTCAACGCTGCCCGAGGCGTTCCTCGGCATCTTTCAGCGAGCCGTAGACGCCGGCCACCGTGATGACGATGTCGCTGCCGCATACGTGGGTATGCTGCCGCGCGCGTGACACCGGCGAGTGCTTCGGTACGTTGCGCGACGGTGCGCGCACAACACGCGAAGCACTACGCACCACTCGGGGCCAACGGTCACGACGGACAGAGTGCCTCCCCGGCCATGCAGACGCCGAGGTCGCAATAGCCATCCGGGCAGTCTGCGCTCGTTTGGCAGCCGGTGTTCTCGTCGATGCAATAGAAGCCCGCGGGGCTTCCGCAGCATGGCTCGCGGACGAGTGCACAGGACGAGAGGCTCTTCTGCCCGCAGATCGTGCCGAAGCACTGCGCCGGAATGCACATCGCGACCTTGTTGCCCACGACGCCTGCGGGCACGCAGACGCCATCCGTACAATCGGCGTTCGACGCGCATTGGTCGCCCGCGCAGGCATTGTACATGGCGGGCTGCGGGCCTCCGCAATGTGGAAGAATCGGGGCTTCGTAGCACCGGTCTCCATCGTTGCAGTCGCTCGCGTCGCAGCACTGGTCGCTCGCGCTCCCCGTGCACATGGTCGCCTCGGTTACCGGGAACTGACATGCCTTGTACCCGCCATTGATGTCGATGCAGGTCCCGCCCGGGCAGTCCTCGTCGCCCTCGCACTCGCTCTTGTCGAGGTCG
>JABFXY010000213.1 GCA_013361525.1 Polyangiaceae bacterium | reverse complement strand
CAGGTGGCGAACCACGCGTTGAGGCGATCGATGAAGACCTGCGGCATCGGGTTGGCGTTGAGCGGCATCGCCGGGATCGGCGCGCCCGGCTGAATCTGCCGCTGCATGCGAACCCAGGTGCGGACGTTGGGAAGCTGCTCGGTCGGCTCACGGCCGTAGAGCCAGTCTTGCGTGTCTTCGTAGGTGAGGAGCGGAAACGGACCCTGTCCGCCGACCCTGTGACAGGTCTGACAGTTCTTTTCGAGGGCGTCGTAGACCTCGCAAGGGAGGCCTTTGGTGTCTTCGTATTCGCACACGAAGCCGCCGCCGCCCGCGCCGGTCGCGCTGCCGCCGCCCACGCTCGTGGTGCCGCTGCAGATGTCGTCGCGGCAGCCGCTCTCGAGATCGGCGTCACACGATCCGAGCGATGCGAGCGCCGCGAGGCCGAAGCACGCGACGAGGACGGCAAGACCGCGGGGGGTCATGGGCTCCATGGTGACAAGCGATCGCGAAAGCCTCAAGCCTTGCGCTTACGCATGAGCTGTTCGCCAAGCTCCATGCTGCGATGCGAGGCGGCTTCGACCGCGTCGATGAGCGTCCTGCGAAGCCCACCCGACTCGAGCGTGTGAAGACCGGCGATCGCAGTGCCTCCTGGGCTCGTCACCATGTCCTTCAGTCGACCAGGGTGCTCGCCGCTCTCGAGCTGAAGCTTCGCTGCGCCGTAGACGGTCTGTGCGGCGAGGAGCAGGGCCGTGTCGCGTCCGAGCCCGACCTTCACGCCGCCGTCGGCGAGCGCTTCGATCATCAGCATCACGTACGCGGGGCCGCTCCCGGAGAGGCCGGTGACCGCGTCGAGCAGCGATTCGTCGAGGACCGCACACCGACCCACGGCTTCGAAGAGCTCGGCCGCCACGTGCATGTCCTCTTCCGTTGCGTGGGTGCCGGCGGAGATCGCCGTGGCCCCAGCGAGCGCGATCGCGGCGGTGTTCGGCATGCTGCGCACGAATTTGGTGCCGCTCGGGAGCGCCTCTTCGAAAATCGCGGAGGGGACGCCTGCGGCGATCGAAATGACGAGTGCGTCCGGCTTCATGTGGTCCCGGACGGTCGGGAGGATCCGGTCCACGATCTGAGGCTTCACAGCAACAACGAGGACGTCCGAGAACTCTGCGAGGGCGCGGTTGTCGGATGTAGTCTGGATGCCGAAAGCGGCGGAAAGCTCAGTAAGGCGGGACGCTTTGACGTCGCTCACCATGAGCTGCGACGCGGCGACGGTCTTGGACGCGACCAGGCCCTTGATGAGAGCCCCAGCCATGGCGCCACCGCCCAAAAAGCCGATACGCTTATGCTCCAACATTTTCAGTTGTTTTCCGCTGGCCACCGCGGCGGACGCTAGCAGAATGTGCCCGCCCCGGGTGGAATGTGCGGTCACACTTCTTCGTTCCGTGGGTACCCAAGCCAGTCTGTGTCGTTGCGACCAAGGTAGAGAAGATGAAGCGTAGCCTCAGTATTCGCGTTTCCGTCCTTCCCGTCCTCCTTACGCTCGCTCCGGCATTCGGTTGCCAGCAGCCTTCGCCCCGCGCACCGAGTGATCACGAGCCGTCGGCCGATGCGACCGGCGCGACTCGCGCCGTCTCGTTCAACGACGAGAGCATCGATCGCGCTTCGCTTCCTCCGCTCAAGCTCCCCGAGGCGCTGCCGCCCGCTCCCGTTCCGGCGACGTTCGACGTCGCTGATCTGTCGGAGAAGGTGAAGTCCTCGGTCGTGAACATCACCACGACGCAGAAGGTGAACCTCCCCGAGGGGCACCCATTCGATTTCTTCTTCGGTCCCGACGGCGGCCAGCCGCAAGGCGAGCGCCAAGGCGCGGGAACCGGGTTCATCATCGACCCCCAAGGCTACGTCGTCACCAACGAGCACGTCGTTCACGACGCCGATCTCGTCAGCGTTCGCCTCTGGGACGATCGCGAGCTTCCGGCCGACGTGGTCGGTCGCGACCCCAAGCTCGACCTCGCGCTCCTCAAGATCAAGAGCGGCGACAACCTCCCCGCGGTTCGCCTCGGCGGATCGAGCGCGCTTCGCATCGGTGAGCACGTCCTCGCAGTCGGCAACCCGTTCGGCCTCGGCCACACGGTCACGCTCGGCATCGTCAGCGCCAAGTCGCGCTTCATCGGCGCCACGAGCTACGACGATTTCATCCAAACCGACGCGGCCATCAACCCCGGCAACAGCGGCGGCCCGCTCTTCAACTGGCGAGGTGAGGTCGTCGGCATCGCGACGGCCATTCGTCCCGGCGCCAACAACATCGGCTTCGCGATCCCGATCGACGCGCTGAAGGACGTCCTCCCGCAGCTCCGAGAGAAGGGTCACGTCGTTCGCGGCAAGCTCGGTCTGGTCTTCCAGCCGATGTCCAACGAGCT
>JABFXY010000139.1 GCA_013361525.1 Polyangiaceae bacterium | reverse complement strand
CCCCACCGTCCACGCGTGACTCCCTCCAGCGAGAGAGCTCACGGACAATGAAGAAGCGGGCCGTATCGAGCGGCATATAGCTCGCCTCGTCAGCGACGTAGCCGAAATCTTCCTCATGGTAGAAGTACGCACCTTCGGTCCCTCCGACGTCGACAGGGTCGACCTCGGGATCGGCGGAAATGCTGATGCTCCAGCTGTCGTGTCGTGCGCGGAAGTAGAAGCGAGCATGAGGCCCGGTGATACGACCCACGGCTTGCACGGGCGCCCCGCCCCCGAGCTCCTCCAACACGACCCATGCAGGCAGCCGGTCGGCGGGTAAGCTCGGATGGGCCGGTAGAAACGGTCCGAGCAGAGTGGTCAGCGCTGCTGGATCTCTTGGAAAGGCGATTCCGTCACGTTCTTCGAGAATATCCGATTCGCGGGATTGCCAAAAATGCAACCGCTCACCTCGCACCGGCATGCTGGCGATGAAACGGAAGAAGCGAGTTGTCCCGAGCTGAGCTCGAAGCGCTTCAATTCGTGGATCGACGGAAGATTCCCGCATGGCTCCCTTTGCCCTCGTCCGAATGCCCGCCATGGTAAAAGGCGCCGGTCGCGGGGCAGGGAGATGGCCTTGGTGGATGGATGTCCATGCAGCGACGATGGCCGCAGCGAAGGCTGACAAGGCGCCACAATGCGGGACGAGCACGTCAATCGTCGAATACCGACCAACAGATGTCGTTGCGCAGCCGCTGGTCGTCCAGCACGAGCGCGCGAATCGCCTCCGGCAACTGGGCCCGTTGCCACTGGCACTCGAGGCGGCGTGCGCGCTCACCGTCCTCTTTCGCCACGGCAGCGCTTGCGGCCTTGATCGCGTAGGCCGCTGCACCCAGCTCGTGCGCGGCTACATGCGCGACCACAGCGGCCTGGGCGGCGGCGTAAGCGGCATATCGTGGTGCGCCTCGCAATGGTCTAGCCGCGGAGTTGGCACCGCCCGCCGCCCTGCCAGCGGGGCGCATCTTGATCTCGCCGCGCGCCCACGCGCGCGCCAGTGCGATCGCCACGCGCGGTCGTTCGTCGTCCGGACACACCCCCTCGAAGAGATGCAATACGTGCTCGGCACAGTCGGCAGCCCAGAGCGCGAGCAAATGATGGTCGGCGTCGGTCAATGTCCCGCCGCGCCGCAGGGTGATGAACCTGGGGTCTCGGATCTTGGGAAGGATCATCGGTCTCGTCGCCGGCGTCGTCGAACGTGCAGGACCCGAGCTTCATCGAGGTGGTCGAAACCAAAGCGCCGCAGCTCCCCGATAGAGACGGACAGCCCCAAAGAGGATCGGGCCCCAGGCGAGAAGATGGACGGAGCCGTTCGCATACGTTGCGCACGTAAACATAACTCCGGCGACGCACACGACTCCTCCGATAAACATGCTCTTTAACGCCGCTTCCTTCCCCGCCGGCGTGAGCTGTGCAGGGGGGCCTCTATCGTCGGGAGCGATCAATCGATCGTCGATCCGCGCCCTCCTCACGGAGCGTGCGACCAAGCCGACGAACACCGCCGGATTGGGAACGCGGTCGAGACGCACGGTGCGCCAGGCAAATATTGGAAGGCGTCGATAGAGATGCAGGCGCGCATGCGACACCACAGCCAGTCGAATCTCGTTCCACGCCGCCCGGCTCCCGTCGATGCTGATTCCTTCGCGGTCGAGCTGCACCTTCGCGAATGTGAGGGCCTGCCCCTCCCCCAGCGCCCGCTTCGCCTCGAGTAGCAAAGCTTCGGAGCACGCTCGCAACACCGCATTGGCCAGGGTCGCGCCATTCTTGACGGCGATCGGCACGCTGTGGACATGACCCGAATAGTCGAGGATCCGGATGGTATGAAGATAGGCTCCGGCTTGCGCGTGCAGCAGGCTAATTCCGAACCAGATCTCATTGACGTCTTCGAACGCAATGGCTCGTCGAGCGCGACGCCCTTGCAAGACCAACCCGCGCGCGTGCAATTGCACGGACACGCCGCGCGTGCGCAGCGGCGACCACGCGAGTAGTCCGAGGCTCACGGCAGCAATACCTGCAAGGATCGGTGGCGGCGCGCCGCATAGGGCCCCAACGGCCGCGACGAGCCCGGAGATGCAGATCGGGCCGATTAGCGCATACCGAAGCGGCGGCGCCTCGTGCACGGAGCGCAACGTCCCGAGACGGTCAATCTCCGATTGCGCGGATACGCCCTCGGGCTCGACCGGCGCCTGCGTTCGATAGTCTTGCGCTGGCATGTCCGCTGCTACACCGACCCTGATCGTTTGCCCACAGAAAACGTGCGCCCCTTCCGCCCTTTCGCCCCCTCGAAACGCGTGCGGTCCCCGTCGGTCCGCAGAACCTATCGGTGCTCTGTGGCGATCGCCAGACCGAGCGTGCGAGGGATAGCCACTGTCCACCGCAACGCTGGTCGGAGCGCGACGAGGCGCCGAACGTCGGCCCGGCGACGTCGTCAGACTGATGCTGTGATTGCGAGCGCACGGTCGTATTGAGACCGGTCGAATTCAAAGGGCCCAAGTTGGTCGTACGGCCATGATGGTCGGTCATCCCGGCCCGCGCGATGAGGTTGCTCGAAGCCGGACCAGCGGACTACCTCGCCCGCCACGGTGATGGCGCATAGCAAGGGCCAGCAACCCGGCTCGCCGCACTCGCATCCGAGAATCTGGACCTTCGAGCGAGAGTGCAGCAGCTCGTTCGACGGTTCGCCATAAAAATGGCGAGAGGGAGGACAGACTTCCTCCGGCGGAAGTCCGGCGTAGGCCCCTGCGATTGATGGGGACCCTTCGGCGCTGGCGAACGGCAACTCGACGAGCCGGACGAGCTCGACGAGGTCGATCCCGTTGATGAGAATGCGCAATCCGCTCGCACGATCGCCGTCACGGTACGGCTGACGCACAAATTCGACGAGATCAAAGCGACATTCGGCGCTCATGTCGAAGCCTGCTCCACCAGTTCGAACGGTGGTCCCGGTTGGGTCACGTCCCAACCCGCATTGAGCGCACGTCGGACGAAGTGCTCGACCTCTGAAGGGGTAATCGGTAAGGTGGGTTCTGACAGCCAGTTGTCGGGTCGCGGCCGCATCAACACGACGTGAAGTGCTCGGCCAACGTGTACGGCGGACTCCACGGCGAATGACATCGACGACGCGAACGCGCCTTGTGCGTAGGTCGGCTGCCGCCTGACTCGCCACCGGTAGAGGTGTCCGTCAAGCGTAATGCGCCGAGAACCTTTCTTCGGGAGCGTCACGATGTCCGTCCACCAGCGTATCTCCACTCAGAAGTGGGCGCCAGTCCAGCGCCGCGACCAGCCATTGCAACGCTCTGTGGAACGGTCGAACAGCCAGCCGTACAAGCAGAAACGAAGCATCACTTGGTTCACCAGGGTTCTGGGCACGCGGGTGGAGACCGGTTGAATGCCCGGCCCCTGCGGTGGACGAGAGGTCGCGTGGTCGCACGCAGCAACGAGCCAGTGGCGGAGCGCGGCGACAACATCCTCCGGGAGGAGTGAGCGGAGGTCGGCTATCCACCCCGCCCTGGACGGCGGGCAAGCCATCGGCGGCTAATCTCCTATATAGCGATAGCGTCCGGCCCTTGGGCATAAGTCATGAGCCCCAGATGATCCGCCAAACTCCCTCTTCATCGAGCTCGATGCCCTCGAAGAACCGATGCTCGACATCAACTCCACCGAACCATTCCGATTTGCCGCGAGTCTGCCGCTCCGTCTCTTCGACGGCGACGAGAAGATCTCGCACGGAGAAATTTCGACCGTTCGGCGCATGATGGAGAACCGGCTCGCCCAGGCCGGCCATGCGGATCTGAGCGTCGTCCAGGACAATCAGGTCCAGCTCGGAAGGGGTGAGCGCACGAAAGTCGCGGTCTTCGTAGACCGTCGCCTTCAACCTCAGCGCGGTAATCGTTGCGGTCGGTGGAGCAGCCATGTTCAGCAGGCGCTCGGTGATCTTCCTAGCGGGCTCGGAGAGGTCAAACTCAAGAATGCCTGAGAGCTCGTTGAAAAACTCTAGCGACATATGTGGTCCTGACGCAGGTCACGGGGGATAGTATGTCACGCATAACCGCGGAATCCCGGGGAGAATGCGACATCGACATCGGCGCTGACCAATGAATCCCTGAGATCTGCGTCGACAAAGACCGCCTCGTGTCTGACATGCCACGCTCGTGCGGGTGGCCACGAACGCGAGGCCAGCGTATCTGGTGTGATCTCGTGCCGGAGGACGAGCTCAGCGTGAGAGCTCAATTCGTCGCCGGTCGCTGGGTCAAAGATGATGGCCGGGACAACAGAGAGATCCTCGCCGGCGTGTCGGCAGAGGATCTCCGACTGGGCGTCTGCCAGTATGCGCAAAAGTCCTGGAGCTGAAATGTCATTGGGCTCTTTCGCTGGACTGCTCTGTAGCGCCCGGCAGCCAGATTCGGCCCTCGATCACCAACAATACTGCGGGACCCGCTCCCTGGCACGGCCAGCAGCTTCCTCGCTGTTCACCCGCACATAATCCGCATATCCGGCGACGTCCGCCACGTCACGATTGACCAGCCGGATCTCGGCGGAGGAGTTGGGCCATTCGAATTCCGGCAGCATTCCCGCCGGTACCTGCGGTTGTGCAGGAAGTGGATAGTACGTCTCGGGGTCTTCGTAGAGCGCCCAGTAGGCGGGTGTGTCGGTCGTGTATTCGTCCTCCGACCGAATCAGCACGTCCCCAACCTCGCCGTCGGGCGCGAGCGCGATACTCCCGTTTCCGGTGTCGGCGAACTCTGCGAGGGACCCGACCATCAGGTGAAGCGGCGTGTCATCGAACGGGGCCGATTTCCACGCGTGCTCGATCTCGCAGTTGAAGGAGGGCGGTGTCATCACGTGTACCCGCCGCGGCTCCGGCCCTATTGCGAACGGCCCGTAGGAGAAGCCCGCGAATCCGACAGTGCCGATGGTTTGGGTAAACGACGAGTCGGCGACGACACGGAACGCGTCCCCGTTCCAGATGGCGCTCGCTTTGAAGTCCGTCCCCGGTTCAGCGTCGACGACGACGTCGACGAGCTCCCGCGCGGTGCTGAGCTCGAGGGGGATCTCCGCTGTTGTCCCCGGCGCATATGGGATGTCGTCGACCCGGGCAAACGCGATCACCTCCGTGTTCGCGTACTCCCGCACGACGAGCAACAAGTCGAAGGTGGACTCGCCCACGCAAGCACGAATGGTCGCCTGCTGCGTCCCGGGGCTCGGGGCCGACATGGGGAGAAACGTCGCGCCTGCGGTTGCGACTCGATAGTCGAGAGCGCCATCGACCTCCGGGATCGTGAACGAGATCGTCATCGGCGGCTGCGTCTCACAGGCCGGACCGAAACGCCTCAGCCACGGCGTCGTCTCAACCTCGCTAACAGATGGTGTGACGCGAAACGACTGTGCGTACGACCAAGTCCCTGAACGGTAGAGATAGCTCACGAGGTCACCGTTGTTCGCCGGCGCATCGACCGGCAGCTCGCCCCCCTTCCACGATGAGGTGACCGTGCCATCCGGAGCGCTCACGAGAATGACGACCTCGTCAGCGTCGAAGCCGGCCGGCATGTCGACGTCGACGAGGACGGTCCGCTGGCTCCCGCCCTCGCCGCCGCTCCCGCCATCCGCGCCGATCCCGCCGTTGGCACCGTCGCCGCCCTGCCCGCCGCCACCGTTCGCAACCGGCGCACCGCCCGTCGAAGCCACTGCGCCTTGCCCCTCCCCACCACCTCCGCCGGGCGGAACGACGATGTCCGAGGTACAACCGCATAGGGCGAGCGCTGCCACGTAGCGAACCATCGAGTCATCCTAACCGGAAGACGACTAGCGCGTAAGCCCCGTCCTGTCCTGCTCCCCCCGAATCCCCCGACCCTACCCAGGAACCCCGTAAAAGTAATACCCCTTCCCAAACGGCACCCACCGATAATGCCCATAAACCCACCGATACCCCGGCGCCTCCCCCGCCATCTCCCTCAACTCTGCTTCCGAATAAACCCTCAACGTACTCACCACCCCATCCCAAATCGAAGCCGTCACCGCAATGGGCGTCAGCCACGCAATCAGCGCCCTCTGCAATCGTCGGTCGCGCGATAGAATGGGGCCCGCCGCGAGCGCTGGAACACCGAATGGCGCAAACGATAGAAATCGCAATGGCGACCGCTCGAAGCCCTCGGCGATGAAGATCGGCGCGCGATGCTCGACAGCGTCCCGAAGGATGCCTCGCGCGAGCTCTTCGGGCAGGTGATGCAACACGTTGATGATCGTCCGCGCATGCCCCGCCGAGAGCTCCTGAGGGATGCTCGTCGCATCGATGGGGTGATCGACCAAATCGATCGACCGCGGATGGCGCTTCTGGATCTCCCGCCAGACGTCGGGTCGCGGAAAAAGATCCGTGAGCACCCAAGACACATGTGTGCCCCTCCGTTCGAGCGCCGAGACCAGGACATCCGCAGGACCTCCCCCGCCCGAGCCGAGATCGAGGACGCGATCCGTCCCGGCAAAATCCAGGAAGGAGGCGAGCGGCGCCGCGAGGCCGTCGAGAATCTTTCCCCACGCGAGCGTGCGCGACAGAGCCTCGACGATCGTGTCCCTCAAGACCGCGGGGACCCACGGTTGATCGTTGAACTCGAAGGCTTGGACACGGGGGAGGCGCATGACTATGTCGAGAGCTAACGGACCACCGTGCGCTTGACCACTCGCTTCGTCACCACGGCGTTCGTGAGCTTCTGCACCGCAATTTCGGCGTCGCAGGCGTTCGCGCAAGCGCCCGGACCAGAGAGGCCGTCCATCGGCAAAACGGCGACGCTCGGCTGGGCTCGCCTCGACGGCGCGGAGTCGTGCATCGGCACCCAGGAGCTCGCGCAATCCGTCGAGAAGCTGCTCGGTCGCTCTGTCTTCGTCCCTGCTTCCGCGGCGGAGCTCGCGATCGAGGGCCGCGTCGAGAAGAAGGCGGACGGCTCGGGCTTTCGCGCCGTTCTCTCCGTCTCGAACAAGAAGGGTGAGGCGCTCGGCAGCCGGGAGATCGACGGCGCAGGCGCGTGCTCGACGATCAACGATCCGACATCGCTCGCGATCGCATTGATGATCGATCCCAACGCGCAGCTCGGCGCGGCCCCCGAGCCGCCGCCGAAAGAACCGCCGAAGGAAGAACCGAAGCCGCCGGCCGTTTCCCCACCGCGAACCGTCTACGTTCCGGTCAGGGTCCCGGTGCCGGCACCCATGCCGGAGAAGCCCGTGTGGAGCGGTGACGTCGCGCTCGGATTTGCCCTCGGTTTCGGCTGGCAGCCGGGGATCAACCCCGGCGCCTACGGCTCAGCGAGCCTCAAACCGCCGAAGTTCGTTCCACTCGAAGGCTCGCTGACCTTCTTCGCACCGTTCGACGAAGAGGTGCCGGACGACGCGCGCGTGACGTTCTATTCGCTGTACGGCGCCGGCTACATCTGCCCGCTCGAATACACAGGAAAGATCGGCGGCGTGCGTGCGTGTGGCGGTATCACGGGCGGCTTCATCGTCGCGAACCCCGACGGGTTCGACGTCGAGCCGAAGGAGGAGAGCGGCATCTACGGGCTCATCGGGGCATCGCTCCGCGGGCGCGGGACCATTCGTGTCTATCGCCTGTTCCAGCTCGGTCTCGGCGCGGACATGACGGTCCCCTTCGTTCGACCCGATTTCACCTATCGGCACCGCGACGGCTCGTCCGGTCGGGTGTTCGGCCCGTCCCCGGTTCTCGGGGCGCTGCAAGCTTTCACGATGTTGTCGTTTCCGTGATCGAACCGTCAGAAAAAGGGGATACGCCGCCCAATACAGGGGCAGTGCCGCTCGTTTTCGCTGACCTTTTCCGGGAGCACGCCCCGTTCGTTTGGCGCTGCTTGCGGAGGCTCGGCGTCTGGCCCGGTGACGTGGACGACGTCTGCCAGGAGGTGTTTCTGGTGGTCCATCGCAAGATCGAAGATCTCGATCCCAGCGTGTCGCCCCGCGCCTGGATTTACGGCGTCTGCATTCGCAAGGCGTCCGACTACCGGCGGCTATCCCACAAGAAGCGCGAGCAGTTGCATGATGTACCCCCCGAGCCTGAAGAGCGATCGAGCGGCCCCGACGCGTCGCTCGACAGCCGCCGCGCCCTCGCCAAGCTGGATCGTGTCCTCGCCACCATGGATGAGGAGCGACGAGCCGCATTCGTCCTCTACGAAATCGAAGGGTTGAGCCTGCAAGAGGTCGCGACCGCATGCGGTTGCCCGTTGCAGACGGTTTATTCGCGACTCACGGCCGCGCGCCGCCAGGTCGAGGCGTCCCTCGCCGAGACCAAGAAGGAGCTCCGATGAGCGACGACGATCTGGAGCTGATTCGACTCACACAAGAGGGCTCGGGCTCGAGCCGTCTCTTGCGGATCGCGCTCGAAGAAGCAAAGCGCGACGTACCCACGCCGGACGATGTCGAGTCGATGCTCGCGCGATTCCCCTTCCCGACGCCGGGCGGTCCGGGCGGCGCGGGACCGTCGGGTGACGGCGGCCCTGGTACGGGCAGCAGTGGTGGCTCGGGCGGCGGCCCACCGCCGGATGCGATCGGCGGTGGAGGCGCCATCGTCGCTTCGTCCGGATCGGGCGTCGCGGTGAAGACGACGGCCGCGATCTGCGCCGCGGGGATCTGCGTCGGCAGCATTGCATTGATGCTTCGCAATCCCGCTCCCGACCCGCCCCCATTGCCCCAACGAACGAACGCCATCGTCGCGACGGCGACCGTCGCCCCCACGGTCGCCGTCGCGACGAGCTCGACGTCGCTGCCGGATATCGTCGCGTCGTCGCAACCCGACACGCCCGCCACGTCCAGCACGTCACCGCGGAGCGCGTGGGTCTCTCGCTCGATCGCATCCGCATCCGTATCGGCGAGCGCGCCGGCGCGACCCGAGCTCGAGATTCTGAAAGAAGCGCACGCCGCGCTACACAGCAATCCATCGAGGGCATTGCAGCTCGTCGACGAGCACGCCTCTGCCTATCCAAAAAGCGGCGTCGCGCAGGAGCGCGAGATGATTCGAATGGAGGCGCTCCTCAACAGCGGTCGCCGTGCCGAAGCGAAGGCAATCGCCGACGCTTTCCGCGCGAGAAACCCGAAATCCGCCTACGCACAGCGACTCGACGCCCTCGGCTTGTAGGTTAGTTGGCCCGTAGCGATCGGGTGAGCTAGCCGACGAAGCCATGAAGCTCATCGGAACCACGTCGCTCCTCTCCGCCGTCGCGCTCTTCGCCGCTCTCACTGGTTGCGCCTCGACAGCGCGCGACGCGGGCTCCGCCGAAGACGTCCCCACGACGCGCGAGCGCGCACGTGCTGCCTCCGCCGAAAAGAGCGAGGATCGCGCCGCTTCCAAGGACGCCGACGCCGACACCGACACGGCCTCCGACGCCGAATCGCGCAAGGTCGGCGACTACGTGACGTTCTCGTTCTCGGGCGCGTACCGCAAAGAGCCCCTGCGCCTCACGCAGCGGGTCGTCGCTCGCGCAGCCGATTCGATCACGATCGATTACTCCTTCACCGAGGCTCACAAGAGCGACGTGCTCCGCGTGACGGTGAGCACCGCGAAAAAGACGCGCGGCGACGTGACCAACGTCGAGCACGTGCAGGCCGACGGCTCCACCGCGCCCGCGACGAAGGCCGATCTCGAGACGAAGATGGCAGCAACGGCAGCGTTCGCCGACGAGAACGAAGCGCTCGTCGATGAGCGTCAGACGAAGGTCAAGGTCGGTGACAGTGAGGTCACCGCGACGCAGTCCCGCTACAAGGTCCGCGTCGGCAAGAAGGCCGCGACGCTCGAGACGGTCACCTCCGACGCGTTCGCGTGGGGCGACCTCGGCGGGAAGATCACCACCACCGACGGCAAGGTCCTCTTCCACGCCGAGCTCGTCGACGCCGGCGGGCCCTCGAGCGCCCGCGCTTCGCTCGACTGAGTTCTTGCGGCGGGGGCGGGCGTTCGCCATCGTGGCGAGCGTTCATGCGAACGACGATCGCCTGCGCCCTCACGATTCCGATCCTCGCGGCCTGTCGCCCTCAGGAGACGACCGCGACGCCGACGGATGCTCCGACGACGACCAGCGCCGCACCGTCCGCGGCGCCGGTCGTGAAGGACCGGACGATCTCCATCGTCGGCACGAACGACCTGCACGGACGCGTCGCCGCGCTGCCGCTCCTCGGCGGGTATCTCGACAACCTTCGCCGCGCGCGCGAGCGCGACGGTGGTGGTGTCGTGCTCGTCGACGGGGGCGACATGTTCCAGGGCACGCTCGAGTCGAACCTGCTCGAAGGCAGGCCGGTGCGCGATGCGTATGCCGCGCTCGGCTACGCAGCGGCGACGGTCGGCAACCACGAATTCGATTACGGTCCCCTCGGGGCCGAAGCGACGCCGAAACGACCGGGCGACGATCCGCGCGGCGCACTGAAGGCGCTCGCGAAGGATTCGCCATTTCCGTTCTTGATGGCAAACGTTCGGGATCGAGCGACGGGCGCCCGCGCGGAATACCCGAACATGCCCGGATCCACGATCGTCACGGTCGACGGCATTCGCATCGGCCTCGTGGGCGTGACGACGGAAGACACGCTCCGCACGACCATTTCGAGCAACGTCAAAGATCTCGAAATGGCGCCCGTCGCCGAGACGATTCGGACGGAAGCCGCCGCATTGCGGAAAGCCGGCGCCCGCGCGGTCATCGTGCTCGCCCACGCGGGTGGAAAATGCCAAGACTTCACCAACGACATCTCGAAAGACCGCTGCGAGCTCGGCGCGGAGATCTTCGACGTTGCGAATGCACTGCCCCCGGGCACGGTCGACGCCATCGTCGCGGGGCACACCCACGCGGGCGTCGCGCACACCGTTCACGATATTCCGATCATCGAAGCATATTCGTACGGCCGCGCCTTTGGTCGAATCGATTTCACCTTCCGAGGCGACCCGCCGGCAATCGTCGCGCACCATATCCACGCGCCGCGTGAGCTCTGCCCCGGCGTCGACAAACCCGATTTCTCGAAATGCTCGCCGGGTGAATACGAGGGTGCTCCAGTCGAGCGAAGCAAGAAGGTGGAGGCCGCAATCGCCGGCGGTGTCGAAGCGGCGAGGGAGCGACGGGCCTCGAAGCTCGGTCCGGTCCTCGCCGCGCCGATCCCGCGCTCGTATTTGGCCGAGAGCGCGCTCGGGAACCTGTTCGCCGATCTCACCCTGCGCGGGACGGCGGGTGCGGACATCGCGATGGCGAACGGCGGCGGGTTGCGCGAAGACCTTCCTGCGGGTGAGCTCACCTATGGTGCGTTGTTCGAATCGTTCCCGTTCGATAACCGCGTCGCGACCGCCAAGGTGAAGGTCGCGGATTTCAAGCGACTCGTCGCATCGCATTTGAAACAAGCTGGCAATGGTGTGCTGTCGTTCGCCGGCGTGCGGATCCACGCGCGCTGCAAAGACAAGAAGCTCGACGTCCAGCTCGAGCGCACCACCAAAGGCAAGCCGTTCCGCGACGACGATACGATCGTCATTGCGGCGAGCGACTTCATGATGCTGGGAGGCGACACCTTCTGGGGCGATTTGACACCGCCCGAATTCAACGTCCTGGACGATCTCCTGCGGGACGTCTTCGAGCGCGAGCTGAAAAAGGAAAAGACGCTGCGAGCCGAGGACCTCTTCGACCCGAAGAAGCGCAGGCTCGACCTCGAAAAGTCTCGCCCGATCAAATGCGATTGATTCATCTCCCGCCGCACTTCATCGATAATGCCGGTTGATCTCCATTACCGCGGGCGAACCATTCACCGCGCGCTCGACGAAGATCTCTACGAGGCCGTCGAGCCCGCGAAGTTTCCTCGGCACATTCTCCGATTCCGCAATCAGCGGTGGGCGGAGCGTGTCGGGCTCGGAGGCTTGACCGAGCTCGAATGGGAGGGCCATTTCGCTCGATTTTCTCCGCTACCGGACAACCTCGAGCGTCCCCTGGCGCTCGCGTATCACGGTCACCAATTCGACGTGTACAACCCGCACCTCGGGGATGGTCGCGGGTTTCTCTTCGCACAGCTCGAAGACGACGCGGGCCGCATTCTCGACCTGGGGACGAAGGGAAGCGGGCAAACAAGGTGGTCGCGCGGCGGCGACGGACGATTGACGCTCAAAGGCGGCGTACGCGAAGTCCTGGCGACGGAGATGCTCGAGGCCCTCGGCGTATCGACATCGAAGTCGTTCAGCCTGTTCGAGACGGGCGAGGCGTTGTTCCGCGGCGACGAGCCTTCGCCGACACGGTCGAGCGTGCTCGTCCGATTGAGCCATAGCCACATCCGGTTCGGCACGTTCCAGCGCTTGTTCCACCTGGAGCACGCAGATGCGATGCGAAAGCTCGTCGAGCACGTGGTCGAGCACTACTTCCCCGATCTTCAGGACCGGTCCGACTTACCCTCGGCGCTGCTCGCACGCGTCGCGAACGTGATGGCGAATCTCGCGGCGAGCTACACCATTGCAGGGTTCGTTCATGGCGTCCTGAACTCGGACAACATGAACGTCACGGGCGAGAGCTTCGACTATGGGCCTTATCGCTTTTTGCCGAAGGTCGACCCGAGCTTCACGGCTGCGTATTTCGACCACGGTGGTCTCTATGCATTCGGCCGCCAGCCGACCGCGATCTTGCGCAACGTGCGACGCCTCGGTGACTCCTTGCGCCTGACCTCGCCGTCGCTCGCGGTCGGCGACGCAATCGCTTCGTTCGAGTCGGAGTACGCGCGCCGGCTCGGCGAACGTTTCGTCGCTCGTCTCGGCGTGGCGTCTGCCGGGCCGGAGACGGACACCCATTTCGCGAAGACCGCGCTCGCGTTTCTGGCTGACAGCCCGGTCGGCTACGACAACTTCTATTTCGACTGGGCCGGCGGAGCCGCGAGCACGCAGCGCGCACTCGAGGGCGGCGCCCGCGCGGTGTACGAGGTCGCAGGCTTCTCACCGGTGCGCGACTTGATGGAGCTCTACGTTCCGCGCTGCACGGCGATGCTCGCGACGCCCTACTTCCAGCGCTCCGAGCCGGTGACAGTTCTCTATGACGTCATCGAGAAGATCTGGTCGAGGATCGATCGTGCGGACGATTGGGACGACTTCGATCGTCACATCGCCGCGATCCGATCGCTCGGCGCTGCGCGCTGCGTGGTGTGAAGAGGCGCCTTTCGCTTGCGCCCAGGCGCTCGTTGGCCGACCTTCGCGCCGGTCCTGATGTCGCAACAGAGCCCGAGCCCCGTCACGTTTCGCCTCCTCGCCTACGGCACGTTCCTGTCGGGTGAGCGCGAGCACGATCTCATCTCCGGCTCGAAGCTCGTCGGCTCGGTACGCACCGCAAAGGGCTACACCCTCGTCGAGACACGGGCGCTCGCGGGCCTCGTCGAGGGCGGTGACGGCGACGTCGTCGGCGAGCTCTACGACGTCAGCTACGAAGTATTGCGCGCGTGCGACAAGCGGCGCGACATCCCGATCCTCTTCGAGCGCAAAGAGATCCCCCTCGCCGACGGCACCCGCGCCCACGCGTACGTCCTGCGTCACGATCAGGTGCGGGGGCTACGCCGAATCAAAGGCGGCGATTGGCGACAGCGCTTCTCGGTCGCCAAGCCCGAAGGCGGCGCCCTCGTTCAATGGGCGAAGAACCGCTATCGCCGATAAGAAGTGAGCCTTCAGGAGGCGGCCATCGGCCGCCGTGCGCGCACGAATAAAAACTACGTGTTGCCACGGACCTCGAGCGTCCACTGACTGCTCGAGCCACACGTCGTACCGCTCACGTAGACGATCTCGATGACGAGCCAGGTGCTGTCGTCTTCGCCGCCGATGCCTTGATCATCGTCCCACGAATCACTGACCGTCTCGGGGTTGCCCGCGCCGAGCTTGAGCGTGCCGTTGCAATCGGGGCTGCCGTCCTGAGGCCCCTGATGAACCTTGAGGTCGTAGTTCATCCCGGGCGGTGACGTGAGCTTCACCGTGTAGCTGAGATCCGACTCGCTGATGCTGCTGCTCTGTTCTTCGATGTGGACCTTGAACCAACGGCTCGAATCGCCCATGCGCGTGACGACGTCCGACCCTTCGTCGCCGGCCACCGCGGGCAAGAGCTCCGCTTGCGCGCAGACCTCGGGCGCGGCGTAATCGCAAACCGGGCCGGGCGCTCCACCTTCACCACCCTCGCCGCCACCGCCGACGGCAGGAATTCCTCCTTCGCCGCTGCCTCCCTCGTTCGAGCCGCCGTCGTTGGGGCCGGTGGTCGTCGTGTTCATCGACGACGCAGAGGAGGATACGGCGTCGTTTCCGCCGTTGCCGGGGCCGCCGCCATTCACGCTTCCGCCACCGTCGGGGCCGGAGCCACCGACGAGGTTCTCGCCCTCCGCACAAGCGACAACGATCAGCGCGACCGAAACGCAAGCGACAGCGCGGGCAAGCATGACCGGCATCGTAGCCCAGGGCACGTGCAGACGGCGAGCTGTTGACGGGCCAGGGAGAAGGATTGAGGCCGCCGCCGGTGCTAGGCTCCGCGGGCCGGCTGGCGGCGTTGTCCGACCGACCCGAGGACCCCTGACCGATGCACGACTTCCGTAGATTTCGCGGTACCGATTCCTACCTGACCAACGAGGCGCTCGAGAGCGCCGTCAATTGCGCCCTCGCGCTCGAACGCCCCCTCCTCGTCCGGGGCGAGCCCGGCACGGGAAAGACCCTCCTCGCAGAGGCCATCGCCGAGGGGCTCCAAATGCCCCTGATCGGATGGAACGTGAAGAGCACCACGAAGGCGCAAGAGGGTCTGTACGTCTACGACACGGTCCAGCGCCTCTACGACTCCCGGTTCGGCGACGGCGACGTTCGCGATATCAAGCGCTACATCAAGCTCGGTCCCGTCGGTAAGGCGTTCGTCGCAGATCAGCGACAGGTGTTGCTCATCGACGAGGTCGACAAGGCGGACCTCGAGTTCCCGAACGATCTATTGCACGAGCTCGATCGAATGCGGTTTCGCGTGGTCGAAACCGGCGAAGAGGTCGTCGCGCGCAACCGGCCCGTCGTGATCATCACGAGCAACAACGAAAAGGAGCTGCCCGACGCGTTCCTCCGCCGGTGCGTGTTCCATTTCATCGATTTCCCCGAGCCGGACTTCATGCGCCGCATCGTGGCGGTTCATCATCCGAACCTCGAGCAGCGCCTCGCGGACCAGGTTCTCTCCGTCTTTTACGAGATCCGCAATTCGATGCGCCTGCGCAAGCGGCCGTCCACGAGCGAGCTCATCGATTGGATCGCCGTGCTCAAGCGAGCCGGTGTCGACGAAGTCCGCCTGGAGAAGAACCTCCCATTCCTCGGCACGCTGCTGAAGAAGGAGCAGGACATCGCCTCCTACGCCGATCAGCTTGCAGGGGGCCGCCGCTACCGCTCATAGGGGTAGGAGTGCTGGGCAATGAGCAACGGTATGGCTGCTATTTCTCCCCCCCAACCCCCCTCACTTCGTGAGGGGGGAGTAGGTCAGCGCTCGGAACCCCCCTCACGAAGTGAGGGCGGCAGGGGGGAGAAATTGCAGCCTCAACCCCCCCAATCACATCCCCGCCGCGCTCGAAGCTAGAACGGTATGTTCGTCGACTTCCTCTACGATCTGCGAAGACGCAAGGTGCCGGTGGGCGCCCAAGAGGCCGTGTCGCTCGCGAAGGCGCTCGGCTTCGGCCTTCACGACAGCTCCCTCGAGGGCTTTTACCTCGTCGCGCGCTCGCTCCTGGTCCACGACGAAAAGCACCTCGACGACTTCGACGTCGCGTTCGCGGCTCATTTCCGCGGCGTGCACATCGAAAGCAAGAAGATCGCCGAGGAGCTGCTCTCGTGGCTGCGCGACCCGATCAAGATGCGAGAGCTGTCGGACGAGGACCGCGAGGCGCTGACGAGCCTCGATCTGGAGGAGGTCCTCAAGATGTTCGAGGAGCGCCTGCGCGAGCAGCGTGAGCGCCACGACGGCGGCAACCGCTGGGTCGGCACGGGCGGGACGTCACCGTTCGGCTCCGGCGGGGCAAATCCCAACGGCATCTCGCTCGGCGGTCGCGGCGGTCGCGGCGGAGCAGTCGTCTCCGCCGATGCGCGCAAATACAAGCCGTACCGAAGCGACGTCGTCCTCGACACGCGGATGATCGAGGTGGCCCTTCGGAAGCTCCGGGTCTTCGCCCACGAGGGCGCCGATGAAGAGCTCGACATCGAAGGAACGATCCGCGAGACCGCGCGCAACGCAGGTGAGCTCGAGATCGTCACGCAGCCGCCGCGACGCTCCAACACGCGCGTGGTGCTGATGATGGACGTCGGCGGTTCGATGGACCCGCACGCGTACGTGATGAGCCAGCTCTTCAGCGCCGCGAAGCGCGCGAGCCATTTCAAAGAGCTGAAGACGTACTACTTCCACAACTGCGTCTACGGCCGTGTCTACAAGACCGAAGCTTTCCTCGAGCCGGTGACGATTCGCGACGTGCTCGCGGAGTGCAATCCGACGCACAAGCTCGTCATGGTCGGCGATGCGCTGATGGCCCCTTACGAGCTCATGGGGTCGAGCGGGTTCACCGGCGACGAAGGCAGAATTTCCGGGGTGGAGTGGCTGCGGATGCTCAAAGAGCATTTTCATCGCGCCGTATGGCTCAACCCGGAGAACTGGCGCAGCTACCGGGGCACGACGATCGATCCCATCTCGCAGATCTTTCCGATGTTCGATCTCACCCTCGAAGGCTTGGGCGAGGCCGTGACGGAGCTCCTTCGCGGAGGAAAGCGCTGATGAGGTCGGGCGGCATGCTCGAGGCGATCGTCGCCCTATCCTCGAGGATCCGCGCGCTCTACCGCGAGACGACGGGGACCAGCAAGACCACGCTCGCCGTCGTCCTCGCCCTCGCGTCGGTCCTCGCGGCCGCCCACCTCGGGAGGCTCGGCACGCGCGATGCGCGCCTCGGCGCCTTCGCGGTGTTGATTCTCTACGCGGTCGTCGTCGTGGCCCTCGCCATCGCGAGCCGGCGCAGGTGGCGAAACCCGCGCCGCGTGCTTCGACGGGAGATCGGCGCGGATGACCCCGAGCTCGCCGCGCGCATCGATCGCGCCGCAGGCCTCGTCCATCGCACGCGCTCCGAGGGCGCCCACGAAGGCGTGGCGCTGGCCGAGCCGGCGCAGGCGCAAGAATCGGCGACGGCCCAGGCGCTCTCCGAGCTCCACCTCGCGCGTCAGCTCGAGCGCGTGAAGCTGGATCGGTTGACCGTGCGCGCGGAAAAACACGCGCGGTGGATCGCCGCCGGAGCATTTGCGTTCGCCGTCGCCTCGATGGCGATCGCCGCGATGGATCCGTTCCGAATCGTGGAGGGGCTCGACGTCCTCGCTGCGCGCAACGGCGAAGCGCCGTTCCGGCTCCTCTACCTCGACGACGTGGATGTCGTCGCGACGCCGCCCGGCTACATCGGCCGTCACGAAGAGCTCCTCGCGAACTTCGATCGCACGGATCAGCCGCGCGGAACGGTCCTCACCGTTCGCGGCAAACCGGAGCGACCGGGTCGCAAGCTGGTCTTGACCGACGGCACGAAGGAGATCGCGTTCGTCGACGACGGCCACGGCAACGTCGTCGCCCGATGGCCGGTCGAAGCATCGACGGATCTGCGCGTCGCCGCGAAGTTCGGCGACGCGCGCATCTCCCAGCGAGACGCGCTGACGGTGGTCAGCATCGAAGACGAAGCGCCGATCGTTGCTCTCACCGGCGCGCCGAAGACGGTGAAGCTCGTCGACGTTCCGCGCCTGACGCTGGAGTACTCGGCGACGGACGATCACGGCCTCACCGAGATCGCGCTCGTCCTTCGCTCGGGCGGCAATGAAGAGTCGCGCACGCTCAGCAAGCCGAGCGGCTTGAAGTTGGACCGCGGCGCGCACGAGCTGTCGACGCAGGAGCCCTTCTTCCGCGGGACGCACGTGCCCGTCGAGGTGACGATCGAGGCGAAGGACAACGATGCCGTCCTCGGTCCGAAGTGGGGCGTGAGCCCCGCGTTCATCGTACTTCCCCCGCTCGTCGGCGAGCCCGAGGCGTTGCGCTATGCAGCGCTCTTGAAGGCTCGCGACGTGCTCGTCGATCTGCTCGCCCCTCGCGTGCTCGCGTCCGTGAAGACGGCCGCCGATGCGAAGTCGCGCGTCGCTTCCGAAAAGGAGGCGCAGGACAAAGCGATGGAGACGGTCGAGGAAGTCCTCGCCGGATCGTACGGTGGCCTCGGGATCCGCGGCCGCGTTCGTCGCGTGATCGCGGGGCAAACGCGGCGCCTGCGCGAGGCGCTCGGTGCATTCGCCGACAAACCCGACGTCGAGACCTTCGACAAGCTCGTGAAGACGAACGAGCAGGTGGTCCTCGCGATCGACGCCGCGATTCAACGCGCCGGCGTCGACGACGCGAAGAAGGTGGCGAAGGCGCTCGCGGACGTCGCAAAAGAAGCCGGCGACGCGTCGAGCGCCGCGCAGTCGGAAGCGGAGCGCGATCGAGGCCTGCACCGCATCGAGGCCGCGCTCGGCGTGCTCGGCGAAGGCGGCAAAGAGCTCGCGAAAATCGGCACACTCGGCGCCGACCTCGGCGACATCACGGTCGGGGGCGTCGGACGGATCGATCGCGAGCGCGCGACGCCGAACCTTCCCGGTGCAGAGCTCGCGGCGCGTGACCTCGAGCGAAGGCTGCGCGATCCGGTCGCAAGCATCGGCGGCGGCGGTCGCGTCGGCGTGGAGTCCGGCGCGGGCGACGGCACCGATATGGGCGATCCCGAAGATGCGTCGGAGGCGGACGAGCAAGCGGAGAAGTCGGGCAAAGAGCTCGACGAGCTCATCAAGCGCCACCAGGACGAGCTCGACCGCGTCGAAAAAGCCCTCGAGCGCGCGACGACGCCGGAAGAACGTGAAGCGCTGAAGAAGCTCGCCAAGGAGCAAGCCAAAGAGATCCGCGAGGCCGTGAAAGATCTGCCGGATCACGGCTTCCCCGGATCCGCGGCGGAGAAGGCCGCCGAAGGGAAGAAGTCGGCCGATTCGATGGCGGGCTCGCTCGAAAAGGGCAACGTCAAGGACGCGATCAAGAAGGGCAAGGACGCGCTCGACGCGCTCCGCGAAGCGAAGAAGCGCGGCGACAAAGAGGCGTTCCTCGACGACGCCGAGGTCGGCAAGGACGCGACGAGCGCCGGCAACCGCGTGGAAGAAGCGCTCGATGCGCTCGAGAAGGCGCTCAAGAGCTCGGAGGAGAACGCGAAGGAGCGCGCGAAGAAGGACATGGACAGCGCCGGTCAAAACGAGGGCCGCCTCTCCGAGCGCACGCGCGACTTGCGAAAGCGCGGTGAGGAAGGCGACTCGTCGATGCCCGACGAGGTGCTCGACCGCCTCGAGCGCGCCGAAAAGGCCATGAAAGAGGCCGAAAAGGCGCTCCGTGACGGCGACGCGGACAAGGGCCGCGAGAAGCAGAAGGAAGCGCAGCGCCAGCTCGAGATGGCGCACGAGGACGAAGATCCGAACGAGTCGTCGCGCCAAAAGGACGGACAAGACGGCGAAGACGAGAAGTTCTCGCAGGACGCCGAGGTGCCCGACAAGGACACCCACAAGGGCCCGGAAGAGTTTCGCAAGCGCGTCACCGAAGGGCTGTCGAAGCCCGGCGAGTCGCGCTTGAAGGACGCGGTGAAGCGCTATGCAGAGGGGCTGTTGAAGTGAAGCTGCGAACATCCCTCGGTTCCCCGATCGCTCGTCTCGCAGCGTTCGCGCTCGCGGCGGGGTTGCTCGCGTCGTCGGGGCGAACGGCCTCCGCAGACCAGCCCACACCCGACGCGACGAGCGCGCCTGCTGCGCCGGCGCCGTCGGCCTCCGCGCCGTCGCTCTCGAACGACGTCAACGACCAAGACGACGTGCTCCTCCGCGGTGACGCGAAAAAAGCGGTCGAGGCGGTGACGCTCATCAACGAGCTGAGCACCGACGAAGCCTCGAAGAAGCTCGAGGGTGCGGACACCAACGATGCGCTCCTCACCTACGCCCGCGCCATGCTCGCTCACTACGAAGGTCGCTGCGTCGACGCGTCCGCGCTCTACCGAGAGCCGCTGCTTTTGCAGCACGGCCCGTCGCAGCGACTGCTCGAAATCACGCAAGGCTGCGAGTCGACGATGGCCGGCGCCGTCGTTCGAGAAGACGCAGCCTCCGGCACGTGGATCCGCTTTCAGCACGAGGCCGACGCCGTCCTCGCGCCGTTCATCTACGAGGTGGTGAGCGCGCAACGCGCCGTCTTCCAGCGCGATCTCGGCGTGACGATGCCCCCCGTGATCCGCATCGAGCTGGTGCGCGATCAGATGGGTCTATCGGCGATGACGGGCCTTCCGCTCAAGGCCGCGCGCACGACCGGCACCGTCGGCATCGCGAAGTTCGGCCGGGTGATCGTCGTGTCGCCGCGCGCCACCGACAACGGCTATCCCGTGCTCGATACGCTCGCGCACGAGCTCACGCACCTCGCGCTCACGCGAGCATCCGGCGACGAAGCGCCCCTCTGGTTCCAGGAGGGCGTCGCGCGAACGATGGAAGTTCGCTGGCGGGCATCGACGCCGTTCGACCACGTCCCCGATCCGGACGACCTCGCCGCGTTCGGCATCAAGAAGAACATCGGCCCGGAAATCGACAAGATCGGGCCCTCGATCGCGCTCTTGCCGAGCGCGGAAGAAGCGCAGGTGACCTACGCGAAGGTGCAGAGCTTCACCGAGTTCTTCGCCCGAGAGGCAGGCACGGACGCGATGCCGAAGCTCCTCGCCGCGATGCGCGACAGCGCGGGCGCAGAAACGCCGATCGGAACCATCGTCGAGACGGCGACCGGCGCGCCGTTCGATACGTGGGCGACCCGCTGGAAGGCGGACGTGCTCTCCACCACGAAGGAGCTCCCCGAGCGCGATCGACCCGCGGCACCTCCCGCGAAAGAGCTGAAAGAAGTGCGGCAGCGGTTTCGGCTCGGCCAGCTGCTGCATGACCGCGGGCACGCGCCGTCCGCGGCGAAAGAGCTCGAACGAGGCCTCACCCTGATGCCGTCGGAAGCGCCGGTGCGCGCCTTGTTCTCCCGGGCCCTGTTCGACTCGAACGAGCCGGCCCGCGCAAAGCAGCTAGTCGAGCGACCCGAGGACGTGCACGATAACGAAGCGAGGTGGTGGTCGATGCGTGCCGCTTTGGGCGTCCCTGATACGAACGTCGCGATCCGCATGGCGATCGCGCTCGCGCCGTATGATCCCGCCGTCGCATGCGAGGAGAAGTCTGCGCCGCACCTTCCCGAAGATGCGGCCAGGCGCGCTCTATGCGAGGCGGCGAGAATCAAGCCGCGCGGGAGGTAAGCCAACGTGTGGCTCTGGTTCGTACTCGGCGGCCTGCTGATCGGTATCGCGTGGGCGCTCAAGTTCACGCTCGACTGGCCCCTGTTGATCCCGATCATCGCAACCGCCGTGGTGGTGGTCGCGGTCGCGACGATCGGCGTCTTGAAGTGGTACTTCGCTCTTCGCGCCGCCAAGAAGCTCCAAGAGGTCATCGAGAAGCAGGGCACCCAGCAGGCGCTGAACGCCCGGCCGGAGCGCCGCGCCGAGATCCAAGAGCTCCGTAAGCAGCTGCTCGGAGGGCTCGACGCGCTCAAGAAGTCGCGCCTCGGTCGTGGCGGAAAGCGCGGCGGCGCCGCGCTCTACACGATGCCCTGGTACATGATCATCGGCCCGCCCGGCGCCGGGAAGACGACCGCGCTCACGCACTCGGGCCTCGTCTTTCCCTACGGTTCGAGCACCGGGCCCGGCGGCGGCGGCGGTGTGCGCGGCGTCGGCGGCACGCGCAACTGCGACTGGTGGTTCACGAACGAAGCCATCCTCCTCGACACCGCGGGTCGGTACACGACCGAACAAGACGATCGAGAAGAGTGGGTCAGCTTCCTCAACTTCCTGAAGAAGTACCGCCCGAAGCGCCCCATCAACGGCGTCATCATCGCCATCAGCATCTCGGAGCTCATCGACGCCAACGAGATGCAGATCGAAGCGATCGCGAAGAAGCTCAGGTCGCGCATCGACGAGGTCGCCGGCCAGCTGCACCTCGTCCTGCCGGTGTATCTGCTCTTCACCAAGGTGGACCTCATCGCCGGCTTTTCGGAGTTCTTCGGCGATCTGAAAAAGAGCGATCGGTCGAAGTGTTGGGGTTCGACGATCAAGCTCGAGCTGCCGAAGAACGAGCCTGGCCGCATCTTCGGCGCCGAGTTCGACGTCCTCGTGAAGCAGCTGCACGCGCGCGGTCTGAAGCGGCTCACGATGGAGCAGCGGCGCGAGGTTCGGGAGAAGCTCTACCAATTCCCGCTCGAGTTCACCGGCTTGAAGAAGAACCTCGCCGATCTCATCGCGACGACGTTCCAGCCGAACACGATGCAGGGCACGCCCATCTTCCGCGGCTTCTACTTCACGAGCGGCACGCAAGAGGGCCGCCCGATGGACCGCGTGCTCGAGCGGATGAGCGCCGCGATGGGCATTCGCTCGCAGGCGCAGAACCCCTATCAGCAAACTCCCTATCAGCAGAACCCGTATCAGCAGAACCCCTACGGCGCGCAACACCCCTATCAGCAACCGCCCCAGCAGCCGGTCGTCGAGTCGAAGAGCTACTTCCTCCACGACCTCTTCATGAACATCATCTTCCCCGACGGCGACATCGCCGTTCGAAGCGCGGTGGAGGAGCGACGTCAGCTCTTCATGAAGATCGCCATCGCCGGCGCAACGTTCGCGCTCGCCGCGATCCTCGCGCTGCCGGGCCTCACGTCGTATTCGAACAACAAGTCGTTCCTCGCCGAGTCCGACAAGTGCGCTCGGTCGGCGGCGAAGCTCGATTGGGGCCCCGATATGGGGGAGGCCTCCGACTCCATCCACCAGCTCGACTGCCTTCTCGATCAGCTCAAGCAACAAGAGAAGTTCGAGAGCGAGGGCGTTCCGCTGACGATGGGTTGGGGAATGTTCGTCGCGAACAAGGTCGAGCGGCCTTCGTTGAAGGTCTACGCGTCACAAATGGTGACGGGGTTCGCGAACCCGACGAAGCGCGCGCTCGAGGACCGATTGCGTGCTTCGACCGGCAAAGACTTCCTCGGGGATTGGATCGCCCTTCGGCAGTATTTGATGCTCGGCAAGATCGACGAAAAGAACGATCACCTCGACGTCGAATGGGCCACGGGCCGCTTCACGGCGTCGTGGGCGAGCATCTTGAAGAAGGGTGGTTCGTCGGCGTCGGAGGGCGAGCTGAAGGTCCTCGCGCGGCCACACGTCCGTTACTACTTCGAGCTCCTCAAGGAGGGGCGAATCACCAACATCGAGCTCGACGGCGAGCTCATCTCCAAGGCGCGCGCGTCGCTCCAGGCCACGGGGATCGAGCAGCGATACTATGATTTGCTCGTGCGCTGGCTCGAGGACGAGCGCATCGACGACGCGAACGATCCGACCTACGACAACCTCGTCTTTTCACCGCTCGACTTGCCGCGCAGCTTCCAGAGCCGCCCGAACGAGGTGCTTCGCACCTACCTCAGCAAGTCCTATTTGGCGGACAAGACCAATTACAAGAAGATCATGGGCCCCTACACGGCGAAGGGCTACGCCGCGGTGCTGCTCCAAATGCAGAACGCCGAGGGTCTCTTGAGGGGCGAGGCGTGGGTCGTCCCGATGACGAGCGACGAGACGAGCGCCAACATCCCGCAATGGGTCGCCAAGGTGAAGGACCGCTACGAGCAGACCTACATCACGCAATGGCTCGAGTTCTTCGCGGACATCAAGATGAAGGTGCCGACCTCGCCGGTCGAGGCGATCGACATCTATCGAATGATCAGCGAAGGCCCGACGCCGTTTTCGCAGCTGATGGCGCGCCTGCAGGAAAATACCCAGTTCAAAGAGGGTGAAGATCCCCTCGCCGACCAGGAGCAGGCGAACACCGCGAAGTTCTTCGCTCGGATCGATCGCTACAAGAAGATCGTCGCGCCGACCGCCGACCTCGAGAATCTCGGCAAGCGAACCGACAAGATCCCCGCGAAGTTCAAGGCGACCGTCGAATGGGGCCTCGGCTCCGGCGGTGACGTGAAGGGCCACAAGTACACCGACAGCATCGTCAAAGACCTCAAGAACACCGTCATCAAGGCGAAGGACTCGAAGGGCGAGAACTTCTTTTTGGGCGATTTGCGCGAAGAGATCGAGGCAGCGCGCGCGAGCTCCGAGCAATTGCTCAATGGGTGCGACGCGACCTGCGTCGAGATCCTCAAGCCGATGCTGCTCGACCCCCTGACGGTCGGTGACCGCCCCACGCTCGGCAACCCGACCCCGCAGAGTGTCGGTCCCAATGCCCCTCCGAAGAAGGGCATTTCGCCGAACCAGACGAAGCTGCCGAAGCTGCCGCCGGGGTTCAAACCCTGAACCGCGCGCGCGCGATTCGGCCTTGGGGCCGAGCGCCTTGGTCGACCGGGAACTGGGATCCCTTTCGCCAAAAAAGCGCATGGTAAACCCGCCGTTTACCATGCGCTTTTCCGCAATCATCGAGGCGATCTCCCCCCGCGCATCGACCTCGATGCACGGGGGCGCGTATTCAAACTCAGGCTTCGGGGCTCGAGCCCTCTCCGCTAGAGCCCTCGAGCCGCTCGATGCTCTCGGTCACGTCGTGGCCGAGATCCTGGAGGCGGCGATAGTCGCTCAATGCCGCGTCGGTATCGCCGAGCTTTTCGCGGACGAATGCGCGGTTGTGGTACGCCTTCGCGTATCCCGGATTGAGCGCGATGGCGCGGTCGAGATCGCGTAGCGCCTCGTCATTGCGCTGGGCGAGGTGATACAGCCAGCCGCGATTGCAATGGGCGCTCGGCTCCTGGGGGTCGAGCTGAATGGCCCGGTCGAGGACCGCAATGGCCTCGTCGTAGCGACTGAGTTGCCCGAGCGACAGCGCTTGGCCTGCGTACCATTCGGGGCTAGGGGTCGCCGCCGCCGCGATCTCGAGCTCGATGGCGCGCTCGAAGTCCTCCGCGGCTCGCTCGTACTCCCCAGCTCGAAAGGCGAGACGCGCTCGGCGGTCACGCAGCGTGGCGTCGTCGGGCTGCATCGCGATGGCGCAATGGATGTCCTCGAGCGCGCCGCGAAGATCACCGCGGGTCGCGCGCAGCTCCGAGCGCGCGAGTCGAATCGGAACCGAGTCCGGCAAGTCGCGGAGCGCGGCGTCGAGGTCGACGAGCGCGCCGTCGACGTCGCCTTGGGCCTTGCGGGCGATGTGCCGGTTGTAATGGCTGATGGGCGACGGCGCGCCGCCGTCGAGGTCCCGCGAGAAGCTCTGCTCGGCCTCTGCGTGTTTGCCGGCGCGGAGCTCCGCCTTGCCTTTGTCGAAGTGGAGGTCCTTGTAGCTCGGGTCGATCCGCAGGACTCGATCGAAGTCGAGGATCGCCCTCGCGAAGTCGCCGACTTGGTAATGGGCCTTGGCGCGCGCGAAGTATTGGTCTGCGCTCGGCGGGTCCGTGAGCTCGATCGCGCGCGACAGCTGCGCGATGCCGGTCGCGTAGTCGCCCTCCTCGAGGGCCGTGTGAGCAGCGGCGGCAGCGACCATCGCCGGCGTCAGCTCCATTCGGATCTCGAGCGTCCCGTCCTCACGCAGGACCGCGTCGTCCCCGAGCCTCACGTCGTTGGCGCCGCGGCGCCGCTGCTTCGGTTTCGCTGCCTCGACCTTGCGGCTCGTCTTCGTAACGGCCTTCGACTTCACCGCCTTCGTCGCCGAGGTTTTGACCGAAGGCGCCTTCTTGGCGGACGCCTTCGTGGGCACGCTCTTCTTCGCTGCGGGTGTCTTCGCTGCGCTCTTCTTGGGCGCGACCTTCTTCGTGGCTGACGGCTTCGCTGCCGGCTTCTTCGCTGCCGGCTTCTTCGCTGCCGGCTTCTTCGCTGCAGGCTTCGTCGTCGCGCCCTTCTTGGGCGCGGCTTTTTTCGGTGCGGATGCCTTCGGCGCCGCCTTCTTCGTGACGGCGCGTTTGCCGGCTGCGACCTTCTTCGCAGGGGCGGACTTCGTCGACGGCTTCTTCACGACAGCTCGCTGCTTCGTCTTCGCCTTCGTCGGCATTCGCAGACGATACAGCACAAACGTGCTTCGAGAGCGCTAAGGAGCACGGGATCGTATCGTCCTTCACCGTGGCGGTCGCGCCGAAACGTGGGACCGATCGTGCTCGAAGGCCCATCGCGCAGCGTCCGTCCGCGTCATCGGTCATGCGACGGACGGCAGCGAATCGGCCGCGTGCGTGACGCGTCGCTACGGACGCCAAATCGACCAAACCGCGACAACGTCGCGGGCGCGACTTTCGCTAGCGCGCTAGGGTTTAGTGGACCCGGGCGGCATGCGGGTCGGCCGGAAGTCCACGGAAGGAGGCGTGTCGTTCTGCGCTCCATGGGCCGCCGTGCAACGATGCTGAGCCTGGCCTCTCTCGGGCTGAGCACACTCACGCAGTGCTCCCCGCGCGGTCGGCGCGTCCGCCTCGATGGCGCCGCGCAGAACGGAACGACCGCTGCCGCGCAGGAGATCGTGGCGGGGCGTTGTGGTGCCCTGATCCACGTGGAGCGTGTCCGCGATTGGGTGGGGCGGCTCGATGTGATGCAAGCCGTGCAATGGGCGCCCCTTCTCGAGGACACGGGCATCGATCCACTCCGCGACGTACAGCGCGCATACGTCACGGCGAAGAGCCTCGACGACGTCGCGGGTTGTGCGCTCGTGCTCGATCTCGCGGTCGACGACGACGACCGGATCGATGCGGCGCTTCGGCTCCTCGCGGCGCGCGATTGTAGCGAAACGGAAGGGGACAAGACGCCGCCCCCGGCCATCGTCACCGCGACGAACGGCCGGGTCGTCCGCACCTGCATCGCCGGCGAGAAGTACGTCGTCACCCGCGCCTCGCGAAAGACGATCGTCGCGCTGCCCGAGGCGGACGCGCCTGCGATCGTTTCGTTCTTCGGCTGCAAAGAGCTTCCCGCGCCGCGCGACGGCGAAGCGCTGGACCTCTTCGCCTACGAGCCCTCGAAGACGCTCGACGCCACCATCACCTGGCCCGAGTCGCTCGTCGAAGCACGGGCGAGCGTCGAGCTCGCCGGCGGCGCGGCCGCGATCGAGTTCGTCGGCAAGTCGACGTCGGAGGGGCAAGCCGAGCGGGACGCCGCGGACCTCACCCGCCAGGTCAACGACCTCTGTGGCGTCGACCTCGTTCTCTTCAAGATGCCCATCTTCAATGCGGTGAGCTTCCACGCGAGAGGATCGGACATCGAAATGGCGACGCGGTTCTCGCGAACCGAAGTCGACATCATCCTGGCGCTGGTCAACCTCTGACGCGTGTCAGGAGCCCCGGGTCCAGCGGCCGATGGAGTTGCGGCCGACGCCTAGACGCTTGGCGGCGTCGCTCTTGTTGCCGCCGCACGATTGGAGCGTCGCATCGACGTAGCGGCGGGACGCTTCTTCGAGCGGCAAGCCGAGCGGAATGGTGACCGAGGGAACGGAAGGACCGGACGGCGGATGCGATACCGCGGCGGGCGCGGGGAATAGATCGGGGACGATGACGCCGTCGGGGGCGAGCGCAATGGCGCTCTCGATCCAATGCTCGAGCTCGCGCACGTTGCCGGGCCACCGATGGGCTTTGAGCATTGCGATCGCCTCTTCGGTGAATTTCGGCTCGGGTCGCCGATAACGAGCGGCGTAGCTGTCGGCGAAATGGCGCGCGAGGTCCTCGACCTCGTTTTGGCCGCGATCGCGAAGCGGCGGAATGGCGATCTCCACGACGCGAACGCGGTAATAGAGGTCTTCGCGGAACGTGCCTTTCTTCACCTCTCGTTCGAGGTCCTTGTTGGTCGCGCAGACCACGCGGACGTCGGCGTTCAAGGTCGTCCGGCCGCCGACCCGCTCGAAGGCTCGTTCCTGAAGAAAACGCAGCAGCTTCGATTGCGCTTCGAGGGGCAGCTCGCCGAGCTCGTCGAGAAATAGCGTGCCTCCTTCTGCGAGCTCGACCTTGCCGGGCACGCGGCGGTCGGCGCCGGTGAACGCGCCGCGCTCATGTCCGAAGAGCTCGCTCTCGACGAGCTGCGCGGGAAGCGTCGTGCAGTCGACGGTCACGAAGGCGCGGCCCTGGCGCGCGGAATTGACGTGGATTGCGCGGGCGAAGAGGCCTTTGCCGGTGCCCGTCTCGCCTCGAAGCAGCACCGTCGCATCGGTCTGGGCCGCGAGCTGCACGCGCTCGTAGACGCGAGCGAGGGCCGTGCTGCGACCCACGATGCGGTTGAACGGGCCTCGCAAGATGACGCCCGGCCCGCCACCTCCTCGTAACGTCGTCAGGCGGAGCGCGCGACCGAGCTGGGTCGAGAGGGCGAGGAGGTAGCGCTCGTCCTCTTGGTCGAAGGGCCCGTCCTGTCGGTTGAGCACCTGCACCACCCCACGAACCGGCGACCCTTCGTCCTCGCGAATCGGAGCGACGAGCATCGTCCGCGTCGTGTAGCCGGTCGTCCGGTCCACGGAGGGATCGAATCGATCATCTCGGCGCACGTCCTCGATGCGCAGGACCTCACCGGTCGACGCGACATAGCCGACCACACCTTTGCCGGCAGGCATTCGCAGCGCCGGAAGCTCGGGGAGCAGCGCCACCTGCGTGAAGAGGTCGCCCCGCTCGGCATCGACCAGCCAAATGCTCGCGCGATCCGCGCGAAGCGCGTTGGCGAGCCGTTCACACGCGGTTCGGAGCAGTGCGTCGAAGTCGACCTCGCGCGCAAGGAGCGACGCGAGATCCACGAGGAGAGACAGGCGTGACATGGCGCCCAGAACGGGTGATGCAGCGGCCTCCATGGAGGGATCCTGAGAAGAACCCCCAGAATCACGAGAGGCAGCCTGCGAGGCAGGTCGTTCGGTTGAGCGCAGCAGAATAGCCTCCGTCCTCCCACTCCAAAAGCGAGCCCGCCGAAAAGCGACCTCTGTGCCACGCGTGAGTCGTGGTAATTGGGTGGACTGAGACCGAGAAGACTGCACCACGACGGGGCAGCTGCTCGATTCCGGTGCAGGCACCAAGGCGTTGACCTGGAAAGTTGTGCCGCCCTAGCATCGGTTGCTCCCCCGCCGCCCGATGAGCGTTGCTACCTACGCAGCCGCACAACTCCTCCGCGTGCTTCCTCGGGTCCGAATCACGCGGGCAGTCGGGAAGCTCGCCGACGCGCGTATCCCCGCGCCCCTGTCGAAGGCCGTCGTCGGCCTGTTCGTTCGCGCCTACGCGGTCGATCTGACAGAAGCCATTCGGCCCGACGGCGCCTTCGAGAGCTTCGACGCGTTCTTCACGCGTGAGCTCGTCCCCGGGGCGCGTCCCGCGTGCGATCACCCGAACGCGATCGTGAGCCCCGCCGACGGCAGGCTCGATGCGCTCGGCCCCGTCGAACGCGGCGGCCTACTGCGCGTGAAGGGCCGCGAGTATTCGGCGGCCGAGCTCCTCGGCGACGCCAACGAGGCGGAGCAATACATCGGTGGCAGCTTCGCCGTCGTGTACCTCTCGCCGCGCGACTATCACCGCGTGCACGCGCCGGTCGGCGGCGTCGTCTCGACGATTCGATCGATGCCGGGCGACCTGTTCCCAGTGAACTCGATCGGCGAGCGACACGTGCCGTCGCTGTTCTCGATCAACCGTCGCGTCGCGATCCCGATCGACAACCCTCAGCTGGGTCGCATCACGGTCGTGATGGTCGGCGCGATGATCGTGGGACGCATCACGGTCATCGGCGTCGACGAACGGGACGTCTCCGTCGGCGTCCACGACTTGTCTCCCGCTCGCGCGATCGAGCGCGGTGACGAGATCGGCATCTTCCACCTCGGTTCGACCGCCGTGGTGTTCGCGCCGAAAGGCGCACCGGTGATCGAGCGGCCGACGGGGGTCATTCGATTGGGTGAGGCATTGCACGCAGTATGAGCGGCCGCGACGACGAGCCGATTTCCAAACAGGAGGCGCTGCGCCGCGGCTCCATTCCGGCTCCTGCGAGCGTGCCGCGACCCTCGCGGCCGCCGCCTCCTGCCGCCGGTGCGCGCTCGATCTCCACGCCGCCGACGTCGACACCGCCGGTCACCGGACGCAAAGGGACGCTCGACGGCCTCCACCCGGAGAGCAAGCCGCCGAACGCATTCACTGCACCTCGGCCGATCGCCGCGCAGGCCTACTCTTACGCCGAGCCGACCGAGGACGACTTCGACGCCGAAAAGACGATGGTCGTCGACCCCGACGACGCGCCGACCGCCGACTACGATCCGCGCGCACACGCGCCGACGTCGCAGGCTCATCCAGCCGTCGGCGCAGCCGCTTCGCGACCTGCGTCGCACGCGCCGGCTCGTGCGACGGGGGGCGGCCCGGCATCGAACCCGCCCCCGACCGATCTCACGCGCCCGGTGATCCCGGCAGCACCGCAGCCCCCGACCTTCGATGCACCTGGTGCCGCCTCCACATCCTCGATGTCCGTCCCGCGTCCAAGCGAGATGGGCCGTCGCAAAACCTCACGACGCACGGTGAAGATCCCCGATCCGACGGCGAGCGACGCCCCGACGCCGCAAGAGGCGAGCCCCTCGCGGCTCGACAGCGCGCCGACGCCGGAGCCGCTCGCGAGCGCCGATTTCGGGCCGGAAGAGATCACGATCGTCCAGGCCCTGCGCATCATCAGCATCGGTAGCGATCCGCCGCCGCCGATCACTTCGGCAGTCGCGACGTGGCCTCCGGCGAGCCACCGCACGTTCGAGGAAGAAGCGCTCGAGGCGGGGTGGACGCCGGCGGCGCCTTCCGTCGTTCAGAGGGTCGACGTCGTCAGCCGCGGTACGCCGAGCGAAGCGCCGGTCATCGTCGTCGAGACGCGGGACCAGGAGGGGCTCGATCTCGACGCGCTCCCCGAGGTCGCGATCTCGAGCGGCGACGAGATCCTGGAAGAGATCGAGCCGGACGCGATGCCCTTTGCGGCGCCGAGCGCTCCGACCGAGTCGCAGCGCGCAAAGCGCCCGCCTCCTCCGCCGCCGAAGAAAGACGCGAAGCCCGAAGCGCCGAAAGCCGAGACTCCGAAACCCGCGGCGACGGCGACCGAGGCACCTCCCAAGGCGAAGCTCTGGTGGGAAGACATCTTCTCCGACGAGTACATCCGCACGATGGACCGCCCGGATGAGCGCACGATCCTGCGCGAGGTCAACTTCATCGAAGAGAGCCTCGGCATGGAGAAGCATGCCGTCGTGCTCGATCTCGCGTGCGGCATGGGCGACCACGCGGTGGAGCTCGCGGCCCGCGGCTACAGCGTCGTCGGCTACGACTATTCGAAGGGCATGTTGAAGATCGCCGAGCAGAAGGTGAAGAGCCGCATGAGGTCGGCCACCACCTATGCGCCGCCGAACCTCGTGCAAGGCGACATGCGCGAGCTCAACTACAACGAGGCCTTCGACGGCGTCTACTGCTGGGGCACGAGCCTCGGTTACTTCGACGACGAGAAGAACCTCGCCGTCCTGCAGAAGGTGCACCGCGCGCTCCGTCAGGGCGGCATGTTCCTCCTCGAGGTGATCAACCGCGACTACGTCGCGCCTCGCTCACCGAGCCTCGTCTGGTTCGAGGGCACGCAGTGCGTCTGCATGGATGACATGTACGTCGACTTCTTCACGAGCCGCATGCGCGTGAAGCGGACGGCCATGTTCGAGGGCGGTCTTTCACGCGAGCTCGACTACTCGATTCGTCTGTACACGCTTCACGAGCTCGGAACGCTTTTGCATCAAGTCGGCTTCAAGGTCATCGAGGTGACGGGCCACACGGCGCACCCCGGCGTGTTCTTCGGCACGGAGTCGCCGAGCCTCATCATCCTCGCCGAGCGCAGCTGAGCCCTCTGTCGCAGGAGCAGGCACGTGGACGAGCGGAACATCGGACGCGCGGTGAAAGACGCGGCGCCTGCCGTGGAGATCAGCTCGACCGACATCGATCGCTTGAGCTACGCGCGCGACCTGTGGCCGCGCCATCACATCGGCGTTCGTGACGGGGCCCTGCCCCAGTCGCGCCCAGCTGCGATCGTGTGGCCGACGACGACGGAAGAGGTCGCGTCGATCGTTCGGCGCTGCGCAGCAGAGGGCATCCCCGTTGCGCCGTTCGGCGCAGGGTCCGGCGTCTGCGCGGGCACGCTCCCCGACGCGCGCACCGTCATCTTGGATCTCAAGAAGATGAACCGCGTGCGGCGCCTCGAACCGAAAGGCGCCGCGTCGCTCGACGTCGAAGCGGGCGCGATGGGGATCCGGCTCGAAGAAGATCTCGACGCGCGTGGCTACACGCTGGGCCACTTCCCTTCGAGCATCCTTTGCTCGACGGTCGGCGGGTGGGTCGCGGCGCGCAGCGCCGGCCAGTGCTCGGGCCTCTACGGGAAGATCGAAGACATGGTCGTGTCGCTCGAGTGTGTCGTCGGGCGAGGTGAGGTCGTGCGGCTGCGACGCCGGGTGAACGGCCCGGACGCGACGCAGCTGGTCATCGGCAGCGAGGGCATCTTCGGCGTCGTCACGTCCGCTGAGCTGCGCATTCATCCGCGACCGGAAACGAGGGGTTTTGCGGCGTTCTCTTTCCCGACGGTCGAGCGCGGTTGGGAAGCGATGCGCGACATGTTCCAGGCCGGGCTTCGCCCCGCCGTTGCGCGTCTCTACGACGCGTTCGACTCGTTCATGGCTCGTCGCGGCGCGGTTCGATCCCACCGCGGTGGCGCGAAGAAAGCGAAGAGCGCGACCGAGACGACGATTCGCAACGCCGCGCTGAGGCTCTTGCTTCGGCACCCGTCGATGATGAACGGCGTCATCGATCGGTTGGGTGATCGCGCCTTCGGCGGAGCGACGCTCGTGCTCGTCTTCGAAGGCACGGCCGAAACCAACGCTCCGGACCTCGAGCGTGCACGCAACGTCGCTGCCCGAAACGGCGCGCGTGAGCTCGGCGAAGCACCCGCGCGCCATTGGTTCAAACACCGCTACGCCGTCAGCTATCGCCAGGCACCTGTCTTCATGGCCGGCGCCTTCAGCGACACGATGGAGGTCGCGACGACGTGGGCGCGGCTCGGCGAGCTCTACGAGAGCGTGCGCAACGCGATGCACCCGCACGTCTTCGTGATGGCGCACCTTTCCCACGCGTACCCCGACGGCTGCAGCATCTACTTCACCTTCGCGGGGAGCGCGCCGACACGCGAAGAAGCAGAAGCGGTGTACGACCGGACCTGGAACGACGCGATGGAGGCCGCCATCCGCGCGGGCGGAACGTTGTCTCATCATCACGGCGTCGGGCGCAGCAAAGCACCGAAGCTCGGCCGCGAGCTCGGGCTCGGCGTGCAGGTCGTTCGCGCGCTCGGCGGCGTGCTCGATCCCGCGGGAATCTTCAACCCGGGGAATCTTCTGCCTGCCGAAGCACCGGAGCGCCCCGCTCGCAGCGTCGACCTTCCCACCGCGCGCGCCCCCCGCTTCGACGACGACTCGCTTCTCGTGTGGACCAACGGAGAGACGCCCCTCGGCTCGCTCGAGGACATGGCACACGCACGCGGCCTCACCCTCGGCTTCGATCGTATCGATCGCTCCGAGAGCGTGGCGTCGTTCATCGCACGCGGCGCGCCCGGCTCCATGGATCCCTATGAGGACCCTGCGGACCACCTCGTCGCAGGGTGGACGGCGCGCCTTCGATCCGGTGACGAGCTCGTCGTCGCGCCCGGTCCGCGCCGAGCTGTCGGTCCCGATCTGTTTCCGCTGATCCACGGCGCGGGTGATGCCGCCGGCTCCCTGACGTCGGCCCATCTGCGAACGCATCGCCGTGGCATGAAGCCACGGCCGCTCTCGACACCGATCGAGCGAAACCCCGCGCTCGATGCGACCGAGCGCGCGATCATCGACGATCTCCAGCGTGCGGCGGGCACTGCGCGCTACGACCGCTGACTCGACACGGCGCGAAAAAGAATGCGGGCTTCCCACCTGGGTGGGGTGCTCAATTCGCCCCCGCGCGGACGCATTTCCGCTATGTGTCGGCCGCCGATGCTACGGGCGCTCCTCGGGGATCTCGCGAAGCCGATCAGGCACGCAGCCAGCAGCCGCTGCGCGATGGGGATCGCGTTCGGTCTCGCAGCGGTGCTCGCGACCGTGGAAGCGCACGCGCAGCCGACCTCTGCGCCGCCCACACCTCCGACGGCTGCCCCAGCTCCAGCTCCCGGGCCGCCGCCTGCAGCCGCTCAGCCGGCCCCCACCGACGACGTGGGGTATGGCGGTCCGCGTCCCCCGCCGCGCAGCGGAAAGCCCGCCCCCCGAAAGGATCTGGCCCCCGGCGAAAAGCGCGTCGCCCAGGACTACGACGGTCGTGAGGACGTCACGACCACGGGGCAGGACGCGCTGTGGATCCCGCGCGTCATCTTCTTCCCGTTCTATCTGGTGAGCGAATACATCCTTCGCATCCCGCTCGGCGCGCTCACGGTCGCCGTCGAGGAGAACGAGGTCATCGCCGAGCTCCAGAAGTTCTTCACCTTCGGGCCCGACAACAACATCGGCATCATCCCGACGGCGTTCCTCGACTTCGGCTTTCGACCGAGCATCGGGCTCTACTTTTTCTACAACGACTTCCTCGCCCCCGGAAACGACCTGCGCGCGAGCTTCGGCTTCGGCGGCAAGAAGTTCTGGCGCGCCGCCCTCGCGGATCGAATCCCGATCGCAATGCCGATCGGGCAAGAACGATCGCGCTCGTACTTCCAACTGGAGGCGAGCTTCCTGACGCGCGCCGATCTGCTCTTTTGGGGAATCGGCCCGGACGTCACCGACGACACGCGCTCGACCTACATGGTGACGACGATCGGCGGCGGCGGCCGAGTGCATATCGAACCGTGGCGCGGCACGTTCCTCGAAGGGTGGGTGACCGGCCGCTGGACGACCACCGGTGCGGGCGAGTGCGGCGGGCAAGTGAGCTTCTTCACCGAGACCGAAATCGGCCAGATCTGCGATCCCCCGACCATTCGCCGGCGGATCCTCGACGGCGACTTCCCCATTCCGCCGCACTATGGGCGGCCGTACGCGACCGCGAAGACCGGCCTGCGGGTCGCATTGGATTCGCGCAAACCTCGGCCGGAGCCCGGAAGCGGCGTCGCGTTCGAGGCGGCCGGTGAGCTCGTCGGTGAGCTCGACGAGCCGAAGCGCAGCGGATGGATGAATTACAGCGCCTCGCTCGGAGGTTTCGTCGACATCACCGGTACGCAACGCGTGCTCGGCCTCATCCTGTCGGCGTATTTCCAAGACCCGCTGACGCAGGACGCGATCATCCCCTTTACGGAGCTCGTCGGCTCCAAACACATCGAGGACGTCCCGGACCTCGAGATCATGCGCGGCTTCAAGCCCGGCTATCTGCTCGGATCGAGCGCCGTCGCAGCAACGCTCGATTATCGCTGGCCGATCTGGGCTTTTCTCGACGGTACGCTCCAGGCCTCCGTCGGCAATGCATTCAACGAATCCCACCTCGAAGACTTCGAGCCGGAAAAGCTTCGGTTTTCGTTCATCGGTGGCATTCGTTCCCCGAATCACCGCGACCATTCCTTCAACCTTCTCGTCGGTTTCGGCACGGACACCTTCGAGGACGGCGGAGCACCGAGCGTGGTTCGCTTCCTGTTCGGCGGAACGACCGGCTTCTGACGGCGCGCGCCGTCCGCGGGTCAACGCAACGAGTGCAAAACGGTGCGTGATCACCCACCCTTTCCTCGTCGCGCGCACGCGCAGGCTCTCGTGTGAGGAGCTTCGCCCGCGCGGACGCCGTCACACGTCGAGGAAGAACGCACCGCCTCTCGATGGCTTTCTAGCGAGAGCTAGCCGAGTCAATTCGCACTGACGAAGCACGCGAGCTACGGCGAGCAGCCACAGCTTCTCCCGAGCCCTCTCGGCGCGCGAAGAATGCCTGCGTAATATTTCGCTCGTGTGTGGCGCGGGCTCGGTGGAACGACGCGTGCTCCGGATCCAACACCTCCGTGACGCCCACCATGTTGCCTCCACCGCAATGGTCGAAGTCCTACCGGGCGGGGGACGTCATTGCCGACCGCTACATCCTGCAGGAGCTCCTCGGACGTGGTGGACAGGGCGAGGTGTGGGCGGCCGAGCATCTCTTTTTGAAGTCGCGCGTCGCCATCAAGTTCTGTCGCAACGACCTCGGCGCGACGGAGAGCGAAGCGCGCGCGCTGCTCGAGCGATTTCGATTCGAGGCGCAGGTCTCTGCACGACTCGCGCCGATGACGCGCTCGATCGTCCTCGTGCACGACGCCGATTGCGACGCGCACGGACCATTCATGGTGATGGAGCTCGTGGATGGAATGTCGCTCGACACGGCGATCGTCACCGAGGGCCCGCTCGGCCTCGACCGAATCGCCACCATCCTCGTGCAGCTTGCGGACGCCGTCGCCATCGCGCACGCGGAGGGCATCGTTCATCGCGATCTCAAGCCCGCGAACATCATCCTCGCGCGCAACGATATCGACGAAGAGATCGTGAAGCTCGCAGACTTCGGCGTCGCCAAAGCGATAAGCACCCAATTGGGTCTGCACTCGCCGACGCAGACTTCGCACGGCCTCGTCGTCGGCACGCCCGACTACATGAGCCCGGAGCTGGTGGAGCATCGCCCCGTCGGGCCGCACACGGATCTGTGGGCGATGGCGGTCATTGCCTACGAGGCGCTCGCCGGCATCGTCCCATTCGAAGGGGATACGCCGCAGCAGACCATGCTCGCCATTACGGTCGGTCGCTACGTACCGGTGTCGAAGCTTCGAGCCGACGTTCCCGCAGCTCTGGATGAATGGTTTGCCCGCGCCTTCGCGTACGACCATTCATTGCGATTTTCGTCACCGATCGAAATGGCGCGAGCGTTCCGGGAAGCCATCGAATCGGCGGTGCCCACCCGCACGCCGCTGGTGATCCCCGATGCCGAGCCCACGATTCGCCCGCACGCAGCGACCTGCGCGCCGCCCGCGATCTCGCGTGCTCGCACGAATCGTCCTCTCGGTGGAATGGTGGGTGTCGCGTTCGCCGTCCTGGGTGTCGCCGTCGTCGCATCGCTCGCCGCCCGGTGCGCGATGCACGGACCGCTATGGGCGACCTCGCCGCGGTTGATGGCCATCGACGTGGAGCCTCCGCCGGCCGCGGTGGACGCCGTCGCTTCCCCACCCCCGCGGGTCGATACCGCGGGAGCGACGCCGCCGAGCATCGACGTAGAGCGCTCGGCGACGAAGACCGCGAGCGCCAGCGCGACCCCTGCCCCTTCGGATTCGAAGCGCCCGCACCGAGAGGCGAAACCTCGCGCCGCCCCGCGCCGCCCCGCGACGGTGAAGGTCGTCGACCGCAGCGAAATTCATTGAACGTGAGCGGGAAAAACCGCGCTCAGTCCACGACGGATCCGCAGGTCAAGTTCGCAATGGCACCGGTCGTGGCGGCTGCGCGATCCGACGCGACGAACGCCGCGTAACTCGCGACATCGGCGAGTGTCGGGAACCGCCCGAGCAAGGTCCCATTGCGAGCGCGCTCGTCGAGCATCGTCTCGACCGAGATCCCCGCGCGCTCCGCGGCACCCTCGAACACGCTCCGCGAATGCGACACGGCGATCGCCTCGGGGATCGCATCCGGACGAAGGCACACGACGCGAATGCCGCTCGGACCGAGCTCCCCCGCGAGGATCCGCGAGAACGTCTCCACGGCGCCGCACGTGACGCCATAACCGAGGAAACCGACACCCGACATCCGTGCTCCGGGCGTCGACAACGTGAGGACGACGCCGCGTCGTTGCACGCGCATGTGACGAGCGACGGCCTTCGCCGTCAAAAAGTTCGTCCGCATGTACGCGTGGATCGGATGGGCAAAGTCCGAATAGGAGAGCTCGGCGAACGGCGTGCCCTGTACATGTCGGAGGCCGACGGCATTCAATGCGATGTCGATCCTGCCGGCACGCTTCGCAACATCGTTCGCGTGCGCGTCCAAGGCAGCCTCGTCGAGCGCATCCACCTCGGCAGCTTCGGCCACGCCGCCTTCGTCGGTGATGAGCCGAACGACCTCGTCGAGCTTTTGCCTCGAGCGCCCGGCGACGAACACCTTCGCCCCCTCGCGAGCGAACATGCGCGCCACCGCGCCTCCAATTGCTCCGCCACCTCCGTAGATGACGGCGGTCTTGTTCTGTAGAAGCATCGTTTCCTCCTTCGCGGTCGCCGGCTCACCCTCCGGCGCCGCCGGTGATCCTCACGGCCAACTGATCGAGCACGTCGGTCCAGCCCTCCGTGTGCGACCGAATCGCGTCGGCGTCCGGCAGCTGCTCGTGCGTCACCACGACCTCGGTGGCTCGGCGGTCCGCGCGAAGCTCGACCGTGACGAGGGTCGGACGATGTTTCGTCGCGTCCGAGCTCCACGTGAAGACGAGCCGATGCGGCCGGTCGATGACGCGGTACGTGCCGGTGTGAACGTACGAGGCTCCCGCGCCGTGCATGACGATCTCGTAGGCCCCGCCCTCGCGCGGTTCGACCGTCGCGGTCGCGTGCGTCATCCCGCGCGGCAACATCCAGGCGGCGAGGCTGTCCGCGTCGAGCCAGGCGTCGAATACGGCCTCTCGAGGAGCCGCAATCACGCGACGGACGGTAACCTTCGGATACGCGATTGCGACGCTCATTGGACGCGTCGCTTCCGCGGCGAGGACTTCTTCGTCACGAAGGCATCGAGGGCGGCGAGCCGTTCTTCCCAAAACCGCCGATAGTGATCGATCCATTCCGCCGCTTCGGCGAGGGGCTCCGCGTTCAGCGAAAGGAAATGCTCCCGGCCGACGATCGAGCGGCGCACGAGGCCCGCTTCCTCCAGCTTTCGCAGGTGTTTGGAGGTCGAGTTGAGCGAAATGGGAAATGCGCTCGCGAGGTCCGTCACGCGCGCATCCGCCTGCGCGAGGCGGGCGAGAATCCCCCTCCGCGTCGGGTCGGAGAGCGCGCCGAACATGGCATCGAGTCGCGCGGAAGAACGTTCACCCATTTGGGTGAATATAGACCAACGCAAAAACGCGTCAAGCGCGGACACCAAACGTGACCGCGCCGCGCGCCGATACCTCTACGCGCTTACTTCTTCGCGCCTACTTTTTCATCCAGCGCTCGACCAGAGGCCCCATCGCGGTATCCGGGAATTGCACCAGATGCATGATGTGGTGATTGGCCTGATTGCCGCCGTAACCTTTGATGATGAGCGAGCCCGAGTGGGCCTGTGAGCGCTGCTTGAGCGTGACGAGCTCGTCCTGCGGCAGCACGCCGGAGAGGCTGGCGTACGCCGGGAGGAACGTCTCCCCTTCGACCTTCTCGCGCGGCACGTCGACGAGCTTCAACAGGTAATCCGCACTGCGGGCGACGCTGGCGTAGCCGACCGGCTCGACGTTCGAGTGCGTGAGCACGAAGAGCTTCTCGTTCTTCTTTGCGCGCTCGGCGAACGACACGAACGGCGCGAGGCTCCCCGGCGCGATCTCCGGTCCGTCACCGATGAAGCCTGCGTGCATGCCGTCGAGCACGACGATCGCGTCGACGAGATCCGCGAGCTTCGGTTGCTGAAGGATCCCTTGCGTGGCGCCGTATCCGGCGCTCCACGAGACGAGCGCGATCCGGTTGACGTGAGGTTTCTCGAGCCCGCGCGATCGCAGCTCGTCGTGCACGCGAAGCAGCGTGTCGGTGAAACGGCTCGGATCGTGGAATCGCTCTTCGTAGGCGTTCGAGCCATTGCCGAAGTTGAAGATGACCACCGCCGCATTGATGCCGGAAAGGATCATGCCCTCTTCCGCGAGGTCGGTGTTGCCGTGGAAGAACAGGACCAAATCGAACCCGCCGTCGGCGGACGCGAACGTGGGAGGCAGGAAGAAGACCCCTCGCGAGAGGCTGCTGCGCCCGGTCCTGCGCAAGTGCGCGTCCGCGCGCGCTCCTTCGTCCTCCTTCTGCTCGACCTCGGCGGCCGGCTTCGCGGCGCGTGTCCGAGTCGGGACGGGGAACCAAGGCATCTCGTCCATCCTGGCCGCCGCCGTCACGTTCTTCCCGACGGCCGGGCGCGCCATGCCCTCCAGCGCGCCGGTCCACCGAACGACGAGGAAGACCACGATGATCCCGAGCAGGCCGACGAGACCGAACGAAGACCACGAGGCGCCGCGTGCAAACGGTAGCGGCGGAAGGATCGAGACGGTCGGCCGCGCGGTGGACGGGTTGTGTGAGAGATCGAAGAGGCTGCGCCGACGCGGCGAGAGCGACGTGCGGCTCGGCCCGAGCGAAAGCCTGCTCGGCGAGATCGAGCCTCGGCCCGCATCGAGCGAGGTCCGCGAAGGAGACGCGCTCGGCCGAAGGGTGCCGAGCGCCGGGGAAACGTTGGGTCCCGTCGGTGCGACGAGCGTGGGCTCGGGCGCGATCGGCAACACCGCGTCGGGCGATGCCGCTTCGGGCGATGCCGCCGCAGGAGGTGGCGCGCTCGGCAGGCGTTGCGCCGCCAAATCCGGACTGCTCGGCGGAGGTAGCATCACCTCGCGCTCGGGCGGGGGCCCCAGCGCCGGCAGCGGAGGGAAATAGGAGCTCCGTTCCGCGTCTCCCATGGAAGCGAATGGAAACGCTTTGACGTCCAACGGTCAACCACGACCTGCGCGCGCACCCGCAGCAACGCGGCAAGATTGCGCCACAGGTGCGCGCATGGCCGAGCTGTAAGCCCACCGATTGCCCCGCGTTACGAGGGCATGTTGAAACTCGGATGCTTCGCTTGCACGTCGCTGGTCGTCGCCCTCTTCTCTACCTCGGCGCTCGCTGACGGTTTGGCGGTCGCGACGGACGTGCCGCCTGCACCGACCGCCGCCGCGCCGGCCCCCATCGCAGCGCCCGTTGCGCAGCCGGTCGCCGACACGAATGGAAAAGCGGCGGAGCCGAAGGTTCGCGAAGGTGTCGTGCTCGGCGGCTCCGCCTATTTCATGCAGGGCGTCGCGGTCGATGATTTCGAGAGCGGCGGCTATCTCGCGCGCGCTGCGATGGAGCTGTACGCGTCGATCGGCGCGGGCGACGTCAGCGTCCTCCTCGGCGGAACGGTGCTCGGTGTCGAAGCCGCGCATTTCGGCTCTCGAAGCTCGCTGGACGTGCCGCTCCTCGTCACCGTCGGCGTCCGCAGCGACGACTACATCGTCGCGATGTCGGGCGGGGTCTCGGTCGGCAGCGACAACTCGTACGTGGATCGCGAAGACGCCGAGGAGTCGCTCCCCTCGCCGCGCGCCGAAGTCCGCGCAGGCTTTCGAATGTTCGAGATTCTCGAGATCACCGGCATCGTCGGCGTCGAGCGGCAGCTCTACACGAACCGCGACAACACCACCCGGCTGATGGGCGGCGTCGCCCTGGGGATCGGCGGCGACGGCTGAGGTCCGTTTCCGTGGTGCGAGCTCCTGCCGACGCCGGCCGACGGCCGGCTCCAGAAGACGCCTGCGTCTTTTTCGGGCGCTTTTTCACTGCACATTTGTTTAAGACCGGCCTAGATCGCTTGCGAATCCTTCGGGCGGTTGTTATGGCATGCGCCCTACTCGAAGGTCCCCAAAAGGAGGAGTCCGATGCCCGGTGCGAGCAAGATGACGAAGCCTCAGTTCGTTGCGGCGATGGCCGAGAAGGCCGGCCTCGACAAGCGGCAAGTGACGGCCGTCTTCGATGCTCTTTCGGCCCTCATCAAAGATCAGCTCGGACCGAACGGCCCGGGCGAGCTGGTCGTGTTGAACCTGCTGAAGCTCAAGGTGAAGGAGACGCCGGCCACGCAAGATCGCGAGGGCGTGAATCCCTTCACGAAGGAGAAGCAGATCATCAAGGGCAAACCCGCCTCCCGTAAGGTCAAGGCGACGCCCATGAAGGGTCTGAAGGACCTCGTCGCCTGACGAGCCACACCATGGGGGGGCGTCTCGTCGCACGCGTCGCACCGCTGTTTTTCGGCTTTGCGCTCGCGTGCGGAAGCGAGCAAGGCACCAGCCCGGCCGACTCGGCGGAGTCGACTGCGACGACATCCGCGGCCGCTTCCGCTGCGGATCAACAGGCCGCGCCGAAGCCCGCCGTCATTCCGGACCAGGTGACGAACCTGCTCGACGCGATCCCCGGTGGATCTCGCATCGTCGTGAGCGGTCCGAGCCTGGCGGGCTTTCCCGCAGGCAAAGAGTTTTCCGAGCAATTCCTCCCGCAGTTCGTCTCCTCGGTCGCCAAGGAGACGGGCGCATCCGAAGCGACCATCCGCGCCGCCTTCGATGGCTTCGACGGGTTTGCGGGGTTCGGTGACGTCGGAGCGGACAAACCCAAGCCGACCGTCGGTGGAGTCTTGCGCTTCAAGGACGCGAAGGCGGTGGAGGATCTCCTCGCCGAGCTGAAGCCCGAAAAGACCGCCGCAGGCAACTACATCCTCGGCAAGTCGGCCTCCGAGCCGACCTTCGCAGCCTGGATTCCAAAACCGCGGCTGATTGCGCTCTCGAACCAAGAGGAAGCACTCACAAGGGTGGTCGACACGCTTTCGGGCAAAACGCCCGCGTTCAGCGCGAGCGAGCACGCGAAAGCGGTAAGAGCCGACGGCATCTTCGCGTTCGGGGATTTGAGCGCGCTGGCGGACAACGCGGACGCATTCGCGCCCGGGTCATTTGCGCGGTTGAACTTCGCGCTCGAAGACGGCGAGCTCATCTACAAGCAATTCGGCACGAAGGTGCCGCGGCTCAGCGCCGTCCTCGCACCGACGACACACGCGGGACTGGGCAAGCTTCCCGGCACGCCGGCGATGGCGTTCGATCTGTCGCTCGCGCGGCCGGCCGGTAAGACGATTGCGGATTTTCTCGCGGAGCTCGGTCGCGCCACGGGCCAGGACCTGACGCCCTCGGCAGACGGCGTCTTGAAGGGCGTCGGGATGTCGCTCGCCGATTTCGATCGCGCGCTCGGCGACGGCCTGAGCCTCGGCTTCTACGTCGGGGCGACCACCCTCAGCGATCCGTCGAAGCTCGGGGACGAGGCGACGATGCTCCTCGCCCTGGACGTGAAGGACGACGCTTTCGCAAAGAAGGTCTTCGATCTCGCGAAGGGCGCGGTCAAAGACCCGAAGATCAAGTTCGGCGAAGGCAAGGTCACGATCAAGGTCGACGCAAAGAAGGTCGCGGTGGTCGAGCTGCTACCGGGGGCCGTGGTCGTCGCATTCGGCGAAACGGCTCTCAGCGAGAAGCTCGTCGCGGCGTACAAGAAGGGCGACTCGACCCTCGCCAAAAATCCCGCGTACGTGAGCTTCCAATCGAAGGCGACGCCGTCGCAGCTGGCGATGTTCGTCGACTACGACCAGCTGATGAAGGCGGTCCCCCAAGATCCGTCGATGAAGCTGCCGCTGAGCGGCGCGACAGGTTCGGAGCTCGTGCTCAACGACTCCGACAAGGGTGTCGATGCCGTATTGAAGGGCGGCGCCGCGGTTCCGGTGATTGGCGCAATGAGCGCACTCGCCATCTATGGTGTCCGCCGATACCTCTCCTCGGCCAAGGGCGCCGAGGCGAAGAACACGGTCGGCGCAATCGCGCGCGGCGCCGTGGGTGCCTACGAGCGCGAGCAGGTCTCCGCGAGTGGCGCATTGAAGCACGCGCTCTGCCAGAGCGCTCCGCCCGTCCCCGCGACCGTCCCCTCGGGCACGAAGTACCAAGCCGACCTCACCCCGGGGAAGGATTACGACACCGGCGACGACACCGCAGGCTGGAAGTGCCTGAAGTTCATGATGACGACGCCGAGCTACTTCCAATACGAGTACCGCGCCGGCGGCCCGTACAAGTGTGTTGCCCGCGGCGGCCCCGACCCCGGACCGAACGGCTTCGAGGTGTCGGCCGAAGGGGATCTCGACGGCGACGGCAAAACGAGCCTGTTCTGCCAGGTCGGCCGTGTCGACGGCGACAAGGTCACCGTCGGTACACAGCTCTTCATCGCCGACGAAGGCGAGTGAGAGGAAGAAGAAGAGAGAGAAGGTAGAGAAGAGGGATAAACAGGAAGACGGGAAGTCAGGAAGGGTTTGAGAGAGGTCGACTTCGTGACGCCGCCTCGCCCCCGCAGCTCCTAAATTCCCTGAGCTCTGATCTTCCTAACCTTCCAGTCTTCCTGTTTCTCTCTCTCTCGTTCTCTCTTTTAGAGGTGGTGGTACCAGCGGAACCACACGCCGATTTCGTAGGCGTCCTCTTCGATCACGTCGTCGCGACCCGGAACGATGAAGAGCGGCAGGTCGGCTCGGACACCGAGGTCGGCGGTCGGATTGAAATCGTTGCTCGCGCTGATGCCGATTTCGGCGCCGAGCGGTAGGGCGAACGTCTCGGACGCGTTCTCGAAGTCCAGGATGTTGATGCCGTGATGGATACCGAACCAAAACTCCTGAACCGGCTGGAACAGGAAGTGGAACGGTATCCCGGTATCGAAATAGAGGGGGCTTGCGCCGGTGTTGAACAACCCTGCGCGAAAATCGCTCGAACTTTCGAGGACGAGACCACGGGTCGAAAGCGGCGTCTCGAGCGTGTTCTCGAAATCGAGCGTGACGAACGCGCCGGTGTCGATGCGCCCCCAATTCGACAGGTGGATGGCCATCGGAACACCGACGAGGAGCGCACCGGCGCTGACCCCGACGTCCGAATCGACGCCGATGAAATACCGAGCGCGACCGGCGATCTCGAAGGTGTGGCCCGTATATCCCGCCGTGATTCCGATGCTGGGGAATGCATAAGCGGGATTTGGTGACAGCCGGAAGGAGTGCGGTGTCGCCTCGACCTCGACTTGATCGATGATGCCGTACCGGACCCCCGACGCGAGATACGCGCGTTGATCGCGTGTGCCGTAACCGCCGGCGGATACCGAAATATCGGGCGCGAGCGTGCGGTATGGAAGGGTCAGCGCGCGCTCGACCCAGCGCTTCGGCTGGCGCTTCGACTTCTTGCGGCGACGCGCGGTCTCCGCCTCCGACTCTTCGCGGACCGATTCGTTGCCGGACTCTTCGTAGACGTCGGTGGATTTCTTTTCTTCCTCCTCCGGTCGCTCGAAGTTGGTGGGGTCCTGTTCGGGGTTCGTCGTGCCCCATTTCGCCGATCGCGGGAGCACGACCGTGAGCATGTTGCCGGATTCGTTCTGGTGAACCTTGAACGTCGATGTGGACGGCTCGCGAAGGTCGATGACCAGGTTCGCGCCCCCCGGCGTCTGCTCGATGGTGACGGACGTCACCTGCGTCGGGAAATGCTGCGTGAGGAGCGGCAGCCGATTGACCTTCTCCGGGACGTTCACCCCGCTGAGGACGTAGATGATGCGGCCCTCCGCCTTTTGCTCGGAGATCTGCACCGCGCCCCGAATCTGCACGCTCACGACCGACCGGCCGTCGGGCAAGACCTCGAATCCCGGGTAGTTCACGACGGCGGGGCCGGACGGTGTTCCCGTCGCACGCGGCGCCGAACGCCCTTGTCCGGCACCCGAGCCGACATCCTCGGTGGCGACGTCACCCTGGGCGTCGCCCGCGGTCTTCGCCCCCTCCGACGAGTGGCAGCCGGCTGCGGCCATCGACGCGACAAGTACGGGAAAAAGGGCTCCGGATCGGGACCCTACGCGTCGAGGAAGCCTTATGGAAGCGCGCACGGCGGTGATTACAACATGCGGCCCGAAAGCGATCCAAATAGCCGCCGGCTCGTGTAGCGTTCCGCCATGCGCAGGCTCTCCCCGCTGACCGCCCCGACGCCGGGCTCGCTCGTCTCCATTCGCGCAAAAGGCAGCGCGACGTTCGCCGCCCTGGTTGCGCTCCTCGCGTTCGCCCCCGCCTGCGGCAGCTCCGAGGCCCCCGAAGCGTACCCGGGCCGCCCGATCGATCCCCCGGGCCAAGACGATGCCCTGCTCGAGATGATGGCCGGCGGGACCTCTTCGCCAGCAACCGCCGAGCCGACCGCCGCCCCGACTGCCGCGCCCACCGTCGCGCCGACGGCCACTGCGACCGCGACAGCTGCGGCATCCGCCGCCCCGACCGGCTCTGCCTCCGCGAAGGCGCCGAAGACGCCCAAGCCGCCGAAGAAGTAGCGCCTGCCGGATCAGAGCCGCGCTGCCACGCGCGAAAGCGCGGCGAGGGCGTCCGGCAACGTGCCCTCCGCGCCGTAACGATGCCGTTCATAGCGAGCCAGCGCGCCCACGATCTCGGCGCGTAGCTCCTCGCCCACGCGTTCGCTTCCTTTGACGCGCGCCGCGAGCGCCGCCAGCGTCTCGTGCGGCGCGCGTTCGATCCCGATGCCCTTCAATGCACGGGTGAGGCGCTCGAGCTCGGCGGGTTGGTCCACACGCTCGACCTGACGTTTGCCTCGTCGACCTCGCAACGCGCGCACCATCACGAGCAGCGCCACCAAGGTGACGAGCGTGAGCGAAAGCTCGAACGCGGTGCGCCTGCCGAACCAATCGTCGACCGCCTCCCACCCCGTGCGAATGCCGTCGATGATCGCGCCGATCCACGGCGTCACCGCTGGTGACGCAGCGGCGAGGTCCGACGAAGGCGTCGGATCGAACGTCTCCCAATGGTCGTCGATCCACACCTCGACCCAGCTGTGCGCATTGCGCTCCCGCACGATCGAATAGCCGAGCGGCGACGTCTCCATCACGCGGTATCCGGCGACCACCCGCGCAGGGACACGCGACGACCGTGCGAGGAGCGCAAAAGCGGAAGCGAAATACTCGCAATGGCCCTCGCGGTTCGTCCGTAGAAAGTCGATGACCGGATCCACCCCGGGCGTGCGGCGATAGTCGAGCGAATACCGATAATCGCGCGCGAGGTGCTCCGATACCAATGCCAGCGTCTTTCGTGGATCATCGCCGCTGGCGCCCCACTCTTCGAGAATCGCCGTGAGCTCCGGCATGACCCTGCGTGGTACCTGCAGATCGGCGAGGGTCGGCGGGGGTGAATTGGGAGGGTCACCTTCGTTGAACCAAAGGCGCTTTGCGAAAGCGCCGGTGCTCGGCTTGGCGGTGCCGTCGGCGAATCGATCGAGAAACCCGCTCGAGCTTGCGACATCGGTCGCGCCGAGCGGGAGGAAATAGCGAGGCGCTCGGCGTGCGTGCTCGATCTCGACCAGAGCCCCCTCGGGCTCCGTCGGCGTCTCGACGACCTCGGGAAGCGGCATATCGGGCCCCGTCTCCCAGCGACCTTGCTGATAGGCCGTCAGCACCACCCCGCGCAGCAGCTTCGGCGCACCATTGCGAATCCGGAGGACGACCGCATCCGATTGGAGCATTCCGTCCATCGAGCCGAGCGCCATCGATTCCGAAAAGCCCGTTCGGCTTCGATCCGACCGCGAGAGGATCCCCGAAATGACGGCCTGATGAAGGCGCGGCAACGACCACGTCGCGGCCAGCGCGAGCGCGCCCGCCATCGTCGCGCCGAAGGCCATTCCGACGTAATGGCGCGCACCCAACTGCGACAGCGGCGCGCGCGCCGGATCCGAAACGCGTAATGCAGCGAGGCCTGCAAGGACCGAGAGCGCCGCGAGGACGGGGAAGACGGCGCCGGTCTGTGCGCGCCCCGCGGCCGTCAACGCGACGAGCGCCGCGAGCAGGGTGAGCTTGTCGCCATAGACCGGGCGATGGAGGCACGCGCGCGCGCTCGCGACGGAGAGCATCGGCAGACCGAGCAACATCGTCCGTTCGGACAGGATCGTCGCAATCTCGATCGGCGATGCAGTGAGGCGCGCGATGAGCACGCCGCCAATCATGGCGCCGGTCGAGAGCGCCGCCTGCGCCACGCGATCCGCCTCGAACCGCGCACCGACGAGCAAAGGCACGGCGCCGATGAGCGCGCAGAAGACGCGTGACACCTCCGGCGCGGGATACGCCATCGCAATGCCGGTGAGGAAGACGGCGACGCCCACGGCGCGCAATCGAATGGCCGTGCTCACAGGCGGAGCGCCTCCTCCGCCTCGATCGACGCGAGCGTGACGCGGCGCGGAGCCGCCTCGCCGCCGCCTCCGTCCGCGACGGGCTCCGCCGTGACGCGAAGCCATTTCACAGGAAGACCGCGCGCGCGAAGTCGATCGTAGAGCGCCTTGCGGCGCGGGGACTCGTCCGCCGTGACGAGGATCATGCTGCTCAACACAGCGGAGGATGCCTCCAGCGCGGCTTCGACCGGCTCGTCCTTCACGGTCAGCGTATGGACCGCCAATCGATCGAGGGCCGCTTCGAGCGCTGCGCGGCCGGAGCGCGGCTCGATCGCGAAGCTGTCCATATCGATCGACATCGCCGACAGACCCGCCCCCGATTTCACCACTTGCGCCGCGACGCCGGCCGCGAGGCTGAGCGCTCCCTCTTTTTCGGTTTCGGTCGCGACGTCACCGTCGAGAGCGAGCGCAATGCCGACGCGTTCGCTCTTCTCCGCGACGTACGACCGAACGTGGGGCGTGCCCGTCCGCGCCCAGGTGCGCGCGTGAAGGTGCTTCAGCGGATCACCCGAGCGATAGGGTCTGACCGAGGAGAACTCCGCCTCGCCGGGCGTAACCGACAGAACACGCGCGTCGCGCGCCGACGGCAACCGATGTTCGAGCGCGAGCGACGCGACCGGTGCAATGCGAGGGACGACGAGGAACTTGGCGCCGTTCGAGGTTCGCCTCGGCCCGATCGCGAGCCCGAACGGCACCAGCATGCCGACCTCGAACGCATCGAGGTGGTGCTCGCCGCGCGCGAGAAAACGCGCCTCCGCCGTCGTGGTCGCGCTGGTCCCCGGTCGCACGGCGGTGACGGGCTCCGGCGCGCTCATCCAGGGGCCGTCCCAAGGAAGAAACGGCGCCGACACGCGCAAGGTAACGAGAGGCTTTTTCCCGGCATTCGTGAGGTTGACGACGAACCGCTGCGAGGCGCCCACCGACACGCGCGCCGGCGCATCGACGTCGACTTGCAGTCCGCGCGCACGAAAGAACGGCCTCGCGGCGAGCGACGCCACGATCAACCCCGACAACATCGCAAAGAGCAGATGAACCTGCGTGTCCATCACGTCGAGACCGGCGAGACCAATCATCAGCGTGACGAGAAACATCACGCGCCCTTCGCGGCTGAGTGACGAATAGGCCCCGAACGTCGGCGCAATGGCGCGACCAAAGACACTTCGCCGAAAGCGATCTCGCTCCGACTTCTTCGCGGGAATCAGGACGTGGTTCAGCCGCGCGAGCTCGCGCTTCGACCGGAGCGTCCTGAGCAACCGCGCGAGGTTCATAGCGGAACGGGAATCGCCTTCACCACCTCTTCGAGGACGCTCGAAGCACCTCGACCGCCATAACGAGCCCGCTCCGTAACCATCAATCGATGGCCGAGCACCGCCGTCGCGAGCGCTTGCACGTCGTCGGGCATGACGAAGGTTCGGCCCATGAGAAACGCGCGCGCCTGACACGCGCGATAGAGAAGGAGGGTGCCGCGCGGGCTGACGCCCAATGCAACGTCGGCGTGGTCGCGTGTGGCTTGCACCAGGCGCCGCATGTATCGGGCGACGCGTTCCTCGACCCGAACCTGTTTCACGCGGAGGATCATCTGCACGAGCTCGCTCCTCGCCGCGACCGGACGCACCGCTTCGAGCGGGTCCTTGTCTTTGCGGTCGAAGAGCATCTCTAGCTCGTCTTCCTCGCCCGGGTAGCCGACGCTCAATCGCAGAACGAATCGATCGAGCTGCGCCTCGGGGAGCGGATACGTGCCCTGGAAGTCGACCGGGTTTTGGGTCGCGAGGACGAGGAACGGCTCGGGCAGCTTCATCGTCGTGCCGTCGATGGTGACCTGCTCTTCGCTCATCGCTTCGAGCAACGCCGACTGTGTGCGCGGCGACGCCCGGTTGATCTCGTCGGCGAGCAGCACGTTCGCGAAGATCGGTCCGCGCTGAAACGACAGCGTCCCTTCCCGCGGGTGGAGCGTGTGCGTGCCGAGGATGTCCGAAGGTAGGAGATCAGGCGTGAACTGAATCCGTGCGAAATCGAGATCGAGCGCACGTGCGAAACACTTCGCGAGCGTCGTCTTCCCTACACCGGGAACGTCCTCGATGAGCACGTGGCCGCCCGAGAGCGCCCCCACGAGAAGCAGATCGATCGCCTCCGGTTTGCCACGGATGACCAAGCCCAACGTGCTGCGCAGGCGATCGAGCACGGTCGTCGGGTCGGCGGACTGTTCAAGGGCTGCTTCGATCACGGAGACGTCAACTTTCGCAAGCCGCTCCAACTTCCTCAAGGCGGTCCTTACATGGGGGGGTGCCCGTGCTAGCGTGCGCGCCGCAATGTCCAGCCTTCGCTACCCTGCGTTCTCTTTCGCTTTGGCTCTCGCTGTCGCATCCGCTGCCTGTGGCGACGATACCGGGACAGCAGGAAGCGGCGGACTGGGAGGTAACGGGGGCAACGGCGGAGCCACGACGGACGGCGGCTCGCCTCCCACGGACGGCGGCGGGGGAATGGGTCCCATCGGCTGTGCCCTCTGCACCGAGCAAGAGCCAATCTGCGTCGACAACGAGCATTGCGCGGCCGAGTGCCCCGCGGAGCGGGACGCCTGTTCGATCAACCCCGAAATCTATCCAATCTGTTGCGAGGTCGGTGAGATCTGCTGCCCCGGCAGCGTGGCCGGCAACGACAAATGCTCCCCGGCGGCGAGCAACTGCATGGCGGAGTGCCCCGACGGCTCGACGTGCAGCACGGCGGAGTATTGCCAGCCCAACCCGATCGACGGCAGCTATGGCTGCACCGACACGTGCCCCGCGCAGATGGTTTGCGGCGCGGACAACGTCTGCTGCCCGCTCGGCTCGCGTTGCGGAGACAACGGCACCTGCGTTCTGTCGGATCTGTCGATCGACGCGGAGCGCGTGCAGGCGAGCGCGGAGGTCTCCTGGCAGACGTTCCAAGACGACGCATGCGTGATTCAAGAAGGGTGTGTCGACGCCCCCGGCGACCGCAAGCTCCTCCGCTTCGATCTCAAGACGCCCAACACCGGCGACGGCGATTTGTTCCTCGGCAACCCGGAGAACAACGATCTCTTCGAGTATTCGGCCTGTCACGACCATTACCACTTCCTCGGTTACGCGCGCTATTCGCTCATCGACACGAACGGCGTGACCGTGGCGAACGGCCACAAGCAGGCCTTCTGCCTCCTCGATTTCGAGGAGCTCGAGCCCGGCGCGCCCCCGGCGCAATACCATTGCGGCTTCCAAGGCATTTCGGCCGGCTGGTCCGACATCTACTCGGCCTCGCTGCCGTGCCAATGGGTCGACATCACCGACGTGCCGCCCGGCGATTACATGCTTCAGGTCGAGGTGAACTTCGACAAGACCATCGCGGAGTCGAGCTTCGACAACAACGTCGCGCTCGTCCCCGTCACCATCGCTGCGGAGACGTGCCCGAACGGGTGTGGCAATCCGGATCCGGCGTGCTGCGCCGACGGCGACCCGTGCGGCCTCGCGGCGAACGGCCTCTGCGATTGCGACGGCTTCTATCCTTGGGACGCACAGGAGTGCTCCGGCTGCGAGTCGTGCACGGGCGCGACGACCTGCCCCGGCGGCTGCACGCCTCCGGACGATGCCTGCTGCGATCCGACGAACCCCTGCGGCCTGGGCGACGACGGCATCTGCCAATGTGCCGGGACGCAGGCCTGGGACTCCGTCGATTGCGCGCAATGCAGCTCGGCGGATCCGGATTGCGTGCCCATCGACACCTGCCCCGGCGGCTGCACGCCGAACACCGGCGCCTGCTGCTCCGACGGCGATCCGTGCGGTTGGTCGGGCGACGGGTCGTGTGACTGCGACGGCATTGCTTGGGACTTCCTCGATTGCTCGAGCTGCGTTTGCCCTTGAGACTGCCGTCTCCCAATCGACCATGAACCTACCCTCCGCGCTCTCCTTTCTGTCGCCGTCCGCCATGGCGAACAGCGATCGCAACGTCATTCGCGAGCTTTGGGATCGGCTCTCCCCGCTGCCGTTCGGCAAGAAGCTGTTCAGCAAGGCCGTCGGGCTCGCGGCGCCGTATACGTCCAGCATCCACGCGAAGGTGGAGCAGCTGCGCCCCGGGTACGCCGAGGTGCGGATGTTCGACCGGCCGGAACTGCGTAATCACCTCTCGAGCGTGCACGCAGTCGCCCTCGTGAACCTCGCGGAGCTCACCGGCAATGTCGCGCTCGCGTATTCGTTGCCCAACGACGCGCGGTTCATCGTCGCCGGCCTCTCGATGGAATACCTGAAGAAGGCCCGCGGAACGTTGCGCGCGACGAGTGAATGCCCCGTTCCGACGACGAGCGAAAAGCAGGAGTTCATCGTCCCGGTCAGCATTTGGAATCAGGTCGGCGAAGAGGTCGCGCGCGCGGAGCTGCGGTCGCTCGTCGGTCCGAAGCGGTCGGAAAAGGCATAAGGCGCCCTTCATCCGTCGGAATCGCCGTGGCTCCCCCCTCCGATTCCGAGATGGCGCCGCGTCGGTCTGGAGGCCTTGCTCGCGCCATCCTGCTCCTCGCGATTGCAGGCGGTTGTGAGGCGGACAGCGTCCTTCGTGGACGCAGCGAAGACGTCGCCGCGAGCGCGCTCGACCCGCCGACCCCCGCGCCGGTGACCACTGCGACCGCTGCAGCGGAGTCGGCCATCGCCGCACCGACGCCCTTCGTCTCCGCACCGCCGATTGCGTCCTCGATCGCGAGCGTGATGTCTGCGGAAGCATCCGCCGAAGGCAGCGCGAGCGCCGCGCCGGCGACCGAAGGCGTCGATCCGCTGGTCGTGACGCTCGAACGCCAAACGGTAAACAAAGACTTCTCGCAATCGCCTTTCTATTTCACCGCCGCGTTCGACGGTAGCCTCCGTTATTCGTTATGGCTGCGCGCGCTCGAGTTCGCCCGCGCGATGAAGGCAAAACACGGCAAAGCGCCGCATTTGACGTTCTTCGTGAATGCGGCGTTCTATACGACCCAACCCGGCAAGAGCGACGTCGGAAAGGCGATGTCGCGCGCCGAGGTTTTGGTGCGCCGGGCGCTCACCCAACAAGCCATCAACGAAGGTCACGACATCGGCGACCACGGGATGGGCCACCTCGACGGGCGGACGTGGGACAAAGCCCGCTGGCTCGAGGAGATCGACCGTTTCCGCGGGACGATGAGCCAGCAATTGTTCGTGCCGATCCTCGACGGCGAGGGACAGCCCGTCTTTCCGAAGTTCCAGCCATTGCCCGACGCCGAGAGCCGCGCGACGGGTGCCGCGTGCGAGACGAACGCCGATTGTACGTCCGGGCAATGCTTGCGCCTGACGGAGGCGACCCGGGTCTGCACCCAACCATGCAATCTGAAACAGCATTGCCCCACGGGGAGCGCGTGCGGCGCCCCGATGTTCCGGCAGGACACCGACGTCTGCATTCCGCTACCCGCCTTCCCCGTCGAGCTGGACGGTAAAACCCTGTTCAACGACAAGGGCGAGCCGAACCGGAAACACCCGCGGCTCGTGCCCTATTCGATCGTCGGTTATCGCGCGCCGTATCTCGCAGCGAACGATGCGCTCTACGAGGCGCTCGCGGAGCGAGGTTACCTCTACGATACGAGCCAATCCGCGAGCCCCGGGCCACCCTTCTATTTCTTGTCTCGTGAGAAGGGGCGCAAGATTCTGCAGTTCGCGCTGATGTTGTATCCAGGCGGACGCACCATTCCGATGGATTACAACTATGCTCGGCTCAAGGTGCCCGGCACGCGGATGAAGAACGACTACGAATCCGCCGTTCTGAGCGCCTATTCGATGGGCCGCCTACCGTGGAATGTCGGCCACCATTTCGCGATGTGGGAAGACGGGGCCTACCTGGATGCGCTCGAGTCCACGGTCGACATGGTCCTCGGCGGGTGTCCGGATGCGGCGGGTGCCCTGCGATGTGAGGGCGGCGAGGTGGTCTCGTTCCGCGAGCTCGCACAACGAATGCAATAGCGTTCTTCGGGGCGCGCTTCGCCGCGGTGCCGTCGGCTCGCGCGGGCGCGCGATCGCATTTCGCGCTACAAGCCGCGCATGATCTTGAGAGAGCTTTGTCGAACGGGATGCCTCGTGCTCGTGACGGCCTTGCTGGCCACCGGGTGCGGCGACGATTCGGAGCCCCAAGGCGGCGGTGGCAGCAGCAATGACGGCGGATCGGGAGGCACCGGCGCTGCCGGTGGCGCCGGCGGCGCCGACGGTGGGGCCGGCGGGTCGGGCGGCGCGCCCGATCCGTCCGATGCGCATATCGAGCTCGCGTTTCGCAATCAGAGCCACGGCGAGAGCTGGGCGATCGCCGCGGCGGACCTCGACGCGGACGGCTCCGACGAGCTCGTCCTGGGAAGCCGCGGCCTCGCAGCCTTCGCCACGGACGGGCTACAGGCCAATGATCCGCTTTGGACCGTCGATTGGGACATCCCCGGCCTCTCGCTCGTCGCGGGCGACAACGACTGGGCATACGCGGTCGAGACGTTGGAAATCGACGGCGACGACGTCCCTGATTTCGTCGTCGCGACGAGCTTCCTGGATCTGGTCGCGTTTTCGGGCGCCGACGGATCGCTCCTTTGGCAAAACACCCTCGAGGGGAGCTTCCCGACCGCGATTGCGCTCTTCGACGGGGACGACGACGGCGTCAAAGACGTGTTCGTCGTCGGCGATCCGCGCGGCTTTTCCGGCCGGACGGGAGAGGAGCTTTGGACCTCGACCGTTCCGGACATCATGATCTTTGCGCGACCCGCCGAGCTCGACGGCGCAGCGGGCGGCGAGCTCTATGTGGGAGTCGAAAATGACACCATCATCGGGCCCGCCGGCGGCGGGAACCCGCCGGACCCGTATCCCACGCTTTATGGACTGAACGCCGACGGCTCTCAGCGGTTTGCGTATCAAGCCGGTGACGCTTTGAGCGCGCTCGCGACGGCGGATTTCGACGGCGATGGTCGCGACGAAGCGATCGCGGCCCACGGAGACGCCGTCGACGTGGTCGACGCGGACGGCGCCATGCTGTTCACCATTCCGATGGCCGTCGATGCGCACGCGTCGCGTGTGGCGGGCGCGGTCGTCGGCGGCGAGCCGCGCGTTTTCGTCGGCGTCCTCGACTTCTTCAATGGCAATCGCATCGAGGCCTACGGCCCCGACGGCGTGCTTCGGTGGTCCCAACCCATGAGCAAAGCGGATGGGCCGGTGATGTTGCTCGACGTCATCGACGTTCCCGGCCAAGCCAATCCGGTGCTCCTCGTCGGCTCGGGAGACTCCTCTCCCCCGACGGGTGGGCTGACGGCTCTGCGCCTCGAGGACGACGCCGTCGACCACGTCTTTTGGCGTGCCGAAGCGGGGCTGCCGGTCTCGGTCGTCACCCGCGCGCACATCGACGGTGAGGACGCGCTCGTGTTCGGCGGCTGGAGCACGATCGTTCAGGCGGTCTCGCCCGCGACGGGCGCCTCGATCTTCGAGTACGTGAGCGGAAGCTTCGTGTTCGAGACTGCCACGGGTGACCTCGATGGCGACGGGGTCGCCGAGGTCGTGACGATCGACGACCACGCGAACGTGCGCTGCGTCGGCGCGGACGGTGTCGAGCGCTGGGCACGGCGGCTCAGCGTCGGACCGGCCGGCACCGGAACGTCCGTCGCGGTCGCGGATCTCGACATGGACGGTCGCGCGGAGGTCATCGCCGGCGGCTGGACGCTCGCACCGCTCGACACGGTGGGTGTCGTCGATGTTTTGTCGGGCGAAGGCGAGGTGATCCAGACCCTCCACACGTGGGGAACGATCGAAGACGTCGGCGCGCCGGATCTCGACGGCGACGGCGCCCCGGAGATCGTCGCGGCCGAGGCCGCGGCGGATTGTTCGATCGTCGCTTTCGACGGCGACGACTTCGAGGAGCGGTTCACGACGCCGGTCGCGCCCTGTTTCATCCCGGTGCTCGGGTTCGGCGATCTCGACGGCGTGGCGGGCGACGAAATCGGTTACGGCGACGCCACCATCTTCGGCGATCCCCACGTCGCCGTCGTCGCGGGCGACGGCACGCTCACCTGGAGCTTGGCGGTCCCCGAAACCACATCGTGGGTCGGCATTCGCGACCGCGAGCTCTACTTTGCGGGTGCCTCGCCGGATCTGCAGGGCCACATGAAGAACCGCGCGCCGGCGGACGGAACCCTCGTTTGGGAGACGTACCTCGACCCGCGCGAGGATCCCGAGGTCCCCAACTATCCAATGGGTGGCGACGTCCAATCGGTTTCTTTCGTGCCGGATCGCGACGGCGACGACCACGCGGAGCTCGTGCTCGGCCTCACGACGGGCGAGGTCGCGTACATGAACGGCGCGACCGGTGAGGTCCTCTGGAAGACGTTGCTCGAAGAGACCGGCCGGCGAACGGTGGGATCCATCGCCTACGTCCCCGCGAGCGAGACGCTCGAAGAGACGCTCGTCGCAGGCCAAGGTGGTGGCGATCGCCTTCGTTGCAGGTTGTTTTCGCTCGATCTCGAAGGCAACGCGACGAGCGATCTGCAGACGAACGGGGAGTCGCACGACGTCGCGCTCGGAGCCGACGCCGACGGAGGAACGATCGCCTACTTCGTGTCGGGCTTGGACCTCTGGGCCGCGCGCCTCGTCGCAGCCGAGTAGGGGCTGTCCCAAGTTTCGGCTCGTCGTTCGGCTCGGCCCGCGCTGACGCGCGCAAGTGAAGGCCGGGCCGAACGCCGAGCCGAGCGCCGAAGCCTGGACAGCCCCTTCATTGTCAATTGGCCGCCCTTCGGGCGGATTTAGCCCGCCATCGTCATGAGGAACGCGAGCGAGCCCGCGAGGGCTCGCTCACTGTTTCACATACGTGCAGCGCGTGTTGCCGGAGACCTCGACGAGGGCACCCTTGTCGACTTGCAGCTTCGAGGGCAACGGGCTCCCGGCGGGTTTGCCTTGCTCGGTTGCGGAGAGCGTCACCTCTTCGCCGGTGAGGCTCCAGGTGCCTTTGCGATCGACGATGCCGGACCAGACGCACTTTGCATTCGGCGGGCACGGCGAAACGAGATCTTGCGACGCGAACGACCCATCGGCGGCGAGCGAGATCTTTCGTTCGTATTTGCGCTCGGCACATTCGGGGCTCGACCAATTGCCGACGACCTCGGGCTTCGGCGCGGCGGTCGGGGCAGCCTCGGACGTCGACGGCGCAGACGCGGTCGGCTCGGAGGGTGGCGGCGTGGGAACCGAGGAGGTCGACGACGTCGTCGAGGCGGAGGGACCACAAGCGGTGACGACCAGCAGCAGCGCGGCGAGCGAGATGTTCTTCACGGTTCTTCCCTCATGGACGGGCCATCTTGGAAAAAGACCCAACCTTCGACGTTCAGGTGCCGTTCGGCTTGCAGGCACACCCTGCACCGCTCACCCGAGCCTCCGCGGCGGCGACACGTCCGTTGGCGTTCGAGCACCGCTGATCGGCGGCGCCGGTCAGCTTGCAGAGGTACGCCGCCGACCGCTTCATCGAGGAGAGCGCCGAACACGCGATAGCGCACGGGCTCGACTGCTCGTTCTGCGAGACCACCGGCGGCGCCGGCCCGGTTCCCGCGCCCGGCTGCGCGGGGGTGGATGGCTTCGGCGGGTGGTCTTTCGCGGGCGACAGCGCGACGAGGATGGTCTGCTCCGCGAGCAAGATTTCGGCCTCGGCGTCGGCCACATGAGGCGCGGCCTGCTCGGGCGGCAAGGACTCACCTTCTTTGACGGTAAACACCGCTGGCGCGACGGGCTCGGGCGCCTTGGGCTGCGGCGCCTCACACGCTCCGAGGAGCAGGACGAAAAAGTACGCCGCGAGGTGTAAGGTCTTCTTCGCTGCCGCGTTCGGCCTCGACGTCGCGCGATCTTCGGAGATGACGATGACAGCCCGCAGCCTGCCTTCTCGCGTCGGACTATGCGTGCTGTTCGTCCTGGTCTTCATGATCGGCGCGTGCGGCGGTGGTGGCCCGGTCGTCGTGGAGGGTCCCGAGGCGAGCCACGATACACGCCAGCTTGCCCCGACCGAAGGCCCACCGTCGCGCGACGAGCCGCGGGCGGCACCATCCGCGCCGCCTCTACTCGATCTGCCGCGCGTCGCTCGGACGCAACCGTCGCTGACCGCGCTTCCCGTTCTCACTGATCCCGGCGAGCTGCCGACGCTCTACGAGGTCGACACCAAGAAGGAGAAGCAGGAGCGTGTCGCGCTACCGCTGAAACAAACGCGCGTCGTCGCGGAGCTCGGCGATCAGGTCGCCGAGGTCGAGGTCACGCAGCGCTTCGAAAACCCGCACGCCCAGCCGATCGAGGTCGCCTACGTCTTTCCCCTTCCGGAGAACGCCGCCGTCACGTCGATGAAGATGAAGATCGGCGACCGAACCGTCGACGGCAAGATCGCGCGGCGCGATCGCGCGCGCGCGGTGTACGAGGACGCGAAGCAACGCGGGTACGCGACCGCGCTCCTCGAGCAAGAGCGAGCGAACATCTTCACGCAGTCGGTCGCGAACATCGAACCGCGTCGCCCGATCGAGATCGTGGTTCGTTACGTGCAAGATCTCACCTACGACGCGGGTGTTCGCGAACTCGTGTTTCCGCTGGTCATCGGACCGCGCTTCGTGCCGGGTCAGCCGCTCGACCGCGCACCCAGCGGCGCCGGCACGGCGAAGGACACCAACGCCGTCCCGGATGCGTCGCGCATCTCGCCACCGAGGTCGACCGAGCGCAGCGGGCGCGACGTGTCGATCGACGTGTTCATCGAGCCCGAGCTCGTTCAAGGCTCCGTCGAAGCGGTCTCACACGCGGTCAATCAGACGAAACAGAAGGACAAACGCGTTCGCGTCTCGCTCGCGAAAAAGGACAAGTTGGACAACCGCGACTTCGTCCTTCGCTACCGCGTGGCGCGGCCCGATCCACACGCGAGCCTGCTCTTGAACAACGAGGACGGCGGGTACTTCTCGCTCGTCGTCGACCCGCCGGAGATCGACGTGGACGCGGCTGTCGGGCGCCGCGAGATGATCTTCGTCGTCGACGTGTCGGGCTCGATGAAAGGCGCCCCCCTCGCCTTGTCGAAACGCGCGATGCGAATCGCGCTGGAGAAGATCAGGCCGACGGACACGTTCAACGTGATCTCGTTTTCGGGCCGCACCGACAAGCTCTTCTACGAGCCGCGCGAAGCCAACGAGGCGAACATCGAAGCCGCGCTCGCGTTCATCGACGAGATGAGCGCGGGCGGCGGGACGATGATGCTCGACGCCATCGATGCCGCGCTCTCGGCCGACGTCGCCCAAGGCAGAGACCGCTACGTCTTCTTCCTGACCGACGGTTTCGTGAGCATCGAAGACGCCGTCACGGATGCGACGAGATCTTTCGTCGACACGATGAAGAAGAAGAACCGGCGCGCGCGCGTCTTCGGCTTCGGCGTCGGCCCGGCGCCGAACCGCGCGCTGCTCGAGTCGATGAGCCGTGAGGGCGACGGCGTCGCCTTGTATGCAACGAGCCGCGAAGATCCCGCGCGTGCGGTGAACGCCTTCTTCCGCTACACCGATCGCTCGGTCCTCCGCGACGTCACCATCGATTGGGGAGGCGCGAAGGTCACGGATCTCACACCGGCGGAGCTTCCCGACCTGTTCGCCAGCCATCCGATGGTCCTTCGCGGGCGGCTCGATCGCGCGCCGACGAAGCGGCCGATCCTCCGGGCGACGAGCGCAGCGGGCCCCATCGAAATACCGGTCGATGTCCTTCCGCCGAAGCAAGGCCACCGGCGCGACGTGCTCGGCGTCCTCTGGGCTCGGGCTCGCATCGGTGAGTTGGATGCGGACTTTGCCGCGGGAGATCCGACAGCGAAACGCGCGATCGAAGAGCTCGGCACGCAGTTCGGGCTGGCCTCGCGCTTCACGAGCTACGTCGCCGTCGACCTCGCGCAACGCGTCGGGGAGGAGTCGACCATCACCGTGAACCAACACCAATTCAGGTCGGAGCGGCGCGATCAGGATGGGGTCGACGACGAAACGGGCGGCGGCGGCCTCGTCGACGCGGAGCGAACGGCGGACGGTGAAAAGAAGCACCTGGAGAAGAAGAGCGACGAAGGCGCCGGCGCGGGTGACGCGAAGCCCGACGCAACAGCGCCGTCGGCGGGTGCTTACGACCGGGAAACGGCCGTGATCGTTCGCTCCGAACCCGCCTATCGGCGAGGGTGCGCGTGCGAAGCCGTGGGGCAGAGCGCAACGACGCCTGCTGTCGCCGTGCCGTTCTGCATCGGCCTGGCCGTGATGTTCCTTCGTCGCAGACGCCGTCGCGACGGCGACGGCTCGCGATCCTGCTAAGGTACGCGGCCTTTCATGTCCCTGGACTCATCCGAACGTCCCAACGCGGTTCTCGTCTCGCTTCAGCTGGCCGGTGTCACCGACGAACAACACGACGCCGACGTCGCCGAGCTCGGCCGGCTCGTCCATACGCTCGGTCTGAAGGTCGTCGGGACGGTCTCGCAGCGGCGCGCGCATCCGCGCGCGGGCACGGTGCTCGGCCTCGGAAAGCTCGTCGAGCTCGCCGCGTGGACCGACGGCCCGGGGACGGTCCAGGCCCACGCGCCGCGAAAGAACAAGGTGCGCCTCCGCCAGGAAAAAGAGGCGGATCTAGACGACGACCTCGATCACGAGGACGACGAAGCCTTCGAGGCGAACGAGCACGACGATGCCGACGTAGGGGAAGACGCTCCTTCGTTCGCAGCGCCCACGGCCCGCGCCACCGTCGTCGTCGTCGATCACGAGCTGTCACCGCGCGAGCAGCGAAACCTCGAGCAAGCGACCGGCGCGGAGGTGATCGATCGAAGCCAGGTGATCGTGGAGATCTTTCACCGGCACGCGAAGAGCCGCGAGGCGCGACTGCAGGTCGAGATCGCCCGGCTCACGTACGTCGCGCCGCGCCTGCGCGAAGCCGGCGCCGGGGCCGATCGTCAACGCGGCGGAATCGGCGGAAAAGGCGCAGGCGAGAGCGCGGTGGAGCTCGATCGGCGCCGCATCCGTGATCGCATCGCCGAGCTGAAGCGCGAGATCTCGCAAATCCAGAACGAGCAGGCCACGCGCCGCAGCGCGCGGCGCGATCAGCGACGCGTCGCGCTCGTCGGCTACACCAACGCCGGCAAGTCCTCGATGATGCGCGCGCTGACGGGCAGCGAGGTCTACGTCGCGGACAAGCTCTTTGCCACGCTCGATACGACGGTGCGTTCGCTCAAGCCCGAGACGGAGCCGCGCATCCTCGTCAGCGACACCGTCGGCTTCATCAAGAAGCTCCCGCACCAGCTCGTCGCGTCGTTCCGATCGACGCTCGACGAGGCGCTCGAGGCCTCGCTGCTTCTGTATCTCGTCGACGCGTCCGACCCGACCTTCGAGTCACAGCTCGAGACGACGCGGCACGTGCTTTCCGAGATCGGCGCCAACGAGGTCCCGTCGAAGATCGTCCTCAACAAGCGCGATCGGCTCGACGAGGAATCCATCGCGTCGCTGCGCCGTCGCTACCCGGACGCGCTCATCCTCTCCGCGAAAGACCGAGCGGACGTCGCCTTCCTTCGCGAGCACATCATCTCGTTCTTCGACGGGGAGCTCGTCGAGGACGAGGTGTTCGTCCCTTACGAGCGGCATGCCCTCGTTCGCAAGATCCACGACGCAGCCGTCGTCCTCGGCGAGCGCTACGACGACACCGGCACGCACGTGAAAGTGCGCGCCCCGAAGGGCGCGCTCGAGCGCATCCACACGCTCGTGTCGTAGCTCGCCGCGACGGCTCAGCTCGACACGCGCGCACGAACCGTGAACGGCTCGCGTGCGTCGCTGCCTTCACGCGTGACCGCGACCTTGCCGAGCGCGCGCTCGAACGCGGCCTCGATCCCCGCGCGCTCCTCGACGAAAGTGCCGTCGACGTTGGGCGCGCGAAGCCGATCCAGAACGCGGAGGAGAACCTCACGTCGGCCGAACGCGAGCCCCACCAGGCGAGGATCTTTTTCGAGGCGCTCTGCAACGGCGAGGATCCGCTTCAGCGCATCGTCGAGGTTCGAGGAGGGGTCGTCGTTCGAGACGCGCTTGCGCACGTAGAGAAGCCCCGCCCTGCCCTCGCCGAGGTCGATGGCGTAATCCGACTCGTGCCCCACGAAGAGGACGATCGGCCCCTGGTGCACGTGCCCGTAGTCGACGACGTCGATCATCGTCTCGTCGAGGACGTTGTCCTTGATCCAATCGTGGAACACCTCGACGAACCGTGCGTGCGCGGGGAGCGAGCCGCCTTCGACGTACAGCTTCAGCGCGATCTTGTGGCTTTTCATCGTCGTCGTGCCGTCATTCCGCGGCCGGGGCCGCCGCCGCCTGGACCATCCGCTCGTAACACTGGTGCGAGGCGTCGACGAAGAGCTGCGCCTCCTCGATACGCTGGTGCGCGCTCTCGGCGTTGGCGTCGGCGCTTCCGTCGCGGTGGGCCTTCGTCAGGTAGTGCGCGAACTTCGCGCCTGCGAACGGGTCGAAGAAGAGCTTGGTCTCGACCAGCTGCTTCTGGAACAGCCCGAGGATCTCGTCCGGCTCGTCGCCGACGTTCGGCTCCTTCTCGCGCACGAGCGCACGCGCGGCCGTGAGCATCGCTCGATAGGCGCGCTCCGAAGCGCTCGAGCTCTCGCCCTGATCGAGCAGCACTTGCGACTCGAACACCTCGCGCTCGGCGGCGGCCAGTGCCATTTGCACGTAAGGCACGACCTCGCCGGCGCACTCGCCGACGCCCATGTCGCCGATCGAGTACTCGCGCGGGTCACCCCAGTCGGAGTAGTAGCTTCGGTCTGCGTCGTAAGCGGGCACCTCGGCGAGCCTCTCCACCATCGCGCGGATCTCCTTCTTTCCGATCCGCTGCACGAAGGCGGTGAACGTCTCGTCACCCTTCTTCTCGGCGACGTAGCGCTCGGTCAGCTGCTTCACCATCTCGGGCACGTTCTTCGACGGGATGGCGCCGATCGCGAGACCGTACGCGCCCGCGTTGTGCGACCACTGCCCGCCGACGACGACCTGGAAATGCGGAACGCGCCGGCCGCCGACGTTGCGGCTCACGCCCAAAAATCCGAGGTCCGCGGCGTGATGTTGACCACACGCGTTGAAGCAGCCGCTGGTCTTGATGTGCAGGGCCTTCGCCGCGGGCGCCATGTCGTCTTGGATGACGTGGAGGCGCTTTCGCAGCTCGCCGGCGAGGCCGCGCGACGACGAGATGCCGAGCTTGCACGTGTCGGTACCGGGGCACGAGGTGATGTCGGTGATGGTCGAGGCGCCGGGCTCCGCGAGACCGATGCGCTCGAGCCGCTCGAAGAGCGCCGGCAGATCCGCCTCGGCGACCCATCGGTACGCGATGTTCTGCTCCACGGTGGTGCGCATCGTGTCGCCGGTCAGATCGCGCGCGATGTCCGCGAGCGCGCGCGCTTGATCCGACGTGATGTCGCCGAGCGGCAGCGTGACGGTCGCGACGACGTAGCCTTCTTGCGCCTGCGGCCTCACGTTCGTCTTGCGCCAGCGCTCGAACGCCGGGCTTCCGTGCCCATCCAGCTTCTTCGCCGACTTGAGCGGCGTCTCGCGGACGACGTCGAGCTGCGACAGATACGACGTCCAGCGCTTGTCCTCGCGCAGCTTCTCGCGCTCGGCCTTCACGAGCCGCGTGAACTCTTCGATGCCGATCTTCTTGATGACGAACTTGAGGCGGGCACGCGCGCGGTTCTCCCGTTCGCCGAGGCGCGAGAAGATGCGACACACGGCCTGAATCGTCGGGAGCAGCTCCTCCTCCGCGACGAACGCGTCGAGGAGCTTCGCCGCGTGCGGAACGGATCCGAGGCCGCCGCCGACGTAGAGCTCGAAGCCGCGCTTCTTCGCGCCGTTCTCTTCACGGACGCGGGCGATGCAGCCGACGTCGTGAAAGCTCGTCAGGCCGCACGGATGATCCGCGCAGCCGGAGAAGGCGATCTTGAACTTTCGACCGAAGTCCTGCGTGTCGTCGTGACCGAGCAAGAAGTAGGTCGTCGCGTGCGCGTACGGCGCGACGTCGAAGGACTCGTCGTTGCAGACGCCCGCGTAGGGGCAGGCTGTCACGTTGCGCACGCTGTTGCCGCACGCCTCGCGCGTCGTGATCCCGACGGCCGCGAGCCTGCGCATCATGTCCGGCGTGTCCTCGATGTGGACGAAGTGCAGCTGGATGTCCTGCCGCGTGGTGACGTGCAGAATCGCGTCCGAGTACTCCTCGGCGCACTCGGCCATCACCTCGAGCTGCTTGGGGCTCATCTTGCCGAACGGGATCTTGATCCGCTGCATGCCCGGCGCGTCCCACAGCGTGATCGGGCCCTTCGTGAGGTCACCCGACGGATAGCGGATGTTGCGCGTCGTCGCGCCGTCGTGACGCTCGCCGTTGTCGTAGCGCTGGCCGTACACACCGCGGCGCAACCTCGTCTCGGCGAAGAGCTTCTCTTCGATCTTGTTCTGCCGGCGCAGCGTGATCTGCGTCTCGAAGATATCGATCTCCCGCGCGAGGTCCGGCGAGGTGACCGACGCGAGCGTCTCCTTCCAAGAACTCATGGTTCGTGGTTCTTACGCCAATTCTGAGTGCGCAAGTAGACAATCCCCTGGCGCGGGACGAACGAAGCCTTTTCGGTCGACCCGACGACACATCGAAATCTTGATTCAATTACTCAAGAATTGGCCGTCCTCCGTCACTCGCCCGGGTCGTTGCGCCCCGCCTTGCCGGTGCCCGTCGCGCGGTTCATCGGGACCACGACCAAGACGACGTGCTCACCCGGCTCGGCCGCGAACTCGTACTCCCTAGCCTCCTTCTTGCCGAGCTGGATGGTCAGCTTGTGCGAGCCCGGATCGATCGGGATCTGCCGCGTGGAACCTGCGCCGAGGAGCGTCCGGCCATCGAGCTTCACCTCCGCGCGCGGCGGAAGCTGCGGCAAGCTGAGGCTCGCGTCTTCCTTGTGGCGCGCCGTTCGCCGACCGACGAAATACCCGCCCACCAGGGCGGCGCTCGTAACGAGCGACGCGATGACGAGGAGCGCACGCTTGCCGAGCCCCGACGAGGCCGGCGGCCTCACGCTCGAGGCTTGCACCATGCGCGCGATGGCGGGGTCGCTGGTCGTCTGCGCGACCCCGTGATCGTCGGACGGGCGTTGTTGCGCGTCGCTGCCGGCGCGCAGCTCCGCGGACAGGACCGCGTCGGCCAGGATGCGGCGCTTGTCGTGCTCGGGCGCGATGCTCTCGACGATCTTCGCCGCCGTCGGGCGCCCCGACGGATCGAGCGACAGCGCCGACGCGAGCAGCGCCGTCTCTTCGACGGGCAGCGGCAGCTGCGAGCGTCGCGCAGCGGCCTCCGCCAGATCCGTCTCGCGGAAGAGCCGCGCACCCGTGATGCACTCCGCGACGATGGTGCCCCAACCGTAGACGTCGTCGCTCGCGCTCGCCGGCTTGCCGATCGCGGCCTCCGGCGATGCGTAGCCCGGCTTTCCAGCCGGCATCTCCCGCGTTTCGCCGATCCTTCGAGCGATGCCGAGGTCGACGAGCGTCGCCTCGCCCGCCTCGTCGACGATGACGTTCGACGGCGTCACGTCGCCGTGAACCCACCCGCGCGCATGCAACGCAGCGAGCGCACGTGCGACGTCGCGGCCGAGCAACATCGCGGCTTGGCGATCGATCGGTCCCGCAGCGAGGATCGCATCGAGCGGCTGACCCTTCACGTGCTCGAGCACCACGAACGGCAAGCCCGCGAGCTCCCCGCTGTCGACGAGCGCGGCGATGCCGTCGATGTTTCCACCGCCGAGCACCTCCGCTTCGCGCCGGAGCGACTCGGCGATCGAGCCCGAAGCAGGCTCGTCGATCGGTGCTCGCTTCAGCACCACGATGCGCCCCGCGCGGTCACCGAGGCGAACCGCGAGGAACACCTCGGCCATCGACCGCTCGACGAGGCGCGACGTGAGCAAATACTCGCCGTAAACCTGAGGAATCACCGCGCCGCGCCCTCCGGCCTTGCGAGGGTCCACCCGCCGAAATGGTCCTCGATCGCCTGACCTGCGGCGATCGACACGTGATCGCGTCCGGGTGCCGCGATCACCTGGACGCCGAGCGGAAGGCCCCGCGGATCGAAGCCGACGGGAACCGCGGTGACCGGCGTCTGCATCACGTTGAACAGCGCGGTGTACGCGGCGTCGAACGGCGTCGCCCAAACCTCGTGATGGCGCGGAGCGGGCCGCGTGTACGGCGGATGGAGGAGCACGCCGCGATCCCCGAGCAGCTCGGTGAGCTCCGCGCGGAGCCCATCCGCTGCACGCGCAAGAAAGCTCGTTTTGCCACCGATTCGCTCGACGATGCTCCCCGCTGCCGCGACGACGAGCGCCGGCAAGGTGTGGTTCGAGCGGCCGATGAGCGCCTTCACGAGCTCACGTCCGACAGGGACGCGCGTTCGGTCCGAGCCGCTCGCGAGGAGCACGTCGTACCCTTCCTCGGCACCTTCGGCGAGGGTCGCCGCCCAATACTCGAAACCTCGGCGGAGCTTCTTCACGTCGAACGTGACGACGCGCGCGCCACGCCGCTCGAGCGCACGCGCCGCGTCCTCGACCGCCTTTTTCATCACGGCGCTCGCGCGGAACCGACCATTGTCCACCGCGACGTGCACGACGAGCTCGTCGACGCGAACCGAAGCCGGATCCCCGAGCGTCATCGGCACACACACCGGATCGCTGGGATCAGGGCCCGCGAGCACCCTCAACATCGGCATGACGTCGCGCACGCGGCGCACCATCGGCCCCGGGCACAACATCGCGAGCGCAGCACCGCTGGGCGCGGGAAACTGCCCGCCGTTCGGCAGCAGCCTTCCCGAAGGCTTGTGGCCGACGATGCCGCAAAACGCCGCAGGCAGGCGGATCGATCCGCCGATGTCCGATCCGATCCCCATCGGCGAGCCACCCGAAGCGACGATCGCAGCCTCTCCGCCGCTCGATCCGCCGCTCGTGCGCCGCGTATCCCACGGGTTGTTGGTGCGGCCGTAGATCGCGTTGTAGGTCTCGATCCAAATGCCACCTTCGGGGACGTTCGTCGTACCGACGACGATCGCTCCGGCTTCGCGCAGCCGCCCGACGACAGGTGCATCGGCCGTACTACGCGTCGATTTTCGTGCGACGAGCCCACCCGTCTGCGGCGCGCCTTCCACCGCGAAGAATTCTTTGATCGTGCAGGGGACGCCGCAAAACGGCGGCGGGCTCGCATCCTTCGCGATGCGCTCGTCGGCGCGACGAGCCTCGGCTCTCGCTTCGTCGAAGCGGGTGTGCACGACCGCATTGAGGAGCGGATTCACGCGCTCGATGCGGCGAATGGTCGCGTCCACGACCTCGGCGCTCGAGACCTGGCGCGCCCGAATCCACGCGGCGAGGTCGACCGCAGCTGCCTTGAGCAGATCGTCTTCCGAACGAGGTGCGACCGGGGCGACGCTGGATGTGGCGTGCATGCACGTCCGTATCGCATGACGCGCTGCGCCCGCCCAGGTCGGATGATCGCAACCGGTGGGGATCTGCCTCACCCAAAGGTTGAAACCCCGCGCCGAAACCAGGGGTCGCGTCTCGCCTTGGTTTGTGACAATGCTCCGCTCGGTTCGGAGGGTGTCGGCGTCCGCATGGGCAAGGATCGGAAGGTTCCGCAGGGAAGGCTGGCGCGGCTCGCGTTGCTTGCGTCGGTTGGAGCGCGCACCGGTGTCGGCATCCTCACCAAGGACTCGCAGGGCGCTGCGGAGCGCGCCACCGAGGTGCTCGGTCGCATGCGTGGCCTCGCCGCGAAGGTCGGCCAAATCGCGAGCTACGTCGACGGGCTGATCCCGGAAGGAGGGTCGGAGCCCTTCCAGCGCGCGCTCGCCTCGCTGCGCGAGAGCGCGATGACCTCCACCTATGGCGAGGTCCGCTCGATCGTGGAGGAAGAGCTCGGAGGCCCGATCGATCGGCTCTACGCCTCGTTCGAAGAGATGCCTTTTGCGAGCGCCTCCATCGGCCAGGTTCACCGCGCGACGCTCCACGATGGACGAGAGGTCGCGGTGAAGGTGCAACATCCGGGGATCGCGAAGGCCGTCGACAGCGATCTAAAAAGCGCAGCGTTGCTCGAGCCGCTCGCGTCCTTCGCGGCCGGTCGCAAGGTCGACTCGAAGCTCGTCCTCGAAGAGATGGCGCTGCGTCTTCGCGAAGAGCTCGACTACGCCCTCGAAGCCGAGCGGCAAGAGCACTTTCGTAAAGTGCACTGGAACGATCCGAAGATTCGCATTCCCGCCGTCGTCGGCGATCGATCGAAGAGCCGCGTCCTCACGACGGAGCTCGCGTCGGGCGTGACGCTCGACGACCTCGCGACGCGCCCCGAGGCGGATCGACGCGCATCGGCGGAGACGCTCTGGCGCTTCGTCTTCAAGGGGAACCTCGTCGGCCGCATGTTCAACGCCGACCCTCACCCCGGCAACTACCTCTTCGGCGAAGACGGCGTGGTCACCTTCCTCGACTTCGGGTGCGTCGAGCCGATCGTGGGAGACCGTTGGGAGCACGCGCTCGGGCTGCACAAAGCAGCGCTGCGCCGCGACGAAGACGCCTTCGCGGGCTTCGCCAAGAAGCTCCTGCACACGCGCGGCGGACAGTGGGAGGCCATGGCCATCGGCTTCTCCCGAAGCTGCTTCGAGCCGATTTTCGCCTCGCCGTTCAAGGTGACCCGCACCTTCGCCGCCGGCCTCGTCGGCAAGATGAAGGAGATGGGAAAAAACGTCCGCAAGCTCCCACCCGGCGAATACGTCCCCGTCCCCCGCGGAATGGTGTTCATGAACCGGCTTCAATTCGGTTTTTATTCGGTCCTCGCGCGACTCGACGTCGAAGCCGATTACGCGGAAGTCGAGCGGCGCTTCTTGCGCGAAGCCGATTTGTTGTGACAAGAGGCTGTCACGGCCCCGCGCCCAAACCATGAAACATACCCTCACTCGCAAACTGCAGTCGGTCGTGAAGGTCCTCACCGTCTCGGACGCGCCGGACTACGAGCAACCGTGGCAGTCGCACGGGCCAACCAACAGCACCGGCTCCGGCGGGGTCATCCTGACGAAGCGCGGTCTCCGGGTCATCACGAACGGTCACGTCGTCCAGAATCAAGTCTTCGTGGAGCTGCGTCGATTCGGCGCCTCGCGGAAGTACGTCGCTGAGGTCGAAGGCGTCAGCCACGAATGTGATTTGGCTTTGCTGCGCGTCCCGAAGGAAGAGTTCTTCGAGGGCGCCGAGCCGATCGAGCTCGGGACGCTCCCGCTGCTGGGCGACACGGTCACGGTCTGCGGATACCCGATCGGCGGTGATCGGTTGTCCCTCACGCAGGGTGTCGTTTCGCGCATCGAGGTGTCGGCCTACGCGCACAGCCAGCGGCCGTTGCTCAGCGTGCAGATCGACGCCGCCGTCAACGCAGGCAACAGCGGCGGCCCGGTGTTCAAAGGTGACAAGCTCATCGGGGTCGCTTTTCAGGCCCTCGACGAGTCGCAAAACATCGCCTACGCGATCTCACTCCCCGTCATCGAGCATTTCCTCGACGACCTCGACGCAGGCCGCCCGGTCACGTTCGCGAGCCTCGGCGTCATCTGGCAGCGCCTCGAGTCCGACTCGCACCGTAAGGCCTTGGGCCTCAAACGAAGCGACGGCGGCATTCTCGTCGTGCGCATCGCTTTTCACGGCACCGCGTGGGGCGTCCTTCAGGAGGGCGACGTCCTTCTCGCGATCGACGGCGAGCCGGTCGCCTCCGACGGCACCGTCCCGCTCCGTCCAGGGGAGCTCGTCGATCACAGCCACCGTGTGGCGCTACGCGACGTGGGCGACGAGCTCGATCTCACGATCCTGCGCGACAAAAAGCGCATGAACGTCAAAGCCCCGTTGCGACGTCCGAGCCTCCTCGTCCCCGAGGACCAATACGACATCAAACCCACGTATTACATCTTCGGCGGCATGTTGTTCGCGCCCCTCACGCGCGACTACCTGAAGAGCTGGGGCCACGAATGGTGGAAGAGCGCGCCGAACGAGCTCGTCTCCATCTACGAGAACCAGATTCGTACCCCCGAGCGGCAGGACGTCGTCATCCTGCAAAAGGTCCTCGCCGACAAGGTGAACCAGGGCTACCACGAATACGAAAATCACGTCGTTTCACAGATCGACGGAATCCCGATCAAGAGCATCCGGCACCTCGTCGAGGTGGTCGAGGGCGGCACCGATTCGTTCATTCGAATCGGCCTCGCCGACGGCCAGCGAATCGTCCTCGATCGAGCCCGCGCGATCGCGAACCTCCCGGCGATCCTCGACCGATACAACGTCCGCCACGACCGCAGCGCCGACCTCCGCCGCGCCATCAAACCCGCCGCGGCGCCACGCAAGAAGAAGAAGATTTAGTCGCCAAGCGCGCCAAGAGGGAGAAGAGGAAGAAGAGGGTTTTCATTAGAAAGAAAAGAATCCTCTCTCTCTCCCTCCTCTTCCTCCTTCTGCCCTTGGCGCCCCCCTCTGGTTCTGCCGAGGGAATTACGGTGTTTGCGGCAAGAGCGTTTCGCGGACGATTTCTTGAAGGTGCTCGAGGCCGACGCTGCCGCTGCCGAGGACGGTGTCGTGGAAGGCACGTAGGTCGAAGCGGGCGCCGAGCTTTTGCTGCATTTCTTTGCGTAGCTCGAGGATCACGCGCTCGCCGACTTTGTAGGAAATCGCCTGGCCCGGCCAGCCGAGGTAACGCGTCGCTTCGCTCTTCGCGAATTCGGTCGGGATGAAGCCGCGGGTCGTGAGGATCTCGACACACTTGTCGAAGTCCCAAACCTCGCCGGGGTGAAAGTCGAACGTCTTCGGGATCGGCAGCTCGAGGTGCATGCCGATATCGACCGCGACACGAATGGCGCGAAACAGCTTCGCCATGTGCATGCCGAGCACGTATTCCGGTTTGTCGAAATAGCCGAGCTCTTCCATGAGCTGCTCTGCATACAAGGCCCAGCCCTCGGCGTAACCGGAGCAGACGACGAACAGGCGGTGGAGGCGGGATAGACGCTCCGCGAGGTAAACCTGCAATCCGCATTGCAGATGATGGCCGGGGAAGCCTTCGTGGTATGCCGTCGTGATTTCGCTGAAGAGCGTAAATTTGTGGCCTGGAGCCGGGGCGTAATAAACGGTTCCGGGGCGGGTGAATCCCTCGTTGGGCGGGATGTAATACGCACCGAGCGCACCACCCGCCGGGGCGAGCCTGACGTCGAGTCGCCGAATCGGCTCCGGAACGTCGAAATGGGTGCCATGCAATTCGGTGAGCGCGCGCTGCTGGCGGTCGCGCATCATGCCGAGGAACGCATCATTGCTCTCGACCACCTGATCCGGCGCGGATTGCAGCGCTTGAATCGCAGCGGCGAGACTTTGGCCCGGAGCGATGCGCGCGACGATCTCCCGCATTGCGGATTCGATCGACTCGATCTCTCGAAAGCCCCACGCATACGTCTCGTGCGGATCGATATCCATTCCGTTGAATCGTCGCGAAGCACGCGCGTAACGCTCGGCGCCGAATGCGTCTTTCGGCGTCGCGCGCTCGAGGTATCGCTCGAGCCCGAGGGCCAGTGTCCCGCAGGCCTTCGCCGCGTGCGCGACGCCCTTCTCGAGCTCCGCGCGCAGGTTCGGATCACCGACGTTCGCGGCGTCGTATGCGACGAGGACCTCACGGTAGCTCGTCGCTTCCGAGGCGTTGTTTTTCGCCTGCGCGAGCACCGCGGACACTTGCCGTTTGGCGGCCACGATATTGCGCTTTGCGCCCTCCTCGAGGGCGCCGAGGTACGAGCGGATCGGCTCGTCGATCGTACGCAGTCGCGTCGCCGCGGCCTTCCACCCGTCTTTGGTGGAGGTGTCCATGACATCGAACACCACGCGCAAATGCTGCACCGGGGATTCGATGTTGTTGATGTCGCAAAGATTGTCTGCGTGGCGGTAGTACGCTTGTTTTTCGGCGAGGAAATCCGCCAGCACGCGCCGCGCGAGCCGGCCCCAAGCATCCGCCGCGGGCGGCAGCGCTTCGAGCTTCTGCCGATACCCCTCGAACACGTCATAGGCGGCCTCACCGCCTTTGGGGCTGTAGTCGTCCCAGCCGTCGAAGACCCCCGGCACGCCGGCCATCGACGCCGAGATCGGGCTCAGCTTCGAGTAGGCGTCGACGAAGTCGTCACTGAGCGAAAAGACGGGATCTCGTGTGGGTTCGGCCATGCGCGAGCCGCGGACCCTAGCATGTGTGCCCGCGCGTTTCGCTGTGTCGTTTGGCAGCAGCGCCGTATCGTTGCGCGCCGCGTCGAGCGCCAATTCAGGTGAAATCGAGGCTAAACGCGGCCTTCGCGACCACCTTCGGTGGGCGGCTTGCGCGCGCCGACGGGCGTCGGATCGCGCGTCACGCTCACCGGCGCGACGTCTTCGCCCTCGTCGCGCAACTCCGCTACCGCCTGCTTCAACACGTCGCGCTTCTCCCGGCGCGACACGGTCGGCCACGCCGCTTCGATCGCCGCGTTGAGCTCCGCGCCCATGAGGAGGGCGAATGCAGTGAAGTAGAGCCACAGAAGGAGAATCATCGGGGATGCGAGGGCGCCGTAGATCGGGCTCGACTCGACCGTCCAACGACCATAAGCGCGGAGCCCGGCGCTCCCCCCTATCCACAACGACATTGCGAAGAGGGCGCCCGGCAAATCACGCAAGAAGGGCGTCCGCCACGGCAATGCAAAATGGTAAACGGCCGTGAGCGACAAGACCACGGAGGCGATGACGACAGGCCAATAGAGCGCGCTCCACAATGTCTCGAAGATTCCCTCGTAGCCGACGCGCGACGCCACGGCGCGCGCGAAGGTCGGGCCCACGACGAGGAGCGGCATGAGGACGGCGCCCCACACCGTGGCGACGAGCGTGTAGAGCACCGCGAGCCCGCGCCGGCGCCACATCGCGAATCGCTCGTCGAGGCGATAGACGACGTGCAATGCCGACAAGAGCGTGTCCGCGGCGCGTGAGGTGGAGAAGAGCGCGAAGAGGACGCCTACCGAGAGAAGGTCGAGCCGGCCCTCTTCGAAGAGCTTGTCCATCGTGGGCACGACCATCTCGCGGACGGCGTCTTCGGTCATCACGCCGAGCGCCTTCTCGACCACCTCGGCGCGAACACGGTTCATCACGTCGGGCCCGAGCGCCCGCGCGACGAAACCCACGGCGCTGAAGAGCGCGAGCAGCGCCGGGGGCAACGCGAACAGCGAGAAGAACGCGACCTCCGCCGCGAGCCCGTCGACGCGGTGATCACGTACCCCGCGCCAGAAATAGACCAGCATGCCGCCCACACCCCGCGGCGCGCCTTCTGTCGGCGTCTTGCGAGCGGGCTCGTTCAAGCGCGCTTCTCGTTCTGGCCGGGCATCACGGGGCGGGATCCTACGCGCCCCGTCCGCACGAGACGAGTCAACTCCGCGACAAGATCTTCAACACGGCACGAACCGTCGTCGAGCGGCCGCCCGGATCGAGCGCTGCCTCCAATGTGCGAGCAGCGATCGATGCTTCGAACGCTCGCATGCGATCTTCGTCGTCGAGATCATGAAAGGCTGGGCTTGGAATGAGCGCGCCGCGGGGATCGATCGCGCGGTGGGCGCTCACCACCTCTTCGACCAATGCGTCTCGTTGCGCCTGTGTGAGCTTCGCCATGGCTTTACCGCGCCGCCGATTCGCGCACTGGGCCGCGAGGTAGTGGGACGCCTTTTCGCTCGAGGCAGTCTTCCATGAGCTTTTTCGCGCGCGTCACGTTCTGCAGGAAGGTGTTCGGCTTCATGCCGCACCGCTCGGCGAGCATCGTGTCCGGATCGGCGCCGTCATTGTCGAGACGAGCCCGGAGGGCGTTTCCCGGCTGCGTGGGCAATCGTTCGAAGCACTCGGCGATGCGACGCCGGAGAAGCGGATCGACTTCGACAGGAGGCTCGGCCGGCTCCGGCGCGTGGTCGAGATCCGTCTTCGCCGCGCCCCGCGGCCCTTTCACGGCGTCGAGCGCGAGGTTTCGTGCGACGCGCAGAACGAATCGGTAGAGGCCGTGCTCGCGCTCGTCGAGCTTCAGCTTCGGCGCGACCTGCCAAACTCGGAGAAACGCCTCTTGGACGATCGCCTCCGTGTCGGCGCGCGTCGCGAACGGACGAAGGCTCCGGCGCACGGGCAGCTCGACGGCCGCCATGAAGCGACCGAAGGCTTCGGTGTCGCCTGCGACGATGGCAGGAAGGAGTGAATCGAGATCTTGCATGGCGAGGATAGGAGATCAGCGCGCCTCGATGATCATGCCCGATGAAGGGAGCTCGACGCGGACGCTGCGAACGGCGTCCGTCGACGGATCGAGGCCGGGAGCGCGGACGACGATGCGGATGACGAGCCCACCAGCGAGCAGGCCCTCGCGCGCCGATCGCTCGACGACGACCATCGCGAAGACCTCGCGGCCGCTCTCGCAGATCGCCGCTGCGAACGCGCCGACGAGGGAGAGATCCAGCCCCTCGGGCGGCACGACGAGCTCGATCGTTACGTGGTCGCCGTCGACCCGCGCAATGCGAGCCGCTAGCGCAGCGCGCGGCGGACGAGCGGATTGCTCCTCTTCCTTCGGGGCGACGGGCGCGGGCTTGCTCATCTCCTTCGCCTTTTGGAACGGCATGTTCGCAACCTGCACCTCGACCCTCCGCGGAGCCGGCGGAGCGCTCGGAGGACCCGCAGGCCCACCCTTGGCCCAGAATCCCGGCGGCGCAGACCCGGCAGGAGGCGGCGGCGGCGGAGGCGCGAAGCCCGGAGGAGGCGGGACGCGACCCGGCGCAGGCGGAGGCGCGCTCCGCTCGCCGAACGACGCCATCATGCGTGCACGCGGCGCGGCCTGTGTCACCGGCATCATCGCCGGCGCAGCGACGAGATTCGGATCGTACCCGGGCCGCAGTCCCAACCCCGCTGCGCTCATTCCGTGTGGAAGCGCGTGGGGCTGCTCGACACGACGTGACGGATCGCGCGGGTCGACCGTGGGCTCGTCGCTGATTGCGATCCACGACGTGAATCGCGTGGAGATCCCGAACGTGGTTCCGACGCGCTCGATTTCGCGTTCGCATTTATCGACGTCGCGCCCCGCCGAAATCGTCATCTCGAGATCCTCGACGAGCTCGCGACCGAACAGCTTCACCACGGAAGCGCTTCCCTGTGCGGGATCGAGCGCCTCGGCGCGAAGCCGCTGCTCGAATCGGTTCGAATGCATCGAGCCGCGAACGATCACCTCGCCGCCGCGCGGGTCGAGCTCGACCGCGACACGGAGCGGCGCGCCTGCATAGACGTCACCGGGCCTCGACGGCACGGTTTTCACGACGCCCGCACCCTCGATGACGAGGTCGACGAGCACCGGCGCGACGGTGTGTGACAGAAGTCGTTTGGCCGCGCGCTCCGGATCTTCGCCGAGGCCGATGATCGCTTCGGTGCCGCGGCCTGCGCGCGCAATCGGAGCGAGCAGCGATCGATTGACCGCCGAGCCCACGCCCAATGCGTGCAAGCGCGCGGACTTCGGCAAGCTCGATAGCAACAGCCTCACGATGTCGCGCTCGAACCCGACGAGCCCGTCGGTGATGAGAACGATCTGACGTTGCGAGCCCTCGCGAAGCTCGCGCAGCGCGGTCTTCACGCCGCTCAACATCTCGGTGCCCCCGGACGCCGACAACGATTGAATCCATTGCAGGGCCGAGCGCTTCAACGATTCAGTGGCGAACGCCGGCTTCGCGCGAAACGAGGTCGCGGTGTTGGAGAACTCGATCAGCTCGACTTGATCGCCCGACCCGAGCGCGTCGACGAGCGCACACGCGACGCGCTTGGCTTGCTCGAGCGGCTCACCGGACATCGAGCCGCTCGTATCGATGAGCAGCGTGAGATCGCGCGGAACCGTGGCTGCTTTTGCTTCCGGCGCCGGAGGCACGATGGTGAGCAGACCAAACGCGCGCGCACCGTCGGCGGGTCGCGCTACGTCGAGCGTCACACCGGGCACCATCCCCGCGGCGGGCCACTCCACGACGACGTCGCGATCGAGCACCGCGCTGTTTCCGCTGCCGAGCTCGACCTCGAAGGCCTGAATGCCGCGCGAGCAAACGATCGGATGTGACGGAGACTCCGGCGAGCGCCCCTCCGCGAGGGAATCACGCACGCGCATCGACAGTGACGCGCGCGCCTTCGTCTCGCCGTTGGCGACCGCGATATCGACGTTGTTCTCGATGTCGGCCGCGCCCAGGTAACGAGGCGCCGCAGCGAGCGGGAAGCGCCACTGCCAGCGACCCTCGGTGAGCCACATCAGCGGCTGATCGATCTCGATCTCCGCCTCGACCGATGCGCCCGCCGGGATGTTGCCGATCTCCTGCGTGAAGAGGCTCGAACGATCCTGCTCGAGGAGCGCCGCGCTTTTTCCTTCCAGGATCGCTTCGTCGAACATCTCGCGCGCTTTGGCGCGCCCCTCGACCTTGCCGCGGATCGTTCGATCGCCGACGCGAAACGTGAACCCACCGACGGCGGCGTCGGCGGGGAGCGGAAGCTTGTAGGTCACGTGCAGCGGCTCCGCGTGTGGATTCGTGAACCGCTGCACCAACGTGACGCGTGCGAGCCCCGCACAGGCATCGACCGTGAGCGCGCAATGCTCGAGCGGGAGAACGGTGCCGGTCACGTCGACGAGACGGCTGCCGCGGGCGCTGGACGATGTCGGGATCATTTGGGTCATGGTCGATGTCCTCCTCGGGTTTCCGCGGGGACAACGACGGGGCGCTCCACCCAGTGACAAACTTTTTTTCGCCAAGGTAACACGTCGTTTGCGCGGTACTTTTGGAGCACTGCTGTTGCGTTGTCAGGAGGCGGCCATTGGCCGCCGCCGGCAGCAGGTTTCACGCGCGATAGGGCGCGCACAGGCGTGGGTGCCCAGTGCGAGCGTAGCGAGCACCCCTCCAGGCGGGACCCGCGCCGTCGTGCGCGCGCGAGGAAAAAAAGCCCTGACTCGACCGCGATTACCCGCTACACCCGGTGTCTGCATGGACGGCGATGTTCAGGTGAACAGCACCAGCGCATCCGGGCAGGCTGGTCCCCCCGACGCGCAATCGCCGGAGCCGGCCACCATCGACGCGCCCGCCCCCGAGACGGCATCGACGCCGACCGAAGCGGCAAAAGAAACGACCGCGACCCCTGCGAAGGCGAAGGCGCCTCGCTCACGCGCGCGGACGTGGCTCCGTCGCGTCGGCATCGGCGCGCTCGTCGGCACGCCGATCGCCGCGCTCGGCCTGTGGATTGCGATCCATCGTGTCGAGTGGCTCGGGCCGTGGCTCGCCGACACCGGCCGATCGATCGTCGGCAACGACGCGATCGCGAAGCTCGAGGACTGGGCGTACGGCGTTCAAGACGAATACAACCAGATGACCCGCGGCGACGAGGCGCCGGAGGCTCGCTGGGAGATTCCGGAGCTGCCTCCTTCGTTGAAGGACGAGAACGCGTCGAAGATCCGCTATCCGCGCTTCGTTCCGGAGACGGTCGGTCCGATGCATACGTCGTTCAAGGCACCGGGCGACGGCGAATGGGTGCCGATGGTGGACCCGCGACAGGCGGACGAGCCGCCGCCGATGTGGAAAACGCTGCTTCACCCCGACAAGAAGCGCGGCTGGGCGCTGGTCGCCGTCGTCGCGATGGATCTGAGGCAAATTCGGCTTCATCTCGTCGCCGGCACGATGGAGCCGATGACGCAGCTCAAGGACGCAAAAGCCCATAAGCGCACGGGCGTGATCCCCGACGCAGACGTCGCGACGGCCCTGGCTGCATTCAATGGCGGCTTCAAGACCACACACGGCAATTACGGAATGAAGGCCGAAGGCACGCTCTTCGTGGAGCCGCGCGGCCGCGCCTGCACCGTCGCGGCTTACGACGGTGACGTCCTCAAGATCGGCTCTTGGGAGGCGCTCGAGAACACGCGAGACGACATGGTTTGGTTCCGCCAGGCGCCGATGTGCATGTACGAAGACGGCACGATGCACAAAGGCCTGCTCGCGGAAGAAAACACGCTGTGGGGCTCGACGCTCGACAAAGACACCGTCATTCGGCGCTCGGCCATCGGCCTGAGCCAAGATCAGAAGACGCTCTACGTCGGCATCAGTGAAGCAACCACCGCGACGGCGATCGCCAAAGCGATGAACCACGCGGGCGCGCACAACGTCGCGCAGCTCGACGTCAATTGGTCCTATCCGAAGTTCGTCACGGTCGAGCCGAAGAACGGTGACGCCGCGAACCCGACGGTCAAGGCCATCGTCGACGGCTTCGAGTACACCGAGGACGACTACGTCCGAAAAGCGATGCACCGCGACTTCTTCTACGTAACGCGCAAATCGCCGGACACGGTGGTCGCGCTCACGCCGCAACCCGCTGGCACGCCCGGCGGGGCAACACCCGAGCCCCCGGCAAACTGACATGCGTGCCGGACCGGCCGCGCTGCTTTGCTCCGGGCTCTTGCTCGTCGCGAGCTCGGCCCACGCAAACGGCGCATTCCCCTCCTCCGGCCAAGTCCTCGTCGACCCGACGGATCCCTCCACGATCTGGGTCCGCACGAGCTACGGCTTCGCGAAGAGCAGCGATGCAGGCGCGACGTTCCACCTGATTTGCGAAGAGGCGATCGGGTATTCGAGCGGGTATCACCCGCACGCGGCGCTCAGCCACACGGGCGCGATTTTCATGGGGCTCTCGGACGGCCTGGCGATCGGGCGCGGCGACACCTGCGCCTTCGACCGCGCGCCGGACCTCGAAGGCAACTTCGTCGTCGACGTGTCGATGGGTCTCGACGGCCGCGCCATTGCGCTCGCGATTCCGCCGAACGGAGAGCGACCGCGGGTCTACGCATCGACCGACGATCTCGCGACGTGGTCGCAGCTCGGGGACGTGCTGCCCGACAAGGTCGTCCCGCTCACGTTGGATGCCGCGCCGTCCGATCCGAACGTGATTTACGTGAGCGCCTACGCGGAGGGAGACAAGCCGCTCGGCCTCGTCATCACCTCCACCGACGGCGGCCAGACCTGGACGAGCGCCATCGTTCCGAACAGCGACGCCAAGGTCTCCCCTTTCATCGGCGGAATCGACCCGCTCGCCCCCGAGCGGCTCTTCGTACGTATCAATTCCGTGCCCGGTCGATTGCTCCTCAGCGAAGACTACGGCGCGACGTTCGAGGTCGTCGCATCCCTCGCGAATGGTCGCCTCCACGCCTTCAGGCTCTCCGACGACGGCGCGTATGCGTTGTACGGCGGCAACTTCGACGGGCTGCACGAGCTCGACACCACGACCTTCGCCACCGAGCCACGCGCCGCGATCGCCGCACGCTGCGTGACGTTCGCCGACGGCCGCATCTTCGCGTGCGGCGAAGAAGCCACCGACGGCTTCACCGCGGGCGTCTCGGAGGACGGCGCGGCGACGTTCACACCACTGTTGGAAAATCGCTGCATCGAGGGAATCCTTCCGTGTGCGTCGGGCGCGCCGGTGCACGACCTCTGCGAGCCGGGGTGGCCGATGATCAAAGAGCTCATCGGTGCGACCGGCGATTGCGACGCTTCGGGCGGGGGAAGCCAAGGCGGCGCGCCCGCAACCGGTGGCCAATCGCAAGGCGGCGCACCTGCCGCGACAGGCGGCGCTTCGAACGCGGGGGGCGGAGGCGCCGGCGGATCGGGCGGCGCGCCCGCGGACGGCGACGGCGGCGGCTGCGCATGCACGCTCGCCCCAGGGGCGCCGACCTCCGAATGGTCGAGCGCAATCGCCGCTTTGGCGGCCATTGCGCTGCTGGGGCATCGGAAGAACAATGCGCGCCATGCTCCCCAAACAACCTCGCGCAGTCATCACGGGTGCCGCCGGCGGTCTCGGGCGTGCGCTGGCCTCGCGTCTCGCGGCGCGCGGCGCTCGACTCGTCCTCTCTGACGTCGACTCGGCAGGCGCCGAAGAGACGCGCCGAATCGTGGAGTCGTCGGGCGGCCGCGCGCACGTCACGCCGTGCGACGTGTCCAAGCCGGATCAGGTCGAGCGCCTCTTCGAGCTCTCCGCGCGCGAGCTCGGCCACATCGACCTGCTCGTGAACAACGCGGGTGTCGCGGTCGGCGGACCGGTCGGGACCATTCCCCTCGCCGACTGGGAATGGATCATGGGCATCAATCTATGGGGCGTGATCTATGGCTGCCATTACTTCCTGCCGGCGATGAAGGCGCGTGGCAGCGGTCACGTGCTCAACGTCGCGTCGATTGCCGCGTTCGCGAGCGCCGCTGAAATGGCGCCCTACAACGTGACGAAGGCGGGGGTCGTCGCGTTGTCCGAGACGCTCGCGAGCGAGCTCTCCGGCACGGGCGTCGGCGTCACGGTGCTATGCCCCTATTTCTTCACCACCAACATCGCAAAGAGCGCTCGCTCGCACGCCTCGATGAACGTAACGGGCATCGAGAAGCTCATGTCGCGCAACAAGGTCCAAGCGGACGAGGTCGCCGAGCGAGCCCTCGTCGCGTGCGACAAGGAGACGCTTTATGCCTTTCCCCACAAAGAGGCGAAGACGATTGCGTTCCTCAAACGGAGCGCTCCGGAGACGCTCCACCGCACGATCTCTCCCTGGCTCGCGAAGCGCGTCGACGGCGGTGCTGCCGGCTGAATCCCAGATTCGTGAAGGTCGATGAGCCGATCGGTACGGGTGCTCCGCACCTTGGGGTTATGAGCACCCTTCGCTTGCGATGGCTCGCGTGCGCGCCGATCGTCGCCGCGCTGACCGCGACGGCCTGCGAAGAGTCGGGCATCGTCATCGGAAAGAAGCCGGGGCAGTCGCAAGACGGTTCCGGTGGAGACGGTGCACCGGCTCCGCCGACGCCCGAGCCGGAGACGAACGACGACGGCGGACCACCCATCGCAGACCCGGGCGAGCCGATTGCCCCCGTAACGGGTTGCGAGGAGCTCGCGTGGGTCGGCGAGCCGGTCGAGGTGGACGGGAATGGAGGACCCATTCGCGGCCCTGGGCTCTTCCCTCTTTCGTCCGGCGGTATCGGCGTCACCTACGCAGACTACGCACCCGACCAGTTCGTCAAGGCGATCATCTCGCGAACGATCGCCGAGCCGTTCGGCGCCTGGCCACCCGTCATCGGGGCGCAGACAGTGCATCTCACGGGGTTCGACTTCGACGACTCCCTCGGCGTGATCACCGCGACACCGCAGGGCGTCTTCGCGCGATCGGGGTTGGTCGAAGGTGTGTTCGCCGTCGGTGAGCCAGGTGTGCTCGTGCGCACGACCGGCTCGGTCGGGGCAATGGTCGATGAAGCCGGCTCCGGCAGCGCCTACTCGGTTCGTTGGGACGCGAACGCCGCGCTCTACGCAATCGATCGCTATGCCTCGCCGGGCCAAGCCGCCGAGCCGGAGCTCCTCGGCACGGTTCCGCCGGGGGCGCCGCCGGCAGGTCACGCCGAGTTCCGTTTCGCGACCAACGGCGCGAACACGACGCTGATCTCCGCGGCGCCGACGTCGGGCGCAGCCTCGTTGGATCCTCCGGTCGATGCGCAATTGCATTTCTACCGCGCGCAGGGCGGCTCGATCATGGAGACGTCCCATATCGATCTCGGCTTCTATCCGACGCGGCATTGGCTCGTTCCGCGAGAAGGCGGCTTCTTCGCAGCCGTGTCCCACCCGTCGAACACGAACGGTTCCGGCGCCGGCGTGATTGCGGTGTACCGGATCGACCACGACGGCAAACAGGTCGGCGCTCCATGGGTCTATCGCGCGCCTCCGCCGACCGACGCATGGAGCTTCACCGGGTGGCGAAATGGTTTCGCGATCGGCCTTCAACAAGGGTCCCGTCTTCATATCGTCGTCTCCGACGGCGTCGGCGTCACCCACCTCATGACGGACGAGATTTGGGTCTTCGCGGATCCCGAGCCCTACATCCCTATCGTCGTCGGCGGTGACGATCAGGAGTCGATCCTCATCGGACAATCGACCACCATACGGCTGCTCCTTCACCGCGCCGACTGCATCGCCTCGGAAAACTGAAACGGCCGGGTACACTCTCGCCGGTGAGGCGTCGGAGATCACATCGAGGGATCCAGCTCGCGCTCGGCATCGCCGCCGGTGCGGCGGCCTCCTTCGGTTGCAGCTCGGCCTCGAGCCCATCACCTACCGAAGCAGCGCCCCACTCGACGCTCGTCGCGCCCGACTCCGCCGCCCCCGCGCCGGCCCTTCTGCCCGCACCATCCGCCTCCGCTTCGAGCGCCCCCCCGGTGAAGCCGATCGAGAGTCGCACGGAGCGTCTCGAGGTGCAGGGCTTCGCCCCTTCGGTCGTCGTCACGCCTTCGACCGATCGGCGTGGCGCGCCGCTCGTCATCGTCGGCCACGGCGCCGGAGGCCGGCCCGAGCCTCATTGCGAGCGATACAAAGAGCTCGTTCGAGGACGCGGCTTCATCCTCTGCACCGCGGGCCGCGCGATGGACAAGCAGCTGCCGGAGGAGGAGCGGGGCTACTTCTACGACGGTCACCACGAGCTCGGCAAAGAGGTCGTGCTGGCGCTCGACGCCCTCGCAAAGCGATATGGAGATTGGGTCGATCTTCAGGGCTCGATCTACGGCGGCTATTCGCAGGGCGCGACGATGGGCATCCTGTATTTGCAGCAGGGGGGTGCCGTCGAAGCGAAAACTGCCGGGATCTTGCTCGTCGAGGGAGGCTCTGCGGAGTGGACGATCGGCCTCGCGAAGAAGCTCAAGCGTGAGGGCGTGCGCCGCGTCGAGATCGTTTGTGGTCAGACGAGCTGCGCGAAGGCCGCGAAGATGTCGAAGGCTTGGATCACGAAAGCCGAGCTCGACGTCGCGACCTCCTACGCGGAAGGTGCTGGTCACACCTACGGCGGACCGGTTGCGCCGCTCGTCGAGCAGGCTTTCGACAGACTCGTCGCCGACGATCCGCGATGGCGCTGACGCCGCTTGCAAACTCGCTCGGTCGTCGATCCGTCCACTGGCGTTCGTAGCGAGCGCGACATCGACGCCAGAGGGTGCACCCGCGATTTACGCGCAATCGAGAGCATCGACATCTGCGCACCCCGTGCATCCGCGGTGGCATGGCCGCTGCAATCGGGGAGCGCATGCGAACGACTTCCTTGCGCTTCCTTGCACTTCACTTCGTCGCTGCCGCGGCGCTGACGGGGTGCACGGGCCTCTCCCTGGGCGAGAACGATCCGAACTCGAACCTCGGGACGTACCTGGGCGACGGCTCGGTCGCCGTCGATCCGGAGAGTGAGACCACCTACGTGCTCGTGAGCGCAGAGCCGCGCCAGGACCAGACCGACGAGCAGGTGAAGCGAACGCTCTTCGCCGTGCGCCCCGGCGCAAAAGAAGCCGAAGAGATCGCGGACCTCTCGGAGCGCGGCGATCCTCGACTGCTCTTCACATCGAATGGCGTCCTCGCGATGAGCCAAAAAGGCTCCGAGGAGGAGCTCTTGCTCCTCGACAACGAGAGCTTCGAGGAGAAGGCGCGGGTCACGGTGCCTACGTGGTATTGGGGAACGCGCCAGAGCGCGAGCCGCCGCTGGGTCGGCGTCGCCGACAACGCCGACAGCGATTACGACATTCACCTCATCGACGCGAAGACGCTCGAGACGCGCGTCATCCCGCACGGCGGCGACTACATCGAAGCCATGTTCGCGAACGAGAGCGACCGGCTCGTCGCGATCTCGCTCGACGAACAAACCCACCAAGCTCGCCTGCTTTCGTGGGACATGAACGACCTCGAGGCGAGCGAATTCACCGTGTTCCCGGAGTCGGGCCTGTGGTCGGGCGCCGATATCGACGTCAGCGTCGACGACATCGAGTGGGACTCGTTCTTCTCGTTCACCTGGGTCGGCATCAGCCCCGATGACCGGCTCGCGGTCTTCCCCGTCAAGAAGTACGACGGCGAGGTCGAGATCGGCGACGCATCCATCGACGACTACCAGCTCGTCGTCTTGAACCTCGAGACGAAAGAGACCCACATCATCCCTCGCGCCAAGGGGCCGGTCGGCTTCACGCCCGACGGCTCTTCGATCGTGTCGTACGACGAAGGTCCGGACGGCGAGCAGCGCCTCCTCCTGATCGACGCGGAGACGCTCGAACCGGACGCGGAGCCTGTCGATGTCGCCATCGACGGTTCGATTTCCTACTTCGTATCCCACCAGGGAAACTACGTCGTCGTTGCATCCAACTGGGGTGACGAGAGCCTCGTCTTGTACGACATCGACAGCCGAAAGCAGACGAAGATGGCAGGTCCCGCCGTCGGCCTTCAGGAGTTCGTCAGCCGCGCAAACCCGGAGGAGCTGTGGGCCGTCTCCAACGACGGATACGAGGGTGACCTCTACCGCGTCGACCTGCAGGCCGCCGAGGTTTACACCGTCTCCACGCCTTTCGAGCCGGAGCACATCGGCATCCTTCCTGCGCGTGACGAGCTCGTGCTCACCGACCTCGACCGTCGAACGCTCCACTTCATGGATCCGGACAGCGAGATCGTCCTTCGCCAGGTGGAGCTTCCGTTTGAAGCGGACGAGTGACGCACCAGCGGCTCCCACCAGCGCGCTCCCACCAGCCGAGCCTAACGGGTAATAGTAAAGGCGGCGCCGGTCCGGTAGCCTGGGCGGTAAGACTACCCCCGGAGTAACCATGGACCGCCGCCGCGTCTTCTTGCTTCCTCTCGTCGCTGCGCTGCCCCTCGTGCTGGCCGCCGCGACATCCTCCTGCGGTGCCACCGTCGTCTTTGCGGACTGCAATGACGGCGAGAGGGAGTGCAACGGCGAATGTGTGGTCGTTTCGTCGGACCCTTCGAACTGCGGCGCGTGCGGCGTCGAGTGCCCCGAAGGCGTCTGCGAGAGCGGGCAATGCACGACGGGCGGGTGCAAGCCGCCGACGGTGGACTGCGGGGGAACCTGTGTCGACACCTCGCTGGATCCCAATCATTGCGGCGCCTGCTTTTCGCCGTGCGACGACGGAGTCTGCAATAACGGTCAATGCGCGGAAGAGTGTCCGCCCAACCTGACGAACTGTTTCGGCAGCTGTGTCGACACGACGTCGGATGGCAACAACTGCGGCTTCTGCGGCAATCAATGCGGCGACGAGCAGGGGTGCATCTCGGGCAACTGCGTCGGCAACCCATGTGAAGAGCCGTTCGAGCTCTGCAACGGCGAGTGCGTCGACACCCAGTTCGACGACGAGAACTGCAGCTTCTGTGGCAATGGGTGCCCCGGCTTCCAGACCTGCGAGTTCGGGCAATGCATCGGCGGGGCCTGTGACGACGCCGTTTGCAACATCTGCGACGTCGTGTTTCTCCCGTCGGATTTGATTTTCCAGGCGACCGGCACGACCGAGTTCTCGGGAAACGATCACATACCGATTTGCACCGGCGCGTCCGCACCGGAGGTGCTGCACGTCTTCACGGCGCCGGCGACAGGGGTCTACACCTTCGACACCATTCGCTCGTCGTACGACACGGCGCTCGTCCTCATGGACGAGTCCTGCTCGACCCTCGATTGCTCCGATGACGAAATCGGCGCGGCCGCACAGATCCAGGCGCCCCTCGAGGCAGGTCGGACGGTGTACCTCGTCGTCGACGGCTTCGATTCCGGGCCGTATGCGCTCAACGTCAATTTCGTCGGCGACTGCCCGCCCGGAACCACACAATGCGGCGGCGATTGCGTCGACACGTCCAACGACCCGAGCAACTGCGGCGGCTGCGGTATCCCCTGCGCGATCGGCGCGGCCTGCAACTTCGGCGAATGCGAGATGCTCTGCAACGGGCCGTGCGGGACGTGCGAGCCGACGGTGTTCCTCCCGTCGAGCGTTCCGCAATCGACGGTCGGTAGCACCCTCGGGCTCGAGAGCGCGCTGAGCCCGAGCTGCGGCGATGGGACGGCGGGCGAGAAGCTCCACTTCTTCCAAGCGCCCTTCGCCGGAACGTTCGTCTTCAGCACCGGCACGTCGGAGTTCGACACCGTGCTGACCCTCCTGGATCCGGCCACCTGCGGCGAGCTCGCCTGCAACGACGACGCGAGCAGCCCGACGTCGCTGGTCAGCATGGTCATGACGCAGGGCCAAGGTGTGTACGTCCTCGTCGACGGAGCGAACGGCGAATCCGGGACCTACACGCTGACGGTCGCGGGAAGCTCGCAGCCGGCGTGTCCCACGGTGGCGATGGCGAACACCGTGCCGCAAACGGTCTCGGGCACCACGGCGGGCTCGTTGAACGCCCGGGCGGGCACGTGCGGCGGCGGCTCGGCACCCGACAACACCTTCGCGTTCACCGCACCGACGACCAAGACGTACGTCATCGACACGATCGGCTCGAGCTTCGACACCGTCCTCTACGTTCTGAATGGCACGTGCACCGGCACCCAAGAGCTCGGTTGTAACGACGACGTGCCCGGGCTCGGCTCCGTGTCACAATTGTCCGTCCCGCTGACGGCGGGCCAAGCGGTGACCATCGTCGTCGACGGGTGGGGACAACACGCGGGGAACTACCAACTCCGTATTCAATAGTGCGCATCCTCGAGGTCCTGAAGGAAGAGCCGCGCCCGTGCTCGTATCTGCCCGAGCGCCCGGCAACGCTCGAGCACCGCATCATGCTGGACGTGACGCCGCTCGAGCTCGAGTCCCTGCTCGAGCGCGGGTGGCGCAGGTTCGGGCCCGACTACTTCCGGCCCTCGTGTCCGAACTGCTCGCAGTGCGTTCCGACGCGCGTTCCGACCGCCACGTTCCAGCCGTCGAAGAGCCAGCGGCGCGCAAAGAAGAAGTGCGCGCACTTCAGCGTCCAAATCGCTGCCCCGCGATTCGACGAAGAGCGGCTCGAGCTCTATCACCGATGGCACGGCCAGCGCGAAGTCATCCGCGGCTGGGACGAGGCGGAGCTGTCCGAGCGCTCGTATCGACTTCAATTCACATTTCCGCACCCGGCCGCGCGGGAAATCAGCTTTCGTGATCCGACATCCAATCGGCTCGTCGGGGTCGGCCTATGCGACGAGACGCCGCACGCCTGGAGCGCGATCTACTTCTTTTACGACCCCGAATACGCCCATTTGTCGCTCGGGACCGCGAACGTGGTGACGCAAATCGAGAATGCGCGCAACCACGGTATCCCCTACGTTTATTTGGGATATTGCGTCGAATCCTGCCCGTCGCTCGCCTACAAGGCGACGTTCCGCCCGCAACAGCGCCTCGTCGGCTGGCCGAACGACGACGAAGAGCCTCGCTGGGAATGAGGGCTGCGGCGCCCGCTCAGCCCCAGGCAGTTCGGCACGCGGCCGGCGCGGCTTCGCAGAACTCGCGCTGAATGCGGCCGAGCAGCTCCTCCACGCTGGCAATCTCCGGGGCGCGCTCCGCGAGCAATCGCTCCACGACCGGCGCGACCGACACCCCAGCGGCTTCGACCCGCTCGGCAGCGACGTAGCTCGGCTCCGTGATCTCGCGGAGGCGCTCGCGCGCCGGATCGACGAAGACCGTGCCGACTTGGACCAGCGACTTCGCGAGCGCCGCGAGGACCTCGCGGACGTGCTCCTCGACGGCGGCTTTTCGCTCGGCGGCGAGCTTCCTATTGGCTGCCTCGAGACCTTCTGCGCGGGCGACCTTCGCGCTGTCGATCCGCGCCTGCAGATGTTGGCGCTCCAAATCGATCTGCTTTTGCCTCGCGATCGCGCGGATGCCGTCCTCTTTCATCCGCTGCTGGTCTTGTCGCAATCGCTCGAGCTCCGCGTCGATCCTCAGCTGCTTGTCCTCGAGCGCGAGCACGATGTCCTCCACCTCGCGGGCGGGGACGGGCCGCGTCGGACGTTTGGTGCCGAGCTTCTCGGCGAGCGCGCGAAGTCCTTTTTCGGATTCCATAGCGCGGGCACGGGTGTCGGCGAGGCTCCGCTCGACGATGGCTTGTTCGGCCATCGCCGTCTGCACGCGAACCTCGGCGGCAGAGAGCTCCACTTTGTGCTGGGCGTGTGACTGCGCGAATTGATTGAGAGCGCCCTGCTCCGCCTCCATCCGTGCGTCGCCCTCGGCCACGCGTTTGCGCCACTCCTCTTTACCGAACAAGAGCGGCTCCTTCTTCCGCGTGTCCTCGAGCTCTTTGTGGAAGGCCTCGAGCGCGGCGATGCGTTCGGCGAGCTTCTCCGCCTCGGTCGCGAGCTCCGTCGCGCGGCGCCGCGCTTCTTCGACGAAATGCGCGGCCGTCGACACACGCGACGCGAGCTCCTTTTCCAGCTCGGAAGCACGTGCACGATGGGCGGTGACTTGCTCCGTCGTATTCACCCAATCGAGGAGCGCGCGCGAAAACTCGATATCGTTCCGGCTCTCTTCTTGTTTGGCGAGGACGGCGCCGACGTCCCCTTCGAGCTTCACCAGCCGAGCCGCAATATCCTCTTTGCTGCGCTTCAGTGCGCCCGCTTCGTCGCCGAGCGCAGCGAGTGTCCGCTCCGCTTTCTCGAGCTCGTCCGAGCCGGGGACGCTGACGCTCAAAAGCTCGGCGGGGAGCTCTTCCACGAGCGGCAGCTCTTCCGGAAACGCCTGTGGCACGGGCGCATCGACGAAGCTCCACACCTTGTCGATCGCGTTCTTCAGGAATGGCAAGCAGGTTTGATAGACCTGTTGCAGCTTCGCCCGCAGCTTCTTGTATTCGTCGGCCGCGGACTCTTGCTCGTCGAGCGCGGGTAGAGGCACGGCGTGCAGCGCTTCCTGCGTCTGTTTCGCGCGAAGGAGGACGGTCTCGATCATCGGCTCGAGCCGCTCGCTCTTGTCCGTGCGCTCCGCGGCTGCACGCGCAGCCTCTTCGGAACGAAGGCGCGCTCCCGTCTCTTTCGCGAGCTCGCGCAGCACGGCGAGCGCCAGCAACGCCTCGCCGTTCTCCCGGGCGGCGCTTCTCCCGCTGTCGACGAGCTTGGCGACGAGCGCCAAATTCGAATCTCCCTCACCTTGGAACGTGAAGCGCCCGACGACCTCGTACACGTCACACAGCGCTTCGAGCTCGGCCTCGTCCTCCGGGCGCCACAAGCGCTCTATCTCGGGCGGCAACGGGCGCGGTGGATCCGTCAGCGTGCCGATGGCGGCGAGCGGGACGGGCGCGAGATCGGTGGCGAAAGGCCCGAGCTCGTCGCGCATCGCCGTCTCGGTCGCGACCAAGCTCTGCCAAACACGCTCGAGCTGCGAGAGGATCGCGAGGTAAAAGCGTACGTAGCTCTTCAGCGGGGCAAGATCGTAGGCCACGTTCGGTGACCAGTCTTATCGCATATATCGGAGCGCGACGAACCCCGACGTGACACCCACGATCCCGAGGGCGATCCACCCGACGGGCAGGTTCATCTTTCCGTACCAGTTCGCGACGGCGACGACGCAGAATGCAGCCGCCGCGACCGCGAGCAAATCCAACACCAGCGGGTCGCGCTTGCGCCGCAACGACCGAGGCGGCGTCACACTCGCTGCACGCTTGGAGCCCGCGGGCGTGGGCGCAACCAGGGTGGGAGCGGCGATGTTCTCCGGGATGGACGCGACGACCTCTGTCGCGGGTGCCTCGGGCTCCGCCGCGCGCTGAGGCTCCGGCGCCGGCTCGGGCTGCACCTCGGGCTTCGGCGGAGCGGCCGAGACCGACGCCTCGGCTTCTTCCTCTTCGAAGCTGACAGGCACGGCCAAAAACGGATCGCTGCGCCGCCCCGTCAGCGACCGCTGCAGGCCGACTGCCTCCTCGAGCTCCGACCAAAACTCTTCGACCGAGCGCGTGCGCTCGCGCGGATCGACGGCGAGCGCACGCAGAAAGATGGCTTCGATTTCGTCGTCGATCGTGAGCCCGAGCGTGCGTGGGGTCGGCCGCCTCGCCGTATCGAGGCATTGCGTGAGCATCGCGGCCGACGAGCCCTCGAGCGCAGGCCTTTGGGTTATGACCTCCGCGAGCGTAATCGCCAGCGCGAACAGATCCGTCCACGGCCCCGTCTGGCCAAACCGATCCGGAGCCCATTGCTCCGGCGCCGCATAAGCGGGCGTGAACATGTTCCGCCCCGTCGTCAGCGTCGCGCCGCCGGCTTCGCGGGTCGCCGCAATGCGCACCTTCGCAATACCGAAGTCGAAGATCTTCAGCACCTCGCCGCCGTCCTGCTTCGCGACGAAGATGTTGTCGGGCTTCAAGTCGCAATGAAGGATTGCGAGGCGCCCTTCCGAGCTCGGAAAGTTGTGTGCGCGCGCGAGCGCCCGGGCGACCGGCGTAAGGAGCTGAACCGCTCGCTTCAACGAGAGCGGCTTTTTCGACGCGAGGATCCGTTCGACGATCGTCTCCTTCAGCGTGGCGCCTTGGAGCCATTCGAGGGCGATGAACGGAACGACCTGCCCGTCTCCGAGGCGAAACGCGTCGAGGGCGAGCGGCCGCACGACCTCCGGGCATTGCGACGACAGCCGAAAGAGAAGCTCGCCCTCCTTTTTGAATTTGAGAAGGAACTCCTCCCGCTCGGCGCCGGTCAGCGTCGGCGGAATCTTCAAGCACTTCAGCGCGGCGGGCGCAGCGAAGCGCAGATGTTTCGCGCGGTAGATGACGCTGAAGCCGCCGTGCGCGACCACCTCTTCGATCTTGAAGACCTCGGCCTGGGTGGTGCCCACGATGCCGAACAAGTCGCGCAGACCCTTCGAAACGGATTCGTCTTTGTCGTCGGGGGCGGCGGGGCGCGCAACGAGCTCGCGCATGAGCTCCCCGACGGATTGGGGCACCTGGGACGAGCGACCCCTCGTCGGCCGCGTGCTCGAGGGCGGAGCGCTCGACGCCGAGTCGTTCGACGCGGCGGTCGGCGCGGACGTCTCCTCCGCGCGCGGGTCGCGCCACTTGCCCCGGATCTCTTTGACCTCAAACTTTCCCATCGCCCCCGCGCCCTCAGCAAGCGAACTCGTAAGCTTACCGAGGGCGGGGCTTCTCCGTCACGCGCAGACGAGAGGCTAGCTAGTCGTCGTGACGGTGGGAGACGCGGCGCCGGTGGGAGGCTTCGGCGCCTGCCCCTGCACGGACGCCTGTGGCAGGTTGGCCGAACCGAACAGTTCCTCGAGCGCTTCGATGTCGGCGCGCGCTCGAGCCTTCTCGGCTTCCAACGCGGCGAATCGATGCGGCCAGACCAGCGTGCATTCGCTGCGGACCCATCGCCTCAATGATTGCTCGCCCTCGCGATCGATCCACGAGTCGTGAACCGTGCGCACCGCCTCTTCGTGATACTTCTGGAGACCTCGAGGGTGCTTCGCGAGCGCCTCGAGGAAGTTGCAGATCCGCTCGACGTCTTGGCGCACGCGCAGCAACATGCGCGACCAATCGCGCGGCGGCGCCGAGGGCCCCGTAGGCTGCTGCGGAGGTTGTTGCTGCGGTTGATTCGGGGCTTGCCCGGCCTGCGCGGGCGCGCCCTGCGCAGGTTGTTGGACCTTCTGCGCCTGCGCGGACGGAAAGCCCCCGATCCCCTTTTCTTCGTTCGCGAGCCCGAGCTTCGAGCGCATCGCGCCGAGCATGCCACCCGCGTTCTTCTCCGGCTCCTTCGGCGCTTCGCCCTCCGCGGCCGCAGGCTGCGCGGTGCCGGGGGGCACCTCTCGCGCCATCCCGAAGAACTGCTCGAGGCCCGACATCTCGCGCTCGCGCATGTCGCGGTCGCCGGGGTCGGTCGCGTCGAGGATGTCGACGATCTGCCGCGCAAAATAGCGAGACAGGACTTCGAATGCGACGTCCGCCTTCGCCATTTCGTTGTTCTGATAACGAACGACGCTCTCGGAGACGTGCCCCGCGCGACCGAGCGCGTCGATGCGCTCGACCAATGAGTTGCCGGAAGGCAAGAGCATCTCGAGGCGCCCGCCGTCGAACCCCGCCTCGACGAACATCTCTCGCAACATGCGCTCGACGCTCTCGCGGGCGGTATTGCGGAAGTCCTCACCGAGACCGGCGATCTTCGCGGCGACGCGCTCGCGCATCTGCTTGCGCATCTCGATCTCGACCGCCGTCTCGTTCATCAAACCGGGGCTCGGCATCTGCCTGCGCTTCGCCTCGGCCTCTTGCGGTGTGAGGCGGGACAACAAGTCTTCGCGGATCTGGCGAATGCGTTGGTCCGCACGCGCGGCGCGCTGCACGCGAGCCGGCTCGCTCACCTCGTGATCCATGAACGCGGAGAGGCGTTTGCGGATCTCGGGCAACAGGCCAATCGGATCTTCACCCGCGCGAATGTGCTCGAACAAGACGTCGAACTGCTGCTCTCCGCGCCGCTCGAACTCCCGATCACTGAGGGCGTCTTTCACCGCGACGAGCACCCCGCGCAGCTGCGCTTCGAGCTCGGAGAACTCGTTTCGCGCGGACTGCATCACCTTTTGGTCGAGCATCTCGACGTCGGTGTTCAAATATCGAAGCACCGCCGCCTGCAGCTTCTCGAGCCCATGGACGGGCACGGTCGACCCGTAGAAGTCCATGAGCTGCTTCGCGACCGGGTGCGCCGTATCCGGGCCTTTGTGGACCCACAACTTCGAATACGGAAAGACACGATCGACCCCGTGCGCGGAGAAGTTCTTCGTCGCGAGCTGCCAATGCCAATTACCGTTTTCGTCCGGGTGGTCGAAGAGATCGATCTTCGTCAAGACGACGAACATCCGGTCTTTGAGACTGATGCTGCGGTCGGCACTCTGTGCCGTCCGAAGGAGCTCGATCTCGTTGCGGACCAAAGAGGGTCGGGTGACGTCCTTGACGAAGATGGTGACGTCGACCTCATTGGTGAGCGCCTCTTCCGTGTCGCGGCGCGCTTTGTCGCTCGGCGCGTCGATACCGGGGAGATCGACCAAGACCACGCCGGGCATCGCGCCCTGAACGGGGATGTTCACGCTCACGATCTTCACCGCGCGCACACTCCCGTAGGGGCGATTGTTGTTCTTCGTGTCTTTGAGCGCGATATACGGACGAATCTGCTCCGCGAGCTCGTCGAGGCTCTTCGCGCCGAGGACGAGCGGCGCCTTGCCGAGGCTCTGTTTGATCTGCGGCAGCGTCGCCGCAATCTCCTGAAGCTCGAGGAGGGCCGCTTGCTCTTTTCGCCCGGAACGATCCGGGTCGTCGACGTCGTACCCTTCGCGCGCGCGGAAGGTCGCCTTCATTCGCAGGATCTCGTGGTCGTTCAAACCCTCCCAGCGCTCGGCGCTGCCGGGCTCGAGGGCGTCGAAGTAGCTCGCGATGCGCTGCTTGAACTCCTCGGGACCATAAAACGTGACCGTCGCCTCGAAGCGGCCCTCTTCGCCCGGCTCGACGACGGTGGTGCTCCACGTGCAGCGCTCGGCCTCGCTCGGAAGGAGCTTTTCGCTCTTCAGCCACGCGGAGAGAAACGCGCTCTTTCCTTGTTTCTCGAGACCGACGACGCCGATCTTCACCACACCCTTCGCGAGGCGCTTCTCGCGGTCGAGACAGCGGGCTCGCAGATCTTCAATCTTTCGTTTGATCTGCAATAGCGAGCGCGCGCTGTCGCTGTCGGGCGGGAAATAGCCGAGGAACCGGTCCGCGAGCTGCCGATAGCGCAAGATCTTGTCTGCGACGGCCTTCAGCTCGCGTGCGTTCTGTTTTCTGCCTTCCGGGCTCCACATAGGTCGGTCCTCGTTGTTATCGCAACGCCTTCGTCAGATTCAGCTGGGCGACCAGCGGCTCGGCCGCGGCGTCGCCCGTCGTCGAGCGGTCGAGACAAAGTACGACTTCGTCCGGCGCCGTCACGGCCACGTACAACCTCCCGACCTGACCGGGGGGCAATGTCGTCGGCACGAGAAAGACGCGCGGATCGTTCGACGTCATTTTCCCAGGCACGTATTCGCGTGATACGCGAAGCGGCATCTTCGTATCCCACCGCCCGAAGTCGAACAGATGAGGGCCCTGTTGGCCCGGCGGCCCGCTCGGCGCGCCCATCGGCACAATCGCCGTGAACTTCGGCGGAAACCCGCGCAGGTCGCCGAGAAAATATCCGAAGCCTTGCGACGCGCGCACGAGATGCACCTCGTGGTTCGCCAGCTTGAGCGCACCCAGCGCGACCGCCGTCTTCGGCGTGACACCGACGATGGTCACGCCGCGCTCGGTTCGGGCAGGTGTTTCGTAGAGAACGATGCCTCGAAGCGGCGCGCTACCGCCCTCGGGCCGCCACGCCTCGAATGGCTCGCCGGGACGCGCGAGCCCGAGCTCTTGCGCCACGGCCTGCGCGACGAAAGCGCTGCGCGACGAGTTGCCCGCGAGCAAGACGACGATCCCGCGGTCGAGCAAACCACCATTGGAGGGCGGCGGCTGTTCCTCTGCGGGTTTGCCGTCTGCCCAATTGGTGCTCGTCATCGTGCTCGCGAGGAGCTTCGTCCCTTCGCCGATCCGCGCGAGCAAATGTCCGCGCAGTGATTCCGCCAGGGCCGTCAGATCGGTGCCGAATGCATCGACCGTCGCGTCCGATCCGTCGAGGCGCGAGAGCGCAAGACCGGGAGCTGGTTGTGGTGCCTCCTGGGGACCGTGCTTCACGCGCTCGAGACGGAGAGCGCGCTCGATGCGAAGCCAGTTCTGCCGCGCCGCGAGGCCGCGCTTGTAGAGCTCGGGGCGGCGCGCGAGGTGATTCACCGGCACGGTCACGGGCCGCATCATCGGCACCTCTTTCGCCTCCATCTCGGGCAATACCGATGGATGCTGATGCGCGACCCAGGCAAGCTCGTGCGTCAGGATGTCGCCGCCCAAATCGGGCTGCCCATTCACCTGCAGCGTCTCGATCACCGCGGAAGATCCATATTCGGCCTGCTCGGCTTCGGAGGCAGGGCGGAATCTCCCACACGCGACGTCGAGCGTCCCGCCGCCGAGATCGAAGACGACGAATCGCAGCTCGCCGTGACGCTCGACGATGGGAAGTACGTCGGGGTGCGCGCAAAGCTCGGGGCACACCTCGACGGCGAACGCCTCCGCCTCGGACGCGGCGGCCTCGACACGCAGCTCTTCCGCTGGAATGTCCTCCGGGATCGAAAGCAAAAGTCCCCGCTTCAGCTCCTCGTCGACGAGCGCGCGAATCTTGGCATCCGATTTCGACGGATAGGTAAACACGTAATGGAGATAGACGTCTTGCCCCGGGCGATTGATGGCTCGACCGAGCAAATACGCATAAGCACGCACGAGCGCGCGGACGCGCGCCTCGTCGAGCAGGAAGTCTCGGCCCTTGTCGCGGTCTCGCAGCTGCGGCGACTCGTCGAGGCCCAGCACCCGATCCGGCAACGTCTTCAACTGGCCGACGACGCTGTTCGGCGCCTCGGCCATCATGGCGAGGGCCGCGTGACTTCCGCGTAGCACGCGCACCAAATAGGGGAACCTGCCGCTTTGCCCCATTTGCTGCCAGAGCTGCTCGTGATCGTCGACGAGCAAGACGGCAGGGTTCTCTGCGGCGCGCACCGATTCATTGCGGGCCGTGCCCTGTGATGGCGTGCCCTGTGAGGAAGTGCCCGCCGAATCTTCCGGCGGCCTGCCCAATTGGAGCAGCGAGCGATAACCACGTTGGACGAGGGCCGCGACCGTCGCGCTGGTGCCGAAATCGATGCCCACCGCGGACAAACGCTGAAACGTCTTGAGAAGCGGCCGCGGGTCGCGCACCCGCACCATGAGCGGCGAGCTCCACACGATGCGCGCTTTGCCCGTCCGTGTGTCCCCTTTCGAGCCCGGAAGCGTGAAGTCGAGGGCGTGGACGCCTTCGGGGGAAAACGGCACGTTTTTCCCCTCTTCGGGTATCGGGCCGAGGTCCGCGTGGCCAGTGTCGAACACCAGCTCAAGCTGCGTGAGCGAACCGTCCGCGCGGCGTTGGCTCGCATCCTCGACGAGCGCGCTGCCACCTTCGCGTGCGAGCGCGTGCGTGACGCGCTCGAGACGCCGCTCGACGAAGTAGCCGTCACCCTGCGGATTCGCCCACAGGAGGGACAACCGGAGCAGGGCCTTGCCGCTGCTCTTCCAGAAGCCCTCTTCCGGGTTTTGGAGGTCGAAGCTGCGCCGCTCGGAGCCGCCATAGAGCTCCGCGTCCGTCACGTCGGAGAGATCGATCGACTGCAGCGACGGGCCGGGGCCGGCGATCGGCACGAGCATCAGATCCACGAGCGGGACTCGGCGCGGGGCGAGCGTCGGCGTCGAAGGCGACCAAACCGTGACCGCCAGCGACAGCTTCTCGCCGAGCGACGACCGGAGCGCGGCGAGCGGTGCGCGCAGCTCGACGTGGAATACGCCCAGCCCGGTGGCATCGGGATCCTCCGGCTCGGCGCGCGCGGAACGCCCGTGACCTGCGCCCGCGACCTCCATCGCCATCTCGATCGCCGACGCCGTGCGGCCCTCGAGCCTCAAGACGAGCTCGCTCGAAGCGACCCACCCCTCGAATGCGGGCAGTTGCACGACCGCGGCGGCGGTGACGTGGCCGGTCGGTGTGATCGCCAGGGTCGCGGTCCCACGGCCCGCGTCGAAGGCGCTTCGAAGCAGCCGGATGTCGATGTCGTCGATGCGCAGCCGGGCTCCTCGTGAACGAGCCTCGGTATTCGTCGCGGGCTGGGCCGTCATGCCGCGGCGGAGCGTACCCGATCCGCTGTCTCGCACGGTAGGACCCATGGCCGTACGCTCTCGCTCGTCGAACCGAGACCCTTCGCGGCGTCGACCCCTGGCAATGGAGCTCCCCTATGGCTGATCCGTCCTCTCAACCGTCGTCCCCAAGCTCCTCGAGATCGCGCGGCGGCGTCGGGATGATGCTCGCTCGCGCCGGCGCGCTGAGCGTCTCGGTGGGCATCCTCGCGCTCTTGATGTTTCGCGCCGGCCTCGGCTGCTCCGGAACACCCGAGCCGACGCGTGACGCGACGTCCGCGTCCACGAGCGCTCCGATCGCGAACGACACCGGAACCGACGCGTCCGCAAACACGGAAGCGTCGGCGACACCGCCCGCGTCGGCAGCGCCGGTCGAGTTCATGGGTGGGACCAAGTCGGGCGTCGATCCGCAGATGCTCGAAAAGCTGATGTCGTCATCCCCGAGCACGGCGCCGGCGAGCTCGGCCGGCAGCGCGCCGTCCAGCCCCGCCTTTTTCCCGGGCACCAAATCTGCGCCCGTTCGCATCCAACGTCAGGAGCAAAACCCTGCCCCGCAAGGCCAATGACCGCCATGAATTCCATATCAGCGGTCCTCTGGGCGGTGGGATCCATGGCGGTCTCGTTTGCCCTGCTCGCCGTCGTCTTCGGCCCATTGGAGCGATTGTTTCCGGCACGCCCGGGTCAGCGAGTCCGGCGTCCCGAGCTGCTCGTCGACGCATGTTTCTTCGCCGGCCAATACCTACTTTTCGCGGGTCTCGTGACCGGAGCGCTCACGTGGCTCTATGGCCATTGGCGGCAGCTGTTCCCTCTCGAGGGCTTTCTCTCGACCGCCGCGAACATGCCTGTCTGGCTTCAGGCCGTCGTCGCCATCGTCGCGGGCGACTTGCTCGTGTATTGGTTCCACCGTGCTTGTCACCATTTCGATCTGCTATGGCGATTCCACGCCGTGCACCATTCGGTGGAGCACCTCGATTGGCTGGCCGCGCACCGTGAGCACCCACTCGACGGGTTGTTCACGCAGGCGCTGCTCAACCTGCCGGGCATCGTCCTCGGTGTCCATTTCGAGCTCCTCGGCGCGCTCATCGTCTTCCGCGGCATGTGGGCGATCTTCATTCACTCCAATGTGCGCCTGCCCGTCGGCCCGCTGAAGTATCTGTTCGGCGCGCCCGAGCTGCACCACCACCACCACGCGAAGGTCCCGCGAACGCTGCACAACTTCGCGAACCTCGCGCCGTACCTCGACCTTTTGTTCGGCACGTACCATTGCCCCGAGGGCGAAGAGACGTACCCGCTCGGTCTCGTCGATCCTTGGCCGCGGGGGTACGTCGCGCAGCTCCTCTATCCGTTCGGCGTCGAGCTCCCTCGACGGCGGACGCGCCGCGTCGAGCTTAACCTCGCGCAGAATCCGACCGCGGCGGACTCTTCCACGGTCCGATTGCACCAAATCGCCACAGGCGCACCCCCCTCAATGAAATCGACAATCGGCGCAGAACCACCATTGACGAATTGAATAACGAGGCGCAACATCGGTGATGCCTCGCTTTGGAGGCGTAAAAACATAAAGACGGATTCGAGACCGTTTCGTCTTCGTCCACCAAACGCGCCGGCCTAACCCTGAGCCCCGGGCGAACGTCGTCGTGAAATAAGAACACCGCCCCCCAAGGCTGGCATTGACCAGTCCAAGGGGCGGCCCCCGACGCGGGGGTACGAAAACCGCGCGCCCCGTCAGTGCCTCCAGGCTGGCGGGGCGTTCTTTTTTTGTGCCGCCTGGCGCGCTCGGCGGTCCCGTTCTGCGCGGGCGTGGGCGGGCCCCATCTCGCGCCGCGGTGGGTCCATCTCACGTGAATGAGACCGGCGGTTGCATTCGGATGCCCCAAAGCCGCGCGACGAGGCGGGCTTTGCGCAGCGCCCGGCACGGCTTCGCTCGCGCATTCTCGGGACGCGAACAGCCTTTCGGCGGCGCCGGCCGATCCGAAGTGCCCTGGTCGAGACTGAACTCCCGGGGATCGGATCGCGATCACCGCGGAATCGGAGCCGCCGCCGCATGACCGCCATTCGTTCACCACACGTTCCACGTGTTCCGCGATCCGAAGTCGGTGCGTTCGGTCTCAACGAGGCGACTTCGGATCAGCAGGTTCGGGCAGCGGCGATAGGTTGCTAGCGCGTCGAGGCGACGGTCTCCGGGCATTGGCATCGAGTCGACCGCCGGCGCAGAGGTTCGCCGACGACCCAGCCGATCGACGTCCGAATGACGAAGCGTCAGCGCTTCTTCGCGGGCCCCTTCCGCTTCGTCCGGACCAACGCCTGCTCGTAGGCGCGTTGAACACGCCGAAACACGTCGGCCTCGCCACCGTGATCAG
>JABFXY010000209.1 GCA_013361525.1 Polyangiaceae bacterium | reverse complement strand
GGGGGTGCAGGCGAGCGGGGCCGCATAATACCGAATTTCGTCGCAGATGCGCCCGAAAGCCAGCCAGCGCGTTGGGCCAGTCACAGTTAATGACGGCTCGCGGACTGTTCTGAGCAGGATGTCTTCCCCATTCAATGTGTTCGGCGGCCACTCGAGGTCGCCGAACATGAGGCATTCCTCGATTTCACCGGGTGAAAGAACGCCCAATGCATCGAAACCGGCACGGAATTCGTCGACGAATCGAGAAGACAATTGGCTCCTAACCGCAATGTTCGTTGGTGCGAGACGCGGCTCTAGATCTTCTCCACGCTCATCCATTCCACATGCGGACTGGTCCAACGCACGGAGGACGTCACCTCTCCGCGAACGAACCGAAGGCTGCAATGACTGTCGACGTCGTGGGAGCTCAGGCACACGGAGCGGCTTGCTCGAGACCGCATCTCAGAGGGAGTGGCGAATTCGTAGGACTGGCGGGCCTCGTCCCAGAGGCGCACCGCTAGAGACGCGCGGGCGCCCTCCGGTGTGACAACCTGCGTGCCGCCGCGGGTGTCGAACCCAGGAGGAAGCTCGAAGCAGATCTGATGGAAGCGGCCGCGCGTTTCAAAGGGCTCGGGCATCGCAAGAGGTGTCGTTGCATGAAGCTCGACAGGGCCCAGGTCGACGTGATGCTCGGATGGCGAACAGCCCGAAACGTGCCAACCAGCGCAGCGCATCGGTCGAAGGTACCGGCGGTATGCCGCGCCCGCCAGAGACGGCCCGTGCACGAAGCTCGCTTAGCGACGCCACTGCGACCGCCCATTGGAACGCCCAGCTAGCCGGCCTTGGCTTCAGCGTGCTCGTAGGCCGCGAGAAGCTCGCCCCCATGAGGGAAGCGAGAATCGCAGTCCTTGAGCATCCATCGAAGTAGATGCTCGTCGCAGCGGTCCCAGTGCTGGATCAGATACGGAAGGTTGTGAACCGCATCGGCGAGCGCAGCCACCTCCGCCGCGGCGTCGGCAGGCAGACCATCGACCTCGCCGCGATAACCGAGGAGGCGGAGTCGAATGGCGGCTCGCTCCAGCGCGGCCAAACAAGCTGCGAGTTTTGGTGCTGGCGGCAGCGACATCGTTGTGACCATACGCGAGACTGGAGCCGGCGGAGGGCGACGGGCGATCCACGGATACCAGACGCCGCTGCAAGCGATTGGCCCCATGTTGTATTCCACGTGATGTCGAAACCCCGGAAGAGCGCGGAGATGCGATGCTCCGGTCACACTTGCGACCGTGAATGTTCCGAGGTCCGTGCGCCATCGGCAACCGACCCAAATCAGCAGCTCCAGGGCGTCCGCCAATTGCCTCAGATGACCAGGCCCGTGTGAAGGGATACGCAGACATGTTCCCATTGCCCCGGCGGATCCTGTTCCGCGTCGAGGACGACGATGTCGTCGCGCACGTGGCGTACGAGGAGCCCATCGACGGCCAAGTTCGTGGCTACCCACCCCAGTGATCCATCCAGCGCGAACCGATACAGCGAGCAGCCCGTTGCTACCAGGACGCTGTCGGATAGGCGATGAAGGTACCCGAAGTAGCAATCGAGATCATGAGCGAGGACGCTGTGCGTCGAGATCTGAATCGCAAACAGGCGATGTCCAACACCGATGAAGAGCATGCCTCCGATGAGGACGGCGTCTTCCCGAAAGCAGTAGTGGTCGCGATGGGCATACACGTCGATGCGGAGCCCACTCGGGTTCGGGTCGCCGACGCACACGTAACAATGCGGAGTGTCTTGTCCCGTTGGTACGGGTCCGAGAACGAGCGGCTCCACTTGCAGCCAGGGAACTTCCAGCGTGTGGGAAATCGAGGCTTCGTCCATTGGGCGGGAATCGGACGAACGAGGCTAGCGCAAGTGGGACATCGCGAGGGACGCGCCCGCCTCAGAGGAAGCCACCCGGCGCACCCCTTGCCGGGAGCGCCGGACCTTTGTAAGGCGCTTCACTCGATCCCTCGCCAGCGCTGACGCGGATACGTCGTTGCGACCCCAAGCACCACCGAACCCTCCCGAGATCTTCGAAGGGCGTGAGCGAGAGTTGGAATGGCTCGGCGCGCGGCTTCAATCGTGCCCACTATCGATCGTGTGGAGCCCGCCGGGGCTCGGGAAGACCGGCCTGGTTCTTTCCGCGCTCGCGCGTGTTCGCTGTGAGCGCGCCATCGTCTGCTCGGCGGAGGGCTTCGCCGACGAGGGTGCCTTCGTTGCCGAGGTCGGCCGCCTGATCGCTGCCGAGGCCAAACAGGAGACCACTGCGAGTCCGGCCCGCCCGAGCGAGCTCGTCGCCGGCATCGTGTCGGCGCTGGATCTCATCTCGGTGCCTGTTGTCCTCGAAGACTTGCATCTAATCACGGAGCCGGTCGCCGAGGCGTTGCTCATCGGCGTCGCGCGGTATGTCCGGTCCGCTCGCCTCGTCGTCACGACTCGGCGCCGTCCTCGCCACGACGATCTCGTCGAGCGGACGCTCCCACTCGAGCCGTTGGAGGACGCTACCATTGAGCGAATCGTCTGGCGCGTTCGTCCTGGTATCGACGCGGCTCGACTTCGCGCCATCGTCTCCAGCGCCGCGGGCTCGCCGCGACTCGCGCGTCAACATTCGCTCGGTCTCGACGTGCAGCGATCGATCGTCGACGGCCTTTCGCCCGAACAACGTGCGCTCGTGATGGCGCTCGCGGAGATCGAGACGCCGATCGGGCTGCCGGCGTCCGACGCGCGCGACGTAACGCTCAATGCTTTGCTCGCATTCGGCTACGTCGAACGAGGGACCACCGGCATACGCGTGGTGCCGAACCTGCGCTCACTCGTCCGCGCGGCCGCGCAATCGAGCGAGCCTTCCAAACGAACGGCGCTCGAGCTCGCGTCGCTCGATGCTCGGCCGGCGGCGTGCTTCGAGGTCGTTCGCCTATCGATCGAGCTCGGCGATCTCGACCTTACGATGCGAACGCTGGACGCTCGCGGCGAGGAGCTGTTGGCGCTGGGCTACGGCGAGGCCCTCTTCGGCGTATTGGGCAGAGAGCCGACGCCGGGGACTTGCCCGCCGGCGCTCGTGTCTTGGCGCTTTGCGATTGCCGATCGGATCCGTCGCGGGCCTTCGCTCGTCTGGGCAGCTGCGCAGCCCGAGCCGGTCACGGCGTGCGACCGATTGATATGGTGCGCGCTCACGGGCTACAGCGGAGACGTCGCGACGGCGGAGAAGCGGGTCGTGGCGTTTCTAAGCGACGAGGCGATGCGCGCCCTTCACCCCGAAGCCGCCGTGTTGCACGCGGACATCGTGAGCTGGGGTGGCGCTCCGGCGCGCGCGGCGACGCTGCTCGAGGGCATCGACGTCGCGGAGCCCCGGCTCCGAGCGAGCCGTGATCTGCGGCTCGCGAGCGCTCTGTCTCGCATTGGCGACGGCGACAAAGCCGCAATCGTCCTAGCGAGAGCAACGGAGACCTTTCGAGGGCTTGCGCCCGGTGATCGAACCGAGCTGCGACGCATCCTCATCAGCACCCTCTTGGCCGCGTCGCGCTTCGTCGAGCTCGAGCGATTGGTGGGTACGGCCGGCCCGGCAATCGGCGCGAGCACCCCGGAGGTCCTCAGCCATCTCGTCATGGCAACCGAGCGAGGTCACGTGGCGCTCGCGCGGCGCCTCTTGGAGCACCTTCGCGTCTTCGCCGGAGAGTCGCTCTCGATCCGCTTCATCGTGCTCTACAACGACCTCCGTTTGCGGACCTTCTTGGGGCCGTTCGAGACGCTCGATCGTGACGCGCGCGCCGCGCTCGCCGACGAGCGCATGGCCGCAATCCCCGACTTGGTCGTTTATCTGTTCAGCGCGCATTGCAACGTTGCGCTGCTCTTCGGGGAGCCCGCGAACGTCATGCCCATTCCGCTCCCCGAGGTGACCGAGGGGACCAATGCCGCAATGGCGCGAGCCTTCAATGCAATCGTCACTCTCCGAAGGGGTGAGCGCGTCGTGTTGGGCGCCGAGAGCTCGAGCTCCGTGGAAGTCACGCTCGCATTGCTCCGCGCCGAGATCGAGCTCGCGATCTTCGACGGCACCCTCGACGCCACAGTTCGGCCTCTCGACCGTGCATTGGCGCTCACTCGTGAGCAGGGCCTCGCCCTCGACGAGCTGTCGCTCCTCGCCGTGCGATTGGAGATCCACCTTCTGCGAGGCGCCGGCGGCCAGGGCACCGAAGCCGCTTCCTACGAGCTTGCCCGCCGCGCCTCCGAGCTCGGCTCGCGCAGGTTCGAGCTCGAGGCCGCGCTCGGCCAATGGGCGATTTCAAAAGAACGATCCGCGAGCGAGCTCCTCGCAATGGCAGAGAGCCACGAGAGTCCAATCGCAAGCCGGCGGGCCCGCGCGCTCCTCGGAAAGCCAGCGAAGCTCGATGCGGTCGATGAACGCGTCGTCGCCGTCGTGTCGACATGGCACGAGCACCCCGAGGCGCTCGCGCTCGACCTCGTTCACAAGCGGGCAATGCTCCCGTCCGGCAAGGTGGTCGACCTCCGCGCCTCCCCTCTCTACCTCCGGATCCTCGAGACCCTCTTCCGCGCCGGCGGCCGCGCGACCAAGGAAGACCTCGTTCAGCGCGTCTGGGAAGTGCGTAGCTACCACCCTCAACGGGATGACAAACGCCTCCAGGTGGCGATTCATCGCTTGAGGCGCGTCCTCGAACAGGACCCGGAGCGCCCCACCCTCCTCGTTCGCGACGACGACTGCTACGCGGTGTCGACGCCGATCGTCCTGCGCACCCTCGCGTGAGCTGCAGATGTAACCGCTCGTAACCGGAGATGTCGCGAAGGTTCCGCGTACATCCCGACCGCCGGCGCCCGACACCTCTTCGTCGTGGCCTCGCCGCGCTCTCGAGCGCTCCTTTGCGCTCGCCCAGGAGGACTCCATGTTCGCGAAGCGATGTTTCCCGCTGTTCTTGATGTTGTCCGGTTGCTCGCTGTTGTCGGTCGACGCGAAGAATGCCCCCACCGAGCCGGAGAGCTCCAGCTCGGAGAAAGAGCAACCCAAGGCAGCCTCGGACAACGCCGCGGGCGCCGAAGACGGCAACAAGGCCGCCGAAGCGAGCCCGAAAACCGACACGACGGCCGAGGACAAGGCTGCAAAAGAAAAGGAAGCCGAAGAGAAGAAGGCCGCCGACAAGGCCGCAAAAGAGAAAGAGGCCGAAGCGAAGGCCGCCGCGTTGCCCCTGCCCCCCGCCGCAAAACAGGACGCTGCGCTCGAGAAAGAGTTCGGCGGCCTCGTCACTGCGAAGTGGGCCAAGGACGGCACGGACGACGTCACGAAGGTGGTCCTCACGGACAAGGAATGGACGGCGGTCAAGAACGACCTCACAGGCCTAATCGTCGCGCGGAGAATGACCGCCGCCGTCGTCACGAAGAACAAGAAGGACGGAAAGTGCCGCCTCTTCAGCGCGAACTTTCAGCAGGACTCACAAGACAACAAGGGCACGCGCTTCGGCAAGACGTTCTTCGACTCGAGTGGGTTCACCGGGGTGATGGCTTGTGAGAATGTGAAGTAGGCGAGGTGGGGCTCGGCGCGGGCGACGCGCCCTGCGTCGCCGCCCATTCATGCGTCCATCCCGAGACGACGCGCGATTTTTGCGGCGACCGCATAGGGCCGCTCGCGCGGGAGCTGCCGCTGCGCCTTGTCCGCGTGCCCGGTGCGCAGTTGGGTGTTGAGCTTCCGCACCAACGGCGTGAGGTCATCGATGCGGACGATCCACGACTCTGCATATTCGCGAATCAAGTGCCGACTTAGACCAACCTGGATGCTGTAATACGCGAGCGGTGCTCCACGCAAGCTGCGCTCCGTATCCCATTGTACGTGCACCCTTGCTTCCGCAAACTCGCGATCCCAATCATCGGCGGACTTGAAGACGCGCTTCTCCGGCGACGTGAGCACTCCCGCCGAGAGCGCCGAGTCCCATCCAGCGCGACGTATCCGAACGGCGAGAACCATCTCCTGCCCGGCCTTCTGCCCCCAGTTGCTCCGGTGCATCAGCCACAAGAATGACGGCTTGATCCATGTCATCCGGTTGAAAGAGAACGGCGCGACGAAGCGCTGCGCCTCGAGTGCCGCGGCCGCGATGGATGCGGGATATGCCTGATACACGACGATCGTTTCAGCGTCGTAGTCGGCACGAATCTCGTAGAGTCTTGCCATTGCCGGTCGAAGCCTGCTGTAAAACTTCACCACCGATCAGGCCCGCACGCGCGCCAATTGGGGCTACTTGCTCGTGCGAGCCTTGTCAGGTGGCACAAGGATCGAGGAGTTGTCCTCGAATACGACTCGGGTGCTTCCGTCTTCGAGCTGAAACTCGCCGAGCCAGCGCGGACGGTTGCCCCGGAGGCGGTCGCAGATCAGGTCGAGCAGCTCCTCGAAGGGCGTCTTGAAATACTGCGCAGCGGACATGAGGACGAGTGGCTCGCTGTACCTGAGTCCATCGCCGACGTCATCCTCGCGAACGATAGCAATGGCGTGAAGGCCGCCGGCCGGACTGGCCACATACTCCAGCAGAAAGTCGTCATATGGGTCGGGCGCTCCGGGGCCTGCCGGACCGCAATGTTCGGGAACGCCTTGCACGTAGACGTCGATCCAGTCACATCCGGTGTGGACGTCGCCATATCGGGGCAGTTTCAGAACGTGGCGTGTGCCGTAGATGCCCATGTGGTCTTTCGTCGCGGCGCAAGTTCAGCCGACGCGGCGAGGCACATAGACGCGCAACGCCGAGGCTGCCGCAATGAGCTCGAACGAGAAACCGTGCGAATCGTCCCCCGATGGGAACTCGAACCGCACGCCGTCGGTATAGTTTTGCTGATTGGTGAGGATCCAGCTCCAAGGCAGGTCCTGCCCGATCATCTCGCGCCAAGGATCCTCGCGAGACACGTCATGGAGTACCGATCTCGAGTCCGGTGAGCGATCCCCGCACATCAGAACAACCTCGTCGCTGGAGGGGTCGACGGAGATCAGCAGTCGAAGTCGCTCGAACACGAGGGCGACTGAGGCAATCCTCGATGACGTCGAGCCGAACCTGGACAGCTCGACCGCACGCAGCAGGCCTGCCTCGTAGACAACGGCGGAGAGCACTTCGGTCGAACCCACGGAGCTGCCATCGGGAACGACGGGCGAGCAAACAAGTCCTGACACCGGCCACAGGGAACGCCCCGCGGGCAACTGGACCGTATTGGCGCAGAGGAAACGACCTAGGATCTCCCGCCGGCGCGACGTTGCGCCGGCGGGCTCGACACCAGCGCGCGGCTACGCCCCGGACGTCGTCACAACGGCCTATTGACCGAAACGCCCTCGCGGCCGTCAATCCAATCGCGCAAATACTTGTTCAGCTCCCCGAAGAACGCGATTGATACCAGATCAGCCACGGCAAACAGCTCGCCGAGCAGCGACGCGACATGGTTGTTGTGTGTTTCGGCCGCATCGGCGTCGACGTACTCCTCGACGATGGAATAGTGGCCAGGCTTCTGCGTGGTGAACCATTGATAGCGCAGCGTTCCAACCTCGGTTGAAGCGATGGCTGCCAATGCCCGCGCCACGCGCAGAAACTCTGCGTCGCCGTCGGTCCGTACTTTGAACTCAACCAGCACGAGAAGACTCATGCGCTTGTCCTAGCACCTGGCCCGCTCTTGGCGCTTCGATCTTCGCAGTTCGCTGGAGCCTCTGCGGGGTGATCCTTGCCCACGGGACGCAGAGTGGTTCCGAAATGCGGAACGTCGGTCGCCGATACCCCCTCGCGCCGGGGGTGGGCCTCGTTTTGCGGCAGCGTTGATCACCGCCACCGCCCCAGGCGACAGCCGACGACCGACTGCGGACCAACGACGAGCCGACGATCGACAGCCGACGACCGACGAGCCGACTTCCGACGAGCCGACGGCCGACGCTCCGACAGCCGATGATCCGACTTCCGACGGCCGACGCTCCGACAGCCGATGATCGCTCGCGCCGCTACGACCTCCCGCCTTTGCTTCAGGCGCCGGCTTCACCATTTGCGCGCACTTTGCGCGCCAGCCCCGCGCGCGGTGTGCGATCGGTCGCCGCAAGGCCTTGGCGCGCGGGCCTGTCACGCAAACATGCGCGGTGACACGGCGAAGCCGGCGCCTTTCGCGTCGGCGGGAGGACATCGCCGTGCACGACATTCTCGGCTTTCAGAAGCTGGACGTTTACGTGGTGGCGCGGGAGTTTGCTTGCCTCGTTCATCAGGCGGGCATCGCGGACGCCGAGCTGCGCGATCAGGCTACGCGGGCTGCGAAGAGCGCGTTCTTGAACATCGCGGAGGGGTTGCCGGATCGGCGGCAGGGGGTTCGTCACCGTCACTTCAACATCGCGCGGGGGTCGCTCGCGGAGGCGGTGGCGGCTTTGGATTGCGCGGTTGCGCTTGGTGCGCTGGAAGCGGCGCGGGTTGCTCCGCTTCGCGCCTCCGCGTCGCGGTTGGCGGCGTTGCTTGGGGCGTTGTTGCGACGGCGGTAGCTCGCGGGGGGTGGGCCGCCGCGTTTTACGGCGGCCTGCTCGACGGCGAATTCCGACGTTCGACAGCCGACGTTCGACGGCCGACGTCCGACAAACGACGGCCGAACGTCTTGTCTAGAAGTCGTAACCGATCGTGTAGGTCACGCACTCGTTCACGTTGGTCTCGATGCTCATGTAGACGAAGCCGCTGTCGTCGTTGACGCTCGAGCTGCCGCAGATGAAGTCGATCTGGAAGCCCTGGTTGCCGCAGCAGCCGGCGCGGCCGTCGGGGGAGGTGGCGTCTTGGGTGCCGTCGGGGCACTCGAAGTCCGCCTCTTCATCGATGCATTGGACGTACTTGCAGAAGGTGATCGGGTCGCTCGCGGTGACCGAGCGCACCGGGTTGACGCTGCAATTGAAGCCGAACTCGTCGACGCCTTCGTACTTGTACCAGTCGATGTCGTTGATGCCTTCGAGCACACCGCCGACGGACGCTTCGTCGCTGCAGTCGCTCTGAGTGCCGAGGTCTTCGGCGAACGACTCGCTGTTGTTGGGCTCGGAGGGCTCGTCGTTGCACATGAGGCCGCCGGTGCCGGTGCTGGTGGACGTGCTCGTGCTGGTGGACGTGCTGGTGCTCGTCGAGGTGTTGGTCGACGGCATGTTGGACGTCGTCACGGTGTTGCTCGACGTCTGGTCCGCGCTACTGTCACCCCCGTCCCCTGCACCACCGTCGCCCGAGCTCCCGCCGATAGGCTCGAAACCGGGAGGCGGAGGCTCGTCGCCACAGGCGACGACCGCCACCCCGATCCAGGAGGCCACGACCATCCCGGCCACGATCGCCAGCGGAGTCTTCATAAGGCCGGGATCATAGCGCCCATGGCCCGCGCGAAGATTGGCGTTTTTACGGGCGCTCGCGAACCCGAAGCCGCCGAGCGGTGCAAAACAAATCCCCGCCTCGCACGTCACAGGCATGCGCGCCCGGGAACAACCGAGCGTGCTCGTACGTCACGATCCGGCACCGCGGTGCTACGTACACGTCAGGTACGCTACGTTTCGGGCAGACGCTTCAAAGGAAAGGCTGTTAGACCGACCCCATGCACGACGTCCGCGCGCTCAACGAGCTCGTCGCCAAAGAGAGCACCTTTGTCACCGAGCTCATGTCCGAGGTGGGCAAGGTCATCGTCGGACAGACCTACATGGTCGAGCGGATCCTCATCGGGCTGTTGTGCGGTGGGCACGTCCTGCTCGAAGGTGTCCCGGGTCTCGCGAAGACGCTGACCGTCCGAACGCTCTGCGACGCGATCGGAGCGAAGTTTTCCCGCATCCAGTTCACGCCCGACCTGCTCCCCGCCGACCTCATCGGCACGGTCATCTACAACCACCAAAAGGGTGAGTTTTCGTCGAAGCTCGGGCCGATTTTCGCGAACCTGGTGCTCGCAGACGAGATCAACCGCGCCCCCGCGAAGGTGCAGAGCGCGCTGCTCGAGGCGATGCAAGAGCGCCAGGTGACGATCGGCGATACGACCTATCCCCTGCGCGAGCCGTTCGTCGTCATGGCGACGCAGAACCCGATCGAACAAGAGGGCACGTATTCCCTCCCCGAAGCGCAGGTCGACCGCTTCCTCCTGATGATCAAGGTCGGGTATCCGACGCGCACCGAAGAGCGACAGGTCGTCGACCGTGCTCTTTTGCCTCAGCCCGGTAAGGCCAACAAGATCATCGAGGCCGAGCAGCTGCTCCGTGCGCGCAACGTGGTCAAAGACATCTACGTCGACGACCGAATCAAGGACTACATCGTCGATGTCGTGTTCGCGACTCGCGAGCCCGGCCAACGCGGCATGCGCGATCTCGTCGGTCATATCGAATACGGCGCGAGCCCTCGCGCCTCGATCGCCCTCGCGCTCGCAGCGCGTGCCCACGCGTTTTTGCGCCACCGCGGCTACGTGACCCCCGAGGACGTGAAGGCCGTCGGCGCGGACGTTCTCCGGCATCGCGTCGTCCTCACCTACGAGGCCGAGGCGGAGCAGATCACGTCGGAGCAGGTCGTGCGTCGCGTTTTCGAGGTGGTCGAGGTCCCGTGACGGGAGGCGGTTCGGCCCCCGGGAAGCAGCCTCCGCCCGACAAGAAGGCGCAAGGGGCAGGCTCTGTTTCGCCGCAGAAGGTTTCGCCGCAGAAGGTTTCGCCGCAGAAGGTTTCGCCGCAGAAGGGCACGACGGAATCGGGCGGCTCGACGCGCGGCGACGTTCCGCAGGAGATGCTGCGCGAGCTGATGAAGCTCAAGATCCGGACGAAACACCTCGTCTCGGATCAGCTTCAGGGCGCGTACTCCTCGGTCTTCCGCGGCCAGGGCCTCAGCTTCAGCGAGGTTCGGAGCTACCAGCCGGGCGACGATATCCGATGGATCGACTGGAACGTGTCCGCCCGCATGAGCGACGCGTTCGTGAAGGTGTTCGTCGAAGAGCGCGAGATGACCGTGATGTTGGTCGTCGACGTCTCGCGCAGCACCGAGTGGGGCACGCGCCGCGCTCCGAAGGCGCATGTCGCGGCGGAGGTCGCGGCGCTCTGCGCGTTCAGCGCGACGAACAACAACGATCAGGTCGGGCTCATCCTGGGGACCGACGTGGTCGAGAAGATTCTGCCGCCGAAAAAAGGCGACAAGCAGGTGATGCGTGTCATCCGCGAGATCCTGGGGCACAAACCGCAGTACCAGGGCACCAACCAGAGGGACGCGCTCGAGACGCTCGTGATGGTGACGAAGCGAAAGAGCGTCACCTTCCTGATCAGCGACTTCTTCGCGGGCGGGTTCGAGCGTGCGCTCGCGATGGCTTCCGCGAAGCACGACGTGATCCCGGTCATGCTGGTCGATCAGCGCGACGAAGAGCTCCCCAACGTCGGGCTCGCGTCGTTCCAAGATCTCGAGACGGGTGAAGAAGTGCTCGTCGACACGTCGAGCTCACGTGTCCGCAAACACTACAAAGAGACGATGCGCGCGTTCCGCGGCGAGCGCGAGCGCCTCTTCAAGCGGCTCGGCCTCGATTACGTCGTCGTGCGAACGGAGGAGAGCGTCGTCGGCCCCCTGCGCAAGCTCTTCGAGCGCCGACAGCGACGGAGGCGCCGATGAAGAAGCGTATCTACGCCGGCGCGGTGATCGGGCTCAGCTTCGGCGCGGCCGCGATGCTCACCGTCTTCACGCTGTTGCCGCAGCAGGCTTCTGCCGATCAGACGGCGTCGAAGACCATCACCTGCGAAGAGAAGATCCCGAAGGGCGCGAAGCGTCCAAAGATCAAAGAGAAGTTTCCCGGTGAGGTGGTCGCCGGGTTCGAGGCACCGCTCGAGCTGGAGATCCACCACGGCAAGGGCGAGACACCCTTGCCGAGCGGCTTCAAAGCGGCGACGGGGTCGACGGTCGGCAAGTTCCTCGAGGAGGCGGGCTTTCTCGTCGCCGAGCCGGACGGCTCGAGCGGCGTCACGCTCGAGACGCAAGACGAAGGCAACGGCGCGGTCACCAAGGTCCGTATTCCGTTCGTCGTCGCGCCGCAGAAGTCGGGCAACCAGAGCCTCACGCTGCCGCAGATGCCGCTCACGATCGGGCGCGCGAACGGCGACATGATGACGGTCTGCACGCAGCTGCACCTCATGACGGCGCTCGATCCGACGGCCGGCGAGGAAGATCCGAAGCCGCGGCCGAACCCGGATCCGCGCGCTCAAACCGAGGCGTGGCCGCTGATGAAGTACCTGCTCGCGGCGCTCATCGGGCTGCTGATCGTCGCGGCCATCCTCGCATGGTGGGTGCGCAAGCAGCTGAAGAAGCCGGTGCCGCAACCGCTCGAGGCGCAGAGGCTTCCGTGGGAAGAAGCGCTCGCAGAGCTTCAATCGCTGGCTTCGTCGCCGGTGCTCGGCCAAGGCTCGGCCGAGGCGCGACGCGGTGTCGCTCGAAGCGAGCTCTTCGACAGGGTCAGCGACACGCTTCGTAAGTATTTGGGTGCACGCTACGGGTTCGAGGGCATGGGCCTCGAGGGCCTCGATACGACGACCGACGAGATGCTCGGGCTCTTGAAGCGTGTTCGGCCGAACGTGCCCAGCCTCGATCTCATCCAACAGTTCCTCGCCGAGTGCGACCTCGTGAAGTTCGCGCGTGTGGTGCCGGACATCGGCGACTGCAAGCTCGCGATGGAGCGCGCGGAGACGGTCGTTCGCGCGACGATCCCCATCGCGCCCGCTGTCCCCGTTGTCGGTGCGCCGACCATCGGACAAGTCACCGCGAACGCTCCACCCGCGCCGGCGCCCGTTGCACCGACGTCACCCGGCGCGCCGATCGCCATCCCACCGAACCCGACGATCGCCGCTGGCCCAATCACCACGCTCCCGCAAGCGACGCAGGTGCCGAAGGAAGAGCCTACGGGCGACGAGCGCTTCGCTCCCAAAGCAGCGCCCGCTCCCGAAGCAGCGCCCGCGCCCAAAGAAGCAGCGGCGCCCCTTCCTGTCCCCGCGCCTTCAGCGCCGACGCTGGTCGACAGCATCGCGCCGATCGAGGAGGCGCCGATCCCGGAGCCGAAACAAGTTGCCGCCGCTGAGCCTGTACCTGCTCCGACGCCGGCACCCGCTCCTGTCCCGGCACCGACGCCGACGCCGGCGGCAGTCACGATTCCGGCTGCGACACCGAGTGATCCCGGCAACTCGTCGAGGTCCGGTCCCGCGACGTTCACCATCCCGGGCCGCCACTCGGTCAACAAGCCGCCCTCCGAGGATCGCTGATGAAGACGTTCCTTCGGATCCTCGGCATCGTGCTCGCCTTCGCGGTCTTCGTCGCGGCGGGCCTCGCGTACCCGTACTACACGCGCTGGCACGACCTCGAGACGGCGATTTGGCGGCAGAAGTATTTCGCCTGGGGCCTCGTCGTCGTCCCGTTCGTCCTGCTCGCGTCCACGCTCCTGCAGGACTGGATGCGACCTCATCTCAAGATGGGGACGGTCTTTTCCCTCGCGCGCGGCCCGCGCGGCATCCGCACCTATTTGCGCGATCTGCCGGGTGCGGTGCGCGCGGCGGCGCTGGTGTTTTTGATCGGCGCGCTCTGCAAGCCGATCACGCTGCGCACCGACGAGCGCGCGGTCGACACGGGCATCGACATCGTCATCGTGATGGATCTGTCGGGCTCGATGCGCGCGATCCTCGACGACAAGCCCGACGCCGTGCGCGGCGATTCCGAGCTCGATGACAAGAAGCGCGTCACACGCCTCGACACGGCAAAGGCCGTCGTCAAAGACTTCGTCTCGCGCCGAAAGAGCGATCGCATCGGCGTCGTGGTGTTCGCAAAGAACGCGTTCATCCTGTCGCCTCCGACGCTCGACTACGCCCTGCTGAACAAGCTCGTCTCGAAGCTCCAGCGCGGCGTCATCGACGAGTCGGGCACGGCCATCGGCGAAGCCCTCGGCGCCGCGGTCACGCGCCTCTGCCAGCCCGAGCGCATCAACAAGACCGACCCGTCGGCGCCGGTGAAGTGCACCAACGAGACGCAGTCGAAGGCCGTCATCCTCCTCACCGACGGTGACAACAACGCAGGCGAGCTTTCACCGGAGAAGGCGACCGAGTTCGCGGTGAAGCACGACATCAAGGTCTACACGATTCAGATCGGCAACGACGACGAGGTCGACGTGGAGGACGGCACCGACTGGCTCGGCAAGCCGCACTACACGAAGCAGCGCTTCCCGGTGAACCCGGAGCTGCTCCGTCAAATCTCGGAGAAAACGAACGGCGAGTCGTTCATCGCGACCGACGGCAAAGCGCTCGAGAGCAGCATGCACGAGATCCTCGATCGACTTGAAAAGACGCGCTTCGAGGCGCCGCGCTCGTCGCACGAAGAGCTCTTCTTCCTGCTCCTTTTCCCGGGCGTCGCGCTCGTCGGCTTCGAGATCCTCCTGCGGGTTCTGCTTCTTAGGAGGTTCCCGTGATCAACTGGGGCGCTCCGTACATGTTGTTCGGGACGGGTTTCGCCGTCCTCTTCGGGCTGATCCTCGTTGCCGGCGCAGTCCGCGCGCGCATCGCGAAGCGACGTTTCGGAGACGACAAGCGGCTCGGCGCGCTGATGACCTACGACGCGTCGAAGCGTCGCGCGTTCAAGGGCGTCTTTTTGGTGATCGCCGCCGCGCTCGCCTTCGTTGCGGCCGCGCGCCCGCAATACGGCAAGGAGAAGCAGCTCGTCCCCGCGACGAAGGTGGACATCATCCTGGTCGTCGACTTCTCGAAGAGCATGTACGCCCGCGACATCCAGCCTTCTCGCATCTCGCGCGCGAAGTCCGAGGTGACGGAGCTCATCCAGGCCCTTCCGGGCGCGCGCTTCGGCGCGGTCGCGTTCGCCGGCGAGGCCATGGGCTTCCCGGTGACCGAAGACGGCTCGGCGGTGAAGCAGTTCTTCCAGAGCCTTCAGCCGAACGACATGCCGGTCGGCGGCACGGCGATCGCCCGCGCGCTGAACCACGCGCACGATCTCCTCGACCGCGATCCGAAATCGAAGGACCACAAACGATTCGTCATCCTGATCACCGATGGTGAGGATCTCGAAGGCTCGCCGAAGAACGTCGCGGCCTCGATGGCCGACGAGGGCACGACGATCCACGTCGTGCAGATCGGCTACGCCACGCCGGAGCGCATCCCCGAGATCGGCACCGACGGCGAGATGCTCGGCTGGCGAAAGACCGACACGGGCGACTACATGACGACGCAGCTGAGCGAACGCGGCCAGCAGACGCTGAAGGCGATCGCGGAGACCACGCCGGGCGGCCACTTCGTCGAGTCGAGGGACGGCAAGACGGGCATCGAGACCCTGACGAAAGAGCTCACCGAAGCACTGAAGACGGGCGAGTTCGTCGAGCACTACGAGGATGTCTACGCCGACGTGTACCAATACCCGCTCGGGCTCGCGATCTTGCTCCTCCTCGCGGAGGCGGCGCTGATGGATGCGCCGCGTCGGAAGTTCGTGCGAACGCCGCCGCCCGCGGGCAACACACGCCGCATGTTGCCGACCCAACGGCTCGGAGCGGAGGTTCCCCGTGCGTAAGCGACTGCTCGCATTGATCACGCATCGCTGGGTGATCTCGGCGTTCCTCACGACGTGTTTCATCGGCGCGATGGGACAAGGCGTGATGAGCTTCGGGTGCTCCGGCTGGGACCCGCGTAAGCCCTTCGAGCGCCACAACCCCGACGTCGACCGCGCGCTCGAGATGATCGAGGACGGTCAATTCGAGAACGCCGAGGAGATCCTCACGGACTACCTCGACACCGACGTCTGCGAAAAAGGGAAGATCGGCCTTCCGGAGAACCTGCCGCAGAAGGCGGATGGCACGTTCGATCTCGGGCTCGTGCTGTTTTACCTCGCGGAGAAGTACGGCGAGCGGTTCGGCGACGAGAACAAGCTCCTCGAGAAGATCGACGCCGGCGAAAACCTCGACGGCATTCGAGAGACGTTCGAGCTCCGCGGCAACGAGATCAAGTGTGCGTTGATCGTCGCGCTCGGCATCGCCAAGGATAACCGGCTGCCCGCCGAGCTTCGCGCTCGCGCCTATTACGTCGCCGGCAACCTGGAGTTTTTGCGTCTCGAGTATCCGAAGGCGATCGCCTCGTACGAAGAAGCGTTGAAGCTCGTCCCCGGCGTCGTCGAGGAAGCGGGCGGCGACGGCATCGGCCGCGACGCGGCGTGGAACCGCGCGGTCGCGATCCGCCGCCTGGAGAAGCTCCTCGAGGACGCGGGTACCGACGGCGGTGAAGACGCCGATCAACAAGGCCCTCAGCCGCAAGACGCGGACGGCGGACAAGACAAGGACGGCGGTGATCCCAACGGTCCCGACGGCGATCTCGACGGCGGCGGTCAGGACGGCGGCGATCCGAAAGGCCAGGACGCGGGCGACGACGCCGGCGGTGGCGAAGCGGACGCTGGGCCGGACGGCGGCGAGAAGGATCAAGACGGCGGCGATCAAGGCAAAGACGCCGGCGACGAAGATCCGAACGACGGCGAGCCGAAAGATCCGCAAGACGGCGAGCCGCAGCCGGCCGAGCCGGGGGATCGCGGCAACGCGTCGAGCGATCCGGGCGATCGAATCCTCGAGCGCTTCGATCAGATGGAGACCTACCAGCAGCAGGACGCGAAGAAGCGCAACCACGACCGGAAACGGACGCTGGAGGACAAGTGATGCGGCCGGTGGACCGAGCCGTCCGCGCGCTCGTCGTCGCGGTTTGCGCCCTCGCGGTGCTGGTCGCTGCGCCCGCCCTCGCGCGCGCGCAGTTCGGCTCGGGTGATTTGTCGCCGGCCGACGACGACACCGCGGCCGCCAAAGAGCTGAAGATGGAGGATGGCCCGACCGACGAGGTCGTGTTCCTCCGCGCGATGGCCGACAAACCGACCGTGTACGTCGGCGAGCAAGTGACCGTGTCGGTCTATCTGTACTTCCGCGTGAAGTACGAGATGAGCGAGCGCCACGATCCGAAGTACTCCGACTTTCTCCGGTACCCGCTCCTCCTCGATCCCGGCGCCACCAGCCCGGTGTTCACCACGGTGAAGGGCGAGCGTTACGGCGCGCGCCTCGTCGAGCGCGTCGCGCTCATTCCACTGCGCGCGGGTAAGCTGTCGACCGGACCGATGTCGGCGCGCTTTCGCGGACGCGAAATCGGCGCGCGTGTGGAGAAGACGTCGAACGACGTCATCATCACGGTGGAAGAGCCTCCGGTCGAAGGCAGGCCTGAGGGGTTCGTCGCGGGTGACGTGGGCCAATTCGGCCTCTCCGCGACGGTGGCGCCGAGGCAGGTTTCGCAGGGCGGGACGGTCTCGGTCACGGTGAAGATCGAAGGAACGGGCAACATCCCGCCGGCCGTTCGTCTTCCCGAGCACCCCGGTCTCACTTGGCTCGCGCCGCTTCGCAAGGACGCGGTCACCACGAAGGGCGGCAAGATCGCCGGCTCGAGGACGCTCGAGTACCTCGCGCGCGTGCAAGACGCGGGTGACCTCGACCTCGGCTCGATCACGCTGCCGTACTTCGATCCGACGACGAAACAATACGCGGTCGCGAAAGCCGAGCTTGGACGCGTGAAAGTCGACGCGCGCGCCGATGCCGCGGGCGATACGCCGAACGCCGCCCCCGGCGAGGCACAGAAAGATCCGCTCGCGTCCCTGCCCGGCCCGCGCACCGTCCTCGCGCCTTATGCGCCGGCCGTGGCGCGCGAGGTCCCGCTCGTTGCGTTCATCGCCGGGCTCGTCATTCCTCCGCTCCTTGGTGCCGGCATGATCGCGTTTGCGTTCATGCGACGAAGGTCGAACGAGCGGCGCGCGACGAGCGGCGCCGACCTGCGCGACAAGATGAAGAGCGCGTGGAAAGAGGCGGCGAAGGCCGACAAGGCGAACGATCCGCGAACGGTGTGCGCCGCGATCGAGCGTGCCGTGCACGCGGCGCTCGAAGCGAAGACCGGCCTCAAGACGCGAGCTTATCGAATGGACGAGCTTCCGCCGATCGTGGAAGGCGCCGGCGTCGAGCCCGCGCTCGCGAAGGAAGCGAAAGAGGTGCTCGCGCAGTGCGAGTCGCTCCGGTTCATGCCGAGCGTGGACGAATCCTCGTTCGAGGGGCTTCGTGCGCGGGCGCAGGCCCTCACCAAGAAGCTCGCGGCATGAAGACGAGATCCTCGCTCCTCTTCGCTGCCCTGCTGATGCTGATCGCGTCGTTCGCGACGACGGCGAGCGCCACGACCGAGGTCCCGAAAGAGGACTATCAGCGCGCGCTCGACGCCCTGTCGCGCGGCGATACGGCGACGGCGATCCTCGAGCTCGAGTCGCTCGCCGACAGCGGCGTGCTTCACCCGGACGTGAGCTTCACGCGCGGGATCGCCTATGCCCGTCACGCCCGCGAAAAAGGCGCGGATCCGGGCGATCTCGGTCGCGCAGCCGCGGCATTCGAAGAGACCGTGCGCATGCGACATTCCGACGCGGAGGCCGAGCGCGCGCTCGACTCGGTTCGCGCCGAGGTCGCCCGCAGGCGGTCGCGCCAAGACAAGAACGACGTCATCGTGCGGCCGTCGCTCGACCGCGTCGTGCTTCAGCTCTTCACGCCTGCGATCTGGTCGCTGGCGGCGATGGGCGCATCGCTTTTGCTCGGGATCGGCTTGATGATGCGCTGGAAGAAAGAAGGCTGGGTGCACATCACGGGCTCCGTGGTCGCGCCCCTCGCCTTCGTCGCGCTCTTGATCCTCGCGCCGATCGCCTATTTCGCGCGGGATTACGCGGAGACGCGCCGGCCCGGCGTCGTCGTGGTCGCCGAAGGAACGCTCGTCGAAGAGACGGGCGAGCCGACGCCCGACGCGCCGAAGATCCCCGAAGCGAGCCTCGTCGAGCTGGGCGAACGTCACCGCGACAAGGTGCTCGTGCGCTGGGGCAACTACGAAGGTTGGCTGCCGCAGAGCGCGGTTCGCACGATCGTCACCGACTGAGCCCGCGTCAGCTCGGCATACAGCAGACGAGAACACCGCCGCCGCCGACCGTCACGCTTCCATTCGGCGTGTACGTAACGTCGGAGCAATGGGCGGTGTACGAGTCTTCCAGCTCGATGGATACGAACGGCTCGCCGTTGGTGGACGTCGTACAGCCGCCGCTCGTGGTCGCATTGGGACCTTGGATACACATCGAGTCCCCGCCGAGCGATACGGCCTCGTCGCAGTAGATGATGCCTTCGCCGCAGGTGCATTCGCAGTCGCGTTTGTCGTCCAGATCGACGACTTGCAGCACGCGGTGCTCGTCCTCGAAGCCCGCCGGGCATTGCGTCTCCGTGAGGCTGTAAATGCAGAGCGGCGCCGCGACGCCTTCGAAGCACAGCGAACCTTCACCGCAACTCGCGAGCTCGACCTCGCAACCAACGACAGGGGGATCGAAGACGATCGGAGGGCGGACGCCCGGCGTCGCATCGCTCAGACAAACTCCGTCGCCGTAGGTCTCGATCGTCACACCGAGCCACGCCGTCCCATCGTCGGGAAGCTCGGTGCAAAACGGTGGATCCGCGTCGATGGTGGTGCCGAAGCCGCTGCAGCTCGCGTCGTCGTAAATCGTCGCCTCGGCGTGGCAGATCGCGGTCACCGCGTCGCAGCTGCACGCGCATTCCGCCGGCGCCGCCTCGAACGGTGCGTCGAAATAGCCGCCCTCGAAGCCACGCTGGCTGCACGTCGTCTCGTCACCTTCGTGGAGCTCGACCGGACCCTCGAATCCATTGGGGATCGCGATGCACGCGTCGCTCGCCGGATCGCACGCGGGCTCGGCGCCGCCGCTGCCGTCTCCGCCAGTGTCTTGTCCGCCATTGCCTTCTCCACCCGCGCCGGTGCCGCCGTCATCCGAGCAGCCGGCGACGAACGAGGATGCGACGAACCACAATGAAACCCAGATCGCGGAGCGCATCGCTGCCATCCTTACCAGAGCTCACCGGTCACGAAGACGCCTGCGGGCCCGACCTCGAGGGAGACGCGCTCCGACTCGGAGCCAGGTGTGACGAGATCGACGACCAGCATCGTTGCGCCGGCCGCAGCGAGAACTGCGCCGCCGATCGTCAGGCCCGTCGCGATATCGCCCTGCACCCGCGCATCGTCGATCGCGACCTTACCGGCTAAATTGCAGCGCCCTCCGCCGCACTCGTGTTCCGGCGCGGCGAGCGCATCGTCGTACTTCGATTTCGCATCGACCATGACCCCGAGCGCCGCACCGAGCACGGCGACGCCCGCGCCGCCGCCGACGACACCCGCGATGCCGAGCGAGCCGAAGCGCGACGGCTCGTCCCCTGTCGGTGACGTCTTTACAGGTGCCGGCTCCGGTTTTTCTTTCGGCGACTCCACACAGCCCGGCGTCGTCGCGCAGCTCCACGGCGCGATCACGACCTCGTGCGTCTTGGGTCCCGGCGGAATCGTCACGCGCGTCTCGTGGGGCGAACCAGCCGTGACCTCGGCGACGACGACCACGACACCTGGATCGACAGGAGCGGCGAGACCCCACGCCTCGCGGGGGATCGGCTCGTCACCACGACGAAGCGTGAGGCCCTGATTCGACGCGAGCTCGGGCGAGACGCGGACCACGAGCCGCGGCAACGTCGGATCGAGCCGCGCCGCAGAAGCCTCGGCGTCGGCCGCACGCGCGTCACCCGAACGCTGCGCGAACGCGTACGCCTTTCGATAGAGCGCCCACGCCGTCGCGGGACGCCCCTGCTTCTCGCGACAGTCTGCGAGCTTCAACGTGCCGCCGATCGCCGTCGGGCCCGCGAGCTCCACGGCGCGCGCGAGCTTCGTACACGCCTCGTCGGTGGAGCCCTGCTCGAGCAGGCGAATTCCCTCTTGAAACAGCGCCTCCGCGAGCGCTGCGTCGTCGGCGCGCGCGCTCGTCGCCACGAGCATCGAGATTGCTGCGGCGCAAACGACTACATGCCGCATTCCGGGACTCCGTCGTCACAGGCGACCGCGTGGATCGCGAACGCGTCCAAGAGCACATCGCCTCCGTCCGCCCAGCTTCCGACCTCGGCGTAGCCGCTGATATCGTCCGGGAGCCGCACGCGACAGATACCTTCGTAGAATCGCCAATCCGCGTGGCCGACCTCGATGCCTTCGGCGGGTGTGAGCATGTTGAACGCCTTCGCGGGCGTACCCGGCACGTCGAACGTCAGCCAGAAGCGCGGAAGCTTGCCGAGCGGATCGCGCGCGGCGATCGACCACGATGCGCACGGCGCCTTTCGGAACGGCCCCGGCTCACCCTCGGCCGATGCGTGTTTGGCCTCGCGCGGTGGTCCGTACCCGTCGATCCGGCAGTAGTACGAGCCCTGGCAGAGCTCGCCGAAGTTCTCCCAGTTGGCGTAATACCAACCCTCTTCGCAGCTGCCGTCGTAGACCACACCTTCGGAGAAGCCCGGGTCGTGGCACATGTGCTCGCCGCTCTGCATCGAGCCGCCGCCACCGGTGCTCGGATCGCCTCCGCCGCCGCCGTCGGGCGCGGCACCTGCGCCCTCACCTCCGGCGGCCGAGCCCCCGCCGCCGTTCGCGCCGAGCTCGACCGGATCGAGGCCCCAGATGCCGTTGCACGCCACGCCCCATCCGAACACGAGCACCCAAACGGCCAGCCACCCCGCGCGGCCCCCGTCTGCCGCGAAGCAGATCCGCCCAATCACTGCGCGCATCATACACACCCGGACGGCCGGATCTGCGCGCTAGAACAGCTCGATCGAGCCGTGCTATGAGTGCGCGGTCGTGTGGGTCCGACGAGCAGCGATACGCCCCGTGCCTTCCTTCGCGAAGGTTCCCGAGGCCGTGTTGGAGCGCCTCGAAGAGGACCTCACGAACGACATCGACGAGGCGGACGCCAGCGCGACCATGCTCAACGAAGCGCTCGAGCGCTTCGAGCGTGACCAGCCCGTCCTCGCGGACCACATGTCCGAGCGGGTCGGTCGCTACAAGAAAGAGCCCACGCTCGGCTTCGGGTACTTTCTGATGCTCGCCGTCTACCTCGCCTTCGAGCGCGCGTTTCCGGGCGAAATCGAAGAGGTGACCGAGATCACGCTCGCCAGCGTCGAAGAAGCGCTCACGCTCGACGAAGAGATCCGAAAGATCGATCCCGCCGAGGTCGTCGAGTCCGACGACGTCGTCGCGATGGAGCAGCCGCACCTGCTCCAGTACGTGCAAGAGCACGTCGGCGCCGCGCTGGAAGCGCACGCCGACGAGGTCGACGTCGACGAAGTGCACGCGATCTACCGCGCCGTCCTCGTCGAGGTGCTCGCGCTCAGCTACTCGGTGAGGCCGCCGAAGACCAACGTGCCGCTCGATTCGACCGAGTTCACGGCTTGACGGTCCGCTAACGCCTCGGCGTCTTCGCCGCGCGGTGCTTCGAACGCGCTCTTAACATTTTTGCGCGTCGAGCAAATTTGCATGCCACGCAACATTCGTCAACCATGCAGGTATGACGAACAACCGCGTGCTCATCTCCGGCGCCGGCATCGCCGGCTCCACCCTGGCGTATTGGCTCTCGCGCTACGGTTTCGACGTGACGGTGGTGGAGCGCGCGGCGCGCCTGCCCACCGGCGGCAACGGCGTCGACGTGCGCGAACAGGCGATCGAGGTCGTCGAGCGAATGGGACTCTTCGAGCAGGTCCGTGCGCTCGCGACCGACGCCGTCGGCATGGCGTTCGTCGACGCGAAGGGCGACGTACGAACACGCATCGACATGCAGGCGCTACAGCGATCGGCGAACGGTCGGGACGTCGAGATCCTCCGCGGCGACCTGGCGAGGCTCCTTCACGACGCGGCGAGAGATCGAGTCGAATACGTCTTCGGCGACGTGGTGCGCGCGCTCGAGGAGGATTCCAGCGGCGTCAGCGTCGAGCTCGCGAGCGGTGGAACCCGTCGCTTCGACGTCGTGGTCGGGGCGGACGGCATTCACTCTTCCGTGCGGCGAATGGTCTTCGGCAGCGAAGAGCGGTTTCTACGCTTCGACCGACACTACTTTGCAGTGTGGGAGGTCGACGCGTCGTACGGCGAGGCTCGCTGGATTCGGATGTACAACGAGCCCGGCCGCATGGCGGGCGTCTGGCGCGCCGGCAATCAGTCGCGGGCTCACGCAAACTTCGTATTCCACCGGCGCGAGCCCCTCTCCTACGACTATCGCGATGTCGACGCGCAACGCGCCCACCTTCGCGAAGCCTTCGCCGGCGCGGGCTGGCGCACGCAGGAGCTGCTCGAACAGGCAGCGGCGGATCCCGAGTTCTTCTTCGACGCGCTCTGCCAGGTGCATATGCCTGCGTGGTCGAAGGGTCGTGTCGCCCTCGTCGGCGATGCCGCGTATTGCGCGTCACCGACCTCGGGCGCGGGCGCGTTGCTCTCTTTGATTGGCGCGTACGTCCTAGCCGGCGAGATGGCGGCCGCTGCGGACGACCAGGTCGCGGCGTTTCGTGCATACGACGCCGCGTTCCGGCCGGAGGTCGTGAAGCGCCAGAAGCAGCTCTACACCGGCATGCTGGTGCCGAAGTCACGCGCGGCGATCTGGGCGCGCAACGTCCTCTTTCGATCGCCGGTCATCGGCGCGCTCGCGGGCCTTCAGCCGCGCAAAGCCACGCCGCTTCGGGCATATCAGGCGCCGGCCGGCGCGCTATCGTGACGCGATGTCGGAGGAGACGAAGGACCTCGGCCTGCGCGAGCGCAAGAAGGCCGCGACCCGGACCGCGCTGAGCGAGGCGGCATTGCAGCTCGCGGTCGAGCGAGGGCTCGGCAATGTTCGTGTGGAGGAGATCGCAGCGGCAGCCGGCGTCTCGCTCAGGACCTTCAATAACTACTTCGCTAGCAAGGAGCAGGCGATCGCCGCGAATGCGACCGAACGCGTCGAAGCCTTCGCCGTCGCTCTTCGAGCGAGGCCGCCGAAAGAGCCGCTTTGGGACGCGCTCGTCGAGGTGACGCGAGAGCTTTTTCCGAGCGCGCCCGACCGCGACTGGCTCACACGCGCGCGCCTCATGCGCAAAGAGCCTGCGCTCTTCGCGGAGCAAGCCAAAGCCGACCTCGAGGTCGAGCGCGCGCTCGCGCGGGAGATCGCGAGCCGCACGCACACCGATGCGGATCGAGACGTCTACCCGCGAATCGCGGCCGCCGCCGTGGTGGCCGCGATTCATGTTGGTCTCGATGCTTGGCTCGCGGCCCCGAAAAAGGCGCGGCTCCCCGACGCGCTCGCGGATGCGGTGCGGCAGGTGGCCCGCTTGGAGAGCGTGCCGAAGCGAGCGCGTGGAGCGTGAGGTCTAGCGGTGGGGGCGTGCGGTCACTCGATCGTAACGGTGACTTCCGCGCCTTCGACTGCGCCGACCGTCAGCGTGCCGCTGAAGAGGGCGGTATCTGGAGTCGCAGCACCGGCGAGCTCGAGCGGCGATGAGCCGACAGCAACGGGAGCCTCCGACGTCGAGAAGGAATGACGAAGCTCGTTATCGCCGAGCGAACCTTCGAAGTCGGTGGAAGTGATCCAATAAACGCCGTCGCCGGCATCCACCGGGATCAGCGCGCACGCGAGGTTCTCGGCTTCGCCATTGGCGTTGAAGGTCGTCGTGCCGGTTGCCCAAGCGCCGTCCTGGAACGTGACGCAGTCGGCAGTTTCGCCCTCGGCAGCGACCGTCAGCGCTTGGCCGTCGATGCCTTGTGTGGGGCTGCCGCCCGCGCCGTCGCCGCCTTGCGCCTCACCGCCCTGCGCGCCGCCTCCCTCGGAGCCGCCCCCTTCCGCGGATCCGCCGAGCCCGTCCTCGTCCTGCGTGTCGTCGCCACATCCCACGACGGTAAACGCGCCGATCGCGACAATGGCGAACGAAGCACGAACGAACCCACCCGGCAGCCAATCACCAATGGTCATAAGCAGTAGCCTCCGGGCGACCACTTTCGCAAAGCTCGAGCCAGCCTCAGGCAAGGACGGAGTTCGGCGAAGAGACGCCTGCAGCAGCGAGAAACGATTCGTCCGCGATCTGCAACAGCGCGGGCGCGCGCAGGAAACCCGCACGCGAAACGCGGAGATTCGATTCGAGAATCTGCGAGGCCCAGGCCACGTCCTCCGCGCGCGTCGCGTGCTGTGGCCGCTGCCCCAGGATCCGAACTCAGTGGGTCGAGTCTGAACGCCGCGACTTCGGATCGCGAATCGCGACGAGGAGAATCCGCCGAGCAGCGCACTCAAACGCGATGCCGACGCGTGAGTGCGCCACCGGCACCGCTTGCAAAGCCCCAATCCGTGCGCGCGACATCTGTCGGGCGTCGGCAATACCGGTCGCCGTCGGTTCGTCGGCCGTCGGTTCGTCGGCCGTCGCGGTCGCTCGTCGGCCGTCGCTCGTCGCTTGTCGCTCGTCGACTACCCGCCCCGCGGAACCCGAATCTCCAACACCGTCGACCACCCCTCCCTCTCCACAACCTCCAACTTCCCCCCGTGCACCTGCACCAAAGCCCGCGCGATCAACATCCCGAGCCCGTGCCCCGACTCCTTCGTCGTCTTGTTCGCGAACGCGACGTCCCGCGGTAACCCCGGCCCATCATCCGCCACCGCGATCGTCGTGACTTCGCCCGCCGAACGGGCAGTCACCTCGACACGCGACCCACGACCACTGGAGGCAATCGCCTCGAGCGCATTGTCGACCAGGTTCGCAAGCGCACGCCCGAGGAGCGCCGGCTCGCAGGAGATCTCGGTATTGCGCGCTTCGGCGTCGATGACGAGCATGGCGCCGCCGCTTCCCACGGCTTCCATCCCGGCCTCGCGCAGGACCGTTTCGAGCGTCACCGTTTCGACCTCGAGCGGAGCCCCCGCAGCGACCGCCAGGAAACGAGCCACGAGCAGCTGCGCGAGATGCGAGTTGCGCTTCACCTTCTCGAGGTGCCGCGCGACAAATGCCCGGTCCTCGATCGAGTCGGCGGCGAGCGTCGCGCTCGTCTCGATGATCGCGAGGAGGTTTCGTAGCTCGTGGAGCGCGGCCGAGGCGAGCGCGCCCGCGACAGCGGGGCTCGCTCCTCGGCGCGGCTCGTTATCGCTCATTGGAATCACTCGACGGCGGCGGCCACCGGCTCTTCTTTTTCTTGCTTCTGCGCGTCGCCCTGCCCGTCGCCGAGGACGAGACGCGAGCGCAGAAGCTGGATGCCGATCTTGTCGTGGACCTCGCCGAACGCGACCTCCGCGAGCTCGCTCGGCTTCGCCGCGCCAGAGCCGGTGATGATCACCTCGGCCTCGAAACCGACGAGATCGCCGGCGAAGCCCGCGCGCGCGACGTCGGCGTGACCTTGCTCGCCGAGCGGGCGAAGCTCGGTCAAATACGAGCGAACGTCGACCATCTTGGAGAGCTCTCCGACGGTGCGGCGGAGGCGGATCTCCGTTTGTGCCATCACGTCGGCCGCGCGCTTCGCGAGGAACGCCTCGACGTCCGCGTCGGCTCCCAACGCATCGATGAGCGCGCGGCGGCTGGTCAAAAGTCCGTAGCGTGCGCCGGTGATACGCCGCGAGATCGACGGTGAGCCCACAGCGAGCCGCTCCGCCCGCGTGAAGCGAAGCCCTTCCGGCGCGTGAGCGGTCATGAGCTTGCACAAGTTTTCGAGCGCGTCCGGCTCGAGCGCCGTCGAGAGCTTGATGTCGACCGCCTCGTCGAGGCTCATCACACCGAGCGAAAGCGCCGGTGAAAACGTCATGTCGGGCTTCGGGTGGAAGCCTCCGGTGTACACGAGCTCCACGCCGCCCCACCCGTCGAGCGCCCCGACACGCCGAAAGACGCGCGGGATCTCACGAATGAGATCGAGGTGACCGATGAGCGCGACGGGTCCGACCTTCTCGAACCAAAAGCGAACCCGATGCGACGGGGGACGGTCCTTCGGGTCGGGGCGGAGGACAGGCAGACGCCGCACCGTCGTTTGGTCGTAGGATTGCTCGAGCGACTCGAGGAAATCGATGCGCTCTTCGCGCATCTTGGTCATGTCGCAGGCGACACCGCAGTCGTAACAGACGAGTCGTCGCGTCTCTGCGCGCGCGTCACCCGACGTCGTCGGGTGCACGAACGCCCCCGCGACCTTGCCGCAAGGCGGGCTCAAACGGCTCTGCAGCGCTTTGCGGTATTCGCGCGCCAAAAAGCCGTCTTCCAAGCCGACGTCGATATGGCTCCACGGCAAACGCGCCGTAACCGGCAACGTTCCGAGGAACGGCGCAGTCTCCATCGAGCATGCCTCGAAGGCGCGCTTCCAGATCGACAGATCCAGCTGGTCGTCCCACGAATCGAAGCGCGCGCCGTTTTTCCACGCGTGCTCGAGCACGTCGGCGAGCCTGCGATCTCCGCGGGCGAACACGCCTTCGAGCACGCTCGCGTCGGCGTCGTGCGTCTTCAGCTTGAGGTTTCGCACGCGGCGCGCTTCGTCGCGCAAGAGGCGCTGCTTGCGCCCGATATCGGCGAGATCGTCGAGCGCGCACCATTGAAACGGCGTGTGCGGCTTCGGCACGTGGACCGAGACGCTGACGGTCACCTCGGCCGGCTTACCCTTGCCCGCCGCGCGTCGCCCGACCTCGAGCGCGCGCTTGCCCGTCTCGATGATGCCGAGGACGTCCTCGTCGGTCTCGGTCGGCAGACCGCAGATGAAATAGAGCTTCATCTTGCCCCAGCCGCGCGAGAACACGCGCTCCGCCGTCTCGAGCAGCTGGTCTTCGGTGACGTTCTTGTTGATGACGTCGCGCATGCGCTGCGTCCCGGCCTCCGGCGCGAACGTCAGGCCGGTGCCACGCACGCGCTTCAGCTCGTCCAGGAGATCCGGGTCGAGGCCGTAGGCGCGAAGCGACGACACGCCGAGCGAGATCTTCTTTGCCGCGAGCGTCTCGCTCACCTGCTTGATGAGCGGCGAGATGCACGAAACATCCGCGGTGGAGAGCGCGGTGAGGCTCACCTCGTCCTGGCCGCTCTTTTCGACGGCGCGCACGACGGTGTCGACGATCTGCTGCGGATCGCGCTCGCGCACGGGGCGATAAATCATCCCCGCTTGGCAGAAACGGCACCCTTCGGTGCAGCCGCGCGCGATCTCGATCGACATGCGGTCGAAGATCGCTTCTGGCCCACCCGTCGGGCTCTCGTCGGGGAACGGATACTTCTGGATGTCGACGAGCGAGCGCTCGACCGGGAACGGAAGCGTCTTGTCCGCCGGCGCCTGAACGACGTGCAGGCCGGTGTCCGCATCGGGTGCGGTCTCGTAGAGCGACGGCACGTACACGCCACCGAGCCGTGCGAGGGCACGAAGACGCTCGATGCGCGGCACGCCCTCGTCCTTCAACCGCTTGTACGTGAGCGCGACCGTGGTCGCGTTCTCCTCGCCGTCGCCGATCACGATCGCGTCGATGAACGGAGCGATCGGCTCGGGATGTGTCGCAACCGGCCCACCGGCGATGACGAGCGGATCGTCTTCTTTGCGGTCCGAGCTGCGAAGCGGGATGCCGCCGAGCTCGAGCATCGTCAGGATATTGGAGAACGTGAGCTCGAATTGGAGCGAGAAGCCGACGACGTCGAAGTCCTTCAGCGGCCGCTTCGACTCGAGCGAAACGAGCGGGAGCTTGCGCGCGCGAAGCTCCGCCTCGAGGTCGATCCACGGCGCGTAACAACGCTCGGCGAGCGTCCGCGGATCGTCGTTCAAGATGCCGTAGAGGATCTTGAAGCCGAGGTGGCTCATCCCGATGTCGTAGACGTCGGGGAACGCGAGGCAGATCTTCGCGACGTCGGGCGTCCACGGGCGGACGCGCGAGCCGACCTCACCTCCGACGTAGCGAGCGGGCTTCACGACCCGATGCAGAAACTCGGCATACGGGTGCGGCGTGGGGTCGGGCGCGGACGGCGACATCGTCGCGGGCATGTAGCACGAACGGCCCGCAAATTGGCCTCGTTCAGGCCTCGTTCAGCGGCAGGTTCCGCGGCGCTCCGTCTTGCCGTCGGCCGAGCACGCGATCGTCTGTCCGTCCGCGCACGTCGACATGCCACATCCGAGCAGCATCGTGTTTTCGCCTTCCAAATCGACGCTGCACGCGCAGGTCTCGGAGGTTCGGCACCGGCCCTGCCCCGTCACGCGCTTGTCGGCGCCGCAGGCGAGTACCTCGTCGTCGATACAAGCGGAGACGCCGCACGGGATCTCGACCTCGATCGAGTCGCGCTTCACGTCGCAAAAACACCCCGCGATCGGCTTGTTTGCAGCGAAATCCGACAAAGTCGAGCCCGCGGTCGGGCCCGGCGCGGGAGTCGAGGTTCCAGGTGGATTTTCCACCGGATCGCGGGCGATCGGCCCCGAACGAGCGATCGGCAAGGCAGGCTCCGACCTCTCTGCCGCGGCTGGTGTCGCCGCCGGCATGCCCTCGAGCCGCACCGGTTCCGGGCTCGAAGGCGACTGAATGACGGGCGGCGCCTCACACGCGACGAGAACACACGCAATCGATACCGGGTACAGCCGAGTCATCGTGGGGTCAGGTGCAGCCCCCGCGCCAAAGCTTCACGTCTGGAGCTCGTAGTCGAAGGTGTAGAAATGCTGGCCCTCGACGATATCGATGCTCATGCTGCCGGAAAGGCCGCGAAGCTCGCCGGTTCCCGAATCCGGGACCACCGCGATGCTCAGGTCTTTGCCGCCCTTCGCAGCTGTGGCGCTGTGCAAGAAGATGAACGAGCCGCGCCGACCGGCGAGCGTTCCGACGACGCGCTCGACGCCGACGTACGCCGCGGAGCCTTCGACGGGCGTTCGCACGCCGAGCCACTCGACGGTGCCCTTCGCGTCGAGATCGCCTTCGAACTGCTTCGAGAACACCGCCTTCGTGAGGGTGATTCCATCCTCGGTCGAGTACGGCGGCTCAGCCTTCATTTGAACTTGGAACTTGCCCTTGACGATCATGGCCGCACTATCGCGGCTTCGCGGGACGGCGGCTTGTACGAACGCGACACCCCACCGATAATCCGCCCATGCCGCCCCGCGACCCGGGACCTCCGCGCGGGATTTTATCGACCAAGGCGCCGCCCGGGGCCCACGAGCATGCGCGGATCTCGCCGACCTCGGATGCGCTCGCAGCGTTCGTCGCGCACTTCTGGTGGGTTCGCTGGGACATGCGAGGACAGCCGCCGTTCATTGCGGAGACGCTCCCCCATCCGACGGTCCATCTGACCTTCGAGGGTCCGCACGGTGAGGTCGTCGGGGTGCCGACCGGCGCTTTTCGTCGAGAGCTGTCGGGCGAAGGTCGCGTCTTCGGGGTGAAGTTCCGGCCGGCCGCCTTTCACCCTTGGCTCGGCACGAGCGTCACCGCGATCACCGATCGACGGCTCGATCTCTCGTCCGTATTCGGTTCCGACGCGGCGCCGCTCGCAATGGCTATCGCAGCCTGCTCGAGCGCCCCGGCATGCGCGAACGTCGCAGAGGAGTTCCTTCTGGCAAGGTTGCCACAGATGCCGAAAGAGACGGCGCGCGTGCGTGATCTCGTCGAACGAATGCAGACCGACGCGACGCTCACACGGGTCGAGTCGGCCGCTGCGCTCGTCGAGATGGATGTCCGCACACTGCAGCGCAGGTTTCGACAGCTCGTCGGCGTCAGCCCGAAGTGGACCATCCAGCGCTATCGCCTTCACGAGGCGGCGGCCCAGCTCGCGCAGCCCAATCCGCCGACGCTCGCCGCGCTCGCCGCGGACCTCGGCTATTTCGATCAAGCCCATTTCGCACGCGACTTCCGGGCCGTCGTCGGCTTCGCGCCGAGCACGTACCTCGCGCGCTGATCCGTTCGCGCGCGCTCAGCTCGATTGCCGAATGCTGATGTGGGTGACCTTGCTCGTATACGTGCGCAAATCGTAAGCAGGCGCCGGTCCGAAATGCTCATTGGGGAGTGGGCCGGCCGGTCGCTTTGCGATGGCCCTGACCGACCACGATCCGATCGATTGGTCATCGGCGTGGAATCGACGCTCCGAGGTCGACCCGCTCGTGTCGGTGGAGACGAGATGGAACGACGACTGGTGCACGGTCGTCGTGATGAGGAACGGGTCGTCGATGTCCAGGTGCCGCGCGACCGCGGACGCGTCCATCGGTGTCGTGAGCTCGACGAAAAGGCTCGGTTGCGCGCCCTCGGTGAGGATGACCCTGCCGATACCGGAACATCCCGACGCCGCCGCGCGAAGCCGCTCGAGCCCCGCCTGCCCCTCGAGCGACGGCAGCGTGCCCCTCAACCCGGCGACGAAGCTCTCCGCGGTGCAACCGGATGCGTCGTTCGATGAGTCAGCGCCGCTGTCGGTCGGAGCCGCGGCCGGCGTCGTCGAGGTCATCGAGCCTTGCTCGATCAGCGCGCTCTTCGCGCCGTCGCTGGACGACGCGGGAGCAGAACAACCGGCCCAGGCGAGCGAGACGACCAGCATTCCGAGGCAGGAGCGGAGGGCCATATGTGGATGATTACGCGGCGCGCGCCTCCGCCTTTCGAACCGACGGGTCGAGCGCAGACCCCACGCCCGCCGCGAGAAATACGAGCTCTTCCAAGGTGCGGATCCAGAGGGGCTCGGGCGCCGCGCCGTCGAAATGAATGCCGTTCAGCGCCGCGTACACATTGGCCGGGAACATCGCGAGCATCAGCACGGTGAGGCACGCCGCCGCCAGCCGAGCCGTGCGCGGAACGAGCAACGCGATCGCGCCCGCGACCTCGGCGATACCGGTCAGTGTCACGATGACGTCGGGCCGCGGAAACACCGGCGGGACCATGCGAATCATGTCGGCACGTAGGCCTTCGAGAGGCCCCGGGCCGAAGTGCGCAACCCCCGTCAGCAGGAACATCGCGGCGAGCGCGATGCGAAGCGACACGATCCACGACCAGCGATCTCGTCCGACGACGACGAGCGCGACGAATCCAGTAATCAGAACGACAATGGGTTCCACGGAAGCTTTCCTTCGATCCGAGTTTGTTCAGACCAGAGCTCGCCTCGGTTGACCTCGCGACGCGGCCCGCCCTAACAGGCGAGCGGGCCGGTCGCTCAGCCCTCTGGCACAAGTCTGAGCTCTGGGATTCGTTGTTTTCAGCTCAACCCAGCGGAGGCTGGGTTGAGACACGCTCGAGGCGAGCCACGCCCGACCACTGACGGCGACCCGACTGGTCGGGCGGCGGGGCTTTGGAGCGAGCGAAGAGCCGCAAAAAGAACGGTAACCGGCGCACGCGTGCGGCCTCGTGAAAGAGGGACGCGTGCGAGACGGCGCGAAAGCCGAGCGGCTCGAAGAACGCGACGCCGTTCGGCGGCGCGAACTGAAACCGCGCGTCGTCCCCCATCGTCTTGCGGGTCAGCCGACCCAATCGGCGCAACACCTCGGGCGATGCGATATCGGTCACCCAAGTGCGGATCTCCGGCCGAGCTGCGAGGCTCGCGGCAATGCGTCGCACGGCCTCGTCCTCGAGGTAGACGAGGAACCCTTCGGTCACGACGAGCGCCCGCTCACTGCCCGCGAGCGCCTCGTCCAAGAACGCCGCGAAGCGCGCGGCGTCGGAGAGATCGAGGCCTTTGCGCACCACGTTGCACCGCGGGGTCTCGCCCTCGACGAGCCGAGCCTTGTCGCGCACCAACCCTGGAAAGTCGGCCTCGACCCAGGTGAGCGACTTCGGCAGGTCGAGGCGATGGGGTCGCATGTCGAGCCCTGCCGCGAGGTTCACGACGCGATCGGCCCCGTCGGCGATCGCCGCTCGAACGTAGTCGTCGATGAGCTTGGTCCGGACGATCATCGGCCAGGCCGGAATTTGTGCGTGCACCCGCGCGATCTCGTCGCCGCGCTCGCCGGCGAGGCGCCGGGCCCATACGTCGCGGAAGAGGGCGTCGGTTCGTTCGGATTCAATCGCGCGATAAACGGCGGTGAGCCGTGCCGTCTCGGCGATCGACGTAGGTTGTTCGTTCATGCACCAGAGTTGGCGCAGCACGTCGATTGTGTCGAGTGCACGTTACACCACTATATAGTTGCGTCTGATGCAATCCATGGATCTGAACCTCCTCGTCACACTCGACCATCTCCTGCGCGAGGTCAGCGTGACGGAGACGGCGCGCCGAATGGGATTGAGCGCTTCCGCGGTGAGCCGCGCCCTCGATCGTCTGCGCGAGACGACGGGCGATCCGCTCCTCGTGCGCGCCGGGCGCCGACTCGTCCTCACCGCGCGCGCGGAAGCGATGCGCGAGCGCGTGGAGCAGGTGGTCGAAGATGCGCAGACGACGCTTCGCGGAGGCGCTGAGGTTCCGGCCGAGGGCCCCGCACGCACCTTCGTGATTCGCTCGAGCGATCTCGCAGCCGCGCTGACAGCGCCGCTCGCGGCGAAGATCCACGCCGACGCACCACGAATCCGGCTCTGCTTCATTTCGGAAGGCGACAGCGACGAAGAAGCATTGCGCGACGGACGGATTCACCTCGAGCTCGGTGACCTCGAGATCAAGGCGCCGGAGATGCGCGTGCGCCGGCTCTTTCGCGATCGATGGGTCGGCGTCGTCCGAAAGGGTCATCCGCTGAGCAAAGGCAACGTGACGAAGAGGCGGTTCGCCGCCCATGCTCACGTCGGGCTTCGTCGCGCGGGGCCGAGCGCGCTCGAGCGGGCGCTGCGCGCGCACCGCATCGAGCGCGACGTTCCGCTCATCCTGCCGAATCATCACGCGGCCATCGCCGTCGCCGCGCAGTCCGACTTCGTCGCCGTGGTTCCCGAGTACCTCGTCGAGCACGTGATGCCGACGCTCGGCGTCCACATCTTTCGCCTGCCCTTCGAGGTGCCGCCGCTCGTCGTCTCACAGGCTTGGCATCCACGCTTCGATGCCGACCCGACGCACCGCTGGCTTCGAACGCGGGTTCAGGAGGTTTGTTCGTCGCTGGAACGTTGAAGCGACGATCTCGACGGCGGCACGTATCCTTCGAGGGCCCCCCCGTGTCTTCTCTGCATGACCAAGCCCGAAGGCCCCTCCCCCAACCTCTCCAACGTTCGTACCCCGTGGCATCGCTTCCTCGAGGAAGTGGAGCCGCTACGGCCCGAGCTCTACCGGTATTGCCGGCATCTCACGCGTAGCCCTTGGGACGCGGAGGATCTCGTCCAAGACACGCTCGCCCGCGCGTTCGTGATGCTCGGTTGTGTAGCGGGTGACATCGCGAACCCGCGCGCGTGGATGTTTCGCGTCGCGTCCAATCTATGGCTCAACCAGGTGCGGCGCGCGCGGGAGCTCGCGACGGACGATTTGCGAGCACGTGAAGCGCCCGAGGCGACCGTCGATCCGCGTACGACGCGCGAAGCTGCGGGGACGCTCGTGTCGCTGCTCTCCCCACAAGAACGCGCGGCCGTCGTGCTCAAAGACGTGTTCGCCTTCAGCCTCGAAGAGGTCGCCGAGACACTCTCCACGTCGGTCGGCGCAATCAAAGCCGCTCTGCACCGTGGGCGTGGCAAGCTCTCGGAGCCGTCGGAGGAAACGAGCGCCATCGTGAAGCCCGCGGTGCTCGACGCGTTCACCGATGCCTTCAACGCACGCGACCTCGACAGGCTCACCGCCTTGCTGGTCGAGTCGGTGACGATGGAGTTTCCGGGGTTGCATGTCGAGCACACGGTGGAGGGCGCTCGCAAAGGCCCGCTCGCAGGCGTGCTCTACGGAAACCCTGCCTCGGACCACAGCCCGATTGCGCCGCAGTTCCGCAATGGTGTGCTACCTCAGGCTCCGCGCCTCGAGATCCGCATTCACCGCGGGGAGGCGTTGCTCCTCGGTTGGTTCGCACACGAAGATGGCGACGCCGTGCGCGCGATCAGCCGCGTGGACGTGGAGGACGATCGTATCTGCCGCGTGCGCACGTATATGCATCAGCCCGAGGTGCTCGCCGAGATTTGCAAAGAGCTCGACGTCCCGTTCCGCTCCAGCGGCCATCGGCATTGGTGGTGAGCCGTGAACATCGACAAGAGGATTGGCGCCGCCGTTCTGGCGGGCGCAGCGACGATGTTCGTTTGGGGTGGGCTTTCACACATGGTTCTGCTCAAAGGCGCCGGCTTTTCACGTTTACCCAATGAAGACCGCGTCCTTGCAGAGCTGAAGCAGTCCATCCCCGAAGACGGCCTCTACTTCTTCCCCGGGATCGATTTGCGCGGCTCTCCGAGCAAAGAAGAACAGTCGTCGTGGGAGGCTCGCTTCCACGCGGGTCCGACCGGGATGATCGTGTTTCATCCTTCGGGCGGGACGCCGATCTCGGCAAAAAAGCTCGGCATCCAAGCGGCCAGTCATCTCCTCGCGAGCGCGATCGTCACCTGGGTGCTGGCGTGCCTTTCGACAGCGGTGTTTTGGCGGCGTGTCGTCGTCGCCGGCGCGCTCGGCGCGTTCAGCTGCCTGTCGGTGAGCACGATCTATTGGAGCTGGTATGGCTATCCGGACGCGTTCTTTGCTGCGCAATGTATCGATATGATCGTCGGTTGGTCCCTCGCTGGAGCGGCGGTCGCCGCCGTTTTGCGAATGCGCGGAGCGGCTGCGGTATTCGCGCGGGGGTAGGCCGCATTGTGCGTTTTCCGGGTGCGAGGCTCGTGATACCGAGAACGAAGCTCCCCAATGGCCACCTTCGCTCGATCGATCGTCATCGACGCGCCTCGCACTTGGCTCTTCGACACCATGCAGGACTACGGGCGCCGCTTGGAATGGGACTCGTTCCTCGCTCGGGCCGCGCTCGTCGGCGGCGCCGAGCATTCGGGATTGGGCGTCAGCGCCGAATGCGTCGATCACGCCGGGCGGGCAATGATCACCGAATACGTGTCGTTCAAGCGCCCGGAGCGCGTGGCCGTGAAGATGACGAAGGGGCCATGGATGTTCGCGTCGTTTGCCGGCTCTTGGGTCTACCGCGAGCTCGCCGCCGGGCGCACCGAGGTCACCTTCCGCTACAGCATGGAGCTACGGCCGCGCCTACTGGGTGCGCTCGGCGACCGCGCGCTGGCGGGCATCTTCAGCGCCGATATGAAGCGGCGGTTGGCGTCGGCCAAGGAGCGGCTCGAGGGGATGTACGCAGCCGAGCTGCGCCGGGGTGCGCACGCGGGCGCGTGAGGCCGGGCGACGGAGGCGGTGGGCCCAACGAGTGGGCGCCGCGCGGCGCCTGACCTGCGCGAGCTTGCGACGGCACGGCCGAGTCGCACGCGCTGGATACGTATCCTCGAGGATGCGGTGGCGGCGAAGTCTCGGGGTCGCCGCCGACCGTGCTCGGCGTGGCGCGGCCGGCGCTTGCTCGGGCGGGCGCGCGCGATCCGAAGTGCCGGTGTTGAGACTGAACCCCGCCACATCGGATCGCGGCAGCTGCAGAAACCGGGGTCTCCGGTTTCCTGGTTGCCGCCGTGGACTGCACATTACGCGGGTTCGCTGATCCGAAGTCGTTGGGTTGAGCCTGGACCCATCGACTTCGGATCGATGTGCGGCGGCTTGCGGTGCGACCGCGACGGACGGCGCCGATTCGGTCGGCGTGCTGCGGCCGCGCGGCGCGGCG
>JABFXY010000178.1 GCA_013361525.1 Polyangiaceae bacterium | reverse complement strand
TCGCGTTCGCCTTTGGCGAACCGAGCCTCGTGGGAGCCGCCCCGGCGTGTCTCGCTTCGCTCGACGTCGCCTGCCCCACTCGGCTCTCCCATCGTCAATGCCGCGGTCCACACCATCGTCCTGCGCGGTACGAAGCGGAGCATGAACATCGACATCTTGTTGAGCCACCCGCTGATGACGTTGCGACGCCCTGCGAACAACGCGTCGAGGCCGACCTCGGCGCACTCGGCTGCGGACTGGAACGTCGCGCGGAACGAGCTCGGCAGCTCGTGTCCCGCGGCGAGATGAAACTCGGTGACCGTGCCGCCTGGACAGAGGCTGCACACGCGCACGTTCGTGTCGGCGAGCTCGTAGGCGACCGCCTCCGAGAAATCGCGCACGAATGCCTTCCCGGCGGAGTAGGTGGCGTAGGTCGGAGAGGGCGTGTACGCGCCGATCGACGAGACGTTGAGGATGTGACCTCCGCCCCGCTCGCGCATCGCACGACCGAACCGCCACGTCAGCTCCGTCAGCGAGACGACGTTGAGCTGGATCTGGCGAAGCGTCCGATCCCACGGGATGTCGAGGAACGTCTGGTGGATTCCACCACCGGCGTTGTTGACGAGGACGTCGATCTTCGCGACGCGCTCCGCCTCCTCGAAGAGCTTCGCCGGCGCCTCGTGCTCCGACAGATCGAGGACGACGATCGAGACCCGGACGCCCGCATCCTTTTCGATTTCCTGTTTCAGCTGCTCGAGGTTCTCGCGCCGCCGCGCCGTGATGACGAGATCGGCCCCTCGCTTCGCGAGTTGCTTCGCGAACTCCACGCCCAACCCGCTGCTCGCGCCCGTGACGAGCGCGGTCTTTCCCCGTAGGTCCATGGGCGGAGCTTACACGGAAGTCGACCGGTCGCCGCGCCGGTCGTGCTCAGGTGACGACGGGCTTGCAGTCGACCTTGGCGACGAAGCTTCGCGAAGGCGAGCCGCGGAACATCAAGACTTCGATATGGTTGTTCGGCGGCACCTGGGCAGTGACCGGAGACGGGTTCGAATCGGTGGTGATCGTGCATTCGGCCGTCTCGATGCACTCGTTGTCCAAATGCACGATATGGTCGTAACCATAATTGCGATAACGCGATTCGGTCCAGGTGACGACGCAGGCCGTGCTCTGCGCCGGCTGTGCGTCGTCCGGTGCCGCCTGGGGCGTCTGGGGCTCTGCAGAGGGCGCTTGGGCGGCGGCGGGGATCGCCGCCGACCCTGCGAGGATGGATACCGGAATCGCGAGGAACGAAGCCAGGGCCGCGCGTCGGGGTTTCGAGGACATAATGGTCTCCGTCGTCCGTATCGATTCGCGGCTCGGCCTCATGCCCGAGCCGCGCTCGGAGGCATTTCGTTGTTGGCCGTCGCTGCCTTGTCTCCCAACTTGAGGAGCCAGGAGCCGGGCAGCTCGGAGTCGACGAGCCGCCCCTTCATGGAGAACGTGTCCAGAGTCTGGGATCCCTTCGGCAACATGCGGGCGACCAGCCCCATCAGCCGAACCGTCATCGCCGGCGACAGCCGGTGTAGGAAGTCGAGGACGTAGCTCGACATGCCGAGCCGCAAGAACGTCCGGCCGTCGACGGTTGCTTCGACGATCCTCTTGGCGGCCGTGGTCGCGTCGATCGTGAGAAATGGGAGCGAGGAGCCGACGCTGAACCAACCGAACTCGTCCATCGGGTTGCCGGCGAACTCGGCGTTGTAGAAAGACCCCGTGCGCATCAAGCCGGGGACGACCGTCACGACCCGCGGCATTCCCGGACGAGACGACAGCTCTGCGCGCAGCGCCTCCGAGAAGCCCATGAGCGCGTATTTCGAGCTGTCGTAGGGCAGCATGTGAGGCATTCCGGCGCGCCCGCCTATCGACGTGACGTTCACGATTCGCGCGTCGCTGCCCGACAGCTTCAACGTCGGCAGCGCGGTGAGGGTCACGTAGACCGCGGACCAGAAGTTCGCGTCCATCGCGTCGTGGAACCTCTCCACCGTCACCGATTCGATCGGTCCGACCTGGATGGTTCCGGCGTTGTTCACGATGACGTCGATGCGCCCGAAGCGATCGAACGTGCTCTCGACGAAGTTGCGCGCGAGCGGCGGCTCACCGAGATCACATGCGACGGCGTGGACATCGATGCCCATACCTCGCAATCGATTCTCTGCTCGGTCGACCGCCTCCGGCGCTCTGCCGCAGAGCGCGATTCGCGCGCCGCGCAGTCCAAAAGCTTCCGCGAGCAGGAGGCCGAGGCCGCGGCTGCCACCTGTGATGAGGACGGTGCGTCCGTCGAGGTCGATATGGTTCGAGGCCATGCCTCTCAAGCGGCATACCTCGTGCCAGAATGGATCTTTCCACGAGCGCGCGATGGCGAACGATTTGCGCTGCGCTCGAGCCGAACGAAGGCTCGGTTCGAGTAGCCTCCGCGCCGTGCGACCGACCGCTCTTTCGGCTCTCGTCGCGGTGACGGCCACCGCTGCGTCGGTGTTCGCGCACGAGGGGTTTCACGCCGAGATTGCGGCGCTGGACGCGCGCCTCGAGGTGGCACCCGACGACGTCGTGACGCTCGTCGAGCGAGCTGCGCTCCATCGCCGCGCAGGCCACGAGATGGAGGCGTACGTCGACGCGGAGAACGCCGTGCTCGTGGCGCCCGACGACCCACGAGCGCTGCTCGAACGCGGCATCGCATTGCACGCGCTCGGGGCCGCCGCCTCGGCGGAAGAGGACATCGATGTGTACCTGACGACGGGCGGAACCGACGTCGAGGCGCTCGTCGTCAAAGCGCGTCTCGCGCGCGAACGTGGCGACGACGTCGTGGCGCGTTCGACCCTGAGCGACGCCATCGCGCGTGCGGCGCGACCGGATCTCGTCATCGAGCGCGGCCTCATCGACGAATCGCGCGGTGCTCTCGACGACGCTGCCGCCGGTTACGAGGAGGGGCTCGAGCTGCTCGGGGGAGCGCACGTCGTGCGAAAGCGACTCGTGCGGGTCGCCGCGGCTCGTGGTGATTTCGATCGAGCCGAACAGCTCATCGTCGAGGCCATGACGAGAGCTTCGTTCGATGCCGAATGGTTGCTCGAACGCGCCGATGTTCGCGCCGCACGCGGTCGTATGCGCGAGGCGCTCGAGGATCGCGAGGCCGCGCTCGCAGAGATCGACGCGTCTCTTGCGACGCGCCCGACAGACCTTCGACACCTGCTGCGCGCCCGAGCGCTGCTCGCCCTCGGTCGCATCGACGAGGCGCGCCGAACCGCAGAAGGCGTCGTCGCGCGTTCCCCGGGGCTCGTGGAAGCGCACACCCTGCTTCGAACGATGAAATCTTCTTCCGACCGAGACCGATGGAGCCTGGAGCCATGATTCGTCGTCGCCACCATCTTCCGTTCCTCGCGAGCTTCACCGCTTGCTCGTTTTTCGTCGGAGCTGCGTCGGGGCAAGATCGCAAAGCGTATTTGCAGCAGGGCACGCCGACGTCGATGACCGTCGCGTGGTCGACGAGCGCGGCTTCCCCGAGCGAGGTTCGCTATGGCACGAGCCCGGGTGCTCTGACCGAGAGCGTGACGGCGGCGGCCTCGGTGACGCAACACGAAGTGCGCGTCACGGGTCTGACGCCGGATACCCGTTACTACTATTCAGTCGGCGACGGCGCGAGCGTGCTCGAGGGCGGCGACGCGGACCACTATTTCGTCACCTCACCCACCGTCGGAACGAAGAAGAAGTTTCGCGCGTGGGTCGTCGGTGACTCCGGCACCGGGGACACGCGCCAAGCGCAGGTGCGCGACGCAATGCTCGCCTATGCGGGCGCCGACCGGCCCGATCTGTTCCTCCATATGGGGGACATGGCGTACACCGCCGGCACGACCGCCCAATTTACCGATAACTTCTTCGCTCCCTATGCCGGTGTCATGCGCAGCGCCGTCACCTGGCCGACGATGGGTAATCACGAAGGCGCCAACTCGGACTCGGGCACGCAAACGGGCCCGTATTACACCGCGTATGCCCTCCCACGCAGCGCGGAGGCCGGCGGGCTCCCGTCCGGCACCGAGGCCTATTACGCATTCGACTACGCCAACGTGCATTTCGTCGTGCTCGACTCGCACGACTCGCCCCGCGACCCGCAAGGCGCGATGCTCACCTGGCTACAAGACGATCTCGCCGCGACGAATCAGGATTGGATCATCGCGTATTTCCATCATCCGCCGTACACGAAGGGGTCCCACGACTCCGACACCGAGGGCCAACTCGTCGATATGCGCGAGAACGCCCTACCGATTCTCGAGGCGGCCGGCGTCGATCTGGTTCTTGCCGGTCACTCCCATATCTACGAACGCTCGTGGCTGATCGACGAGGCCTATGACACCCCGACGACCGCAGCAGGAAAGATCGTCGACTCCGGCAATGGCAGCGTGCTCGGCGACGGGCCCTATTCGAAGAGCCCCGGCCTTCAGGCCCATCAGGGCGCCGTGTACGTCGTCGCCGGCCACGGCGGAACCGGCGTCGGTGGTCGGGGCGGGCACCCGGTCATGTACTTCACCGAGATCGACAATGGGTCTTGTCTGCTCGATCTCCAAGACAATCGCCTGTCGCTCGTCAACATTCGTTGGGACGGCGAGGTGACCGATCGGTTCTCGATCATCAAAGGAAATGGCGTCGTCGTCGGTGCGCCGGACGGCGGCGAGAGCCTCGCCCCCGGGGACCCATTGGAGATTCGATGGGCGACGGTGGGCAACATCCCCAATGTGAAGATCGAGGTGTCCTACGACGACGGGGCGACGTATTCGACGATCGTCGCTTCGACGCCGAATACGGGCAGCTACCCGTGGACGGTTCCGCCCATCGGAACGATTCACGGGCTCGTCCGTGTTTCGGACGTGGGCAATCCCTCGGTGAACGACGAGAGCAATGCGGGGTTCGTGATCGGCAATTCACCGATCGAGGTCATCCCGTACGGCTCGATGTGGAGATACCACGACGAGGCCGACGATCCGGGCGTCACCTGGCTCGAGCCCGGTTTCGACGACCGCGGGTGGAAGACAGGCGCCGCGCAGCTCGGCTATGGCGACGGCGACGAGGCGACGCTTCTCTTCGAGGCAGACCCGGTGATCGCGACGGTGTATTTCCGACAGACGATTCCCATCGATTACCCCGTCGTCGCGGCGTCGCTCGAGGCGCTCCATGACGATGGAATTGCGGTCTTCGTGAACGGAACGCAAGTGTACGGCGAGTACGTCGACGCGCTCGATCACGTGTCGTACGCGTCGGCCGCGTCCGAGGACAACGAGGTGAGCGCAAGCGAGCTCAGCGTCGATCCGAGCCCGTTCGTCGTCGGCGACAACGTCGTCGCGGCGCTGGTGAAGCAGGCCAACGCGACCTCCAGCGACGTCTCCTTCGACCTGCGTCTCGCAGTGACTCTGGAGCTGCCGACACCGGGCGGCGGCGGTGAGGGTGGGGGAGGCGGCACGCCGAGCGGCGGCGGGCCATCCGCCGGCGGAAACGGCGCTTCCGGCGGTCAGGGTGGTGCTGGTGCTGCGGACGGTGGCGACGGGGCCGGCTGCGATTGTGCTGCGGCGGGCTCGACGAAGCCGTCGGCTTTCGGCGCCTGCGCGCTCGCGATCGCGACGCTCTTGCGAAGAAGGCGCCTGCGCGTGTCTTGAGCCGTTCTTACTTGGTCCTGCAGCCGTCGGCCGGCAAGATGTCGCCGATGGCTTCGTCGCGATTCGTGGTTTCGGCGCTCATCGTCCTCGTGCTTTCGACCGCCGTGGGGTGCTCCGACCCCTGCATCTCCAGTTGCGAGGAGCTGAAGACGTGCCCCGACGCCGACCAGACCGTCGACTGTGAGGACAGCTGCGCCGTATCGACCGAGCTCGCCGAGCTCTTCGAGTGCCAAGACATCCTCGACGTGGCGACTCAATGTGAGGCCGACGCCGAGGACATCTGCACCGCGCACGAGACGTGTGCCCCTTACATTGCTGCCTACACTGCGTGCACCGAAGCTCGTTGCGAGCAGGAACCGTCGCTCTGCGGCGACTAGGTTACGAACGAAAGCGATCGAAGCCCTCGAGCTCGAGGCCGCTCTCTTTGAATGCGTCGCCGACGGCGCGCGCGAAAGGTGTCGGGTCGACGGGTGATTGAGCGAGTGACGCCAGCGGATCCATACGGTCCAATCGGGCGCGTGAGGTTTCGATGTCGAAGCCGTCGGGCGGCACGGCGTCGAGCTCGTCCCAACCTATCGGAACGGCGACAGTCGGGCGCGCTCGCGCGCGGAGCGAAAACGGGGCAATGACGGTTGCGGGCAAGACATTGCGAAGCCAGTCGACGAACACGCGCTCGCCGCGGCTCGCGACGCGGAACGTCGTCGTGAGATCGTTGGGATGGCGTTGCGCGAGGAGTTGTCCGACCTGTTGTGCCGCGAGCGCGATCGCGTCCGCACCGAGCCGCGGCTCGATCGCCGCGACGAGGTGATAGCCCTTCGAGCCGGTCGCGACGGGGATGGTCGGAAGCCCAAAACGCTGGAGCTCGTCGCGCACGGCGTGCGCGGCTTTCCGTACGAGATCGAGCGCGCCCTGCGGCGGATCGAGATCGATGACGAATCGATCCGGGTAATAGAGGCTCGCCGCCGTGGACGCGGGCACGTGCAGCTCGATGACGCCCTGGTTTGCGAGGTACGGCAGATGTTCTCTTTCGCTCGCGCAGGGGTGAACCGTCACCCCGTCGCGCCGAGGCACCTCGATCCGTCGCATCGATGCCGGGTAATGCGGCGGCACGTTCTTCTGGAAAAAGCCTTGTTCCGCGACGCCTTTCGGATACCGCCGTAGCGTGAGGGGTCGATCTCTCGTGTGAGGAAGGATCCGCTCCGCGAAGCGCCGGTAGTGCTCGACGACGTCCCCCTTCGTGTGGCCCGTCTCGGGATAGACGATGCGGTCTGCGTTCGTGACGACGAGGCTCATGCGGGCCGTCGAGCCTACAGCGGAAATCGGTCGCGTTGCTCGTTTGCCGCTCCAACAGCTCCCAAGGGGTGAGGAGCCGTTTCCGCGGCAAACAAGGGCAACCTCTGCACCCGCCGCTTGTTGTTGATTGGCGAAGACCGGTCAAAGCAACCGGTCTTCGCTGAAGCGACCTGATCGCTCCGGCGCGAGATCCGTGTCGCCGTGCGACCAGGACATCGGCGCCCCATTGTGGCGTTTGCCACGCACGGATCACGTCTGAAGCCGGGTATTCCGCGCCCCGGTTCGCGGCACGGTCGGTGCTTCGATGTGCGGCTTCCGATGTCGCGATATGCCTTTACCGCGCTCGTGCTCGTCGTCGCCGCCCAGCGTCTTTGCGAGCTGTCGAAGAGCAAGAGGAACGAGGCGCGCATCATCGCGGCAGGAGGACGCGAGCATGCGCCGGAGCAGATGTGGTGGATGCGGATGCTCCACGCCGGGTGGCTCGCCGGCATGTTGGTCGAGGTTTGGCTCTTCGACGCCGCCCTACCGGGCTGGCTGGCCGTCGTTGCGCTCGCCGCGTTTTTCCTCGGGCAGGCACTTCGACTGTCCGCGATGCGCGCGCTGGGCCCACGCTGGACCGTGAAGATCATGACCGTGCCGGGGCACCGCGCCGTCGATACCGGCATTTTCCGTTACATCCGTCACCCGAACTACCTCGGCGTCGTGCTCGAGCTCGCCGCGCTTCCGATCGTTCACGGCGCCTTCGTCACCGCCGGTGTCGCGAGCGTCCTCAACGGTCTTCTTCTTCGTGCGCGCATTCGAGCCGAGGAGCGAGCGCTCGACGAGGACAGCGCATATCGAGCTATCGTCGGCGACCGTCCGCGTTTTCTTCCCCGCTTCTCGAGGTCCGCGGTCGATGGTTGATCGAAACGTCACGATCGTCGGCGGTGGCCCGGTCGGGCTGTTGGCTGCGCTCGCAGCCGTCGCCGAGGGGCTGACCCCGCACGTCTTCGAGCGACGCACCGGACCACGCGGCGGGTCACGCTCCATCGGCGTGCACCCGCCCGCGCTCGAAATCCTCGAACGCCTGGGCCTTCTATCGAGATTCGTAGCGAATGGCGTGTTGGTCCGACGCGGTCTTGCGTTCGGTGAAGACGGGCCGCTCGGGGCTATCGACTTCGGGAGCTGCCGCGGGATGCACCGTTACGTATTGACGATTCCGCAGCGGGACACCGAATCCATCCTTTGGGAGGCGCTGGAGGCGCGCGCGCCTGGGGCCGTGACCGCCGGCTGGGATCTACTCGACATTCACGATCATGCCGGCCGCTTGCGACTGTCCTTTCGTGATTTGGAGGGGCGACGGCGCCACGTCGACCCCGACGTCGTGCTCGCCTGTGACGGCAAGCGCAGTCGTATTCGCGCGTTCCTCGGAATGGGATTTCGCGGGGCCGAATACGAGGGTGGTTATGCAATGGCCGACTTCCCGGATACGACGAAGTTCGGTGCCGACGCGGCAATCTTCCTGAACCCGCGGGGCCTCGTGGAATCGTTTCCGCTGCCGGGCCGAATGCGTCGGTGGGTCATTCGCCGAGACGCGGAGCACGATGAATTCGTGACCGCGGACGAGATCGTCGAGACGATCAACGAGCGCACGCATCATCGATTGCAGCCCGCCGACGCCGTGGATGCGAGCGCATTTCGTGCAGAGCGTTACCTCGCTTCGTCGCTCAGCCACGGCGCCGTCGCGCTCGCGGGCGACGCGGCGCACGTCGTGAGTCCGATCGGTGGTCAAGGGATGAACCTCGGTTGGATCGGCGCCGCGCAAATCGTTCACGCGCTCGCTTGCGCGGACGCCGATGCGGCGAGCGTGGAATCAGCGCTGCATGTGGATGCGGCTCAGCGCCGCCGGGCGGCTCGCGCGGCGATCCGTCGCGCGGAGGTCAACATGTGGCTGGGCCGCCCCATGGATCAGCCCCGGCTTCGTGAACGATTCGTGCGGGCGCTCCTCGGCCGACCGGCCGCCGACGTCCTCGCGCACGTCTTCACGATGCGAGGCCTCGCTTGGGGCGTTTGACGATCAGCGCGACCGGACCGCGGAAGAGCGAGCCGCGACGCGCATCGGCGTACCGGTCAGTGGATTCACGATCTCCTGAATGACCACATACCCGTCCTCCAGCGGATCGTTGGGCCCCAAAAGAACCGTCTCCTCCGTATCGACCTCTTGGGTCGCGGGAGGGTCGAATCCTTCGTCACCGAGCGCGAGGGAGAGGCGCCCACCGAACAGCTTGTCGGCGTGCTCTTTCATCCGGGGACCGAGGAGCTCGTCGTCGATGAAGCTGCCGATGACCTGCCGCGGTGGAAAGAGAACCCCCGCCGCGCACGCGAGCCAAACGTCGAAGCCGGGTTGTTCGATACCGACGAACGGAAGCCCATCGACGTCGAAGGCCAAAATCGGATACTCGCCCGTCGAATCGGTCGCACCCGTATAGAGGAATCGACGCACGACCTTGCCGCCGGGCAGCAAATATCCATTGTCTGGCAGCGCCTGGGTCGACAGCGTCGAAAATGCGGTCGTATGCCGTTCCTCCGCGTAGGCCGCGCGCGCGACGTCACCCATGTTGCTCGCCGCAAATGCGGGTGTCTCGAGGTCCTCGAACCAACCGACGATCGACGCGTCGAACGCGAGCCACTCCCGCAAAGACGGGGAGAGTGGGGAGCCGTTCGGGAACGTGAGCGCGTCGAGCTGCTCGGGGCTCAGCGGTGTAGGCGCGGTCGTCGCGCCGAACATACCGAGACCGCGATCCTGGACCTTCTCGATGACATAGCGGACGAGCTCGAGGCCTTGCACCGGCGCAGAAGATCAGAGGGCGAAAGGCTCGTCAACCGGTGGGTCGAGTCAACGTCCGGGTCGGTCAGCGGCGGGCTCCGGTGAGGTCCGCACCCATGAGCGCGCTATCGGGATATGCGCCGCGCAGGTCCGCGTCGCGCAAATCGGCCCCCGGAAAGCTCGCGCCGGATAGGTTCGCGCGCATCAGCGACGCGCTCCGAAGGCTCGCGAACTCCAAGGTAGCGCCCGCGAGGCTGGCGGCGTCGAGCTTTGCGCCGTCGAGCTTGGTGCCGTCGAGCTTCGCACCCGAGAGGTCCGCGCCCGTCAGATCCGCCATCGATAGGTCGGCCTCCGACAGATCGATCCCCGCGAGGATAGCCCTCGGAAGCTTCGCGCCGTCGAGCTTCGCTCCGGTGAGCTGAAGCCCCGCGAGCGGCGCGCCCTCACGAACCCGTCGCTCGAGCTCGCGGCGCGTGTCACCGCCCGCTCGCATATCCGGCATCGCAATGGCGGCGAAGGCGCGTGACACCTCGCTCGCGTCGTTGCCCGGCACCGCCGGTGCCGTCGCCTCGCGCAGCTTCAGGAGGTCGGCGTTCGGGAGCATTCTCGTCGGTGCCTCGTCGGCTCCGTCGTCGAGCGCAGCTCTGCCGCCAACCATGGAGCTGCCAACCAT
>JABFXY010000076.1 GCA_013361525.1 Polyangiaceae bacterium | reverse complement strand
CGACGATTGCGGCGAGGGCCGCTACTGCGAGCGCAAGACCGCCGAATGCAAGGCGCTGGACGGCCCGAGGGCCATCACGCAACCGGGGAGGTCCGCGGAGCCTGCTCCGGAGCGGGCGCCGGAGTCGACGCCGACCGCTGCGCCGAGCGCGAGCGCGCCCGCGAAGAAGTAACGGCTCTCAGGGCGCTGGTGGCAACGGCGCGGGCGGGGCCGGGACGCGCGCTGGGGCCGGCGGAGGCCGCGAAGCGCCGGTCGGAAGCGGCGGTACCTTGACACCTTCGGCTTGCACGGCGCCTTTCGGGATGCCGCTCGCCGGCGCCGGAGGCGGCCCCGGCTCGACCGAGGTCTCGCAGCCGACCGCGAACAACGCCAAGCTCGCGACGGCCGCGCAGCGGAAGATCATGACGAGCAGTCTGGTCTACCGAGGGACCCGCGACTAGTCCGCCCGAAGGGCGGCCAAGTGACAATAAAGGGGCTGTCCGGACTTCAGCGTTCTGCTCGGCGTTCGGCCCGGCCTTCACTTGCGCGCGTCAGCGCGGGCCGGGCCGAAGGACGAGCCGAAACTTGGGACAGCCCCTAGTGCGGCGTTCTCGAGCTTTGTATTGGTACGGCCGTCGGCCCCGCGCTGACGCGCGCGAGTGACGGGCCGGCATCCGCACCAACGCAAGGCAGGCCTCTGATCACTTGCACCATTGTTGCCGGTACATCGTCATCCGCAAAGAAACTTCGCGGACGATGTACTAGGGTGCGGCTGACGATGGCCGAAGCAGAGGTGCGCAAGCTTGCAACGCGCGCGAAGCTCGCGTCGCGAAGCCTCGCGTCGCAGCCGCGCTCCGTGAAGGACACCGTCCTCGAAAGCGTCGCGCAAAAGCTCGAGGCCGAGGCGGATGCGCCGAGCTCGACGCTCATCGCGGCGAACCGCCAAGACATCGAGGCGGCGACGCAGGCCGGGCTCGACGCCGCGATGATCGACCGCTTGCGGCTCGACGGCCGGCGCATCCGCGCGATGGCGAAGGCGCTTCGCGAGATCGCGCAAGCCGACGATCCGGTGGGCGCGGTCGTGAACATGGATCGGCGTCCGAACGGGCTCCTCGTGGGGCGCGTCCGCATGCCCCTCGGCGTCATCGCGATGATCTACGAATCGCGCCCGAACGTGACGCTCGAGGCGTTCGCGCTGTGCTTCAAGAGTGGCAACGCGGTGCTCCTGCGCGGCGGCAAAGAAGCCAGGCGCTCGAACGATGCGCTCTTGCACCTGGCCCACGCGGCCTTGGCCGAGGCCGGCATCGACGAAGGCGCGGCGCTGCTCGTTCCGCCCGGCGCCCGCGAAGAAATCCGTGAGCTCGTCGGGCTCACCGGGCTCGTCGATTTGGCGATTCCCCGCGGAGGCGAGGCGCTCATCCGGTTCGTGACGGAGCACGCCCGCGTCCCCGTCATCCAGCACTACAAGGGCGTTTGCCACCTGTTCGTCGACGAAGGCGCAGATCTCGCGATGGCCGAACGCCTCGTCGAAGACGGCAAGCTCGTGCGGGTCGGCGTCTGCAACGCGCTCGAGTGCCTGCTCGTCGACGAGCACGAGGCAGAGCGCTTCGTTCCGCGGCTCGCGCGCTTCATCGAGCAAGGCCTCGAGGTTCGCGGCGACGAGCGCGTCGTCACTCTGTTGCCCGGCGCCAACCGCGCTTCCGAGGACGATTGGGGGAGGGAGTTTCTCGCCAAGATCCTCGCGGTGCGGGTCGTTTCGGGGCTGGACGGCGCGCTCGACCACATCGCGCGGTACGGCTCGAACCACACCGAGGTCATCGCGACGCGCGACTACGCGCGGGCGCAGCGCTTCCTGCGCGAGGTGGACGCGTGCTGCGTCCTCGTGAACGCCTCGACGCGCTTCAACGACGGCGGGGAGCTCGGCCTGGGTGCCGAGATGGGGATTTCGACCTCGAAGCTCCACGCTTATGGGCCGATGGGCCTCGAGCACCTGACCACGCTGAAGTGGATCGGGTATGGGGACGGTCAGACACGAGGCGGGTGATCCGTCTCGGGTGCGCGGTTTTGCAGGAGGACGACGCTTGAGCAGCAGCAGCAAGAAGCCGGGTGGCAAGTCGACGGGGACGGCGAAGAGCGCGCGTACCAGCGCGAAGCGAGACGCCGTGTCGAAAGACGCGAGCAAGCGGACCGCGACGGGCCGATCACGCACGACCACCGCCACGGGGCGGCCGAGCGCGAAGACGACCGGCGTCGGACGCCCGCGGATCCGCGCGACGCACTCCGAAGGCGCCGGTCCCGAAGGGCGCGTCTCCGATGCCGAGGTCGCGCGCCGACGCGCACGCGCCAAGGCGAGCGTTCGGTCGCTCGGCGATCGCCCGGCACCGAAGCGACAGCTTCCGCCGCCGCCGCCGAAGCGAGAGAGCGTCGGCCCGCGAGGTGGCCGCAAGAGCGGCACGCCTCAAGCGTCGCCGTCGACTGCCGCGCAAGAGCTCGCGCTCGCCATCGCCGCGGCCGGTCTCGACAAGAAGGCTGTCGGCGTCGAGGTGATCGATGTCTCCGGGCGCGTCGACTACGCCGACTACCTCGTCATCATGACGGGCACGAGCGATCGTCACGTGCACGCGATCGCGATGGGGATCGAAGAGTCGCTCAAGAAGAAGCGCACCGTCCCGCTGAGCGTCGAAGGCCTCGGCACGGCGACTTGGGTGCTCATGGACTTCTCGGACGTCGTGGTCCACGTGTTCCAAGAGGACAGCCGTCGCGTCTACGATATCGAGGGGCTGTGGATGGACGCGAGCCGCCTCTCGGTGCCGGTCGGGCCGTCCGGCCCGACCTCGTGAGAATCACGATCGCGGCGGTCGGCAAAATCAAAGAGCGCTACGTGCGCGAGGCGATCGACGATTACGCCTCGCGCGTCCGTCGCTACGCGACATTCGAGGAGCGCGAGCTCGACGACCTCGCCGATGCGTCGCTCGCCGACGCGATCACCAAGGCGGCGAAACAAGCCACGGTCGTCCCGCTCGACAGCCGCGGCGAGGAGCTGGACAGCCGCGGCTTCGCCTCGTTGATCGAGAAGCTGTCGCGCACCGGCAAAGGCGACGTGACCTTCGCGATCGGCGGCAAAGACGGCCTCGGACCGAAGAGCCTCGCCCTCGGTCCGCGCGTGCTCAGCCTCTCCAAGATGACCTGGCCTCATCGTCTCGCCCGGCTGATGCTCGTCGAGCAGATCTATCGAGCGTTCACGATCTTGAACAACGAGCCGTACGCCGGGCTTTGAGCGGCGAAGAGCCGTCGTTTCCTGATACGACACGGCGATGGCCATGGTCCTTGCGCTGCCGGCGGAGACCACGCGCGACGGAGTCGACGACGCCATCCGCGCTTCGGGGCTTCGGCTCGTCAACCTCGTCGCGGCGGCGCCGGGACGGCCGCGTCAGATCGCCGCCGCGTTGCCTGATGGAAGCTGCGTCGTGAGCTTCGTCGACGATACGTCCGCGTCGCTGCTCTACGCGATCGTCGACGGTCCGGCCTCGGAAAGCGTCTGCGACGCGCTCGCGCGTTCGCTCGGCGTCCGTGATTGGCGCTCGCTCGATGCACCCATCCGCGACGCGCTATTCGCCGCGGCGCAGCCGTGGGGCCACAAATGACGCTTCGACCCCGCCTCGCGGAGCACGCGCTCCTTCGCCGTCACGTCGTCGACGGAAAAGACGTCGTGGTGATCCACCACGCACTGACCGGTGCGCTCGTCACGCTCGACGAGCGCGCGGCAACCTTCGTCGGGTGTGCCGACGGGACGCGTGATCTCGACGGGATCACGCTCGCCGTCGCCCGCGCCGGAATGTTCGAGAGGCAGAGCGAAATCGAGGCGGTCTTCGCCGCGCTCGACGAGCACGGGCTGCTCGCCGAAGGCATCGAGCCCGGCCCGGTGATGCTCCGCTCGGCCGAGCAGTGGATGACGCCGGCCGAGCCCGTGCGCGCGGATGTGCCGATCGAAGCCCTCTCGGGCTATCGGTTTCGTTGCGACGGGGTTGGCGCCTGTTGCTCGCAATACGCGACCATCGCGCTCTCGAACGAAGACCTACGGCGCGCTCGGCACGTCGGCATGCGTACGCTGCCCGGTGACGAGGACGCCCGGCGCGTGGTGTTGCCGCTCTACGGCGGCGTTCGAACCGAGCGCGTGGCGATGACGCTCGTCGACGGGCGATGCCTTCAGCTCGACGACGACCGTCGATGTGGGCTCCACGTGCGGGGTGGCGAAGCTGCGAAGCCGACCGCGTGTCGGATGTATCCCGCGACGATTGCGGATATCGGCACCGCTCTCCGTGCCTCCGTCGCGGTCGAGTGCGATTGCACGATCTCGAGCCTGAATGTCGCGCCGGAAGAGGGCGCGCCGATCGTCCCCGAGACGATGCGACACGCGGGCGACCTGCCGCTCGGCATCGCGGTGCGCGTCGTTGCCGATCCGGTCGCGCTGATGTCCGCATCACCGAATGCGCCGAGCCGCTTCGGGCCGCGTGCGGAGGTCGTCGCGTGGATCGACCGCGTCCTCGACGAGGGCTTCGGAGACGACGCCATCAACGCGTGCGTCGTGCTTGCTCGCGCGCTCGAAAGCGGGGATGCCCTCGTTAGCGTTCCGACCTTCGCGCCAATCGGCGCCGACGAGCTCGCGGGCGAGCTCGAGGGCGCGGTCGCGGCGATTGCGCGAGACATGACCGGCGCCGCGCAGGCAGCCGATGCTTGGCGCAGCGAGCGTGACCGAACGAGGCGCCTACGGCGCGCGATCGCGTCCGCGGCGTCGGCGGTGCTCGATCGCGGGCTCGCCGACACGTTGCTTGCGCCGGACGCGGCCATGCTGCGCGCGGAGCTGTTCGCGTTGCGCGCCGCGCTCTTCGGCATGCACGTGCTCACGGCCGGGCGTCCTGCCGCGGCCGCGCTCCGCGAGCTCGCCGGGCGCTTCGTCGTCGCTCGTGAGCTCGCGATCGTCGGCTCGAAGGAGCTCGGTCACCCGCTCGCCGCGGTCATGGCGAGCATCCGCGGCGCCTGATTGAACGCGGCAAAAGCAGAGCCTCAAGCCTTCGATTTCGATTTCGATTTGGCGAGGCGCTCTTCTTTCTCTTTCTGTTCTTTCTCTTCTTTTTCGGCGGCTTCGCGCTCGTTCTCGGCTTCGACCGCTTCTTTCGTCTGGAACATGTAGACGAGGCCGATCGACGCGCCGTAGAGGAGGCACGCGGGTATGGCCATGACGAGCTGGCTCGTCGCCTCGGGCGGCGACACGACGCCGGCGATCAAGAACGCGAGGAAGATGTAGTAGCGCGCCCAGCGCAGCATCTTCTTGTGCGTGAGGAGGCCGATGCGCGCGAGGAACGTCGCGAGGATCGGGATCTCGAAGATGATGCCGAAGGCGAGGAGCATCGTGATGACCGACGAGATGTACTCGTCCATCATGATGGTCGGCTTGATCTTCAAGATGCCGCCGACGTCGCCGGCGAGGCTGAGGAAGTAGCCGTACGTCACCTCGAACGCCGTGAGGTACCCGACGTATGCGCCGCCGATGAAGAGCACCGTCGACGACAAGATGAACGGGATGACGATCTTCTTTTCGCGCGCGTAGAGGCCCGGCGCGATGAACGCCCACAGCTGGTAGAGGATGAACGGGAACGCGATGACGACCCCGGCCATCATCGAAAGGTTGAAGTAGGCGGTCCAGACGTCCGACGGCGACTTGAAGTTCAGCGACGGATCATCGGGGACATGCTGCTCGAGCCACGAGTCGTGGAAGGGCTGGTAGATGAACGCGAGGATCTTTTCCTTGTAGTACCAGCCGATCCCCACTCCGACGCCGAACGCGAGGAGTGCGCGAACGACGCGGGTCCGGAGCTCTTCCAGGTGATCCCAGAAGCTCATCGGCTTGTCGTTCTCGGGCGCGTCGAGCTCCTCTTCGTCGGAAGCTTTCTTCTCCGCCTCGGCGGTCTTGTTCACGGTGCGCCTTCTTTCGCCGCGATGCGCGCGTCGGGATCACTCGACGGGACGATGGGCTCGCTCACCGCCGGCTCGGTCATCCCGGCTGCAGCGGCCGCGTCACGCTCGTCCTCGGTCTCGTCGAGATCGTCGGGGAACGCGTCGTAATGATCGGGCCCGTACGACGGGTATTCACGCTCACGGAAGGATCGGTACGGCTCGCGGTTCGCCGGTTTGGCGACCGCGCCCGGCGCGCCGGCACCGCGCGGGACAGCGCCGACAGCAGGCCGGATGAGCTCCGATGCCTTGGATGTCGTCACCGTGTTGTCGGAGCCCGTCGCGAGCGCAGGCTTCGTCGTGGCTTCGGACGTGGGCTCGGCGCCTTCCACCGTCGCTGTCTCGGCCCTCGCCTCGGTGTCGGACCGCGTCTCGGAAGCACCCTCCTTCAGGGCGTTCGCCGATGCAGCCGTCGGCAGAGCCTTCGACGCGCCGCCGCTCGTCGCCCGCCCAGCGAGCGCGGTGGAAGCAGCCGGCTTGTTCGCGGCGTTGACGAGCGAGTCGAAGAGCGCGTGTTTCGAGAGGGACTCGCGCAGCGCACGGAGCTCACGAATCTCTTTCTCCAGGCCTTCTTCGCGCAAGATTCGATCGATGCCGCTCTGCGCCCGCAGATCCGTCGACAAGCGCCGGAGCTTGGCCACGTATTGGCCTGCCTTGCGCATCATCTCGGGCAGGCGCTTCGGTCCAACGACCACGATCCCCACGATGAGGAGGATCATCATCTCGGCTGCGCTCATGCCGAACACGCGAGTACGCTAATTCAGCGAGCGCGGTTCGGCTACATGCCGTCCCACCCCGCAAGGCGTGAGGGGTGAGCCGGCATTCCGCCGAACGCGCGGGCTCTGCTCGTCTGATTGTCCTTGTTTCCAGCCGCGAGCCATGGTTCGCGTCCTAGCTCCTCGGGTAGGAAGGATCCAGTCGGCGATCTCGCCGTCCGGAAGACGTTTTCAGCGTGACGAGCTGCCCGCACGCGGCGCCGATATCGCCGCCACCGCTGTAGCGCACGATGCTCCCTACGCCACGCGCGCCGAGCACGTCTCGGAACCGCTCGAGGGTCTCGCCTGCGCTTCGTGTGAAGGGCGCGCCCTCGACGTCGTTGTAAGGGATGAGGCTCAGCCTCGGGCGAACGCCGTATCGCTCTGCGAACGCGATGGCTCGGTCGGCGAAGGCGTTCGCTGCGTCGTCGTCGTCGTTCACGCCGGCGAGCAACGTATAAGCCCACATCGGCGCGTACCCCGTTCGCGTCGAGTGCGCACCGGCCGCCTCGAGCACTTCGTCGAGCGGGTGTGCGTCGTCGATCGGCATGAGCGCGGCGCGACGCCCGGGACGAGCGTCGCCGATCGAGATGCCGAGGCGCGCGGAAGGAAGCTCGTCCGCGATGCGGCGAATGCCTGTCGGTAAACCCGACGTGCACACGGTCACGTTGCGCTGATCGATCGCGAGCCCGCTCGGATCGGTGAGGATGCGGATCGCGCGAATGACCCGGTCGACGTTCGCGAGCGGCTCACCCATGCCTTGAAACACCAAGCCGTGGACGCGTCCTTCGGTCAGATCGGCGCGGACGGTTCGCACCTGGTCGACGATCTCCCAGACCTCCAGGTTGCGCGTGAGGCCCATACGGCCCGTCGCGCAGAACGCGCACGCGAGCGCGCAGCCGACCTGCGAGCTCACGCAGACCGAATAACGACCTTGCCGCTCGAGCGGGATTCGAACGGCTTCGATCGCGCCGCCGCCGTTCGTCGAAAACGCGTACTTCACGAACGGATCGACCGAGCTGGCGCGGCGGTCGAGCACCTCGAGCTGGGGGATCGGCCCCCGCGCGAGCGCTCGATCGAGGGCCGCGCGCCGGATGGTTGCGGGCGCACGGGAGGGTAGGGCGGCGTCCTTTTGAACCCTGGACCAGATCCTCCGAGCGTCGACCAGATCGATCGACAGCACGCGCGCAACCTCGTCGGGCAGCATCGCGGAAAGGGGAGGTTCGTTGGTCATCGTTCGTGGGGGAGGCTCGCTCGATCGCTTGACCGGCGGCTCCGGGTCGGCTCGCATACCGGGCGGGCAGGGATGCGGAAGACGCGCAGCAAGGTGCCTCTTAGCACGGCCGCCGTCGCGGGGATGATGGCTGCGTCGATGGCGTTCGTGGCCCCCGCGCACGCGTCGCCCCAAGACGTCCTCGGGTACGGCGCGCGGTCGAGCGCGATGGCGGGGGCCGGCGTGGCCTTCGGCGAAGGGTTCGAGACGGTGTACACGAACCCGTCTCTGCTCTCGCTCTCGAAGAACAAGGAGCTCGATTTCGGCTTCACCGGCGCGGTGTTTCAGCTCGAGGCCAACGGCCCGCTCGGCACCGACGGCCTCGCCGCGGGCGTCCTCGGTGGCGTGTTGCCGATTCCGCTTCCCGACCCGGTCGGCGATCGCATCGTGCTCGGCTTCGGCTTCTACACGCCCTTCGATCTCGTCGTGCGCAGCCGGATCTTGTACCCGGAGACACCGCAATATCTCTTGCCGGACTCGGTCGAGAGCATCGCCGCGATCGTCGGTCTCGGCGTCGACATCGGCTGGGGCATCCACGTCGGCGGTGGCTTCGAGGCGCTCGCGGCGCTCGCCGGCTCGGTGCTGGTGTCGGTGGACGCATCGGGTCAGCTCGGGGCCGTGGTGCAGGACACGCTCGTCGCCAACTACGCGCCGATCGCCGGTGTATCCGTCGACGTGCCCGGCGGGTTTCGCGCGGGCCTCACGTTCCGCGGCTCCCTCGAAGGCAGGTTCGACGTCCGCATCGACATCAAAGACCTCGGGCAAATCACGGTGCCGCCGATCTTCGTGTCGGGTACCGCGCAATACGATCCGCTCACCGTCGAAACCGAGTTTGCACGCGTGACCGGGCCCCTGCGCGGCGCGGTCGCTGTCGGGTACCGCCGCTGGTCCGCGTATCCCGGCCTCGCCGAGCCGACCGTGCGATGCCCGCTCGATGTGAACACCTTCGACATCCCGCTATGCGCGGCGCTGAGACCGGCGGCGCCCAACTTCAGCGACACCGTCATCGCGCGCGGCTCCGTCGAATACACCCTCGTTCCGCGAACCGGGGTCGAGCTCGATTTCCGCGCGGGTTACGCGTTCGAGTCCGCCCCAGGGCCCGAGCAAACCGGCGCGGACAACCTCTTCGCAGAAGCGAGGAGCGTCATCGGCCTCGGCATCGGGACGGCGATCGTCGAGCCGATCGTCAAAGGCTTGCACGTCGACACGTTCGCGCAGCTCGGCGTCATCCACGGCCGCACCCACGAAAAGGACGGCTCGGTCGACGCATCGAATCCAGGCTTTCCCTCGATTGAAACGGGCGGGACCATGTTCGCCGCGGGCGCGACGGCGGGGGTCGCGTTCTGATGCGCGCCCTCGTCGCCGCGGGTGTTTTCACCGTCGCGATGGTCGCGTGTGGTGAAGCTTCCGCGCACGAGCCCTGGACCTACGGCTTCGGATCCCGCGCGGCCGCGCTCGGTGGTGCAGTCGCGGCGAACGTCACCGACTTTTCCGCGAACTACTACAACCCGGCCGGGCTCGCCGGCGAAGAGGGCATTCGCATCGGGGTCGGCTACTTCTGGGCCGAGAACAACCTCCGCCTCAACGACCTCGACAGCGGCGTGAAGTCGTCGCACGGCGTCTCGTTCGGGCTCGCAGCCGCCGGTGATGTCTTCGGCTTCCCGATCGCGATCGGCATCGCGACGCACGTCCCGGACGAAGGGCTCAGCCGCATCACCGCGCTTCGCCAAGAGGTGCCCCGCTGGGAGCTCTACGACAACCGCTCCAGCGTCATCTACCTCGCCGCGAACCTCGCGATTCGACCCTGGGAGTTTCTCGAGATCGGCGGTGGTCTGAGCTTCCTCGCTGCGACGCGTGGCCGCTTCGAGATCACCGGCGCCGCCGATCTGCTCCACCCCTACGACTCACAGCTCCGTCACGAGGTCGACGTCGACCTCACGAGCGTGCGCTACCCGCAGGCGGGTGTGCGTGTCCACCTCGGCAAGGCCGCGAAGCTCGCGCTCGTCTACCGCGGGCAGACGAACCTCGACTTGCATCTCGATGGTCGCATCGACGCGACGCTGAACGCCGTGGGCTTCGAGGTGCCGCTCTCGTACGAGCTCCAGGCGCGCACCGTCCAAGCCTTCCTCCCGCAGCAGGTCGTGCTCGCCGCGAGCTGGAAACCGCACGAGGCCGTGAGCGTCGACGTCGACATCGCCTGGGTGAACTGGGGCGCGTACAAGAACCCGACGGCGAAGACGATTGCGAAGCTCGCCGCCGAGATCCCCCCGCAGTTCCCCGTCGAGCTGCCGGGTGAGCTTCGTCAGACGGACCTGCTCGATCTGCACTTTTCGGATCGGATCGTCCCGCGCCTCGGCGTCGAGTGGTACCTGCCCGGTTTCAACACGCCCGAGGGGACGCCGATTCTGAAGGTGCCGCTGCGCTTCGGCTACGTGTACGAGAAGACGCCGGTGCCCGATCAGACGCGGAGCACGAACTTCGTCGACGCCGATCGGCACACCATTTCGTGCGGCATCGGCGTCGAGGTCCCGATCGTTCATCTCGGCCTCGACGTGCACGCGGCGGTGAGCGCCCTGCCCGAGACCACGGTGCTCAAAACGAGCGCTGCGGATCTCACCGGCGACTACCGCGCCGAAGGCGAGATGCTCAACGTCGGGGCGACGCTGACGGGGAACTTCCAATGAAGCGCCTTTTTCCGCTGTTGCTCGCGTCGTGCGCGACGCTCGCCGACGGCGCGCCCGGGCTCGACAATCCGCCGAGCGCCCGCGCCGGCCCATTTCGGCTCGTTACGGTCGGCGAGCTCGGCCAAAACCGCGTTCCCCCATACGCCGTCGACGATGACAAGAACCGCCTTCGAGACGCTTCGGTGCTCGATTCCGACGAGGATCCGACGACGCTCGAAGTCGAAGGCTACTTCGGCGCCTCCGTCGAAGACGCACCGGTCGACGAGCCGAGCACGCGCATCGCGAGGCTGCACGCCATCGATGGACGCAGCTTCGACCGCGATCTCGAGACGGTGCTCGAACCGGACCCGGAGCTCTCGTGGCAAGGCGGACGTTTGGGCTCGCCCAGCGTGCTCTTCGACGCCGACGGTGTCCGGCGCATCTATTACGAGGCAGCGGGTGGCATCGGGCTCGCGATCGACGGGGACGATGGTTTCGTATCGAACCCGGACCCCGTGCTCACCCAAGCCGACATTCCGTGGGCGACTGCCCCGCTCGGCAGCCCGGGTGTGGTTCGTATGGAGGACGACACCTATCGCCTCTATTTCGATACCGAGATAGCCGGCGAACCGGTGATCGGCTTTGCGTCGAGCGACGACGGAATCACCTTTCGAGATCGCGGCCCCATCATCGAAATGGGCCATAGCGAGTCTGCTGTCGACGCCGCCTTCGTCGGTTCGCCGTTCCCCGTGCTCGCGACGAGCAGCGAGGGCAGGCCCATCTTGTACGTCTATTACACGGCCATCGCGAACAGCGGAAAACAGTCGATAGCGCTCGCCGCGCGCTTCATCGATCCCGAAGCGGTCGAGGACGGGCCCGAGCCGCTCGACAAGAGCCCATCATCCATGTACGGGCCGGCCGGCAGCGTGCAGCCGCACGAGCCTGCGGTGATCCGCTTTTCGACCTTTTCGCTGCTGTTCACGACGCAAAAGACCGCCCGCGACGCCGACGACGTCGTCGTGACGGTCGGCGTCTCGCCGGGCAACATCGAGCTGCCTCCTGCCGAGCCGTGACGGTCGAAGAAACCGCGAAGACGCAAAGAGGAGAGAGAGCGCGCAAAGAGGAGAGAGAGCCGAGAGGAGTTTGAATACCTCTTTGCGCCTTATTCTGCCCTTTGTGCCTTTGCGGTTCAGCCGGTTGGTTCGGCTGGCGGAGCGCTTGCGGGAGCTTCCGCCGTCGGCCATTGTTGAATCACCGACGTGAGCGCTTTTTCGACGGCGCGGTTGGTGATCCGGAAGACCTCGTAAGAGGCATTCACGCTGGCGTTGTGGACCGTCTCGACCGCGGCGGCGGGCACCCGCACGATCGGAAATAGCTCGAGGATGGCGAAAGGCCGGCGCGCGGTCGCGAGGTGTACGCGCTCGATCGCCCGCGACCCGTGGTCCAGCGCGTCGGCGACGAGGGTCACCGCGCCTTTGATCTGCAATAGCGTCTCGTTCTCGGTCATGTCGGCTGCTCCTCGCACCAAGTGCGGATTTGGTCGTAAACGTCCATGTGTCGCGCGAGGCTCACGTGCGACACCTCCGGAAAGACGCGGACGTGGCCGGGCGCGAACGCGTGCGTTTTGGGGCATGTGTTGCCGGCGGTCGCGCTCTCGACGGGAACCAGCGCGTCACCGAACAGCTCCACGAGCTGCGGATCGCGCGAAACCGTACCCGCTACCAAGTAGTGTCTCAGCTGGGGCAAGAGCGGCACCGGGTGCCGCGGATCGCGGAGGCGCACGGACGCACGCCAATTGGCGCGGTCCTCGTGGCGCAAGTCCGCATCTCCCAAGTCACGAATGCCGTCGCTCCGCAAATCGGCGATGTCGGCTGCGATTTGGGCATAAGGATCGTCGATGTTCTTCAGCAGGCTGGTGAGCGTCCGGACATACCGCTCGAGAGGCGCGCCGAGATGGGGTGTCCCGACGTAAATCGCGCGTTGGACGCGGCGCAGCCAAGCGTGGCCTTTCGCTGCGCCGACGTGGCACGCGCTGCGCACGACGAGGCCGCCCATGCTGTAGCCGACGACGATGAGCTCCTCGAGGCCGATCGGATACGCCACCGTCAGCGCTTCGAGCAGCTGTGCGAGCTGAGCCCCCGTCTCGGCGATCGGGAGGCCGCTGTTGTATCGAACGTAGTAGGGGCAAACGCCGAGATCGCGCGAGAGCAGCGACCCGTAGTCGCTCCCATCCGGGAATCGGAAAACGTCTTCCGTGCACATGAGGCCGTGCACGAGAACGACCGCGCGGCTCGTCAGCTGCTCGTGTGCCCCGGCGATCGCCTCGCGCTCCGCGGGAAGCGACGCGCCGTTTTGGACGAGCCGCATCCGGGTCGCGAGGGGGTTGTTCGTCCGCACGAGGTAGTCGCCGACGGCGCCGTTCAGCGCACCGAGGGCAAGATCGAGCGGCCGAGCCATGGCATTACTCCGTTGCGGCGGCTGCCGTCGGCTCGTCGGCTTTCGGCGTCGGAGCGGGGGAGGCGTCGTCCGTCGCGGCGGCCGCTTCCTCCGCGGCCGTGGGCTTCAGGCCTTCGGCGATCTGGCCGAGCCGCTCGGCGAGGTGATCGAGCCCGCGCGCGCACGCCTCGACCGAGGCGCGGGCGAGCGTGATGCCATATCGGGCGCATGCGGTGGCGAGCTCCTCCAAGCCGTCGATGAGGTCGCGGGCCGCGTGGGTCTGGAACGTCGTCGATCGCGTCATGTCGTGTCTCCTTCGATGTGCGGGTGTTGCCCGCGAGTCGCCAAATACACGTCCGCCGATGCGCCCATTGGGGGCGCTCGCGGTCGAGCCTCGTTGTCGTTCGTTTGCGCCGCTCGGGCGGCGCTGATTGGCAATTAGCCGAGCATGAAAATCGTCATGGCTTTGCGCTCTTCGGTTTGGGGACGCACGCCGTGCAAACGAACGAGCTCGGCCCCGGACGATCGCGGATCGCCAGGGCAGCGTCGTCGCCCGGCTCGAGCGGCGCCTCGCAACGCGCGCACCTGTTCGGTGCGGCGACGATGACGGCTTGGTAGGCGAGCACGTCCTGCAGGACCTCGTTGCGCTCGAGCCTGGCGCGCAGGCGCGCTCGCTCCGTCTCGACGGAGCGAGCCGCCGCTTCGAGTCGCTGCTCGACTTGGCTCGAGGCGCGGTCGGCGATGGCGACCGCATCCTCCAAGATCGTGCGCACGAGGTTCGACACAGGGACGCGGAGCGCCCGCGCCACCGTCTTCAGCTCCGCCTCGAGCACGGCGGGCACGCGGGTATGGAGGACACGCTCTTTGCGGTCCCCCTTGTCGCTCCCGTCGTCGGGCTTGGCGTCCGGATCGGTCGACCCGTCAGGCTTCTGTGTCACGTCGTGATTCATGTATCACAACGTGACTCGCGTCAAGGCCCGTGTATCACAACGTGTCTACACGTTCGGAAACCACGGGATCTTCCAGGGCAGGCGATCCGTCGAGGGCGGCCCACAGGTCGGCATGGCTCAGCGAACCGAGCGCTTCGATGGCGGCGAGGCGCGCCCGCCTGCCGGAGCTCGGGCGCGCGAGGGCAGCGCGCGCGATTCGCACGACCTCGTTCGCCTGCTCCTCGTCGAGTGACGTCTTCGCGAGGAGCTCGAGGGCGCGCCCGCGCGCGACATCGAACGAAGCCTCGTCTCGCGCGATCGCGAGGAGCTCCGCGACCTCGGCCTCGCCGATGCGCGCCAGAATCAGCGCCTCGACGTCGGCGCCCGCGTCGCACCAAGTCGCGAGCAAGAGCCGCTCGAGCGAGCTGTCGACGGAGCTCGGCGCCGGCGCAGCCGAGACGGGCAATCGATAGCCGATCTGGATCGGCGCGGTCGCCGCGCTCGGAGCCGGCAATGCAGGGAGGAGCGGCGGTGAAGGTTGCCCGCCGGCCTCGATGATCCCGCGGTAGAGCGCGCTGCCCCAGATCACGCGCTGCTGCAGCTGCGTGAGCTGATAACCGCCGTACGCGATTGGAAACATCACGTTCTGGACGTCGGGGCAGTTGTTCGGGTTCATGTTGTTGATGTTCGGGCACTGAGGTGTGTCGCCGAGCGGATCGAACGCGGTGGTCTGGAACTCCGTCGTGTGAAAGAGCCCGCCGAGGTGGCCGATCTCGTGCGCGAGAACGCTCGCGTCGTAGCCTTGATCGCCCGTCGGCGTGTAGGCGACGCCGCTCCTCGTGGTGCCGTGCACCATCGGGGCGCCGGGGATGCCGCCGGCGATGCCGAGCGCGTCGTCGATGTCGCCGCCGAAGTCGCCGACGACGAAGAGGTTGATGGCGGGTGCGGAGTTGGCCGTCGACGAGCTCGCGAGCATCTGTCGGTACTCGTCGTTCGAGCCGACGACGTCGTACGCCGACGAGATCGATGCAAAAGAGACGTTGCCCTTCGAGATACCGAGCAGCGGCGCGTAATAGTCGTCGAAGAGATCGTCCAGGACGCCGGTCACGTACGACTGGCTCGCGCCCGAGCCCGGCGCGATATAGACGTGAACGTCGAGCGCGCCGCCGTGGAATTGTCCGTCCACCGTGCGCCGCACGTACACGCTCGAGTGTGCCGTCTCCAGCCCTTCATTGCCGGCGATACGGAGGACCCAATCGCCCTCTTTGATCGGCCAGGCGTCCACGAGATCGCTCAGGGGATTGCCGCCGACGAGGATGCCGGTGTCGACGAAATAAGGCATTCCGGTGCCGGGGATTTCGAAGTTGTAAATGACGCTCCCCGCCGAGGGCGGGCGCAGCGTCGCAATGCCCATTGCGATCTGCGTGCCCGACTGCGTCAGCGTCGTCAGCCCGATCGTATTGTTGGGAATCGGAAACTTCTGCGGCTGCCCGATCGCTCCTTCGCCGAGGTCGAGCTCTTTCAGCGAGACGATCGGTCCCGCCCAGGGATCGACGGGCCCACCGCCCGCGCCGCCCATATCGGTCGCCGTGCTGCCGCCGTCGCTGCTGGAGCCGCCCGTCGAGGGCGCGCCGCCCGTCGAGGGCGCGCCGCCGCCGCCACCATCGCTGCTCGATCCGCCGTTACTCGAGCCGCCGCCTCCTCCTTGCGTGGAGGTGTCGTCGCCGCAGCCGCCGGCGATAGCGAGGACGAAGCCGAAAGAGAGACCAAGCGAAAGGCGACGCATCGCGCGAAGTGTACCGGGTTTCGCGGAGCGACCGGGCGACGATCGTGGGCGATCTCTATTTCGCAGCTGCGACCAATTTGTCGACGAGCTTCGGATCGAACGTGCCTTGCTTGAGCCGCTCGCCGACCTTGATGAAGACGTCTCTCCACGCCTTTTGCTCGTCGGCCGACAGCTCGACGACGGTCATCTTCTTCTTCAGGCGCTCGAAGGCCTCGTCGTCCTCTGCCCGTACCTTCTTCTTCAGCGCCTCTTGAGCGATTTTGCCGGTGTCCTGCAGGACGGTGCGCAAGTCTCCCGGCAACGAATCGATGCGCTTCTTCGACCACGCCATCCCACCGATCGCCATCAACGTCGATTCGTTCGAGATGTGATCGAAATGGGGCGTCCACTGGAGCTGCTCGGCCGCCAGCGTCGGCGCCGTCACGACATCGAGGCCGCCGGTGCGTAGGGTCGGCAACACCTCCGTCGGGCCGAGCGCCACGATGCTCACACCCGGAATCACCTGATAGACGGTCGGGCCGATCACGTCGTTCCGCCACGACAGGACCTTCTTGCCCTTGAGGTCGGAGGGCTTTCGCACGGCGAAGCCTTTGCTCATCCCGCGCATCTTGCCGAGATCGCCCCACGTGATGATGAAGCCCTCTTTTTCCGCCGCCTTCTCGAACTCGTCCTTCACGGCGTTGCGCCCTTTGTCGAGCGCCTCCCAGCTGCGGAAGAGGCCCGGGATTTGGAGCGCGAGGATGGGCTTGTGGATCTGGGCGAGGCCGATCGAGCTCACCGCGGCGCCGTCGAGCTGCCCCGCCTTGAGCTTGCCGATCATCGTCCCGTCGTCACCCTGTGTGCCGTTGTAATAGACCTTCAGCTCGAGCTTGCCGTCGGTCTTCTTCTTGATCGCCTCTTCCCAAACGCCGAACACGCGGCCCCACAAACTCTGCTTCGGCGCGACGGTTCCGAGCGTGAGCTTCTCCTCGGCGAGCGCTCGCTTCGGCGTGAGCATCGCGAGCATCAACGCCAGCGCGGCGAAGGCGAAGGAGGGGCGCATGCGAGGAAGGTTATCAGCGTGCGGGCGATAACGGCGCCTGTGTGCGCGCCGGAAAGGTCGTCGAAGTTCTGCGGGACCCAACTAAGATGGGCGCCGGTTTGACGGGACCGGACCGGAAGTCGGATGCCTCGAAGCTCGCGCGGGCGGCTGTCGTCTCGCCGCGAGTGACCACCGCTGCTTCGGCGTCGGTCGGAGAGGGCAATATCGCGCGGCCGACGCGTGTCGTCTTCGCGATGCCGGTGATCGTTGCTGCCCTCGGCCTCATCCTGCTTCTGCTCGGTCAATCTGCGCTTCGCTCGTCGAACCGCGAGCTTGCCCGAGGCCAGTTCGTCACGCACTCGAAGGCGGTCGCGTGGACGATCGACGATGCGCTCGGCCAAGCGGATCCGTTGCGCGAGCGGCTGAAAGAGATCGCGCTGTCGTGGGACGTTCGCGACGACCCGACGGCCCACGCGTACGAGCTCAGCGATTTGCTCCTCGGACGCCCGGGGCTCGCGTACGTGAGCGTCAGCTTCCCCGACGGCACGTTCGCGGGCGTGTACCTCGAGGACGACGGGCGCGCGACGCGATTTCAAATCAGCGAGGTCGTGGCCCCGGGCAAGACGAAGAAGCACATATGGGACCCGACAGGGCGGCGCGGCTTGGTCCACGTCCTCGACGAGGAGACTGCCTACGACCCTCGCACCCGCGACTTCTACAAGCTCGCATTGTCGAAGCCGGGGCCGGTCTGGACGGAGCCCTATCCCTTTTATCAAACCAACGTGACGGGCATCACGCTCGCGGAGGCCGTCCACGAACGCGACCGGCCCGACGCCCTGCACGCCGTCATTACGATCGACTTCGACATCGAGGCCCTGTCGGCCGTGATGAGCCAGACGCAAAAGCCCGAAGGGGCGGTGCTGGTGCTTCATGCCGCCGACGGAACCATCCTCGCCGCGCCCGGGTTTCGCGAGCGATATCCCAATTTGCAATATCCGGGTAACCGCCCGCTCGCGATCGGAGATCTCGACGATCCCGTTCTGAAGCGCCTCGTGGCGCGGTCGAGCTTCGAGGCGAGCGCCTTGTGGGACTTCGAAGAGCGCGGCGTGAAATACCTCGCAGCGAGCGAGCGGGTCGGCGAGCGCCACGGGCTTCCCTGGTACACCTCGATGAGCGTCGAGGAAGAGCGCTTCTTGGCCGCGCTGCCGAGCCTCCGTCAGCAGAGCCTCGTCGCGTCCGCCGTGGCCGTCTCGGTGGCGCTGCTCGTCTCCCTGTTTCTCGCGCGCCACCTGACGCGCGCTCGACGAGCGGTCGCGGAGGCGACGGCCAAAGCCGAAGTCGCCGAAGGCCGCGCCAAAGAGCTGGGGAGCTACCGCCTCGTCGCGCGCCTCGCGCAGGGCGGCATGGGCGAGGTCTGGCGCGCCGAGCATCGACTGCTCGCGCGGCCGGCCGCCATCAAGCTCATCCGCGCCGATACGACGGATCCGGAAGGCCACCGCATCGCCGAAGAGCGATTCCGCCGGGAGGCCGAGACGCTCGCCGGGCTCTCGTCGAGGCACACCGTGCAGATCTTCGATTACGGCGTAAGCGAGGACGGCACGTTCTACCTCGTGATGGAGCTGCTCGACGGGATCGATTTGGATCACCTCGTCTCGAACGACGGTCCTCAGCCTGCGGCGCGGGTGATCTCGATTCTGCTCCAGGTGCTGGGCTCCCTTCGGGAGGCGCACGACGTCGGCCTCGTTCACCGCGACATCAAGCCCGGCAATCTGTTTCTCTCGCGCGCGGCGGACGAGGTCGACATCGTCAAGGTCCTCGACTTCGGCGTCGTGCGGGCCGCCGTCGGAAAAGGCGACAAGACCGACGAGCGGGGCGCCGGCGGCATCGATTACCGAGCTCCGTCCGACGCGAGCATGCACAAGCTCGCGGAGTCGAACGTCAACCTCACCACGAAGGATGGATACCTCGGTACGCCGGGGTACATGGCGCCGGAGCAGATTCGCCATCAGCCCGTCGACGGACGCACCGACCTCTATTCACTCGGGTGTGTCGCTTATTACCTTTTGACCGGGGATATGATGTTTGCGTCCAATAGCTCGATGAGCACGATGGTCGCACACATGACGAAGCCGCCGCCGTCCCCGCGGGCGAAGGTCAAAGGGTGGCTTCCGGAGGAGCTCGAGCGGATCGTCCTCGATTGCCTCGCCAAGGACCCGAGCAAACGGCCGCCGAACGCGAAGGTGGTGGTCGAGCGCCTTCGCGCGATCGACATCCCGCCCGAGCACACATGGACGCCCGACCGCGCGGAGGTATGGTGGGGCACGTTCCGGCGTGAAGGTGCAATCGTCGCCGCCGAGACGGGCCGGCTCATCGTCGCTCGCTCCTGAGAGAACAATAACGATATGGCCATGAGCGCTCACTACGAGGTCGTGATCGAAGCGCCGATAGAAGACGTCTGGGACACACTCGTCGACCTTTCGCGATATCCCGATTGGAACCCCTTCGTGGTTCGCGTCGAAGCACCGAGCAGCCACGCGCGTGTCGGCGACTCGATGACGTTCACGGTTCGGTGGGGTACGGGCGGCGGCGCGACGTCGGTGGAGGTGACGACGGAGATGACGCCGCCGGCTGGCCGCACCACCGGCGAGCGTCGGCGCGCCAAATGGGTTTATGCGTTTCGCGGCCCGCTCAATCGCTTCAACCTCGTTCGAGGCTCCCGTGTACAAGAGCTCGAGGAGCGGAGCGGGGGAGCGACGCTCTACAAAACCCACGAGTCCTTCGGTGGGCTCCTCGCGCGGTTCGTGCCGCTCGCGAAGGTCCAGGACGGCTTCGAGCGTCAGGCGAAGGCGTTGAAGACGCGCGTCGAGTCGGGGGCGTGAATAGGTATTACGCGCCCGGCTCAACGTTGCTTGGGACGGGCGGCCGGAATGCTCGGTAGCGTGTGCCCCTCGTCGTCGTCGATGCTCGTCGGGCCGGCGGGGACGACGTACGCACCCGAAGTGGGGGCCGCCGGACCTCGAGCGCCCTTCGGCGTAATGCTCGTCGGCTCCTCGGAGGGATCGTTCTCCGGGAGGGGAAATTGAAGAATGGCGAGGGGAGGCGGCCCAACCACGGTGTCCGGGCTCGCCATCATCTCGTCCATCGCCTCGACCGTCGGCTCCATGAGAAGTCGAATCGCGGCGCGAACCTCGGCCTGCATCTCGCGCGCGTTCTGGTATCGGTCCTCGAGCTCGAACGCCAGCCCACGATCCACGATCGCTGCGACGACCTCGGGCACGTCCGGGCGCGTCTCTCGAACATGCGGCGCGGGAGTGGTCGCGGCGAGATACAGGATCTCTCCTGCGTTGTTTCCCTCACGGACCTGCTTGCCGGTGAGGAGTCGATACATCGTTGCGCCGACAGCGAACAAATCCGCCCGACCATCAATCGCCTCGCCGCGCACCTGCTCGGGAGGCATGTATGCAGCCGTTCCCACGGTCGCGCCCTGCTCGGTGAACGTGGAGCCCTCGATCTTCGCGACGCCGAAGTCGAGAACCCGCAAGCGCCCATCGGTTTGCAGCACCAGGTTCGCCGGCTTGATGTCGCGGTGGACGATTCCCATCGGATGAGCGACGGCGAGCACGTCGAGGATCTGATCCGCGTAGCCGAGCACCTCGAGCGGATGGATCGGGCGCCGCCGGCAGTGCTCCGCGAGGTTCACGCCCTCCGCGAGCTCCATCACCAGGAACGGGCAGCCGTCCTCGGAGACGTCGACGTCGGTGATCTCGATCGCACCCGGGTGTTTGAAGCGGTTCGCGACCCGCGCCTCGCGCTCGAAGCGCACCAGCAAATCGGTGTTGGACAGCAAGTTGCGGTGGAGAATCTTCACCGCTTCGACCCGCCCGATGCGGTGGCGCGCCACGTACACGGCGGCCATCCCGCCATATCCGAGAAGCCGCTCGAGCATCCACTTGCCGCGCAAAACCGTACCGACACGTGCCCGCAGCGGCCCAGCGTCCACGGCGCAAGCCTCGGTCACGGCCCGCTTGTCGTCAAGTTGGAAGTAGGATTCACCCATGTCCGCATCGCACTCCACAGACGCCGGCGCGCACGCGAGCTCGGCCGCCGGCACGAACGCTTCGGAGCGCTGGTTGAAGCTCGAGGAGATCCGGTGGCGCGGTCCTCAGCTCTGGATCCGCGCCGACATCGAAGGGCATCCGTTCTCGACGTCCGTTTGGTATGGCGATGTCGACCTCGACGCGCTCGAAGCGAAAATCGGAACACCTGCGTTCGAACGGATCGCGTTCCACGTGGCGGCGTTCGAGATCAACAAGCTCTGCAGCCTCTCGCCGACGCACCTGAGCTTCGGGCGGTACGCGCGCTTCGTCACGCCCGAGTTCACCTCGCTATGGCGGACGGTGCTCGTGAAGGTGTGGGCGCAGTGGCGCTACGAACACGATCTACCGGATTGGACCGGACCCGTCCTCGTCGATGCTCCGACCGATGAAACGCGCGCGACGCGAGCGGCGTTCGTCGCGCCCGATGTCGGTGACGTGCTGCTCTTCTTCGGCGGCGGCAAAGACAGCCTCGTCGCCGCGCGCTTGCTCGACACCGCGGGGATCGGCTGGTCGAGCCAGACCTACGCGCACTCCGTTTATGGGCCCCCGAACCCGCAACATGCGCTGATCGACCGGCTCCTCGACGAGCTCTCGCCGCGCCGCCGCCACAAGCAATGGGTCGCGGACGACGCCTTTGCCGCGCCGCTGCCTTCTCTGTTGCGCGCCGGCGGAGCACGAAGCTTTCTCGCAGCGGAGACCCCGAGCTCGATCTTCGGGTCGCTGCCGACGATCCTCGCGCACGGATATCGATCGATGGCGCTCGCCCACGAGTTCAGCGCCAATCGAGGGAATCTGATTTGGGAGCGGACGGGCGAGGACGTCAATCACCAATGGGGCAAATCGTGGGAGGCGGAGGAGCTCCTTTCTTCGTACATCGATCGCGAGCTCGTTCCGGGCTTTCGCTGGTATTCGATCCTCCAGCCGCTCTCCGACGTTCTCATCTTCGAGCTGTTGCGAGACGCCGGTGACGCCGTCCTCTTCACGCACTCGTGCAACGTGCAAAAGCCGTGGTGTCACCGTTGCCCTAAATGCGCGTACGTCGCGCTCGGCTACGCGGCGCATTTGCCGGACGGCATCTACGAGAAGGTGTTTACCGAAGACGTCCTCGACCTGCCGGAGAACGAGCTCCACTTTCGACAGATGATCGGCCTCGGCGACCACACTCCCTTCGAGTGCATCGGCGAGATCGGCGAAGCGCGCCTCGCGCTCGCGCTCTGTGCCGCGCGGGGGCGTCGCGGCCGAGCCGTCGACCTCTGGAAGCGCGAGGGAGGGGCGCTCGATCTACCGTCGATCCTCGCTCGGTACGCGACGGTGCACGACGACGCGCCCCACGGCATCCCGGCGTCGATCGGCGGGTCCGTCCTTCCCGCGATGCGCGAAGCCGAGCGCCGCGCCAACGAGCGTATTCAGGGCCTGCTCCGGTAAGTGCCAAAGATTGCCACGTTCACACCTTGCGCTCGCGAGCTGCGGCCATGCCGGGGTAGTCTCGGACGCATGCGATTCGCGCTCCCTATCGCTGTGTCGATCTTCGGTCTCCTGGCTTGTGGCGATGACACCTCGACAGGAGGGACGAGCGCGACATCGAGCGGGGGCGGGGGGATGTCTTCGGGCGGAGGCGGCGAGGCGGCCAGCAGCGGCGGCGGCGGTAACGGCGGCGAGCCGAGCGTGGGCGGGGCCGGGGGCGAGGGCGGCAGCGGTCCCACGACGAGCCCCGGTTGCACGACCGGAACCGGGCTCGCCGAGGGTGAGCACACCTTCGAGCTCGACGGGCTCGCCCGGCGCTACATCCTGCGATTGCCCGAGAACTATTCACCGGATGTCCCGTGGCCGGTCGTCCTCGCGCTGCATGGCAATGGCGGTAGCGTCGACTACTGGGACGCGACCTCGGGGCCGCAGAATATCCGAGAAGTGCTGAAGAACGACGCGGTGCTGATCGTCGCGGAAGCGATCGAAGGCAATTGGCGCGACTACGAGGCGTCGCCCGATACGTGGCCGGCGCGGGTCGAGCAAGAGCTCGCATATTTCGAGGAAGTGCTCGAACAGGCGCGGAACGAGCTATGCGTCAACGAAGACGCCATCTTCTCGATGGGCTTCAGCGGGGGTGGGTCGTTCTCCGGCGTGCTGGGGTGCCGGCGTTCCGACATTCGCGCGATCGCCGTCGGCGGCTCCGTGATCTACTTCGACGAAGCCGAGTGCATCAACACGCCGGCCGCGTGGATCACCATCGGCACCGAGGAGCTCACGCCGGAGCGCGAGGCCTTCCGTGATTTCTTCCGCGACCGCGCGATGTGCTCGGAGACGTCGATGGCGACGTCACCGGATCCGTGTGTCGCGTACGACGGCTGCGAGAGCACGACGCCGGTCCACTACTGCCAGCACCCCGACGGCCACATCTGGCCCGCGTTCGGCAGCGAAGCGATGTGGGCGTTCTTCTCCTCGTTCGTGCGATGAGAGGGGCGCCGGCCGATTGTGCATCAACGGAGCGCGATGGGTCGGTCGCGGCGCGCCTCTTCCAGAGCGGAGAATAGGTTCGCGGCGCGTTCTGCGTCGGTCCGCGCCACGGTGCGCGCAGTCGCGTCGCGCTCGCCGACGAAGTACCTCGTCCGGAGGTACTTCGCGGCCGATGGCTCGTCGAAAAGGAATGTCACCGGAAGCTCGACGCCCTGAATGGTGAGAATGAAGTTGTTGGGCGCATAGGGCTCCAGGACGTGGTCGTAGGGAATGTCGTAGTTGTCAGCCAGCTCGATCGAAATCAGAAGCTCGGCGCCGTCGGTCGTGATCGAGATCGCGCCGACGTTCCACGGATCTGTATAGTCGCCGACGTAGAGCGGGTAATCAGCCGGGTCGACGCTCAGATCGGGGGGCGTCGACGGCGCCGGCAGCTCGACCAGGGTCTTGAGCGCGACCTCGAGCGTGTCCCTGAAATATGCGCCGTCGGCGTTCGCCAGCGTGATGAACCCGAAATCGAGCGACGGGAAGTAGAAGACGTCGGACGAGAAGCCTTGGAGCGCGCCGGCATGTGAGATGCGCGGCAGCTCGTAGTAATCGATCTCGCTCGCGGTCTCTCCGTGAAGGAAAAAGCCGCGAGCCGCCTCCAAACCAAAACCATAGAACTCGCCGGGCACGATCTCGGTATCCACTTGTTCGGCGAACATCTGCGTGCGCAGCTGGTCGGCGAGCACTGAAGGATTGCCCGCGCGCAAGAACTTCACGAACTCCGCCATATCGAGGACCGACGAAAACGCGAACCCCGCGGGCCGAGCCCAGCCATTGTCGTAGCTGTCCGGCGTCGCAATCATCGGTTCCCCGGTGTCCCAATGCAGCGTGCTGCCCGACGCGTAATCGCCGTCGGCGATGACGTCGCTCGGAAGGAGGAACGTGCGATTCATGCCGAGTGGACCCCAGACGTTCTCGGCCATGTAGGTTCGATAGGGCACGCCGGAAACCGTCTCCGCGACGAACCCCGCCATCATGAACCCCGGGTTCGAATAGTTCCACATGCGGCCGGACGGAGCCATGAGGTATCCCTGGTTGCTCCAGTAACCGTTTATCCAATCGCCGAGGGCCTCGTCGCCGACCTGAGGGGTGTCAATCTTCAGGTAGTCGTACTGCGCCGATTGGTGCGTCAGCAGATCCCTCACCGTGATGCTGGGCGCCCACGTCGGGTCGAGGTTGAATGCGAAATCGGGGACGTAGGTCGTAATGGGCTCATCCAGATCGAGCTGACCGCGCTCGACGAGCTGCAGCACCGCCGTAGCGGTCATCATCTTCTGCGTGGAGCCGATACGAAAAAGTGTAGTCGCGACGACCGGCGCATCCTCTTCGGGGTTCTTCTTGCCGAACCCTCGGGCGAAGGTGACCTCGCCCCCTTCGAGGATGGCAATCGCGGCGCCTGACGTATCGAGCTGGGCCATCTCGGCTTCGAGGGCCTCGATAACCGGATTGAAGCGCGGATCGATCGCCTCGCCACCTTGGCCACCCATGTCCGTCGTCGTCGAAGACGGTTGCCCGCCCGAGCCGCCGCTTCCCCCGCCGCCGGAGGGCGCACTATCGTCGCCGCAACCAGCGAGTAAGCCGAGACCGAGACCGAAGCCAAGAAGCGCACGTCGGGAGCCGCGAAGAAGCATGCGTTCGCACGGTAAGCGGCCCGGCCGCGCGGCGGTCTTCAACTCGGATCAAACTCGGCTCTTCCGCCTCCCCCGACCCTCAACGCGGCTCGAAACGCGCGGCGCCGCGTGTCCCGACGCCCAACGTCCGCGCTAGGCGCGCGAACGTCCATACGGTGCCCGCGAGCTTGCGCAGCTTGCTCGTGCCGACGCGCTCGTCGTACTCGATGGGAAGCTCGACGACCCGGTATCCACATTTGGCCGGCCACAACAGGGTATCGATGGGCAGGGCGTCGCCCTCGCCGTCGAAGTCGAAGGCACGAATGACGCTGGAGCGATAGGCGCGCATCCCGCTGTGTACGTCGACGGTCGGCACGCCGTGCGCCGCGTGGGCGAGCGCCGCGAAGGCGCGGTTCGCGAGGTAGTTGGGGACGGGCATCGCGCGTGGTCGCGAGCGCGTTCGGGCGCAATTGACGACATCGATCGCTTCCATTTCGAGCATTCGACGGAGGACCGGGATCATCGCCGGCGGATACGTGAAGTCACAATCGAGATAGATGAGCGCGTCGCCCATCTGGGCGGCGGTATACATCAACAGCTCCATCGCCGGGCCGTGCCCGCGAGGCGGCACTTGGCGCAGAACGCTGACACCCATCTTGCGCGCGATCTCGCATGTCCTATCGCGCGTCGAGCTGTCGACGATCAGAATTCGCGCGTCCGGCGCCTGCGCGACGACGGCGTCGATCATCTTCGCAACCGACGCTTCCTCGTCCATCGTGAGCATGCCAATCGTCAGCCTCAACGGGCGCGGGCGTGGAGGCTTGCGCGCAACGAGCACATGCTGAAACGCGAAGAGCCCGGGGGCGGCGCGGGCGGCCACGTCTTCGAGCGGGCGCACCAATCCCATATAGAGCTTGTAGGGAAGGGACCGCGCGAGCGCGGTCGGGTCGTGGACGCCGCCGTCCGGCGTCTTCATGATTCCGCGCATCGCCGGAAGGATCAGGTCTTTCGCGGCGCGAGCGAACATCGGGTTGTGATCGGCGCGCATCACCTCGAGCCCGACGTCCTTCAGCAACGTCTCCGCCGTATCCCTCGTAAAGAAGCGCAGGTGCGTCCTGTCGAGGATGCCGCTATCGCCATATTCGAATGTCCCGCGTAGGAGCTGGAGGCGAATCGGCCACGCCGCGACATTGGGGAGTGACACGACGACGTGCCCCTCATCCTCGAGATAGGGCAATAGCCGCCGGAGCACCGCGACCGGGTCGCGCGTGTGCTCGAGCACGTCGCCGAAGAGCATCACATCGAAGGTGCGCCCCGAGAGCGCGCCGGCGACGGACGCATCATCTTCGATGTCGGCGTCCAAAACCGCGTGCAGACGCTTCGACGCGATCTCGCGCGTCTGCGCATTCGGCTCGATCCCCGTGACGATCGCCCCGCGATGCCGCGCGAAGGCGCCGTTCAGCCCGATTCCACACCCGACATCGAGCACACGCATCGGCCGCCCGATCGAGCGGCACAAAGCGACGTTTCGCTCTTCGACGGCGTAGGGGAGGGCATTCGTGACCGACACGCGCGGACCCTAAATCACCGCGCCGGGTGCGGCTACTTCCGTTCCTTCGTAGGGTGCGGCGTCGATTGGGTCGCGGCGCCCGAGAAAACCGCAAAGACGCAAAGATGAGAAGAAGAACACAAAGGGTTTGTGCGTGGCGTAGAGGCTGCGTTTACGCGCGTTGCCCTTCCTTTGTGCCCTTTTTCTTCCCTTCGCGTCTTCGCGGTTCCGTCTCGGGCTCATCTCGGCGCGACGATGCGATGCGCGATCTCGAGGAGGGTCGGCGCGTGGATGTCGGGTGCCGGGCTCGGCGGCGCGAGGTCACGCATGGGGCAGAGCTCGCAGCGGCGTGTTGGGGATAGCAGCGCGGTTTTCATGCCGGCGGCGCGGCCGGCTTGGACGTCGGTTGGAGTGTCGCCGACCATCCACGCGTGACGCGGGTCTTTGCCGAGTTTGTCGGCAATCGCGATGAGCATGCCGGGTTTCGGCTTTCGGCAGGTGCAGTCGACGACAAGCGAGGGGTCGCCGCCGTCTCCGCCGGTCGGGTGGTGAAGGCAGACCTCGACGGCGGAGATAGGGATGCCTTCGCCGGCGAGGCGTTGCACGAGCGCCTCCGTCGTTCTTTCGATGGCGTCGCGGCTTATCTCTCCCTTTGCGGCGCCCGGCTGATTGCTGGCGATCGTGAGCAGCGCGCCGTGACGATGCAGCCATTGCAGTGCGTCGAGCGCGCCTGGAAGGAATCGAAGGAGCCGGGGGTGGAATGCGGGTGTCACCACGCCGAGCTCGGTGTCGCGGTGAAAGTCGATGATGGTCCCGTCGCGATCGAGGATCACGAGCGGCGCCGTATCCGAGCTCACGAGGCTGCAACGAGCTGTCGGAGGCGCTCGCAAATCAAATGGTGATAGACCTCGTGGAATCCCTCGACGTGGGGCGTCGAGGTGTGACCGTCGACGGCGGTCGGCACGATGATGCGTGCGTCGGCCATCGCGCCGAGCGCACCGCCGTCGTAACCGACGAGCGCCACGACCAAACCGCCGCGCTCCTTCGCGAGCTTCGCCGCCGCGACGAGGTTTTGCGACCAGGGCCCGGCGCGGTCTTCGCCTTTGCCGCCGTGGACACTCAGGCATACGAGCACGTCGCCTTCGCTGAACGATGCCTCGAGCTGGTCGGTAAAGACGTGTCCGAAGCCGGCGTCGTTCGTCAGCGCGCTGATGAGCGCAGCGTTGTCGCAGAGGCTCGTGCAACGAAAGCGCGGTTTCCCAGGGACGTGGGTGAACTTCGCGATGTCGCAGGCGAGGTGGCTCGCATTGGCGGCGCTGCCGCCATTGCCGCACGTGTAGATGTGACGGCCCTTCTCGTAAGCGGTGAAGAGCACCCCGATGACCTTCGCGAGATCGTCGCGGCTCGTGCGGGCCGCGATCTCCGCGGTCTGTCGAAGGTAGAGGTCGACGAATTCGGTCGTGCTCGTCACGGTTTGGGGGTCCTTGGGCTTACGCGTAATGCGGCTACGGGCTGCAGACTACTCGCTGCGGGAAAAGAATGGCTTCTGGCTTATTGCCGGTCGTCGGGAGCAGCTTCGGGGCTTTGGCTTCTCTGGTTTCGCGGGTCGACGTGGCGACTCACCGGCGTCGTGATCCGAAGTGGCGTGGTCGAGACGTGGGCCCGGCGCGGCCTACACGACCAAGGATCCCTCGCGGGGCTCGGTATACGGCGGGTTTACCATGCGTTTTTTGACGAAAGGAGTCCCCGTCGCCCCCGAGACCTTGGTGACGAGCTTCAGCCCAGTCATCCGCTCCTGGACAGGTTCGCGACGATCTTGGCGCCGTCGTAATCGAAGCGAAAGCGGAGCACACGCAGGCCGCGCGCCGTCATGGCCTCGACCAATCGCCGCTTTTCGGTAGGCCGCACGTAGAACATGAAGAAACCACCGCCTCCGGCGCCCATCAATTTGCCGCCGATCGCCCCGGCGACGCGAGCCGCCTCGTAATGGTCGTCGAGCGTGCCGTCGGTCATCGAGCTGGCCATGGTTCGCTTCGCCGTCCAATGCTCGTGCAACAGCTCGCCGTATGCGTCGACGTCGCCGCGCACGAGCAGGCGATACACCTCTTTGCCGATGCCGCGAATCCGGTGCATTCGCTCGACGGTGTCTTGCTCCGCGCGGAGGCGGGCGTCTTGCTCGGAAAGCACGGTGCGGGCAGGGCGCTCGATACCCGAATAGACGATGACGAGGTTCGTCTCGAGCTCGCCCAGAACTTCGTCCTTCGCGGGGACAGGCTCCACGGTCACGGTGCCGTCGGGGTCGAACGTCATCGCGGTGACGTTTCCGAATGCGGCGATGTACTGGTCCTGGCGGCCGATGGGCTCGCGCAGCCGATCGATCTCGATCGCGCACGCTTCTTCCGCGAGCTGCCGCGTCGATACGAATTCGCGTTTGTACGCGTGGAGCGCATTGAGCAAAGCCACGGTGAACGTGCTCGACGACCCGAGCCCGGAGTTTGCCGGAAGATCGGCGACGCTGACGAGCTCGATAGCCTCGCGGATCCCCGTCATCGCGAGCGCTTCACGGAAGATCGGGTGCTCGATGGCGGCCGGGTCCGCGACGATCTCGGTCTTCGAATACGCGAGGCGAATCTCTCGCGAGAAACGCGCGTTCGCGCAGACGTAGACGTACTTGTCGATGGCGGCGCTCACGACGAATCCACCGAAACGCGACGCGTATGCCGGCAAATCCGTCCCGCCCCCGCCGAGGGAGAATCGTACCGGGGCGCGGGAGACGATCATGGCGCGGACGTTACAGCAAAGGTCGTTTGTCCTGACCGACCTTTGCGAAAGGTAACATCGAGCGCCGGGTGCAGAGGTTGCCCGTGTTTCCCGCGGAAACGGCTCCTCACCCACTGGGAGCCGTTGGAGCGGGAAACAATCAGGGCAACCGAATCGCGCTGTATCATCCGGTGGGCTTGTGCAGGCGGGACCCGGAGACGCGTTGCGCGTCGATCCACGTCCCGCCGTCGGGTCGGACCTCTCGTCCCGGAGCAGGCAGGCCGATGTCGTGCCATCCGAGCTCGAGCCGGCCGTGGAGCGCGTCCTCGCCGACTTCGCGATAACGATCGAAGGACTGCTTGCCCCACAAGACGACCTCGATCTCCTTGAGACGCGTGGCGCCGAGCTCGAGGTGTTGTCTCACGGCGGTCATCATGGCGCTCGCGCACGCCTCGGTGCTGACCCGGGTGACGCCCGTCCCGAGCGCGGCGAACGAGAGGGTTCGGTGACCGAGCTCGTCGGCGAGGAGCAGCGCACGCTGGGTTGCGCGGCCGACGCACGACGCCTCTTTCCAGGCGCTCACCGCGTGAAGGACGTGTTTGGCCGATAGAGAGCCCGCCGTCGTCGCGACGCAGCTGCCGAGCGGTTGTTTGCCGCAGGCCACCGCCTCCGCCTCGATGGCGTCGCCGCCGGCCTTGCGCAGCGCCTCACCCACGCCGCTCCGCATCGTCAAGACGTCATTGGCGCTCGAGACGATCGCGTCCGCGCTCGCTTTTGCGAGATCGCCCTCCCGAAAGCGAACGATGCAATCGTGGACTCGGAACGTCGCCCGATCGATGGCTTCGATCGAGCCATGTTGTGTGCCGGCGCGGAGCATCTGCGCGAGGAGCGCAAAGTGGCGCATCGGCTCGAGGACGCGCTGGGCGCGGCGCTCGCGGTTCTTGTCGAGCATGCCGGCGAGTACGTGTTGGAAATACGCTTCGGCAGCGGTGGCAGGCTGCGGAAAGGCCGGCCGCGTATTTTCGTCGAGCAGCGCTTCGAGCGTCGAAAAGGGCGCGTGGCCATAACGAAGATCGAAGGCCGTCGCCCCCGCGCCCCACACGTCGATGGTCGGATCCGGCTCGGCGCCTCGGACCTGCTCCGGCGCCATGAATCGAATGGTGCCGCTGACCTCGTGCTCGTCACCCGCATTGGCGACGGCGGCGATTCCGAAGTCGCCGAGGCGAATACCCGTTTGCGGGGACCCGAAGAGGTTCGACGGCTTCATGTCGCGATGGACGACCCCGGTCTGGTGCGCCGATTGAAGCGCCTCGCAGGCGGCCTGCATGACCTCGCACACGAACCACAGCGGCAGCCCCACCCCGAGCGCGGCGCGACGGCGGCGGTCGAGCTCGTCGAGGTCGACGCCGTCGACGTACTCCTCGACCAGGTAGGGCCGGCGTTCGTGAATGCCTGCGTCGAGCGCGCGCACGACGCGCGGGCTCGCGATGCGCGCCATCAGCTTCGCCTCGGAGAGGACGCGGGCTTCACCTTTCGCGTCGTTCTCGTATTCCGACAGGACGGTCTTCACGATGACCGGGACGGCGAGCAGTTGATGGCGTCCGAGCCAGACCCGGCTCATGCCCCCGGCGCCGATGCAGCCCCAGATTTCGTACGACCGCAGGCGTTCGCCGAGCTCGTGTGGAGCGCTCGGTTCGCAGTCCGTCAAACTCACGGCTGGAGCTTACCAGGGTGGCCCCTCGTCGCGAACCAATGCTCCAAATCGGCGAGGCCTCGGGGGGAGCCGATTTCATAGAAGCGGTCTTCGACGCGTAGGGCGAGGAGCTTTCCAGCCGATGCGAGGCTCGATTGCAAGCCGTCGAGGCCGAGCGGTCGATCGACCGGAAGCCCTTCGATTGCCTCGCGGCGAAGCGCGATCGCGCCGTAGTCGATGTGATCGAGCCGCGGTTTCGCGCCGCTCGCGAGATCGTCGGACGCAGGTCGCTTGTCGTAGCGAATGACTCGATCGCGCGCGACGGCGACGTTCGACGGCTCGAGCGAGTCGTGGTTCTCGAACACGGCCATACAGCCGAGGGCATCGGTAGATGCTTCGAGCATGCGAAGCGGCCCGGCGTAGTCGAACGTCAGGAACGAATCGCCGTACGTGACGAGGAACGATGCATCGAGCATCGCCTTCGCGCGCACGATGGCGCCGAGCGTCCCCAGCAGCGTCGCACCGTCCTCGGCATACGACGCGCGAATGTGTCCCGCGCGCGCGGCAACGGCCTCGCGAATGCGTGACGAGCCGTGGCCGACGCAGAGCAGGACCTCGTCGAAGCCGCTCTCCTCGAGGCGCGTGAGCAGATGAAAGACAAAGGGCAGGCCCGCGACGGGGATCAGCGCCTTCGGCGTGTCGCCTGCGACACCTCGCATTCGGGTGCCGAGCCCGCCGCACAAGACGACGGCCTGCACTCAGCCGCCACCCTTGCGTCGGCGGGGCGGAAACACCTCCGCGACGAGCTCGTCGACCGCGCGTTTCATCGCTTCGTCACTCGAATGGCGGAGCGAAAAACCGCGCTCGCGAAGCTTGTCGGATCGCATCTTCGACCGGGCGACGTCACCGCGCCAACCTCGCTCTCCACCCGTATATCGAATGACCGCGTCCGGATAGGGGGATAGCCGGATACAGGTCTCCGCGATTTGTCGCACACTGGTCGTGTCGGACGGGGCGAGATTGAAGACCTCGAGCGGCGGCGTCGTGTGATCGAGCGCGAAGAGGATGCCGGCTGCGCAATCGGTCACGTGGACGTACGGCTTGGCCTGCTCTCCGTCGCCGAGCACCTCGAGCTCGTGGGGGTCGTCGCGCAGCTTGCGGAGAAAATCGAGCGCGGCTCCGTGTGTGCCTCGAGGGCCGACGACATTTCCGAAGCGCACGATCGTGGCGCACGAATCGAAGCAATGTGCGAACGCGGACACCATTGCCTCACCCGCGAGCTTGCTCGCGCCATAGAGGGATATCGGCAATCGTCCGAGATCTTCTTCGGCGCAAGCATCCTCCGATTCGCCGTAGACGGTGCCGCTCGAAGCGAAGACGAACTTGCCTACGCCGGCGCGGCGCGCCGCCTCGAGCGCGTTGTACGTCGCAATGGTGCCCTGCTCGAGATCGAGCCGGGTATCGACGAGACCCCGGCGCGCCTCGGGGTTGGCCGACAAATGCACGACGACGTCGTGGTCGGCGACGTGGGGTGCGAGGGCGTCGAGGTCTCGTGCATCACCTTCGATCAAGCGGACGCGGCCGGTCGCGGACGCAAGCTCGAGGAACGCAGCCCTTCCAACCGACAGGTCGTCGAACACCGTGACGGGTCCGCGATCGACGAGCAGCTCGACGAGGTGGCTGCCGATGAAGCCGGCACCACCGACGACGAACGACCTCATGAATGACCTCGGCGCTCGAGCCTCGCGGCGAATTGGAGCTCGCTCCGCGTGATCGCTCGGATTGGCGCGGCGTGCACGTGGAGGGGCCAGACGATACGCCGGATCACGGCGCCCGACTGCTCGAGGAGGCGCATCCACTCGACGGGCGACCAATACCGTCCCACGACGTCGACGCCATAAGGTCGATTGCCGATCTTGTCCAACAAGACGAGCATCTTGTCCGACAGCGGGCCATAGCGAAAATGGTCTTTCACGACGACGCATGCCCGCGCGACCCTCAGCGCCTCTCGAAGCAGCTGCTCCGGCTCGATCGCGTGATGAAGGACGTCGGAGAGGACGACCGCATCGATGGATCGGTCCGCCATCGGGATCGTCATGCCGTCGAAGGGCTCGACGTCGATGTGCGTTTGCGCGGGCACCTTGACGTCGACGCCGCGAGCGCGCGCACCGAGGCGGGCCGCGATCATGGAGCCGAGCTCACCGTCGCCCGCGCCGACGTCGAGCACCGTGTCGGCCGGTGCGGCGAGCTCCGCGAGCACGCTCGCGAGACGCTCCGCGCGTGGCCCCTGGACGAGCGCGCGATGCAGTGGACGATAGAGGGCGGGGAGCAGGCTCACGAGGATGGTCAGCCGTCGACGAGGCCGAGCACGCGGCCGCCATTGAGCAGCCCGGCCATCGCGTGCTGCACGAAGTCGATCCGGATGATGGGCGACGCGGCGTTTTCGCTGAACCCACCGGCGATACGCAGCTTCTTCGTGCACATGAAGCAATTGTCCTGTCGCCATTGGTGCCGCAAAAGGTACGAAAGCGTCCACCTGAGGACCTGCTCCTCTTTGTCGGTCGGCTCTTTGCGGAAGCGTTTGATCGCGATGGACGCAGCGAGCGCCTCGGCGAAGCCGGCGGCGGCCGCATGGTGCGGGGGAAAGACGTGCCCGAACGCGTACGCGCCGACGTGGTCTTCGTCCACGCCGCTGCTCGGCGATTGAATGAAGCGCATCTTCATCGTCATGTAGTCGGTGCAAAACCGCTCGTAACGATCATTTCGGTGGTGCGTCAGCGCCGCGCGCGCCGCGAGGCAATGCCAATTTTCCTCGAGGTAGAAGAAATCGCGCAATGGGATGTTCCAATAGGGCCCGGAGTAATAGGCCATTGCGCGGTCGATCGCGGCTTTGAGGTTTTGCGGGCGGGGAAGGCCGTCACCCTCGTTGCCCTCCCACAGGACGAGCGCGAATACGGCTTGTCCGGCCGCATAAAGCGCGTCTCGTCCGGGGACCGCTTTGCCCGTCGCAGGGCTCCATGCCGGATGAAACCCGCCGTCTTCCCGTTGCATCGCCACGAGCGCGTTGCCGAGACGCACGATGGTCTCGTCGAAGTCTTTGCCGACGTGCGCGCGACACGAAAGGAGCGCGACCAGCGTCAGCGCCGTGGAGCCGAGTGGGGCGGTGGTGTCCTTTTTCCCCTTGGGGAAGATGATGCCGCCGAGGTTTTCGTTCTGCTGCTCGAGCGAGACGAGAAACTTGAGCGACGCGCGCGCTGCGTCACGCGCCTTCTTGGAGTGGGCATTGGCGTCGCAGAGCGAAAGCGTCGTGCCGGCTTGTCGCGGAACCGAGAAGTTCTCGAACGAGACCTTCGCGTCGAAGGGCTGGACCGTATAACGAAAGCGGCCGTCTTTGACCTGAGAGCTCACGACGAATGCGGCCGCGTCGTCGAGCGCCCCGTCGAGGGTCGCATGGTCGAGGGGGCGCATACCGGAGCGCAAATGACGCAGCGGCGTGACGCTTCGGTCGGCTGCGCGCACCAGATAGGTGCGCGTCGTGATGGCGTCGAGCCCGACGAACCGCGCGTCGTCGGCCGGAGGCTCGCCGAGGAGCTTGCGCAGGCCTTTGGCGGTCACGCCGATCTCCGCCTGCAGCGCCGAGATGTTCGCGGCGTCGGTGAACGCATCGAGGCCGAAGAGCTGCCATGGCAACAGGCAGCGGCTCGCATCGCAGACGCCTTCGATCCCGGGCCGGACGATCACCGAGCCGAGGAGGGGCCCGGCGTCGGGAAGCGTTCGCGACGAGGTGACCACGTCGACGACGGCATCACCCGCGGCTTGCCTCGCGGACAGCGTGTCGCGCGCGGCGCGAAGAGCGGCTTCGACATTGTCGCCCGCGACACATACCGTCTCGGCGACGGGCTCGCCTTCGGCCCGTGTGTCGAGGAACGTGACGAAGGCGACGGCTTCGCGGCTCTCGTGGGGTGCGACGGGGCAATCGACCGGGTGCGCAACGAAGAGGCTCGGAGCTTTATCGCTCGCGTCGGGAGCCTCCCGTAAGCTTGCGAACTCGGCGATCGCGAGGTCGTCGAGCTCCCGCGGCGTTTCGAGCAAATGGGCGCGACCGCGCGCCGAGCCGGCGTTCGCAGCGAGGGAAAATGCGAGGAGCACGCCGCCTCCGACGATCGCCGCGCCGCCGCCGACGGCTCCCGCCTTGCGCCGCCTGCGAAACAGCCCGCCGGTCTTCGCGATGCCCCACAGCGATAGAGGCAGGAGAAACAGCACGGCCACGCACCAGGCCGCGACCGCCGCCGCGAGGATGGCGGCGCCGACGCCTTCGTAGAGCAAGTTGACGTACAGGCCGGAGCCGAGCGCGGCGTACGTCACGTAACCGAGGAACCCGATCGACAAGAGCGATGTCAGCCGCCACGCCACCGCGCGGCGTTCGGAGCCGATCACCGAAAGCGTGAACGTGACGAGGTATCCGGCGGCGGTCGCGCCGCCGAGGATCGCGAACATCGAAAGAGAAGGCCAGGGAAGCACGTAGGCCGCAGCGCCGAGCACGGCGGCGTGCAGGAGCGAGAGCGCGGCGAGCGAGGCGCGCGGCACCGAGGGGGTATTCGGCATCGGCGAGAAGGTACACTGCCGCTCCCCATCGATGCACGTGTTCGAGCGCCTCAAGATCGCCGTCGCACGCCTCGAACGACCGCACGCGCTCGCGGCGTTTTTCACGGTGCTCACGATCGTGGTTCCGTCGCTCCTGGTCGTGGGCCCGTGGCTCGTCGAGCGAGGCACCTACGGCTTTCACGACTGGGACGTGCAGACGTCGCACCGGTACCTCGCGATGAGGTCGCTCTCCGAGTACGGCGAATGGCCGGGATGGAACCCTTATGCCTGCGGCGGTTTCCCCGCCTGGGGTTATGTGGAGTCGGCGACGAACGTCGTCTCGCCGTTTTTGCCCTTCTATTGGCTCTTCGACATCCGGACGGCGATTCGCCTGGAGGTGCTCGGGATGGCGCTCCTCGGGGCGGCGGGCACCTTCGCCGTCGCGGGGCGGTTCACGCGCTCGCTCGGCGGCCGGGCGCTCGTGGTCGCGCTCTTCGCCGTCAATGGTCGGTGGGCGCTGCAAACAGCGGCCGGGCACACCTGGCACCTCGCTTATGCGATTTTGCCGTGGGCCTTCTGGGCCTTCGAACGGGCGCGTGAGCCGAAGCTCTCGACTCCACATTTCATCGGTCTCGCCGCGGCCTTTGCGATGCTCGTGTATTCGGGCGGCATCTATCCGCTGCCGCATACCGTGCTCGTCCTCGGTGCATGGGCTGTGCTCGTTGCGATTCAGGATCGCTCGCTCCGCGGCCTCGTGGTCCTCGGCGGGGCGGGGCTCGCGGGTGTCGGTCTGGCCGCGCCCAAGCTCTTGCCGATGCTCGCGACGTTCGACCGTGCGCCGCGGATCATCGATTCCGACGAATGGCTCGGCGTCGACGCGTTCTACACGCTACTGACCTCGCGGGACCAAGGCTTCTTCGATCGGCCCGCGGCGGTCGCACCGTACGGCTGGCACGAATGGGGGATGTACGTATCGCTGCCGGGCGTGGTGTCGATCGCGGCTGCGTTTCTGTTCGCCACCGGACGGCGCGAGCTGCTGCTCAAGCTGATGGGTGGTGCGCTCGTCGTCCTCGGCTTCGGGGCGTTCCACGCGTGGGCGCCATGGACGCTCGTGCACGCGCACCTGCCGGTTTTTCGGTCCCAACACGTGCCGTCGCGCTTTCTTTATCCGGCGGTGCTCGTGCTCGGTCTCGTCGCTGCATCCGGTGCAGGTGCGCTCGTCGAGCGAGCCGCGCGGCGGTTCCAATATGCGGATGCCGTGGTCGCCGCGCTCGCCCTGGCGCTCGCGTGCGACATCGCAATCGTCGGACGCAAGCCGATGAGCGAGGCGATGCACCTGCGTTCCCCGTCGATCGAGCCGGAGGCTTCCTTTCATTTCGAGAGCCGCGCGCCGCTCCAATATCGACCGCGCGATTGGGCCCCGCCGATGTACCTCGCCATGCTCGCGAACACCGGGGTGATTCATTGTTATGGTGTCCCGCCGTTCGACGAGCAGGGCGCCGTCGCGAAGGAGGATCGTAGCTACCGCGGCGAGGTCTACGTCGACCCCTCGGGCGAGGCGGAGATCGTCTCCTGGTCCCCGAATGCCGCGCGCATCGCGGTTCGCGGTGCGCCGAGCGGTGCGCGGCTCGTGTACAACATGAACTTCGACCGGGGGTGGGCGGCGGTCGTCGAGGCCGGAGGCATGAAAGAGGCGGGGCGCATCACGCCGGATCGTCACCGCGTGAGCGTCGCGCTCCCCGAAGGGGACAGCGTGGTCGACCTCGGGTACAGACCACCCGGCATGCGCGCCGGCGTCGTCTTGTTTTTGCTCACCACCTGCGGGCTCGGTGCGCTCGTCGTCGTCGCGCGCCGGCGAGCCTCCCGCGGGATGCCCGAATGAAGAGGGTGAACCTTCGCTGGCTCTACGCGGCGCTTCCGCTCGCCGGCGCCGTCGAAATGGTCGCCGCCATCGGGTTCGGCCACGCTGCGCCGGGCCCCGACGATTACGAGCGTCTCGTCCCCGAGCTCGCGTCCGTCTACCGCGAAGGCGATTTGGTGGTCGTCACGCCGCGGTGGGCCGAGCCTCACGTCCGTCATGCCGCCGGGGACCCGTTTTTCCCGTTGCGCGCAATCGCACGAAGCGACGACGCCTCGTTCCCGCGCGTCGTCGAGATCTCGCTTCGCGGCGCGCGATCCGACGCGTTCGAGGGCTACCGCGAGGTCGACCATCGAGAGGTGGGCAACCTCGAGCTGTTCGTCCTGGAAAACCCCGCTCCGGAGCGCGTCGTCTTCGATTTCGTCGAGGCGCTCGAGCCGGGGTGGGCGAGCGCCGGCGGAACGGACCCGCCCACGACCTGCCCCTGGAACCCGCGTGCGGAGATCATGACCGGAGGGCTCGGCGGTCACCCCGGTTTTCCCCGGGCCCGTTTCGTGTGCCCCGACAGCCCGTATCTCAATGTCTCCGCGACGGTGATTGCCGATCAGTCGTTTCTGCCGCGCCGGTGCATTTGGGCGCACCCGACGAAGCGCGGCGCGCGCGTGGTGCGCTATTCGGGTGTACCGCTCGGGGATCGCATCGAGGGTCACGGCGGCATGTATTGGATGATCGAACGGGAACGAAAGGGGGCGCCGGTCACGCTCGAGGTTCGCGTCGACGGAGAGACCGTCGGCTCCGTCGTCCACGAGGACGGCGACGGCTGGAAGCCGTTCTCGTTTCCGCTCGAGGAGCGGGCGGGGCGCCCGAGCGCGACCGTGGAGTTCTTCGTCTCTTCTCCTGATTATCGCGATAGGCACTTTTGCTTCCAGGCGGACACCCGATGAGCGATCGGGCCCGAATCGGATTCGATGTTCGCCGATGGGAGACCTGGCCACACGCGTGGAAAGAGTGGGCGCTTCGCGTGCTCGCGATGGCGATCGGCGTGGGCGTGGTGGGCGTTCTGCTCGCGACGAGCAGGGACCTCGGATACGCGCGCGACGAGGGCTTCTATTTCCACGCTGCGCGCCGCTACGCAGAGTGGTTCTCTCTCCTTGCAGACGACCGCGCCGCGGCGATCCGGCGCGGCGCGGTCGATGCACATTTCGTCACGAACCACGAGCACCCCGCGTTCGTGAAATCGCTATTTGCGCTCTCGCACCTCGCGGATCGACGATTTCACCTCTTCGACGAGCCGGGCACGGCCTTTCGCTTCCCCGCCATGGTGCTCGCGGGGGTCATGGCGATGGTGACGTTCCTCTGGGGCGCACGCCGGATCGGCGTCGCCGCGGGGATCGTCGCGTCGCTGTCGCTCGTCTTCATGCCGCGCGTCTTTTACAACGCACACCTCGCATGTTTCGACGTGCCGATCACGGCCCTGTTCATATCGACGTTCTACGCCTACGACCGTACCCTCGAGACGAGCGGGATTCGGTGGCCCGTCACCACGGGCGTGATCTTCGGCCTCGCGCTCAATACCAAACACAACTCGTGGTTCTTGCCGATTGCTCTGTCGGCCCATGCGATGGCGCTCGCGCTCGTCGCGTGGCGCACCAAGACCTCGGTGCGCGGCGCCGTCCGCAGACCGATCGCCGCCCTGATCGCGATGGCGTCGATTGGCCCGTTGGTCTTCGTCCTCGGCTGGCCGTGGCTATGGTTCGATACCTGGGCGCGCTTCAAGGAATATGCGTCATTCCACCTGAATCACGAGTACTACAATATGGAGTTTCTGGGGCAGAACTACTGGGAGCCCCCGATGCCCCGCCTGTACGCCCCTGTGATGACGCTGGCAACGGTGCCGTTCGTGACGCTCGCGTGTGCGGCCGTCGGTCTGTGGGTTCGGGGTCGGGACGCCGTGAAGGGGCTCCGTGAAAGGGACGAAGACTGGCAGAGCCGTCACGGAACGACGCTGCTCTGGGTGATGGGCGTCCTCGTCTCGTACGGCGCTTGGACTTCGCCGAATACGCCGATTTTCGGCGGCACCAAACATTGGATGAACGCGTATCCATTCCTCGCGCTCCTCGCCGGCGCCGGCCTCGCGCGCGCGGCCGGCGCGCTTCGAGAGGAGCTGGAGCTGCGTGGGATCTCACGTCTGCCGACGGCGGTGGCGCCGATCTGTGCGGCCCTCGCCATCGGCTCGCCGGTGGTTCAGGCGCTTCGCGCGCATCCCTGGGGGCTCAGCGCATATACGCCGATCGTCGGAGGCGCGCCCGGCGCTGCGTCGCTCGGACTGAATCGAACCTTTTGGGGTTATACGACCGGCTCGCTCGTCGACTATTTGAACCGCGAAGTCCCGAAGAACGGTCGCGTCTATCCCCACGATACCGCCGCGCCCGCTTGGGACATGCTCCAGGCCGACGGGCGCCTACGAAAAGACATCGTCGCAGTGTGGAGCGCGGACGAGGCCGATATTGCGCTTTATCACCACGAGATGCACATGCAGGGGCAAGAGTATCAGGCGTGGGTGGCCTTCGGGACCGTCCAGCCCGACATCGTGCGCGGGCTGGACGGTGTTCCGGTGATTTGGGCCTACAAGCGCCAATCGCTCGCGACGAGCGGTCAATCGCAGAAGAAGTAGCCGTCCGGCAAATCGGGGTGTTGGACGCAGTCTCCCCCGCCGCAATCGGGGTTGGCCGGGTCGCAGAGCTCTTCATCGCCGCAGAAGTCGCCGCAATGGGAGCCGTCCAGGTTGCCGCCGGAGTCGTCGAGACAGCAAAGCTGGCCCGGGCAATCAGCCGGCTCGTTGCACTCGAGCGAGGCCTCGAAGCCCGCGCAGTTCGATTTGCACGTGCCAAAGGGCGCCCCATCGTTGTCGATGCAGCACTCCTCGCCCGCGTCGACGTTACAGGTCTCACCGCCGCAGGGCACCTCGACACCCGGCGGCATGCCGCCCGTCCCGGGCATACCACCCATGCCGCCGTCGGTCGTGGGCGTGCCGCCCATTCCACCTTCACCGCCGGTCGACGGGGCGCCGCCGTTCGAAGTGCTCTGCCCGCCGGTCGGGCCCGACGAGCCACCGGTCCCGGGCGTTCCACCGGTTCCGGGGCTGCCGCCGCCGAACGTGAATTGGTCGTAGTCGTTGGTGCAGCCGAGGCCTAAGACGAAGACGGCGAGAGGTAGATAACGCATCTCAGAATTCCCCCTTGTAACCGAGGTATCCAGCGCCGACTTGGAGGTTCGTCCATGCGGTCTTCTTGTCGTCACCCGCGAAGAACGTGGGGATGATGAGCGCGGCACCCGCGGCGAGGCCGATGGCGCCGATGGCGACGCTGACATTCGCGGCCGTTTGGAAGCTGCGGCCTTGGTCCGCGTCTTCTTGGAGGCTCGCCGGGCAGCGCCCATTCGGACATTGGTCTTCCAGGTCGGAGAAGGTCGATTGGCTCGCTGCTCCGAACCCCGCGAACAGTCCCATACCGACGACGCCGACGCCTGCGAACACGATGCCCGTGATTCGCTGGCCGGTGCCCATGTCGAACGGGCTCATCGAGCCGCTCGTCGACGGCGCAGGTGTCGTCTCGACGGGTTTTTGAGGGACGGGTGGCGCGAACGACACCGATGATTCCGCACCGGCCTTCACGTCGACGACCTTGGTGTCGACGACGCCGCGCGAGTCGCGGAGCAGGACCTCCACCTGTCCCGGGTTCGCCGGGATCGGCGAATCCTTTTCGTCGGCAGCGACTGCGCGCCCGCCGACGACGAGCTCGCCGCCGCGACCTGCGACGTCGACCTTCACGAAACCGACCTTCTTGTTGAGCTCGGCGCGCTCCGCTTGGACGGACTTGTACGTCTCTTCGTATTTGGGGTCGGCTTGGGCGGCTTCCTGGGCGAGACGCTCGGTCGCGGCGGCCTCACGATAGGCCTCGGCGAAGCGGCCCATGGAGACGAGCGAGCGCATGATGAGAAGGCGCGTATTCGGGCTCGCGACGACGTCGAACGAGCCTCGCAGGTCGGCGAGCGCACCCTCGTGGTCGCCAGCCTTCTCCTTGTCCTGGGCGCGCTGGAACAGCGCCGTCGCCTGGGCCTTTTGATCGTCGGTCGCCTGCGTGACCGGTACCCCTTCGGCCAGGGCGCTGTTTTGTGCGACGCCGAGGGCAATCGCGAAGGTTGGGATGGTCCATCGTAAGCGAGCTCGCATTCGTGCCTCCCCGGATCCCGAGCGGACCCGTCGAGACGTTCGAACCAAGGCGAGCGCTGGAAGCCGCCTCACCAGCACCCTCCGTGGGCTCGAACGCCACACCCGAAGATATCGGGCACACCCCCTCCAGGGGAAGTAACTCGCGCGTAGCCCGGGAACGGCTGTGAAGCGGGCGGGGAGGTGGGTTGGCCCGCGACGTGCTGTTCGTCTGCACGCAGCTACAGTTGTGAGTGGGAAAACCCACGCGCGAGCCAGCTTCAGCGGGGAGGCGCGGCCTCATGACGTCGCACAACTTGATCGTACTGTCCGACATTCATCTCGGAAGCGACCTCATCCAACACGCACGTCCAGATGCGCCGCCACGGGGTCGCGCGGCCAGCCGAAGGGATCGCGAGCTCGTCGCGCTCCTCGATTGGTATCGGTGCCGGCGCGAAGGCAGGCGGCCTTGGCGCATCGTCTTCGCCGGTGATCTCGTCGATTTCGTCGGTATGGCGGTGACCCCGATCACGTGCGAGCTGCAGACCGAGCCGACCGAGGAGGAGCGCGAATACGGCCTCGGCAGCGCGACGGACCATACGATCGCGAAGCTACGCTGCGTCGCGGAGCACCACCGCGACGTGTTCTTGGCCATGGCGCGTTTCGTCGCGGCGGGCAACACGATGGTGATCGTGCGCGGCAACCACGACGTCGAGTTCCACTGGGAGGCGGTGCAAGCGACGTTTCGGGAGATCTTGCTCGAGTTCGGGGCACAGGCGCCCGAACGAATCGAGTTCTCCGATTGGTTTTATTACGAGGAAGGCGTCGTCTACATCGAGCACGGGCACCAGTACGACGACTATTGCGCCTACGAGCACGTGCTTTTTCCGGTGCTCCCATCGGATCCGCGCAGGACCGACAGGTCCATCGCCGACGTGCTCTTGCGGCGGGTGGTTCGTCCGACACGCGGTATGAAGGAGTCGGGACACGAGCACGCGAGCGCTCTCGACTATGTCAGGTTCGCGATGAAGCTGGGGCTGGGGGGGCTCGTCGGGCTGGGCAGGCGCTTCGTCGTCGCGATCGGCGCGCTGCTCGTGCTCTGGCGGCACGGAATGAAGAGCACCAGCGCCTGGGTCAAAAAGGAGCACGAGCGCAAAATGTCGCTGCTCGCAGAGGCGCGAAATATCAGCGTCCTGAAGCTGCGAGCGCTCGCGTCGTTGCACAAGCCGCCCGTGACGAGGAGCCTCATCCGCGTCCTCGCGGGCGTGATGCTCGACCGCGTCGTGTTCTCTCTGTTGATGCTGGCAGGGCTCGTTTGGCTGCTGGTCGCTCGGTGGACGCCGCTGCTCGGCGTCGCCGTCGGAGCATGCGTCCTGAGCGCGGCCACCGGCGCTTGGCTGTTCTACCGCGCGCGGGGCAGCATCGACCCGAGCGAAGCGCTCCGTGAGCGTGCGGCGCGTGTTTGCACGCTGTTGCCGACGGCGTTCGTCGTCATGGGTCACACGCACTCGCCGGAGATCCGCAAGACCTCGAGCGGAACCGAATACGTCAACGTCGGCGCTTGGGCGGAGGAGGACGACGAGGACAACCCGAGCGCCAAGCCCTCGACGCGAACGCACCTCGTGCTCACCGAAGTGGACGGGCGGACGGTCGCCTCGCTCCTCGCCTGGGACTCGGAATCGGGGCCGCGCCGCTTCACGCCTTCGAGCGAGACCGACGCTGCGTAAGCTCGGATAGGAGGTCGTCGAGCGCCGCGTGCGGAAGACCCAGGCGTTTTGCGTGGGTGACGTTCTCTTCGAGGAGCAAACGCGTCTGCTCGTCGACCTTCGTGAAGTGCACGCGCAAGAAGCCCTCGACGTCGAACGGTGCAAACCGCGGCGCGATCCGCGCGCCGAGGCGCAGCGGCAGTGCGTTGCTGACGATCGGCGCGAACGGATCCGAGCGCCCGGTGAGGGCTGTCGCGACGGCGAGCGCCTCTGCGATCGCCGCTGATGCGAGCGACGCGAATTGCTCCTCGGCGAACTTCGAAAGCGACCACTCGGCGACCTCCAAGGTCGCCATGACCGGCATGAGCACGGCGCTGCTGAGCGTGACCTCGGCGGTTGCATCTGCCACGACCTCGGCGGGACATCCGCCGTGCTCGAGCGCCTTCGCCGCATCGAGCGCGCGCCGCTCCGAAGCCGAGGACAGCTTCGTTCGCGCGAGAAAATACGCGATCCCGCTCGGTGTCGCTTGCTCACGTGGATCGTCGCTGCCCTCGAGCGGCGAGAGGTAGCTCAACATGCCGATGACGCCGAAGACGGCTCGTCGGGCGCCGACCGCGCGGCAGACGAGCTCCTTCACGAAATGGCCCGGCGTCATGACGACGATGCTCGCGCGCGGGAAGGCGTCCCCGAACCGCTCGAGGAGCTCTTCGTCGAGCGCCGTGGTCGGCAAGCAGAGCCACACCTGATCGATCGGCCCGAGCGACGCGAGGTCGGACGGCTCACTGACCACACGCGACGGACGAAACGTGTGCGTACGCCGAGCGCCGAGGAGCCGAATCTCGCTGAGAACGTAGCCGTCCTCGGCCTGTTTTCGATGTGCAGGCCGCACGTACACCGCGACGTCGGCGCCGGCGCGCGCGAGGTGATGGCCGTAGACGCGACCTACGGCTCCCGCGCCGACGACCAACGCACGCATAGCGGTTCCTTCGCTCTCAGGGTCGCTTGCGCGAAGGTGCGGAGCGCGCCGAGGATTTGGCCGGCGCCGACTTCGCGGGAGCCGACTTCGCGGGAGCGGACTTCGCCGGCGTCGACTTTGCCGGCGTCTTCTTCGTCGCCTTGGCTTTCGGGGTCGCGCTCGTCTTCGGAGGCGCCTTTCGGGATGAAGGAGGCGGCTCGTCCTGCTTCGGCCTCGATGGAGGTGCCTTCGGCACCGTGACCGTCGCACCCGCGGCCTTCAGCACGCGCATCGCGAACGCTGCATCGGCGCTCGGCGGGGGCGGCTCGGCCGACGTCGCGCGGGCTCCCCGGCTGCTCGGGCCCCGTGCGGAGGGGGGAGCCTCGTCCGCCACGACGGGCGGGAACGAGTCGAGCTCCAGGCGAAACGTCTCCGTGACGCGGTCGATGAGCGCGTTGTCCGGCTCGGTGAGCGGCGTGAACACCAGCAGGATCGATCGCTTGTCTTCCGACCAATCCCAAGAGCCCGGACACACCGCGATGCCGAGATGTTTCTGCGCGAGCTCGTCGAGCCTGCGGCGCAGCGCCTTTCGCCCGGCGTCGTTGAGCTCGGGGAGGGGGAGCGTCTTCTTGACGGTGGGCAGCTCCACCATGCCGAGGTCGACGAGATCCGACAGCTCCTCCTCGATCGCAGACTCGATGTCGAGGCGCCGCTCCGGATCGGGATCGACAGGGCGGAAGAACGCCGTGCGCGTCTTGTCGTCGAACGTCTTGAGCTCGCTCTGGGCGGCTTCGGCGGCGCGATCGAGCGCCTCTCGCAGCGTGTCGTCGTCGGCGCTCTTTGCGGCCGCGGCGGCGACGTAGCCGAGCGTATCGAGCCGGACACTGATCGGCGGCCGCTCTTCCTCCTCTTCCTCTTGGTGGTGGAGGGCGAAGGCGCGCAGCGTCTCCGCGAAGGTCCGGAAGATGAGGCGCTCGATCACCCGATCTTCGGCGAACACGTCCTCGACGCCGTCGGAGTCGAGCAGCGCTTCGCGCACCGCCGTGACGAGCTCTTCCACCGCCTCGTCCGTCGCTTCGTCGCCGAAGGTGCTCGAGACCTCGCCCATGATCGGGCTCCGATCGACCTTCGGCAGGATCCTCGCGAGGACCGGATCGATGAGCTGCTCCAGATCGCGCAGGAGCTGCTCCGTCCCACCGGGCGCCACCACGATGTGGCCGGCCTTCTTCAGCGCGTCGACCGTGACCACGGCGAGCTGGCGGCCTCGCGCGAGCGCGAGGAGGGGGCTATCGGGTTCTCCTGTCACGAGATGCCGCTTACCACTAAAGGTGACGGCGGGCGATATCTGCCCAAGTTCCGGTGGGCTCGATCTCGAGGTATTTGCGCCAGCACGGGCGGGCCTGCTCGGCCTTGCCCGTCTGCTCGTACGCCATCGCGAGGTTGAAATATGCGTCGGCGAAGCGCGGGTCGCTCTTGATGGCGCCGTTGAAGAATTCGATCGCTTCGCCCGGGTTTCCCCGCTCGAGCATCACGTAACCGAGGTTGTATTGAGCCTCCGGCTGCGCGACGTCGATCATGAGCGCGCGACGGTAGAGCTCCACGGCACGATCCTCTTCGCCGCGGCGGAAGCAGATATTGCCGAGGTTCGTGTAGGCGATGGCGAGCCAAGGATCGAGCTCGATGGCGCGCCGGTAGAGATCTTCCGCCTCGGGGACCGTGCTCGGATCTTCATCGAGCTGGCTCGCGCGGACGTAGAGATCGTACGCCGTCTTCGCCCGGGCGCGGCCTGCGCTAGGACGCAAAACGCGAACGACGTCGTCGCGCAGGGACTTCACCTCGAAGTCGAGGATCATCTGACCGGAGATCGGCTCGTAGTTGCCGGCCTCGGACTTGAGCACGACCTGCCGGCCGTCGGAGATGATGGTCAGCTCCGCGAGCGGACGCGTGACGCGAGGCAAAGCGCAACGGATGCTCTCGATGGCGCGTGCGACGTCGCGCAGGCGCACCTTCTTCGCGAGCAGATCGCGTGCCGCGCGAAGGGCGATGAGGTCCTGAAAGGTGTACGCGCGTCGACCGCGGCGACGGCCCGAAGGCTCGACGACGCCATTCTTGTCGAGGCTGCGCAAGCGACCTGTCGAGAGCCCGAGAAGGCGCGACACCTCACCGAGTGAGAACAGATCGCTGACCGGCTCGCGGCCGGATCGAGGGACATCGGCTTCCTCCGGGAGGTGGCCGAGATCGTACGAACCGGACACTCCATGCGCGCGCGCAGACCCGTCGGCGCTCGGTGCTTCGACGCGCCCGCCCCCAGGCCCGAACACGACGTGGATGACCTTGTCGTCGTCGCTCTTGTTTCGTTTGCTCATCCCGACCGGCGTCACGGTGTCCGTTCGTCGTGCGACGCGCCTCGGGTTCGAACACGTGCGTGCAGGCGTCAAGAGTGAAGCGTGTTCGTCGATCATCCGCGGGAGATCTTGACGAGCGAAGAGACCGTCGCCTCGACGTCGACGACGAGCATCAGACCACGTCGCGACGTGCGCGCGACGAGGTCGGCGCGCATCGCGCGCAGCTCACCGCCGCGCGCCTCGGCTTCTCGCCGCGCGATCCGAAGGACGCGCAGCTTGAGATGAGGATCGTTCGCGAGCACCGGCGCGAGCGCAGGATCACGCAGCTCCTCGGCGGGCGCGCGATCCCACTCGAGCAGGATGGAAGAAGATCCGAAATACGTTGCGCGGCCTCCCGCATCCTCGCGGGTCGACCCTTCGCTCACGACGTCGGCGAGCTCGACCCACGCCTTGACCGCGGCATCGAGCGTCTTGACGAACGACTTCGTCGTCCTCGAGACATAAGGAGGGCGACGTACTTTGGTGATGCCGGGTCGTGGCGACATATTCCGCGGGAATCGGATCGTGCCTGACGCACCCCTAATGGGGCCAAGAGAGAAGAGAAGAGAGAGGAGTCGCCAAGGGCGCCAAGGAGCAGAAGGAGGAAGAAGAGGGAGGAAGAAGGTCGGCTTCGGAACGCCGACGAAAAATTCTCTCCTCTTTCTCCTTCTGCCCTTGGCGCTCTTGGCGACCCCTCTTCGGTGTTCTCGAATTTGGCCGCGCCGAGATGCGGATCCTAGCCTTCGAACATGAGCTGGAACGGACCGGACCGAAGGCGTCACCGCGTGATCGTCACGCGAAACACCGAATACCACTTGAAGGACGAGGTCGTGGTCGCGGTGCGCGACCGCAATTCGAAGCGCTGGTGTGAAGGGCACATCGCCGTTTCGCTCAAGGTCGAGGGCGGCGTGCGGTTCTTCGACAACGGCGCGGTCGTGCCGAGCCTCGAGGCGCCCTGCCCGGGCGACGCGATGTACTTCACCTACAAGAACGACACGGGGCACGCGCGACAGCTGATCACGAGCCGGATCGAAGCGGTCGAGCGCACCCCACGCAAAGACGTCCTCGCGTACGCGACGCTAGGCATCAAGAAGTCTGGTCAGGCGCTGCAGAAGCCTTCGTAGTCGATGTATTCGCGGATGGTGGGGCTCTCGCCGCAGGCCGGGCAGGACTTGTCCTTGCGCAGCTTGAGCTCGCCGAACCGCATGCGCATCGAGTCGTAGGTCAACAGACGCCCGGTGAGGCTCGTGCCTTTGCCGAGGAGGATCTTGATGGCCTCGGTGGCTTGGATGACGCCGACGACGCCCGGCAAGATGCCGAGCACGCCCGCTTCTTGGCAGCTCGGCGCGAGGTGGGGCGGAGGCGGCTCCGGGTAGAGGCAGCGGTAACAAGGTCCGCCGCCGGTCGGGTGAAACACCGTCACCTGACCTTCGAAGCGGAAGATGCTGCCGTGCACGACGGGCACCTTGTGGAAGATGCTCGCGTCGTTCACCAGGTAGCGCGTCGGGAAATTGTCGCAGCCGTCGACGACGACGTCGAAGCCCGAGAAGATCCGGTCGACGTTCTCGCTCGTGAGGCGCTCCTTGAACTTCACGACCTTCACGTCGGGGTTCAGGTCCTTCAGCGTTTGTTCGGCGCTGTCGACCTTGGCCGAGCCGACGCGGCTCGTGCCGTGGAGGATCTGGCGCTGCAGGTTCGACGCGTCGACGACGTCGCCGTCGACGAGACCCAGCGTGCCGACGCCGGCGGCCGCGAGGTAGAGCGCGGCGGGGCTTCCGAGCCCACCTGCGCCGAGCAGCAGCACCTTCGAGGCGAGGAGCTTCGCCTGGCCGACCTCACCGACCTCCGGAAGAAGGAGGTGACGCGAATATCGATCGCGCTGCGCCTCCGTGAGCTGCGGAGGCATCTCGATCGGGTAGCCGAGATCCTTCCAGCGGACGAAGCCGGGATTGGCGCTCTCGACGTTCGTGTAGCCGAGCTCTTGCAGCGTCTTCGCGGCGAGCGCGCTGCGCGTGCCGCCGGCGCAGAAGAGGACGACGTTCGCGTTCTTGTCCGCCACCTTCGACTCGATCTGCATCTCGAGAAACCCGCGCGGGACGTTGATCGCGCCGGGGATGGTGCCGGCGCGCGCCTCTTCTTTTTCGCGCACGTCGACGAGGATCTGCGGCGCCTTCGCGTCGAGACGGTTCTTCAAATCCTCCAGGGTGAGGATGCGGATCTGCTTTCGAACTTCCGCGATGAGATCGGTGTACGTCGTCGCCATTTGTGCCTCGGGCGACAGTTCTAAATCGCGGAGCGCGATTCGGCCACAGGCTACGGACGATGGGCTCGGTCACTCGGTCGTTTCGCGCGGTCATTGACCTTGAGGCCACGCCGCCGTACCCCGGTCTACATGGATTCGTCCGACGACAAGCGCTTCGCGGACCCGAAGCTCGTCATCAACCGCGTCTACACGAAGAAGGGTGACAAAGGGGCCACGCAGCTCGTCGGTGGGCAGAAGGTTCCGAAGTCGGACCGGCGCATCGAGGCGTACGGGACGGTCGACGAGCTCAATGCGTTCGTCGGGGTCGCGCGGCAGAGCGCGGTTGAGGCGGCTGCGCGCGCGCCGGCATCGGCCGGCGAGCTCGACGCCCTCGCCAAGACGCTCTTGCGCGTGCAGCACGAGCTCTTCAACCTCGGCTCCCTCCTCGCGACACTGCCTGAAGACGTGCACCCCAAGCAGGCACGCGTCACCGACGACGACATCGCTGCGCTCGAGCAGGACCTCGATCGCGCGAACGACGTGTTGCCGATGCTTCGTTCTTTCGTCTTGCCCGGCGGAAGCCGTTTGAACGCGGATCTACACGTGGCGCGCACCGTCTGTCGCCGCGCGGAGCGGCTCCTCGTCGCGCTGATCGAGCACGCCGGCGAAGAGGCGGTGGACCTCGTCGCCGTCCGGTACTTGAATCGGCTGTCCGACGCGTTCTTCGTGTGGAGCCGATACGCGAGCCACCTCGAATCCGCGCCCGAGGTCCTCTGGGCCCCCAACCAGAGCGCGTCGGGCTCGAAGACCTGAGACCCCGCGAGGAGCGAGCCCGATTTCATGCGATGGCAACGCGGCGGACGTAGCGAAGACCTGATCGATCAGCGCGGAGCGCCCGCGGGCGGCCGCGGCGGAGGCGGCATTCCAGTAGGAAAGCTCGGGATCGGCGGAATCGTCATCGTCGGTCTCTTGAGCGTGATTCTCGGAAAGAACCTGTTCGTCGGAGGTGGCGGTCCCGGTGGCCCGGTCGACGACGCCGCGGAGGAGGAGCAGGTCGAGTTCGTCTCGTCGATCTTGGACGACAACCAAGCGCTGTGGGGCTCCGAGCTCGGCAGACAGACCGGTAAGCCGTATCGAAAGGCGAAGCTGGTGTTGTTCCGCGACGGCGTCGACAGCGCCTGCGGCTTCGCGGAGAGCGCCGTCGGCCCTTTCTATTGCCCGCCCGACGAGAAGGTCTTCCTCGATTTGTCGTTCTTCCGCGCGCTGGGAAAGAAGCTCGGGGCACCCGGGGATTTCGCGCAGGCGTACGTCATCGCGCACGAGATTGGGCACCACGTGCAAAACGTCCTCGGCACCGACGAGGAAATGCGAAGTCTGCAATCGGGCAAAAGCAAAGCCGATCAAAACAAGCTCAGCGTTCGGCTGGAGCTCCAGGCCGATTGTTATGCAGGGGTCTGGGCCCACTCGACGAAGAAGCGCGACTTGCTGGAAAAGGGCGACGTCGAGGAGGCGATCGGCGCGGCGATCGCCGTCGGCGACGATCAATTGCAGAAGATGGGCGGCGGCCACGTGAACCCGGAGAAGTGGACCCACGGGTCGAGCGCGATGCGAAAGAGGTGGTTTTCGCGCGGCCTCGAGACCGGTGACGTCAAGTCCTGCGACACCTTCGGCGCCGCTGATTTGTAATCGCCGGCGCGCCGGACCAGAAAACCGCGAAGAAGAAAGGGCAGAGGAAGGGCGCAAAGAGGAATGAATTAATTCTCTTCCTTTGTGCGCTCTTTCTCCTGCTTCGCGTCTTTGCGGTTCGTCTTTTTAATAGGCGAGAGGGAGCCTCAATGCGCGCGCGCGAGGTGGCCCGCCAATCGCTGATAGAGGGCGAGGCCGAGCACGGGATCGTGCTCCGCCACCTCACGGAAATCGTCACGGCGGATACGAAGGCAGCGAACGTCGTCACTCACGATGGCGGCCACGTTTCGTTCGACGCCGACCAGCGACTCGGCGAACACGAGACCCGGCGCGCCGAGTGTCGTCGAGCCGACCTTCACCATCCCGCCGAGGATGATGTACGCGCAGAGATCGCCAGCCTCGAAGCGGGGCAGCTCTTGCCCGGACGGCACCTCGATTTCGATACCGGCCGATAGCGCCGCCAGAACGTTCGAGGCGGTCAGGCCGACGAAGATGGGACAGTGCTGCACGGTGAGCATGTCGTCCTGCTCCGCGTGCTCGTTGGGCTTGCCGGGTTTTGCAGGGGTGGTGTCCGTCGCGCGCGCGACGAGCCTCTCCTCGATTCGCAAGACGATCAGCGATGCATTGTCGCGCCCGCCTTTGGCGAGGGATTGCCGAATGACGTGGTCCACGATGGCGCGCGGCGCGCCCCGGCACGCAGAGGTCACGGCCGCCTCGTCCCCGAGCGGCGCGTAGGCACCATCGGTCGCGAGGACGACCGTGTCGCCGCGGCGCAGGTCGACGACGAAGACGTCTGCACGGAGCGGGGAGGGCAGACCGACGCCGCTCACGAGCGGGCGCGGCGTGCGGCGTGCCGAGCCTCCAGCACGCGCGCTCGCGGGGTCGCGGGCCAGGTGATCCTCGGTGAGCTGGAGCGTCGCGCGTGGACGGACGAGGTACACGCGTCCGTCGCCGACGTGGACGACGAAGGCCTTGTCCCGCGCGAGCAGGCAAAGGTCGAGCGTCGTCCCCATCATCGTCTTGCGCCGCTCTTGCTCTTCGGTGAGCCGTGCGTGTGCGGCCTCACACGCGTCGCGCAGTTGCGCGAACACCTCGCGGCGGCGTTCGAGCGTCGGCGATTGCACGTACGCCTCGATCGCGCGTTGCGCCGGCTTCGCGGAGATCCGCTCCTTTGCGACGTCGAGCGCGAGCCGTGACGCGACCTCCCCATCGGAGAGACCACCCATTCCGTCGGCGACGCCGAACAGCGACAGCTCCGGCGCGATCGTGAGGTTGTCTTCGTTCTTGGCGCGAACCTTCCCCGTCACGCTCGCGTGCTCGATGTCGACCCGAAAGTCGAAGCGAGGAAGGATGCGCCCGCCCACCGAAGCGCCTACTCCGGACACCCCGCGGGTGGGTTGCCGATCGATTCGGGCCCGCAGTGATCGGCGCGCGCCGTGAGATCGTCGCAATCGGCGGCCTCGGCGTAGTAGTCGACGCAGCCGGCCACCGACCCCTCGTCGTAGGACGCGCAATCCTCGCCCTGCAGAGCGCGGAGCAAGCCGGGGCACGTCCGAAACGTCGCGACGCAGCCGAGCTCGTTCGCGCCGTCGGCGAGGGCGTCGCGCATCGTCTCGCAAGCGGACGTTTCGTCGACCTCGGTGCCGTTCCCCGGGGGGTGGAGCAGCCCGTCGCCGGCGCCGCCGCCGCCGCTCGAATCCCCGCTGTCGCTGCAGGCGGCGGCGAAGAGGTAGAGCCCGAGGAGCGCCGCGACGCTCCCGCGAAGTTCAATATGCGATGCGCTCATTCGAAGTTCACGCAGACCGAAGGGCTCGGCAGAGAGCCGCAGACGAAGTCGGGGTCGCCGCTGCAGTCGAGCTGACCGAGGCAGGTGCTTTCGCCGACGCAGGGCTGTCCGACGCTTGGCAGCGCCTCACACGTGGTTCCGGCGCAGTAGCTGGTGCGAGCGCAATAGGTCGCAGCAATCTGATTGACGCCGCACGGCTCGCCCGGTCTCGGCAAAGCAATGCACTTTTGTTGCTCGCCGTCGCAATAGTCATTGAGGCTCGCGCAAACCTCGCCGAGCGCGGGATTGCACGCTTCCCCCGTCGAGGATTGCTTGAAACAACGAGCGTTCATCGGGTTGCACGAATACCCATCGATGCATTGGAACGCGACGCACGCCTCGTTCGGGCCGGCGGCAACGTAACATTGCGGCGAATCCGTCTCTGGGTTGTTCAGGCACTTGAGACCTTCGCTGCAAGGCTCGAGCGGCGTGCAATAGTCCCCCTCTTGGCCTTGGGCGGTGACACCTCGGCAAACGCCGGGACAGCAATCCGAGCCGCAGGCACCTTCGCAGATCGAGCCGAAGCCTTCACATTGGATGTCTGCGACGCACGCTTCCTCTTCGCCACGGCGATTGCCGAATACGGCATCGCAGGTCTCGAGGATCGCGGGGGTGAGAACGTATCCCTGACAATTGCCCGCTTTGACGGCATCGATGCAAGTCTCGCCGGCCTGCGGGTCGTAGGTGATGTCGCCGAAGGTGACCGCGGCGACGGCCTCTGCAATCGCGCGCGACGGCGCGAACGCGTCGAAGCAAGTCTCCACGTCCGGCATGACGCCGCAGCGGACGGCCGTCTCGCATTGCGCTTGCCGGAAGGACTCGGCGAACTGCTCGAAAGGCAACCCCTCGTCGGCAGGCTCGGAGTCGTCGCCGCAGCCCGGCGCCGTCGCGAGCGCGATACCCATGAGGGCCGCGATGCTCCCAAGAACGAAGCGATGATGGATACCAAGCACCATTTTCGGGCAGCCTAGCCGAAATGCCGCCAGGCGCGAATGTTCCGCACGGAACCCGCTCCTGCTTCCGACGGGAGGCCCACCGAACCCCGCCTGGCCTCGCGTTGCCACGCGAGCGTGCGCGCCGAGCCACACTCGACGCCGAAGACCGGCGAGATCTGCGCCGAATGGCGCATGGTCTCTGCCTTGCTGTGTCGAGGTCCGACAGTAAACGCAGCGCTCAGCAGCGTTTCCCGGCTCAAGGAGCTCGAAACCATGTCCGTCTTCGTCAAGTTTGGCTCGTTCAAGAACCTCGCCTCCGCCTTCCTCTTGTCGTCGGCTTGCTTCGTCGCGCTCGGGTGTGGAGGCTCGGGCCGGGACAAGGCCAAGGACGATGCCGCCAAGCCGACCGCGCAGGAGCCTCGAGCGAGCACTGCGCCCTCCGTCGCGGCGACGACCGCGGCCGTCGAAGCACCGCCCGTCGTGACCCCGGTCGCGAGCGCCCCCTCGAAGGCCGATGCGCCCGCGGCAAAGCCGAAGTCGAAACCCAAGGCCGACGGAGGGGCGCTCAGCGTAAAGAAGCTCGTGGTCGCGAAGAGCGTCGAGAAGTCCTCGCGCGAGCCGCAAGGCGTCGGGACCTCGTTCAAGAAGGGCGAGTTCGAAAAGCTCTTCGCGTTCGTCGAGCTCGCCAATCCGGGCGACGAATCCGAGGTCGTCGTGTCGTTCGATCCTCCTTCGGACAAGCCTGCGAAAGGCCGGGTTCGGCTCGACGTCGGCACGTCGCCGCGATGGCGCACCTGGGCGACGACGAAAGGCATCGACGAAGCGGGGACTTGGACGGCGGTCGTGAGCACCGTCGACGGTCGCGAGCTCGCGCGTGAGCCGTTCGAGGTCCTGTAACGCGCTATTGAGCTATCGGTCGCGCAGCGGTACGTCACGCCGGCCGATGTCCCTATCGTTCACCGATCCGATGACGCCCCTGCCGCGCGAGCGCGGCCTCTTCTGCAACCGTACGCTCAACATGCGGGCCATCCGCGCGATCGGCTACGACATGGACTACACGCTGGTCCATTACGACATCGCCGCGTGGGAGAGTCGGGCGTACGAGCACCTGAAGCAGCGGCTCGTTGCGGTGGGCCTCCCGGTGGGGCACCTCGTCTTCGAGCCCGAGGGGATCATCCGCGGCCTCGTCATCGACCGCGAGCTCGGCAACGTCGTCAAGGCGAACCGCTTCGGTTACGTGAAGCGCGCATTCCACGGCACGCGGCCCCTCGGCTTCGAAGAGCTCCGCGCGGCCTACAGCCGCACGATGATCGATCTCTCCGAGTCGCGCTGGGTCTTCCTCAATACGTTGTTCTCGCTCTCCGAGGCGTACATGTTCTCGCAGCTCGTCGACCTCTTCGACGCCGGCGAGCTGAAGGCGGTGCAGTCGTATCCGGAGATCTACGAGCTCACGCGCAGGCACATCGATCTCACGCACATGGAGGGGCAGCTCAAGGCCGAGATCATGGCGAAGCCCGAGCGCTTCGTTCAGCTCGACGCCGACACACCCCTCGCGCTGCTCGATCAGCAGAGCGCCGGCAAACAGCTGATGCTCATCACGAACTCCGAGTGGCCGTTCACGGTCTCGATGATGAGCTACACGTTCGACCGCTTCATGCCGAAGGGCAAGACGTGGCGCGACCTGTTCGACATCGTCATCGTCGCGGCGAACAAGCCGTCGTTCTTTTCGACGCGCTTTCCCTTCCTCGAGGTCGCGAGCGAGGAAGGTTTGCTTCGGCCGGTCATCGGTCCGCTGGTCAAAGGAAAGGCCTATTACGGCGGCAGCGCGACCGTCGTCGAGCAGTTCCTCGGATTGTCCGGTGACGAGATCCTCTACGTCGGCGACCACATCTTCGGCGACGTGCACGTGACGAAGAACATCCTCCGGTGGCGAACGGCGCTCATCGTGCGCGAGCTCGAGCACGAGATCCGCGCTTCTCTCGAGGCACAGGAGAAGCTCGATCTCCTGGCCGAGCTGATGTCCGACAAAGAGGTGCTCGAGCGCGACCATTGCACACGCCGGCTCTTGCTCACGCGATTGCGCGCCGGTTACGGCCCGACCCCGCCGGAGGAGATCGACACCGAGGAAGAGCTCACGACCGTCATCAACGCGCTGCGCGCTCGCATCACCGAGCTCGACGAGCGGATCGCCCCGCTCGCACGCGCCGCGTCCGAGGTGTCGAACGGATCGTGGGGCCCGACGATGTGGGCCGGCAACGACAAGAGCCATTTCGCGCGGCAGGTGGAGCGCTACGCGGACGTCTACACGTCGCGCGTGTCGAACTTCGCCTTCGCGACGCCGTTCGTTTACTTGCGCTCCCAACGGGGCACGATGCCGCACGACGTCGCGCCGGCGCCCGCTGCCGGCAAGGGCGCCTATGCGACCGGCGCGCCGTCGACGAGATCCGAGCTGCTCGCCTCCGAGAGCGATGTGGCGCCGAGCGGCTCGCGATAGACTCCGAGACCAACGCGATGATGCCGTTTTCCAGCGACCCGAAGGTCGCCGAACAACAGATGCACGCCATCATCTACTACCTGACGGCGTTCGGGTACGTAGACGGCGAATTCGACCTCGCCGAGCGCGGGTTCCTCCAAGACTTCATCGCAAAGCTCGTCCGCCATCGCGCCGACCAGGCGATGCCGGACTCCGATCCGCTGAAGGAGGAGCTGATCGGCAAATGGACGCGGCACTTCCACGAGGTCCTCGAGGGCATCGATCACGAGATTCGAGAGAACCTCCGCGAGCCGACCGCCGACGGCGAAGACTCGACGAGCTACGCGCTCACGCGGCTCAAGCTCCGCTGTTTCGAACTGTTCAAACAGTTCGACGAAGAGGGCCGGTGGGCGCTGCTCTCGACCGCGGACGAGCTCATTCACGCGGACGGCAAGGTGCACGAGGCGGAGGCCAATCTCCGCAAGGAGATGGTGGCTCTGCTCGAGTCGCCCGTCGAAATCGCCGACGAAGAGATCGAAGAGGTTCAGGAAGGTGTCGTCGTCGTCGAGCCCGCGCAGAGCGTCTCCGTGCGGCAGAACGACCATCCCTTCTTCTCACGAACCGAATGGAACTACGCCGCCGACAAAGAGACCTTCGCGCAGCAAGCGGCGCGTGACGTCGACCTGTTGAAGCGCGCGCGGCGCCAGCTCGAGGATGAGCGACAACGCGGCCGCGGCAAGCTCGGCCTCGGGCACGTCTTCGCCGATTTTTCCGGCGACGCCCCGTTCATGGATGGGCACGTCGTCGTCCACCCGCCCGGCGAAAAGGACTACGAGCTCCTCGTCCTCGGGGACTTACACGGTTGTTATTCGTGTTTGAAGGCAGCTCTCTTGCAGGCCGATTTCTTCGAGAAGGTGCAGCGGTATCACGACGCCCCGGACAAAGAGCCGAACATGCTGCTCGTGCTCCTCGGCGATTACATCGATCGAGGGCGCTTCAGTTACAATGGTATCCTCCGAACGGTTCTTCAGTTGTATTTGACGGTCCCGCAGCACGTGATTCCGCTGCGTGGTAATCACGAATATTATGTCGAGCTGAACGGTCGCATTTACGGCGCTGTTCGTCCGAGCGAAGCGATGGCGTCGCTCAACATGGCGGGCGACGAGGTCTTTGCCGAATACATGCATTTGTTCGAGGCGCTGCCGAATCTCTTCGTGTTCGATCGGTTGGCCTTCGTGCACGCGGGTATTCCGCGTGACGACACCCTCGCCGAGAAGTTTCAAGGGCTCGACTCGCTGAACGATCCCGATATTCGATTCCAGATGTTGTGGAGTGATCCGAGCCAAGCGGACGCGGTTCCCGCGGAGCTGCAAAAGCAGTCGGCGCGCTTCGCGTTCGGCAAAAAGCAATTTCGCTCCTTCATGCACAAACTCGGGTGCACGACGATGGTCCGCGGGCACGAGCGAGTCGTGGCGGGCTTCAAAGAGATCTTCAGCGAGCCGGATGCTCGCCTCATCAACTTGTTTTCCGCTGGCGGCGCGAAGAACGAAGATTTGCCGAAAGAGAGCAACTACCGCGAGGTGACGCCCATGGCGCTGACCGTGCGGAGGCGCGGCGGCGTGACGCAGATGGCCCCGTTCGCCATCGACTACGAGCGATTCAACGACCCCGAGGTCAACGCGTTTTTCCGAGACAAGCTCCAGGCGACCTGAGCCGTGGAACCGCGCCCGTCGACGACCCTGGTGCTGTCGCTCGCTGCGTTCGTCGGTTGCAGCGACGGCGCGTCGCAGCCGTCGGGGCCGTCGGCGAGCGTGTCCGGGTCGACATCGGTCGTGACGGCCGCTTCCGTGGCGACGGCGACGGCGACCGTCTCACAGGCCGTCGTCGAGCCGGCCGTCGCCGAGCAGTCCGCGACCGCGTCGAGCGCGACCGGCGAGCCGGGCATGGTCCTCATCCCGGCAGGCTTTTTCCTGATTGGATCGCCGATGGGCAACGGCAATCCTGAAGAGCGACCGGCACACGAGCGCGTCGTCGGCACGTTCTATATGGATGAGACCGAGGTCACCGCGGGCGCCTACGCAAAGTGTGTGGCGGCCGGCAAATGCGCGGAGAGCAAACAGTCGGACGAGTTTTGCAGCGGCCATATGACCGGGCACGACGACCATCCGATCAACTGCGTGAATTACGAGGATGCGACCTCGTATTGTGCATTCGTCGGCAAGCGTCTTCCCAACGAGGCGGAGTGGGAATACGCCGCGAGCGGGGGAGGGGACGGCCGGACGTTTTCTTGGGGCAACGCCGATCCGACCACCAAAAATACCTGCTTCGCGCACCCCGGTGGCTCGTGCCCGGTGAAGTCCTTTCCAGCGGGAGCCTTCGGTCTTTACGACATGAGCGGCAACGTCTGGGAGTGGACGTCGTCGTGGTTTGCGCTGTTTCCCGGCGAGCCCGCGGACGGAACACGCAAGGTCTTCAAAGGCGGAAGCTGGAGCCGGCGATGGCCGAAATGGCTCCGCGTGAAGAACCGGAGTCATTGGGAGCCGCAAAAGGAAAACAGCTGGCTCGGCTTTCGATGTGTCAAAACCCAATTGCCGCTCGAGTGCCCCACCGACGCAGCCGACAAAGGGGGGAAATGCGAGCGCGTCCGGGGCGAGCCGCGCTGCGAGCCTCAATTCGGCTGGAACGGCTCGGCTTGCACCCGCATCGGCGCCGATGGCAAACCTTCGGCGAAGCCCGAAGCGCGGACCTTCGACCCGTCCGAGATCACCGACCCCACCGAGTCGATCTCCATGGCGAGGACGCCGAAGGACGATCCGGATTGTGAAAAGAACTACCCGGGCAAACCCGCCGCGTACCGGTGGACCGGAAACACGTGGGAAGCCCGGGTAAAACTCGTCAAAGAGCGAGGTTGCACGCGCCGGGACAACGGCACCAAATGGGTGAGCGCGTGCTGTCGCTCTTGAGCGAGATTGTGAATCAGAACTGGTGCGCCTCGGTCGACTCTTTCAGGGCGAGCGTCGAGACGTCGCCGCCCGTGATGACCTGCGCGATTTGATCGAAGTAACCCGTGCCGACCTCGCGTTGGTGGCGCGTCGCCGTGTAGCCCTGCGCCTCCGCGCCGAACTCCGCCTGCTGCAGCTTCGAGTATGCGGCCATGCCGGACGTCGAGTATTCGCGGGCGAGCTCGAACATCGAATAGTTGAGGCTGTGGAAGCCGGCGAGGGTGACGAACTGGAACTTGTAGCCCATCGCGCCGAGCTCACGCTGGAACTTGGCAATGGTGGCGTCGTCGAGGTGCTTCTTCCAATTGAACGAAGGCGAGCAGTTGTAGGCGAGGAGCTTGCCGGGGAAGTGACGGTGCACGCCCTCGGCGAAGCGACGCGCGTCCTTGAGATCCGGTGTCTGGGTCTCGCACCAGAGCATGTCGGCGAACGGGGCGTACGCGACGGCGCGCGCGATCGCGGCCTCGACGCCGTCCTTGATGCGGAAGAAGCCTTCGCTCGTGCGCTCGCCCGTCAAGAAGGGACGGTCGCGCTCGTCGATGTCGCTGGTGATGAGCTTTGCGCTCTCCGCGTCGGTGCGTGCGACGAGGATCGTCGGCACGTCCATCACGTCGGACGCGAGGCGCGCCGCGACCAGCGTGCGGATGAACTGGCTCGTCGGTAGAAGCACCTTGCCGCCCATGTGGCCGCACTTCTTCTCGCTGGCGAGCTGGTCCTCGAAGTGAACGCCGGCTGCGCCCGCCTCGATCATGCCCTTCATGAGCTCGTACGCGTTGAGCGGGCCGCCGAAGCCGGCCTCGGCGTCCGCCATGATCGGCGCGAGCCAGTAGCGGCCGTTCTTGCCCTCGGCGTACTCGATCTGATCCGCACGGAGGAGCGCTTGGTTGATGCGACGGACGATCGCGGGGACGCTGTTCGCCGGATAGAGGCTCTGATCCGGGTACGTCGCGCCGGCGAGGTTGGCGTCCGCGGCGACCTGCCAGCCGGAGAGGTAGATCGCTTTGAGGCCGGCGCGGACCTGCTGCATCGCCTGGTTGCCCGTCAGCGCGCCGAGGGCGTTCACGTACGGCTCCGTCTGAAGCAGGTTCCACAGACGCTCGGCTCCGAGACGCGCGAGCGAGTACTCGATCTTCACGCTGCCGCGCAGCCGCTCCACCTCTGCCTTGGTGTAGGGGCGGACGATGCCATGCCAGCGTTCCGCTTGCGCGGGAGGGATGTAGTTCAGCGCTGCGCTCATATTCGTGTGTCTCCGGTTCGATCGAGAGGTGTGGTTTGACAGGGGGCTCGTGAGTCGGAGCCCGAACGACACAGCGTTCAGAGTCGGTCGTAGGCCTCGAGCGTGAGGAAGTCGGCGAGCTCTGCGCTCGTCGACAGCTTGTCGAAGAGGTCGCGCGCCTCGTCGAAGCGGCCCTCGCGGAACCGCTGTTTGCCGACGGTGCCCTCGAGCTTCTGCATTTCCTCTGCGAGGAGCGTTCGGAAGCGCGGCGTCGTCAGGCGCTCGCCCTCGACGTCGGCACCGTGGCGCAGCCACTGCCAGACTTGGCTGCGGGAGATCTCGGCGGTCGCCGCGTCCTCCATCAAGTTGTAGAGCGGCACGCAGCCCTGCCCGTGGAGCCAGGCCTCGATGTACTGCACGCCCACGCGGACGTTGTGGCGGAGGCCCTCGAGTGTCCGCGCTCCCTTCGGCGTTTCGACGAGCGCTCCGGCCGTCGTAGAGAACGTCTCGCGCAGGATGTCGAGCTGGTTCGTCCGGCCGTTCATGCTCGCGTCGAAGATGTCGCGTGCGATCGAGACGAGCCCCGGGTGTGCGACCCACGTTCCGTCGTGGCCGTCGCCGACCTCGCGTTGCTTGTCGGCGCGCACCTTCGTGAGCGCCGCCTCGTTCGCGACGGGGTCGTTCTTGACCGGGATCTGCGCGGCCATCCCGCCCATCGCGAACGCGCCGCGCCGGTGGCACGTCTTCACGACGAGCTGCGTGTACGCGCGCATCATCGGCTGATCCATCGTCACGACCGACCGGTCCGGAAGGACGTGGTCCGCGTGCGCGCGCAGCGTCTTGATGTAGCTGAAGATGTAGTCCCAACGTCCGCAGTTCAGGCCCGCTGCGTGGTCCCTCAGCTCGTAGAGGATCTCATCCATCTCGAACGCGGCGGGCAGCGTCTCGATGAGCACCGTCGCCTTGATCGTTCCGTTCGGGACGCCGAGCGCGCGCTGCGCGTCGACGAACACGTCGTTCCACAGCCGCGCCTCGAGATGGCTCTCCATCTTCGGCAGGTAGAAGTACGGGCCGGTCCCGCGCTTCAGCAGGTTCTTCGCGTTGTGGAAGAAGTAGAGGCCGAAGTCGACGAGGCAGCCGGGCGCGACCTCGCCGTCGACGAGAACGTGCCGCTCGGGCAGGTGCAGGCCGCGCGGGCGGACGAGGAGCGTTGCGATGTTCTGCGCGAGCTCGTAGCGCTTGTGCGTCGCGGGATCCTCGAAGCCGATGGAGCGGTCGACGGCGTCGATCAGGTTGTGCTGGCCGCGCACGACGTTCTCCCACGTGGGGCTCGTCGCGTCCTCGAAGTCGGCCATGAAGACGTTCGCGCCCGAGTTGAGCGCGTTGATGACCATCTTCCGATCGATCGGGCCGGTGATCTCGACGCGTCGATCGAGGAGGTCGCGCGGCAGCGGCGCGACCTTCCAGTCGCCGGTGCGCACCGCCTTGGTCGACTCGAGGAAGGCGAGCGGCTCACCTCGGTCACGCGCGGCCTGACGATCGCGCCGAGCTGCGAGCAGCGCGGCGATGCGTGGCCGATGCGTGCGCACGAGCCCCTCGATGAAGGCGAGTGCGGCGGGTGAGAGGACGCGCTCGGCCCCCGCGGGCGGCGGGCTCGCGAGCTCGATGCGTGGGCCCCGTGCGGAGGGATCCGTCGGGCTTTGGGTCACGTCCGAACGAGGAAGGCTGCCGGGAGAGTGGTGCATCGAGGACCTCGGAATGACGCGCGGCACTGTTAGATGTCTCAATGTAACGATCCGGAGAAGTTGATCAAGAACAATAACGTTTTCAAATAGTTAACGTGTAACACTCGGAACTGTGACTTCTCGTTAACTTGTAAATCTTGTAAAACGTGGGCCATGAATGACGCGGGTGTGCTGGGTCGCCGTATCAAGGCGCTACGCAAGCGAGAGGGGCTGAGCCAGGTCGATCTCGCGAAACGCCTCGGTGTGTCTTCGAGCTACTTGAACCTCATCGAGTCGAACAAAAGGCCGCTGACCGCAGCGCTCTTGCTGAAGCTCGCATCCGAGCTTCGCGTCGATTTGGCAACGTTCGCGCCACCGGAGGACACACAGCTCGCGGCGGACCTGGTGGAGGTGATCGGCGACCCGATTTTCGAGTCGTTGGGGCTCAACGCCTCAGAGACGCGTGATTTCGCGTCACAGAACCCGTCCATCGCGCGGGCGATGCTCACGCTGTATCGCGCGTACGTGTCCGAACGAAGCGATGCGCAGGCGCTCGCTGAGCGCATCGCGGAGCCCGGCGGCGCACAGAACGCGGCGAACGCGGGCCTGCCGAGCGAGGAGGTGAGCGACTTCATCCAGCGAACGATGAACCACTTCCCGACGCTGGAAGAGCTCGCGGAGCGCATCGCGCGCGACGCGAAGCTCGACGGCGACGACGTCTACGCGAACCTCGTGCGCTACCTCGGTGCACGACACGGCATCACGGTGCGCCTCCTCCGCGTGAGCGACGAGCGCAAGGCGATGCGACGGTTCGATCCGGAGAGGCTGGTGCTGTCGATCAGCGAGGTGCTCCCGCCGCGCTCACGTCGCTTCCAGCTCGCGCATCAGCTCGGGCTGGTCGAAGGGTCGCGCGAGCTGGACGCGATCCTCGCGGATGCGCCGGAGCTCACGACCAAGGAGGCGCACGCGCTCGCGCGTGTCGCGCTCGCGAACTATTTCGCATCGGCGCTGCTCATGCCGTACGAGCCCTTCCTCGAAGCGTGCAGGGCCGAGCGCTACGACATCGAGCTGCTCGGTCACCGCTTCGGCACGAGCTTCGAGCAGGTCTGTCATCGCATGACGACGCTGCGCCGAGCGGGGAGGGAAGGCGTGCCGTTCCATCTGCTCCGCATCGACATGGCGGGCAACATCTCGAAGCGCTTCAGCGCGTCGGGGATTCGCATCGCGCGCTTCTCGGGCGCGTGCCCCCGCTGGAACGTCCACTCCGCGTTTCTCACGCCCGGGATGATCCGCGTGCAGATCTCGCGGATGCCCGACGGCATGATCTACTTCTGCATCGCGCGCACGCTGCGGAGCGATCGCGGCGGCTACAACGTGCCGCACACGGTCCAGGCGATCGGCATGGGTTGCGAGGTGCGCTACGCGCGCGAGCTCGTCTACGCCGACGGCGTCGACATCGAGCAAGCCACCGTTCCGGTCGGCGTGACCTGCCGAACCTGTGAGCACCTCGACTGCGCGCAGCGCGCGTTCCCGCCGCTGCTGTATCCGCTCAAGATCAACGAGAACGTCCGCGGCGTTTCCTTCTACTCGCCGGTGGAGTCGTAGCGTCGCTCGCTGGAAAATTCTCGCGTCATCACATGTCGTGGTTTGTCCTACCCAGAAGGACGGGCCTGGGCTAAGAACAACCACCCATGAAGCTGACGCTCCTCTTTGCCGCCATGCTGGTTTCTGTGTCGACCGCGGGATGTTTGGCGCGCGGAGGAGCAGCGGGGCTCGCGCCTGATGGCGAGCAGACGCAGGAGGAGGACGAGTTCGGTCCTGCTCCGCCGGCGTCGACGCAGGCGAGCGCGCAGGCGGCGCCCGTGCCGAGCGGGACGCCGGGCCAGATGGACGTCGCGTGGGAGGACAACGGCATCCCGATCCGGCAGCTGACGGGGCCCGGCGCGCCGCAAGAGATGAAGCTCCCCGAAGGGCACCGCAAGATGCCCGTCGCCAAGAGCAAGTAGCACCGCTCTCGGCCGGTGCGGGGCGCGCGAAGAAGCGTCGCGCCTCGAGCGTAGAAGGCTACGCTGACCGACATGCCCGCGCGTGGCGTGCCACCGCGTGCCGATGACGATGCGTTGTCTTTCCTGTCACGAGCCGCTCGACCCGTCGGGCGTGAGGTTCTGCTCGCGCTGCGGAGCATCCGTCTCGCACGTGCCCGATCCGCTGATCGGCCAGCTCATCGGCGGGCGTTACCGCGTGACGCACCTCCTCGCGGAGGGCGGCATGGGGCGCGTCTACGCGTCCGAGCAGACGATGGGGACGTCGGTTCGGAAGGTCGCGATCAAGGTCCTGCTCGCGGAGTACTCGGGGCGCGATCAAGACGTGCAGCGTCTCGCGCGCGAGTGCAGCACCGTCGCCGAGCTCGAGCACCCGAACACCATCAAGTTCTACGACTACGGCGAGACGCGCGACGGCGACCTGTTCATCGCGATGGAGTTCTTGAGCGGGGAGGCGCTGTCGCAAATCGTGAAGGCCGGGCCGCTCACGCCCGAGCGCGTCGACCTGATCATGGGCCAGATCTGCGGCTCGCTGCAGGAGGCGCACAGCCGCGGGATCGTTCACCGCGATCTCAAGCCCGACAACATCATCCTGACCTCGCCGGGTGGCGCGCCGGACTTCGTGAAGGTGCTCGACTTCGGGATCGCGAAGCGCGTCGGCGGTAAAGATCCGAAGCTCACGCCGCTCGGTGTCGTCCTCGGCAGCCCGCCGTACATGAGTCCGGAGCAGTTCACGATGCAGGACGTCGATCACCGGAGCGACATCTATTCGCTCGCGATCGTCGCGTACCAGCTGCTCACGGCGAAGCTTCCGTTCAACGCGGCGGACCCGATCGAGTGGGCCGCGCTCCACATGGGTGCGACGCCGACGCCGATCGATTCGCACGGCGTTCCGATCCCGCCGCAGATGCGCCTCGCGATCGAGCGCGCGCTCGCGAAGGAGCCGCGGGATCGCCAAGCGAGCATGCGGGATTTCTACGCGCAGTTCACGATCGGCGTCGGCACGCTGGAGCCGGGGCGCCTGTCGTCGATGTTGCCGCTCGGCGCCTCGCAGATCCCGTTCCCGCCGCCGCCAAAGGTTCCGATGCTCGACGAGGGGAGCTACGTGCCGAGGCCGTCGGAGCTCGCGTCGAGCCGTAGCTCGCGAGCGCGGAAGATCCCGTCGAGCGTCCCGACGAAGCCGCAGCCCGATGGATTGCTGGTTTCGGCGGTGGCCCCCGCGTCGCAAGGGCCCGAAGATGCCTCGCCCGAGTCGGAGCTTCCCACACGCGTTCGCGAAGAGCCGACGGTCGACGGCCCTCCCATCTTCTCGGAGTCGATCGGCACGAGCGCACGCGCGAGCTCCGTCGCGCCATCGAGGGGCGACGCATCGCAAATCCCCAGCGATGCGCCATCCATCGAGGTAGCGGAGGTTGCGCCCGCCACCGACGCAGATGCGCCTGCGACGATCCGCGAGGCCGCGCCCGACGTGCTGGCCTACGACGTCAGCATCGCGGACATGCCCGCGCCTTCGGCCGAGACGTCGGCGATCCGGTCGAACAAGGGCACGATCGTGATGGCCGCGTCCGAGCCTCCGCCGAGGCGCGCGCTCACGATGCCGGATCTCATCCCGCCGACGATCCGGGACCCGGCTTTGCTCGCCGCGACGATCCGACGCGCGAGCCGCCGAACGCTGCTCTGGGTTGCGCTTGGTCTCGTCGTGCTCGGCGCGATCGCGAGCGCGCTCGGATGGTTTTTCTTCGTTCGGACGCCACCGAAGTCGAAGTCCAAGGTGAAGGCGAGCTCCAGCGCGCAGGTGGCGGACGGCGCGAGCTCCGGAGCCGCGCCTTCTCCGCAGCAGGGAACGGCGACGCAGCGAGCGCCTCAGCCGTCGCCGTCGATTGCGCCGGCGCCCGCCTCGGCCCCACACCCGCAGCCGAGCGAAGATCCCGCGAAGGAGCCGGAGAAGCTGTCACCGTGTCAGACGGCGATCTTCTCCGCGGTGAGCGGTAAATGCGACGTCGCCCACCGCGCGTACGCACGCTGCGCCGAGGACAGCCCGTACCGCGCGAGCGCGACACGGGCGATCCAAGGCCTCTGCCCCTGATCGAGCGCCGCGGTCAGCGCGGCTTCGCGCCGGCGCGTCGTCGCCGGAGCAGTGCGGCAAGGCCGGCTACTGCGAGCGCGCCGAGGCCGCGCATGTTCGACTCGCGACCGGGGACCGCGCACCCGCACCCATCGTCGGGCTCGGGGTTCACGCTGTCGCCGCCGCCTTCACCGCCCACAGCGCCGCCACCGCCTGCACCGCCGGCGCCGCCCTCGCCGCACGCGTCGCCGACGCAAGGTTCTGCGTCGTCGAGCGCGACGACGCAGAAGTCGTCGATGGTCCAGCCACCGAACTCGAGGCCGGGGTCGCTCGCGATCTTGAAGGTGACCTGCACCGAATCGTCCGCGCCGATCGCGTCCGAGAGATCGACGTCCTGGAAACGCCACTCCCTGTCGCGGTGGTGCGTGTTGCTGCTGTCGCCTTGGTTGCTGTCGAGGTTCTGCCAGACGACGTTGTCGCCGACGTGGATGGTCGCGCGATCGAAGTGAGCATCCTCGACGTTCAGCCAGCGCCGGTATTGGAGGTGAACGTTCTTGTGACCCTTCAGCTCGATGACCGGCGACCTGGCGAAGGTGGTCTTTTCCGGCTGGTAGAGGCCGTTGTAGTTATCCTCGAGCGCTAGATCGTTGCCGAACACGTTGTCGCCGGAGAATGCCGCCGGCGGGTCGCCGTTCTGCGAATTGCCGTTCGGCTCGCCCCAGGTCCAGTCATCCGCGCCTTCGTCCGGCGTGCCTTCCTCGAGGCCGTGCTTCCAACCTTCCGCGAGCGGATCCGCCTCGAAGTCGGTGCAGTAGAGCGGCGTCACCTCACCGATGAAGAACTCGTATTCGGGATCCGCGGCATTGTCCGGGAAGTGGACGGTCGGTCCCTCGAGCTCGACGTCGACCGCGTATTTGATGACGTGTCGATCGGGCTGCGCGGGGATCGTCCCGGTGAGGATGTTGCCGGAGAGGTCGAGCGCGACATCGCCGGTCGACGCCGGCAGGTCGCGATCGCGCCAGGAGAGCGTCCCACCGACGATGGCTTCACCTTCGCACTGCGGGAACAGACCGACGAGCTCGACCGAGACCTCGTAGCCGTCTTGCGACGGCGCCATCACGCCGAGGCTCGTCGCCGTGCCGGTCGTCGGCCGCAGGCCGTGGCGTGCGAAGGCCTCGTTGATCTCGCATACGTTCGGCGTGCCGTTGCTGATGTCGCCGTCGTCGTCGTCCGCGGCGAGGATCTCCGGATACATCGACGGGATGTCGACGGCGCGGCGGATGCCTTGGTAGTAGAGCTCGTTCGCGCGCTGCACTCCTTCGACCTCACCGAGCGAAGCGATGAGGTTCTTGCGCAGGTCCCAGAGCGCTTGGCCGATGATGAGACCGTCGTAGTGGACCTCACCGACGACGTCGTCCGGCCACACGTTCTCCTGCGGCGGGTCGATGTGACGCAGCTCTTCCTCCGTCATGAAGAAGCCGCGCGCGGTCGCGGGATCACCCGTGATGGTGGCGGCGAGGTAGTCGGCCTGGCCTTCGGAGAGCGCACCCTCGAACTCGCCGACACCTTCGATGACCGCGTGCGCGTGAATCGAGTGGCCGTACTCGTGATAGACGACATCGGCAATCCGACCGGTGTTCGCGCAGCCGTTGCCTTCCAAATAGAAGTTGATCGACGTGCCGTCGGAGAAGGCGTTGCAGATGTCGTCGATGTTGACGGTCGCCTTCACCTGCTGGTTCAAAAAGCTCAGCGTCGGAGCGAACGTGCGGGCGTACTCGCGGACCCTGCCGGCGTGGACGAACGACGTGAGCTGCGCGTCGACGAGACCATCCGACGACTGATCCCATACGTACGGCGTCGCGTCCGCGAGCGAGACGGAGAGGAGCGCTTCGTCGCCGGCGTCGTTCCAGACGCGCGCGCGATCACCGTTCAGGCTGAGCTCGATCGCCGTCGGATCCGTCCCCGACCAGGTGATCGCGCCCGCCTCGTCGGTCTTCTGCGTGACGCCGCCGACGGTGACCGCCGTGAGCAGCGCCGCCGCGTCGAAGCGCTGCCCGTACGTCGGAGCGCGCTCGGGGACACGGAGCGCGACGTTGGCGCTGGCGAATTTGAAGAGCTGCTCGCGCACGATCGGCTCGTACGTCGTCGCGTCGACGTAGACGCGGAACTTCGCCGTCACGAGCGACGGCGTGACCTCGAACGGAATTGCGACCGTGTACGTGAGCGCGCCGGATGCGTCGCGGTGGGGAAGCACGACTGCATCGCCGGCAGCGCCTGCGGTGTTGAGACCGAAGTCTTCGCCGACCCAGCGCATCGCCTCTTTCTTCGCGCGATCGATGTCGATGCTCGACGGCTGCGAAAGGACGGGCACCGACGGCAGCGCTTCGGAGCCGATCATGAAGAGGCGGTCGTTCTTGAATCGAAAGCTCACCTGGCCGCCGAGCACGCGCAGCGACCCCGACTTCTGAACGAAACCGAGGGTGCGCATCCCGGCATCGAGATCGTTCGAGACGAGCTCGAAGTCCGAAGCGTTGTTGCCCGGCGCGAGGAGGCGGAGGTGTCGCGCGAGGAATTCGCGCGCGTACGACTCCGCGATGGCGCCGCTCGCGACGCTGCCGGGGACGTTCAGCCCCGGGCCGTAGAGCCGCGACGGGACGCCGGTGCGGTCATCGAAGCTCGCGCGCCATCCCGGACCGACCTCGGCCAGGAACGTGGCGTACGCGGACGCCCGGCGCGACGGCACCCGATCCCACAACAGCTTGCCGCGCACGTTGGCGTCGCCGCCTCCGTGGTGCTCGATCGTCGGGCGACTCCCCAGCTCTTCGTTCGGCTGGATCGCCTGCGCGGAGGAGGCGAGGGAGGCGGTCGCGAGACCTGCGAGCAGAGCGGGGGCGAAGCGGCGGAGACGGAGCATGTGCGAGGACCGAGTCGCACCGCGGGTACGGCGCTTCAAGATCCGCTGCTCACTTTTCTCTCGCGCGCGCACGACGACTCGGGTCCCGCCTGGTGGGTGTGCTCCCTGCGGTCGCACTGGCACCCGAGTCTGTGCGCGCCCTGTTCCATCGGTGATGTTGTGCCGCCGGCGGCCGATTGCCGCCTCCCGAAATCGACTTTTCTTGCGCGCGCACGCTGGACGCTCGTTCGAGGCGCACACCCCAAACGAGCGCCCGCCCGGCTCAGCGCTTCGAGGCTTGGAACGTCACCGGTAGCTCGAGCTTTTTACCCTCGCGCATGATCACGGCCTTCACCTTCGTGCCGGGCTTGACCTCGTTGAGGACGAACATCAGGTCCTCGACGCTCGACACTTCGAAGGTCCCGAGCTTGACGATGCGGTCTCCTCGCTTGAGGCCTGCCTGATCGGCTCCGCCGCCTTGTCGGACGCCGGCGAGCAGCACGCCCTTGCCGTCCGCGGAGCCGACGTAGTCGGGGATCGTGCCGAGCGAGGCGCCGAACGATCGCTGATCGCCCTTCACCGGAGGCTCGGAGACGGTCACGTACGTGAACGCCCCGTCACGCGCGGCGACGCGCCTCGCGAGGTCTTCGACGAGGACGGCCGACTGCGCGATGCCGCCGGCGTTGAGCTTGTCGGCGGTGTCCGACGGCTTGTGGTAGTCGCCGTGCGTTCCCGAGAACAGGAACAGCACGGGGACGCCGGCGCCGTAAAACGCCGCGTGGTCGCTCGGCCCAAAGCCGCCGCCTTTGCCCGGCGCGCAGCCGAGCTTCGACGTCGCGCAAGCGGCCTCGACGATCTCGCCGAGCTCCTTCGCCGTGTCGTGACCGACGATCTCCATCTTGTTGTTTCGAACGCGGCCGACCATGTCGAGGTTGATCATCACGGAGATCTCCGCCGGCGCGAGGCCGGGCGGCGGGTTCTTCGTGAGGAAGCTCGAGCCGAGGATGCCTCGCTCTTCACCGGAGAACGCGACGACGTAGACGTCGCGGTCGAGCTTCACGTCCGGCTGCGACAGCCCGCGCGCGATCTCGAGCAGCGCCGCGACACCCGAAGCGTTGTCGTCCGCGCCCGGGTGCACCGCCGGCTCCCCGTCGTGCGCGAGCGAACCGTGCCCGCCCATGCCGAGGTGGTCGTAGTGCGCGCCGATGACGATCGCGCCCTTCTTCTTCGCTGCACCGCGCGCCGGGAGCTTCGCGACGACGTTGAACGCGGGCTTTTCTTCGGGCTTCAGCGCGACGTCGATGGTCGCGGTGATTTTCTCGCGCTTCGCGAGGCGATCGACGATCGGCGCGAGCGCGGCGCGCGGCGCTGCGAGGGCGACGATGCGCGCATCACTCGACGTCTCCGTTCCCAGCGTCGGCAGCTTCGCCTCGTCCGGCATCTTCGCTTTCGGCGCCGTCGGATAGTCGACGATGATGATCGCCTTCGCGCCCTTTTCCCGCGCGAGCCGAGCCTTTCGCTCGAGGTCGCCGTGGCGGCGTCGCTCGGCCGGCTTGTCGAACGGCGGTCCATCCGGAACGAACCGACGGACGACGACGATCTTGTCTTTGACGTCGAGACCTTTGTAGTCGTCGATCGCGCCGGCTTGGATGCCGTAGCCCGCCAGCACGAGCTCGCCGGTGAGCTTGCTCGCCGAGCTCGAGAACGACAACGGCAGGACGCCCTCGACCGCTTTGCCGCCGGCGTCGAGCTTCGCGTCACCCGACAGCGCGACGCGCACCGGGAATGTCTGTCGATACGAACCCTTCGCCGCCGCGGGCTCGAGCCCCAGCGACTTGAAGCGCGATTCGACGTAGGCGCCCGCTTCCTCGAGGCCCTTCGTGCCGACGCCTCGACCTTCGCGGGCAGGATCGGCCAGCCATCGTGCATCCTTGGCGACCCGGTCCGCGCCCGTCTCTTCGCTCGGGCTCTTCGCCGCGGCGTCGCCGGGCGTGTCGACCCAACGCGCGACGAACACGTTCGTGTCGCTCTTGCCTTGTTCGGTCGCGCGGTTCGACGCGAACGCGAGCTGCTTGCCGTCCGGCGAGAACATCGGAAAGCCGTCGAAGCCGGGCGTCGCCGTGACACGCTCGAGGTTGGAGCCGTCGACGTCGATCGCCCAAATGTCGAACTCGCGACCCTTCGGATCACCGACGTTCGAGCTGAAGAGGATGCGCTTCGACCCGGGCGCGAAGAACGGCGCGAACGACGCCGAGTCGAGATACGTCACCTGCGTCGCGTCGCTGCCGTCGGCATTCGCCACCCACAGCTCGAGCTTCGTCGGCCTGACGAGGTTCTGCGACAGGAGCGACTTGAAGTCTTCGAGCGCCTTGCCCTTCGGCCTCGACGCGCGCCACACGATCTTCGAGCAGTCCTCGTTGAAGAACGCGCCGCCGTCGTAGCCCGGCTCCGTCGTGAGACGCTTCACGTTCTTACCGTCGGCGTCCATCCGGTAGAGCTCGATGTCCTTGTCGCGCACCGACGTGAAGATGATCGAGCCGTCCTTCTTGCAGACGGTCGCCTCGGCGTCGTAGCCGGGCGTTTCGGTGAGGCGCACGGGGTTCGAGCCGTCGGCCTTCGCCTTGAAGATGTCGTACGTGTCGTAGAGCGCCCAGACATAGCCCTTGCTGTGATCGGGCTTCGGCGGGCACGCGTCGCCGCCGAGGTGCGTCGAGGCGTAGATGACGTCCTCGTCGCCCGGCATGAAGTACGAGCAAGTCGTCGCGCCCTTGCCGCTCGAGACCGGCGTCAGCGTGGGTTTGTCGACGTTGACCGGCATCCGGTAGATGCGGTCGCATCCCATGTCGCCCGTGCGCGATTGGAGGATGAGCTGGTCGCCCTTGAAGGACCAATACGCCTCGGCGTTCTCGCCGCCGAACGTCAGCTGTCGGATGTCGGCGAGGTGCGGCTCGGGGTTCTTCGGCGGGGGCTTGGCCGTCGTCGTCGCGGTCGAGGTCGTCTGATCCGTCGGATGCTCGGCGCCGCGGCAAGAGGCCAGCGAGGCGACGATCGTCGAGGTTGCGAGGACGGCGGCTGCGCGCGCCGCACGAGGGATGCGCTTCTTCACGCGCGCACGTTACTCGTTCTCGTGGCGATTCGCTCCAGGCTTTCGTCCGATTTCGACGCCGCGGCGGCTCGCTATGCGCCGAGCGGTGAGGGGGTGGACACGAGCCAGTTCAGGGCCTCGTCCATCGTGCGTTCGGCGTCGTTGCCGTACTCGCCATGGCGCGCGCCCGGCAGCTCGACGTACTTCGCCGGCGTGTGTTGTTTGCCGAGCTTTCGGACGGCCTCGCGCAGGTGGTCGCGGGCATCACGGTCGCCCGCCATGAGCAGGACGGACTCCGTCTTGCGGAGCGCGCCGTCGCGCGGCGCGCGCGGTCCGGCGATGAGCACGGCGCGCGGGTATCGCTTCGGAAAACGGGCGGCGAGCGCTTCGGCCTTGAGCGAACCCTGCGAGTAACCGACGACGATCCGCCGGTCCTTGTCGAGCTCGATGCCGAGCTCCTTCTCGACCGCGGCGAGCGCCTTCGTCACGCGCCGGTCGAGCGCCGCGGTGTCCTCGGACCATTGCGTGCGCGTCGAGTGTTTGCACTTCTTGTCGCCGGTCAGCGACACGATCGTTCCGAAGCGGCGACCCGTGTGCGCCCACGCCTTGAAGGCCGTCGGGTCGCCGCATCGGCCGTGCAAATACACGATCGGCGTTCGCCCCTCGCCTCGAACGACGAGCAGCGGGCGGTCGCCTTTGACGTCGACGCTGACGACCTCGACCGCTTCTGATTCGGGTGAGGGCGCCGCGGGCAGCTCGGGCTCGGCGCTCGGTTTTGGCTCGGCGGGCGCGGCCGTCGTCGAAACGAGCGGTGCTTCGGTTGCCGCCGTCGCAGCCGAAGCGACGTGGCTCGTCGGCGTGCCTGCACGTCGCGCGTGTTTGTCGGGCCCGCAACCGATCAAGGTCGCGACCGCCGCCGCGACCACCAACCAGCCCCCCAACAGCGGTGTCCCCACGCGCGACCCGTCGCCGCGCCCCAACTGCACCTCGCGCATCATCGACGATCGTAGGACCCGTACGAGCCTTCGGCAAAGTCGTGGTAACAAGGCAACGCGCCGGGCCACCGGCAAGGACCGAGGCAAACCATCGATGAGCGCGAACGACGGCACGAAACGTTCAGGATCCCCGGCAGGCAACGACGTGCTCCGCGCCGAGGCGCTGGCCGAAGAGGCGCAGAAGCGCCTCGCCGAAGAGGGCAAGCGCGGGCTCGAGAACCGCTGCCCGGAGTGCGGCGCCCTCGGTAGTCTCGAAGAGCAGGACGATGGGGCGGTTCGCTGCATCGATTGCGACGAGATCCTGGGAGCGACCCAGCGTCTCGGCGGGCTCGGACGGAAGTGAGCGAACGCCTCCGAATCGCGCACGTCCTCTCGAGCCTGCATACCGGCGGCGCGGAGCGGGTCGCGCTGCTCTGCGTCGACCGGCTGATTCGCGCCGGGCACGACCTCACACTCGTCTCGCTCGAGGAGCCACCGAACGGGTCGCTCGCGACGGAGTTCGAGGCGGCAGGCGCTCGTATCCTGCGTGTTCCGAAGCGATCGGGCGGCTACGACAAGACGCTGAGCGCGCGCCTGTTGTCGACGTTCTTGCGGGAGCGGTTCGACGTCATCCACACGCACAACCCGCCGCCGCTCTCGTACGCGGCCGTGCCTGCGCGAGCTTCCGGCGCGCGGACGGTCCACACAAAACACGGCCCACACCCCGACACCTTCGCGCGCCTGATGTTGCGCCGCGCCGGCGCCGCCGCGACCCATGCGTTCGTCGCCGTCAGCCAGCCCACCGCCGACTTCGCGATTCAGCTTCGTGAGGTGTTTCCTTGGAAGTTGCGCGTGATCCTGAACGGAACGGACCTCGAGCGCTTCCGCGCCGATCCGCAACAGCGCGCGCGCATGCGTGAGGCGCTCGGCGTTCCGAGCGACGCGTTCGTCATCGGCACCGTCGGCCGTATGGCTCCCGTGAAGAACCAAGCGCTCCTCGTTCGCTCGGCTGCACCGCTTCTCGGCCAGGGTGTTCGGCTCGTGATCGTCGGTCATGGTGCGGAGGCCGAGAACACCCGTGCGCTCGCGCGTGATCTCGGCGTCGAAGCGTTCACCCACTTCGCGGGGGAGACGCCGCGCGTGCCCGAGCACCTCACCGCCTTCGACGTCTTCGCGCTCTCGAGCGACTCGGAGGGGCTGCCGCTCAGCCTGGCCGAGGCGATGGGGACGTCGCTTCCGCTGGTCTGCACGGCGGTCGGCGGCGTTCCACGGGTCGTCGACGAAGGGGAGACGGGGTTCCTCGTCCCCGCGCGCGACGAAGCCGCCTTTCGTGCGGCGCTCGCGCGGTTCATCGACGACCGCGAGCTCGCGCGGACGATGGGCCGCCGCGCCCGTGTCGTCGCCGAGGAGCGCTACTCGCTGGATCGAATGATGCGCGAGTACCTCGACGTCTACCGCGCCTGAGACGGTTCGCGCGCTCCCCCTTCGAAAGCCTCGTCGCGCGCCCGCGTAAGGGACCGCGTACCCGTGGCCACCCGCGCATAGGGGGCAAGCAGCTTCTCGCTCCGTAACAAGGGTCGTCGAGCTGCTGAACTGTTACGCCCACTGTTACGCTGTTACGCTTGGGTGTGACGCTGTTACGGTCGACAAAACTTAAATAAATCGCGTCCATATCGTCGGCATGCCGCGTGCTTGAGCGCCCCGACATGTCGATCGAGTCCGCCGCGGTTACGCCTGCCATCGAGTCCTCCGACACTCTCAATCAGGGGGCTGCCGAGCGCGCCGAGGCCGAGCTACTCGCCGGGCTCCTGATTGGCAGCGACCGAGCCTGGCGCGAGTTTCACCTCCGCTACGACCGCCTCATCTACCGCTGCATCACCAAGGTCACCGGACGGTTTTCGACGATCGTGAGCCAGGACGATATCCGCGAGATCTACGCGACGCTGATCGTCCAGCTGCTGTCGAACGACATGCACAAGCTGCGCACCTTCGATGCCGCGCGCGGCAATCGCTTCAGCTCGTGGCTCGGCCTGCTCGCGATCAACGCGTCGTACGACTACCTCCGCGCGATTCGTCGCGAGCCGAACCGCGCCCCGCTCGCCGAGGCCGAGGACCTGCGCTGCGACCTTCCGACGCCCCACGAGCTCTGCGAGCGCCGCCAGCGCGCCGAGCGCGTCGTCCACGCCCTGCGCCACTTTTCGGCGAAGGATCAGCAGTTCGTCGAGCTCTACTTCGGCGAGGGTCTCGAGCCCGAGCAGATCGCCGAGAAGATGAACATCAGCGTGAAGACGGTCTACTCGAAGAAGCACAAGATCCAGAGCCGTCTCGAGTCGCTCTTGGCGCACGCGGCCTGAGCGAAGCCGTGCTAACGGTAGGGCCATGCGTTTCGCATGGCCTTTGTTGTTTCTGGCGTCGCTCGCGTGCGCGGCCGGCTGCGAAATCACCTCGGACGGCAGTAGCGGCGACCCGCAAACCGACCCCACGCCCGGCGAGCTCGGTGACGGTTCACGCCTCTACGAGGTCATTCAGCCCGCGAGCTGGTACAACCCCGAGGACATCGAGAGCGCCGCGTGCGAAGTGCCATCGGATCACCACGTGAACGTCACCGGACAGGTCATCGTCGCGATCGATCGCTACGACGAGACCGGTGAAGGCGCGCTCGGCAACATCTATATCGAGGATCTGTTCGCCGACGACGAGACGCCGAAGCCGTTTTCGGGCGTGACGGTCTTCGGTCCCGCGTTCACGCCGCCCGACCTTCGCCTCTTCAACGGAGACGTGGTCGACACGGTCGGCAACCTTCAAGAGTTCTTGGGCCCGGGCGCGGGCAAGTTCGGTAGCTGCAAGACGCTGCCGGAGATCGGCGGCACCATGACGTTCCGCTTCGATCACGGACCGATCGAGCCCGTCACCGTGGTCCCGATGAACGGCGGCGCGGCACGCTGGGAGAACATCCTCGGCTACGAGAACGCCCGCCAGTGGATGGGCATGTTGGTGCGGATCGAGGGCGTCATCGTCCAGGGCACGCCGAGCAACGCGGGCGGCCGCTACAACGTGGGGATCGACATGGGCGGCGGCATCTCCGCGGAGGACGCGATCAAGCTCTCCAACGAGCTGTTCGATCTCGAGCACGAAGGGCCCGAGCTCGCGGACGGGACGCAGTTCAACGCCGTTACCGGCGTGATCACGTACTTCTACGGGTTCAAGCTTGCCCCGCGCTCGATCGAAGACTTCGAGATGTGATGGGCGGCGCGGGCGCCGTCGGAGCGCCCGCGGGTTGGCTGCGATCACGCTCGTGGCGCTCGCCTGCGGCGGCGGGCCGGAGGTGCGCTCCCTCACGCCGCGCACCGCGCTCGGTGGCTCGAGCGCGGTCGCGAAGCACGTCGAGCTGCGCAGCTTTCCGGAGCGACCACCGCTCGCGGTGGTGACGCGCGACGGCGACCCATCGGCCGCGCTCGCCGTCACCGTTCATGGCCCCGACGATGCGGCGGCGCTGGCGGTGCTCGCCGAGGTCGTCGCGGCGAGGCTCGAACCGATCGCGGGCCGCGTGAACGTTCGCGTGGATCGACGCTCTCTGTTGCTCGATGTCGCCGTCGATCCGGCGACGGCGCCACGCGTCGTCCGTGCGGTTCGGGAGAGCCTCGAGACGAAGCTCGCCGGGGCCGTGAAACCGGGCGATCTCGGCGCGATTCGGCCGCGGATCGACGCGCGGCTCGCAGCGCTTCCGGTCGAAAACGACGCCGGGGCAGCGAAGGTCAGGGCGTGTCTCGGGCAGCCTGGCGTCACCGCCTCGAAGGTGCTCGATCCGGCTTCGCGAGACGGCATCGCCCGCGTCGAGGCGGCGCGTCTCGACGCGTTCTCGCGCGACCGAGCGGCCTTCGCCGTGGTCGGCCCGTCCGCCGTCGTCGATGCGGTCGAGAGCGCCATCGAATCCTCCGGGGTGTGGCCGGCCGGGCAAGCCCGTCCGGCCACCGATCCTGACGGGACGGTCGCGGCCGCGACAGCAGCCGCGACCGTCCCATCGGGATCGACGAGGCTGACCGTCGCGGTGCGCACGGCGGATCCCATCGCCGCCGTGGCCGGGGCCGAGCGGCTCGGGCAGAGCCCGAGCCCGCTCGGCGCGAGGGTCCTCGGCGACGGCTTCCGCGTGACGCGTGCGGCGGGGGTTGCGGACCCCGCCGGCGGCGGATGTTTGGCGGTGACGCTGGAGCGCCGCCCCGGCGCTTCAGACGGTGAGCTGCGCGAGGAGGCGCTCGCGAACGTTCTCCGCGATATGGTTCGCGAGACCGGCACGGAGATCGAGCGCGGAGCGGGCGCCGTCGATCTCGCGGAGCGGATCGCGCGGACGGAAGACGCGCGGCAAGCCGCCGAGCTCGCCGCGTGGTGGGCACAGGCGCGGCCGCTCGAGGCTGCGCCATCGCGGCCGGTCGCCGCAGCGCTCGTGGAGGTTTCGCTCGACGTCTCGGACGCGAAGCGCACGTCGCTCCAAAAGACGCTCGAACAAGCGCTCGCCAGCGCGCCGCCTGCGATCCAGGCGCCACGCGCCGCGGTTCGCGTCGAATCGGGACAGGCGCAGACATGGGTGCTCGTCGCGAACCCGTGCGCCGCCGTCGAAGAGGTCCCTCATCGCTGGGGCCTGTCGGCGTTGGCGGCGGTGGCGTCTGCGCGCGCCCACGCGCGCGCAGACACCACCGCCAGCGACGTCACCGTGGATGCTTTCGTCTCGAGCCGCGGGGTGGGCTTCCTCGCGCATGGTTCCCCGCGCGAGGGCGAAACGGCGGCTGCGCTCGCGGAGCGCGTCGCGCGCTCCGCGAGCGCCTCGTTCTTCGACGAGCCCGCGCGCACCGATGAATTGCTCGAGGCGCAGGAGACGGCGCTCTTCGACGTGGCGTCGAGGTGGTCGAACAATGCGCCGGGGCTTGCGGCGTTGGGCGCGTCGGCCATGGATCGGCCGGCCCTGATCGAGCCGTTCGGCCCGCCGAGTAGGCTCGCGCGGTTCGAGGCGGGGGAGCTCGCGCGCAGGCTCCACGCGCTCGCCGAGGGCCCCGTCCGCATCGCCGTCCTCGCGCGAGAGGATGCGGACGCGGAAGGCAAAGCGGCGGAGCACGAGATCGCGCGATGGGTCGGTGGGTCGTCGGCGACGGCATGTGAGGCGCCGCCGAAGCTGAAGCCCGGCCGCACGGAGACGCGCGAGGCGCGCAAAGGCGCGACGGTGATCCACTTCTTGTTGCCGCTGGAAGCGGGCGCATCCTCGCTCGAACGGGCGAGGGTGGTCGCCGCGATCGTCGCCGGTCCGAAGGGCCTCTTGTCGCGTGGAGCGATGAGCGGTCCGACGGTGCGCGCCGTCGCGCGCACCGTCGGAACCGCCCGCTCGGTGCAGCTCCTCGTGAGCGTCGCGGCGCCCGACGAGAACATCGCCGCGGTCGAGGCCGAGGTGACGGAGCTGTTGAAGCGGCTCGCGCGCGGCGAGGTGCCGGACGCGGAGATTGCGCGGGGGATCGCCGACGAGCGTGAAGCCGCGCTCGCGCGGCTCTCCGATCCGCGCGAGCGCATCGCGTTGCTCTTCGAGGGTGCGCCGATCGCGCAGCCCGCGCCGCTGAAGCCCGCCGACCTAAAGGCGTGGATAGCGCAGCAGATCAAGCCGGACGCGGCTGCGATCGTCGTCGCGCGGCCGGAGTGACGGGCGGGCCTGACGGCGCGCGCACGATGCGCCGAGCCCGCGTCGTCGGTTACGCCTCTTCGCGCATCATCGCCGCCTTCTTCTTCACGAAGCGGGCGAGCGCGGTGAACGGCACGTGGGCTGGACAGATCGCTTCTTTGTCGCGCAGCACGTCTTCGGGCACGAACGCGAGCGCACGCTCCGCGGCGTCGTAGTCCGGCATGCTTCGCGACGACGCGAGGACGAAGCGCATCATGCCGGGATAGGCGCCGTTGGAGGCTCGGACGCGCTCGCCTTCACCGATGTCGCAGCGACCGCACGCGAAACAGGCCGAGAAGCGCGGCATCTGCGCGCGCTCCTCGGGGTCGACGGCGGGGAGACGATCGGGGCCGTAGTTTTGGCGAAAGAGCGGAAGACCCGTCAGCACGCCGAACGCCCGGAGGAACAGCACGCGGACGAGCGCGATCGCGAGCACCATGGCCGCGAGCGCTCGTCCGGAAGCGACGATCCTCTTGACGCCGGCAGCGGCCATCAGGCCTCGAGCCCCCTCACGTGTTGTGCGGGACCGGGCCGGCCGGCCGGCGCCCGATGCCTTGGTAGCTGAACCCGAGGCGGGCGAGCTCTTCCTTCGGCCAGATGTTGCGGCCGTCGAAGAGAGCAGGCGTTCGCATGATGCGACGGAGGCGCTCGAAGTCGGGCGCGCGGAAGGCGTGCCACTCGGTCACGAGAGCGAGCGCATCCGCGCCGTCGGCGACGTCGTAAGGTGCGTCGGTGAGGGTGACCTTGTCGCCGTAGATGGCGCGCACGTTCGTCATCGCCTCGGGGTCATGCGCCTTCACGGTGGCGCCGGCGGCGAGGATCTCGTCGATGAGGACGAGGGCGGGCGACTCGCGGATGTCGTCGGTCTCGGGCTTGAATGCGAGGCCCCACACGCCGACGACGCGGCCCTTCAGATCACCACCGAAGTGCGCCTTGATCTTGTCCGGCAGGACCCGCTTCTGGCGCTTGTTCACGTTCTCCGCTGCGCGGACGACCTCGAGCCCGTGACCGACCTTGTCGGCGAGGAACACGAGCGCCGAAAGATCCTTCGGGAAGCACGAGCCGCCGTACCCGGGGCCGGCGTAGAGGAACTTGGGCCCGATGCGCGTATCGGTGCCGACGCCCTTGCGGACCGACTCGATGTCCGCGCCGATCTTCTCGGCGAGCACGGCGAGGTCGTTCATGAACGAGATGCGCGTCGCGAGCATGGCGTTTGCGGCGTACTTGGTGAGCTCGGCGGAGCGCGGATCCATCACGTGGATACGATCGGCGGTGCGGACGAACGGCGCGTAGAGCTGCTTCAGCATCTCGCGTGCGCGCTCGTCGTCGGAGCCGATGACGACGCGATCCGGCTTCATGAAGTCGTTGATCGCGGCGCCTTCCTTCAAGAACTCCGGGTTCGAGGCGACGGCGAACGGAACCTTCGTCTGTGCGGCGACGATCTCCCGGACCTTGTCGGCGGTACCGACGGGCACGGTGCTCTTGTCGACGATGACCTTGTAGCGGTCGATCACCTTGCCGAACGTCTCCGCGACCTTGTAAACGGCGGTGAGATCGGCGGACCCATCGGCGGCCGGGGGCGTTCCGACGGCGATGAAAACGATGTCGGCGGCGCGGATCGTCTCTTCGACGTTGGTCGTGAACTTGAGGCGGCCGGCCTTGGCGTTGCGCTCGATCAGGTCGTCGAGACCCGGCTCGTAGATCGGGACCTCGCCTCGGTTGAGGCGGTCGATCTTGCTCTGGTCGACGTCGGCGCAGATGACGTCGTTACCAAAGTCGGCGAAGCCTGCGCCCGCGACGAGCCCTACGTACCCGGTCCCGATAATTCCAACGTGCATGGTGCCGTGGGCTTAGCACGCCCGAACCGCGGCATCAGCCTGAACGAGCTTCGGAATCCGTCGTGGCAGAGCGCCGCGCGAGGAGGAACGCACGGTCGTCCTCGGGGAGCTCGTCGCCGCGAAACTCGTCGAGCATCCGGGTGAGGGCGAGCGCGGCTTCCTCGATCGCATCGGTCCGTTTATCGCGGTAAATCGAGGCGAATCGCGTACGGAGCAGATCCTCGCCGAGCATCTCGCGGGCGTTGTTCTTCAGCTCCGTGAGGCCGTCCGTATAGAGGAGCAGCGCCTCACCCGGGCTGATGGAATCGTGCTGGGCCGTGAATGTGCAGAGCGTGAGGCCGAGCGCCGGATTTTCGGCCGAGGCGAGCGCCCGCGCAGAGCCGTCCTCGTCCATGATGAAAGCGGGCGGGTGGCCGGCGTTCACGTATTCGGTCGCGCCCGTCGCGGGGTCGATGGCGCAGGAAACCATCGTGACGAAGGAGTCTTCCGGTAGGTAGTCGCAGAGGTGCCGGTTCAGTCGATCGAGGATGTCGGGGACGCTCTTCGTGTGGTCCGCGAGGGCGCGGATCATCGTATGGATCGAGAACGTCACGAGGGCGGCTTGGAGGCCTTTGCCGCAGACGTCCGCGACCGTGCAGAGCAGGCGCCCGTCCGAGAGCTTCACGGTGTCGACGTAGTCGCCGCCGACCCAGCGGCAGGGCTCGAACCCAATCGCTACCTCGAGCCCTGGATAGAGGGGCCGCTTCGGCACGAGGGCGTGCTGAATGATGCGGGCTGTCTCGAGCTCGCGCTCGATGGCCGCGTGCGTTTGCGCGTGACGCCGCGCCGACCAGGCGATCTCGGACTGCTGGAACGCCTCACCCGCGAGCGCGATGAGAGCGAGCCAATCCGAGCGTCCGTAGTGGGGCGGGAGGTTGCAATAAAGGATGTCCGTCGAGGTGTCGTCGCGATGGATCGGAACGGCGACGGTCGCGATCGGGCTCACGTCGGCCGATAGCGTCAGCTCGAGGCCGGGGTTCACGTGCGGCAGGTTCGTGCCGAGCACGGCCTCGTTGGTGAGGCCGACCTGGCGGAGGACCGTGCGAGAGACGTAGGGCTGCTCTTCCGGGATGTGGGGCGGGCGCTTCGGCCCCGCGAGGATGCGCGTGGGATCGCCCGCGCGGACGCGGACGACGAGCGCGACCGTTGCGTGGAAATCATTCGATACGAGCAGCTCGCAGAGAGCCTCGAGGCGCTCTTGCGCGTTTTCCATCCCGAGCAGGCGGCGGGAGAGCGCCATCAAGGTCGAGAGGTGTGTCGCGGAGATTTGTGGGGGCTCGACGTCGCGCAGCGTGCGCATCCAGCTCGGCGCGGCGGAGCCGTCGAGGGTGTCCTCGATCGAAGGGGCGCCGATTTTGACGTCGGGCAGGCTCCCTACGTTGAACCGAAGGCGGTAGTCACCGACCGCGATGCGGTCGCCGGGGCGGAGCACGCGCTCGCGAACCGTCTCGTCGTTGACGCTCGTGCCGTTCGTGCTGCCGAGGTCACGAATCCACCAGCGACCGAACGGGTCGCAGAAAATCTCCGCGTGTTTGCGGCTGACCGTGTCGTGGTCGAGCGTGAGGGACAGGCCCGGCGTGCGACCGATGACCGTGTGCTGGTCGAGCATCGCGCGCGGCTTGCGTTGGATGCCGCCGTTGTCGACCTCGAGCTCGACATCGACCCAAGCTCGCCATGAGCCTGGTGCTGCCGAGGCGACGCGAATGTCTTCCGTGGGCCTGCGCATCGAGCGGGCCGCACATTAGTACAGGCGGGGGATGTCGGCAGCTCCGAACGCGCGTTCGCAAGCGAATGCCCGGCCGAGGCCCGAGAAAAGGGCGCCGCGGCCGGGCGTCGTGGAGGAGTGTCGGGGTCGGGCTTACGAGCGCACGAGGCGAAGATGCGTCGGCTGCGTGCGCGCCGCGCCGGAGAAGGCTTGGATGTGGCCGCTCTCTTCGGCGACGTAGACGTCGCAGCGCTCGTCGACCCGGACGAGGTCGGGGACGAGGTCGGTCGCGACCGACCCGAGGAGCGTTCCGTCGGAGGGGCGCAGGACGTGGACGGCGCTCTGCGGGACGAAGAGCGCGCCCGAGCGAAGGACCGGCTCGAGGCGGCGGGGGCGGTCGCCGTCGAAACCTTCCGCGAAGACGTGCCGGTAGCGGATCGAGCCGTCGGACGCGTCGATCGCGATGAGCTCGCCCGACTCGGAGTTGAGGACGGCGACGTCGTCGACGATGAGGGGAGCGGCCGCCCCGACGCACGCGTCGCGCTCGAACACGACCTCTCCTGACTTCTTGTCGAATGCGGTGAGGCGCGTGCCGCGTCCGCCGAGCGTGGCGACGAGCACGTTGTTGCGCGCGACAAGCGGAGCCGCGATGGGGCGGGCGCCTTCACGCAGCGAGACGCTCCAGCGGGCGCTACCGGACCAAGGGTCGAGGTGACAGAGGCGCGTGCCGCCGCGGCTGACGAACGCCCCGTCGCCGGCGAGCGCGAAGAGCGAGTCGTCGGCGACGGTCGCGACGTGCGCGAAGCGAAGGCGATCACAGTAGCGCCAGACGACGTTGCCGCCGACCACGTCGATCGCCGTGAGGGCTTGTTCGCCGCTCGAGACGATGACGAGACGGCCGGCGCGGCGCAGTCGGAAGGTGCCGGCGCGTCGGGCGGCGTAGCGCCAGAGGACTTCGCCGGCCTCGAGGTCGACGCCGACGAGGTGGCGCTTACCCTCGCTGATGACGAGCATGCGCGGCAGCCCGGGGCTGCTCACGACGGCGCCGGTGACGGGTGCGCCGACGCGCGGGAGCAGGCGCATCGTGTTCTTGGTCTCGCCGCTCGCGATGTCGAGGAGCGTGAGGTTTCCTTCGGTGTCGAAGCGCGCGATCCCACAAGGGGTGAGGACGCTGACGCCTTTCGCGACGGGCCTGGTCCAAGCGATGGTGCCGGTCTTGCGGTCGATGCAGGACATCTCGCGCGTGGATCCGACGACGAACGCGTCGCCGCATTGGAACGTCGCGCGAAGATCGATCGACGGCACCGCGGCGGTCCATTTCGGCTCGAAGCGAACGCGGCCGCTCGCGGCGGAGCTTCCTTCGCGCGGAGCCGCTTCGCGGGCGTACGCGCGGTAGCTCTCGGGCGACTCGTTGATGACGACGTCGGCGCGGCTCATCTCACGGCACATCTCGGCGATCTCGCGGAGATTCGCGCGGAACTCGACCAGCCGGAGGTTGTGGGTCTGGCTGCGGTCGCGGCGCACGATCGTGCGGGCGAGGGAGCGGCCGAGATCGATGACGGCGCGGGCGAAGGCGCCGACCTCGAGCGCGGGGAAGGTCCAGCTCTCGAGGCGGCCGGAGCTCGGCGCGGGGCCGAGGGTGAGGGCGAGGCGCGGATCCCCTTCGGCTCGGGTGAGTAGGCGAACGCCGAGGACGGCGCCTCCGACCTGCGTCTTGCGCCAGATGGGCCGGCCGGCCGCGTAGGCCTCGAGCGCGTCGACGGCGAAGCGCGCGAGCTGCTCGGCGACCAGGTAGAGGTGAACGTCCGAGAGCTCGCGGGTGTGCTCGAACGCCGTCACGCGGATGCGGCCTCGGGCGAGCAGGCCGAGGAGATCGGTGCGAAGGATCGACGCGGAGCTCGCGGCGGGGGCCGAGCTCGAGTGGCGCAGGAGGAGCTCCCCGGACAGCGAAAACGGCAGCTCTTCGAGCGACTCGACGGGCACGGCTTCGACGTCGAACGCCGTGGGCTCAGGCGTGAACACGCAGGCTTGCAGCCCGTTCATCGCGCTCACGATGCGCTCGGCCTCGCGCGGAGCGACGCCGGCACGGCGGCGATCCAGCTCACGAACGAGACGTCGCGCGAGGTCGGCCCCCGCGACGCGGCGCTCGAAGAGGTGGACGACGGGCTGCGCGCCGCCCGAGTAGAGGCTCAGGTAGAGCGCGTCGCCGGCGCGTTCGATGCCGATCTCGCACGGCTCGTCGTAGAGCCGGACGCGAACGGCGGCGCGGCGGCGCTCGCCCCGGGCGAGCTCGCGAAGCGCATCCGCGAGGTCGCAAAGCACATTGGCGCTCGGGAAGCGCTCTTCGCGGTCGAGGTCGTGTGCCGAATTGCCGTCGCACAGATCGACGAGCGCCTGCAGGCGGTCCGTCGTTTCACGACCGTGGTGGCGAAGGCTCGGTGCCCTGGAGATTCCGATCATCCGTCGTCAGATGGTAGGAAGACCTGCGTCGAGGCTTAAGTTTTCGGACGTCTTCGCCGCGGAGTGGACATTGGAGGAGACAGAAGCTAGCGGGGCGCGATCGGGAGGGACGCCGCGCCGCGCGCTCGCCGCCGCCGCGATCGCCGCGGTGTTCTGCGTCGCGGCGTCGGTCGCGCTCTGGGGCTTCACGGTCGACGACGCGCTCATCACCTGCCGGTACGCGCACAACATCGCGAGCGGCCACGGCTACACGTTCAACCCGGGCAGCCCTGCGACCGACGGCGTGACCCCGCTCGGCCTTCCGTACCTGCTCGCGCCGTTCGCGCGGTCGAGCGCGCTCTCGGCGCTGGCCGCGGCGAAGGTGATGGGAATCGTCGCCCATATGCTGGCCGCCGGATTCGTCGTCTATGCGGTGGCGCGTACGACCACGAAGCGGAGCGCGTTCGCGGGCTGCGTCGCCTGGCTCGTCAGCGCACCAGCCGTCGCGTGGAGCGCGTCGGGCCTCGAGACGCCGATCGCCGAGTGCCTGGTCGCAGCCGGGGCTTCGCTTCGCCTGCTCGGCAAACGTGAGCCCCTCGGCATCGTGCTGCTCGGGCTCGCGGCTGGGATGCGCCCCGAGCTGATGCCGCTCGCAGCGACGCTCGGCGCGCCGCATCCGAACGATGGGACTACGCCGCGCGTCGGGGCGCCGACGTTTGCTCGCCTCGGGATCGTCGTCGCACCGTTCCTTGTGGTCGCGATCGTGCGCGTCGTCTTGTTCGGGCGGCCGGCGCCACTCTCGGCGGTGGCCAAACCTGCCGACGTGACATTGGGGCTCATGTACGCGGGCGCGTGCCTCCTGCTCGCGGGCGCGGTGGGCCTCGTCGCGCCGTGGGCCCTCCGCCGTGCGGACCGCTTCACGCGCTGGCTGGTGGCGGCGTTCGTCGTTCACGCTGCGGCGGTCGCGTTTGCGGGCGGCGATTGGATGCCCGTGAGCCGGCTCTTCGTTCCGGCGCTGCCGGTTCTCGCGCTCGCCGTCGCAGGCGTCGCCGAGCACGCGCGCCCGGTCTGGACCTGGGTGCGGTGCGTGCTCGCGCTCGCCGGCGTCGCGCAGGCGTGGTCGAGCGTCGGCGAAAAGCTGGTCCGCGTGCAGGGTGACCGCGAGGCGGTGATCGAGCAGATGCGCGGGCCGCTCGCCGAATCCCGCGTCATCGCCGCGCTGGATATCGGCTGGCTCGGGGCGGTCGCGCCCGACGCGACGATCGTGGATCCAGCGGGCGTCACCGATCCGGAAATCGCGGTTCTGCCTGGCGGGCATCTCCGGAAGAAGATCCCCGATGGCCTCCTGAAAGCGCGCGGGACCGATACGATCGTGCTCCAGCTCTTCAAGGAGTATCCCGTCGCGGATCCCTGGACGGAAAGCACGTTCGCGCGCGGTATCGAGATCTACGTCGCGAAGGAGCCCGGCCTCGGCGACGCGTTCGAGCCGGCGTTCGTCTCGACCGGAAGGCTCCGCTACCTCGTGGTGAAAAGGCGCGCCGCCGGCGCTTTGCCACAGCCCTAGCCGGGCTTTGCGCTCCGGGCGGCTTTCGGGTCAGATTCGCTCGTGGCCCCGCTCATCGAAAGCCTCTCGCGCATTGCTTCGCGCGTCGAAATCCTCGCACGGGGGGTCGAAAGTGATCGGCTCGCGGCCGAGCGGATGCTCGACAGAAAGCGTCCGCTCGACGCGCGCGAGCACGCGCGCAACATCCTCGCGAAGGTGCCGGATTCGCCGCTCGGGCTCGCGCTGTGGGCAGACGCCGCAGAGGCCGCGTGGCTCGATCACGAGGCGATCGAGGCGCTCGAAGCGCTCGCGCGGCAGGTGCCGTGGCGTGCGGACGTGTGGCTTCGCCTCGGTCGCGTCGGGATGCGAAGCGGCCATCCGCATGCGCGCGACGCGCTCGAGCGCGCGGCGTCCGCGCCGGACGAACGGGCTTCGGCGCGTCGTGCATTGCTCGATCTGTGTGACCTCGATCTGGCAGAGGGCGATCCTGCCCGCGCCGTTCGTTGGCTCGAGCGAATCCCCGCGGGGCTCGGAACCCAGAAAGACGAGGCCGCGCTCCTGCGCCGAGCAGAGTGCCTGCTCGCGCTCGGACGAGATCACGAGGCGTCGGAGATCGCGGAGGGGCTCGCTGACACCGTCGGCGAAGAAGCGGTTGCGCCCGCGGTCGACGAGGAGCGGGAGCCGGGGCGACGCGCGCTCCTTTTCGCGAAGCTCGCGTGGACGCACGGCGATCCGCGCGACCGCCGCACCGGAGCGGGCGAACCGACGCTGGGTCGGGCGGCCGCGCTCATGAACGCGATGCGTGCGTTCATCCTCGACGTCCCTGGGGCGCGCGAGATGCTCGCCACCATCTTGTCGTTCACCCGTGACGCGAAGACGTTGGCCGACGCGCGGGCGATCGTGGCCGGGGCAGGGAAATTCGACGAGCCGAGCCTGGTAGCGGCGTTCGCGTTCGCCGAGGGCCGACGCGAAGACGCTCGGGAAGCGCTCGTGCGCGCGGTCCGGGCAGGGGACGCGCTCGCGGCTCCGGCGCTCGCGCGCCTCGCCGTGGAGACTCGCGACATCGGCTCACTGGAAGCGCTGGCCGAACACGCCCCGCGCGCGCTTCCTCCCGGCCTCGGGAAGATGCTCGCGGCGCAGGCGGCGCTCGGCAAGAGCGCGGGCGAAGAGGCGCTCGCTGCGCTCGATGCGGTGGACGGCGATCCGGAGCTCGAAGCGTGGGCCGACGAGCTGCGAGCGCGCGCGTATGCGCTTCTCACCGAAGGCGAACGCGCCGATTGGCCGCGCCTGCTCGACGTCCTCCTCGCGGAGGCGCGCGAGCTCGGTCAGAGCCGTGAGCTCTTGCGCATCGAGGGGCTCGGCGCGGAGCTCGAGCGGCCGATCGTGCTCGCGATCGTCGGCGAGTTCAACGCCGGCAAGAGCACCTTCATCAACGCGTTTCTCGGCGTCGATGTCGCGCCGACAGGCATCCTGCCGACGACCGCCACGCTCCACCGCGTGGCCTGGGCGGCCGATCGTTTTGCGAGGGTCATCCTCACGGGCGCGCCGGATCGAATCGTCGCGCACGAAGCCTTGAAGGCGACGCTCGCCGAGCTGCAGAGCCAGTCGTCGATCATCGATCGCGTGCAAATCTACGCGCCGATCGAGCGGCTTCGCTGGGTCGAGATCCTGGACACACCGGGGTTCAACGCGCCGAACCCGGAGCACGCCCGAGCCGCGATGCGCGCCTTCGACGAGGTTCACGCGGTCGTCTGGCTGCTCGATGCGACAGGCCCGCTGAAGGCGACCGAAGCCGAGATCCTGAAGAAGGTGGCCGAGATGGGGCTGCCGGTGATCGTCCTTTTGAACAAGCTCGATCGGCTGGGCGAAGCCGATCTCGAGCGTGTGACCGAGCACACGCGCACCGGGCTCGCCGAGATCGGCCTGACCGCCGCCGCGGGGCCGCTCGCGTTCAGCGCCAAGCTCGCCTTGGCGGGCAGGCTCGGAGACGAGGCGGCGCTCGCGCGATCGCGCTGGAAGGACGCCGAGGACGAGATCTCGAAGAGCGTCGTCGATCGTGCCGACACGCTGCGCGAGCAGGCGCTTCGCCGACGCGCTGCGCGGATCGCGTCCGAGCTCGCCGAGCACGCCGAGAAGCGTGCCGCGGAAGCGCGGGCGGTCGTGGAAGCGAAGGCGGCGCGCGCAACGAAGCTGCGGACCCTCGCAGGTCCGCTTCTCGAACGGCCGGACGAGGCGGTGGCGCAGATCAGCGGCGCCGTCGACGAGCCGGTGCGCGCGCTCCTCGCGGATTTGCGCCCGCTCGCGCAGATCGTCGACGGCGCGCGCGACGAGGTGACCATCGCGAGCTACGCCGCACCACGAGCCGTGGCGCGCCTCGCGCGTCCGCTTTCGGACGCGCTCGCGAAGTCGCTGTCGATCGACGAGGCCACCTTCGGCCCTGCGTTCGTCGCGGTGGCGCTCGAGGGATGTGTCGCCGGCGGCGTCGTTGCGACGGACGTCGGCGAGCGCATGACGTCGCGGATGTTGCGCGCGGGGGTTCGAGCGTTCGGCAGCGCGCTCCTACACGAAGCGAGCGACCTCGAGGCGCGGGCGGCGCGCCCCAAGGTCGAACGACGCCTCCGCGCATTGGCGGAGGCGCTGCGTCGCTGACGTTCGGGTCAGCCGACGAGCGAGTCGACGGTGCCGCTCACTTCGCCGAGCGTCGCGTCGACGCCCACGGCCCGAAGGACCGTGTTGAGAACGGCCGAAGGATGTGCGCCCGCGGCGGGCAAATGTTGACCGAGGTTGAGACCTCCGGCGCGGCCCGAGACCAGCATGACCATGTTCTCGGTCGAGTGCGGGCTCGAGTCCCCACCGCCGGCCGGGTCGTAGCCCCAGCCGCCCTCGAACGCGAGCACGAGGCCCGTGTTGTCGAGCAGCGGTGAGCCGTCGGTGTCTTCGGTGTCTCGGAGCTTCTGCACCAAACGCGCGAAGTGCTTCACGTGCCATGCGGCGCATTGGCCGAGCGCGGCCTGCGTCTCTGCCTGCGTGCCGCCGCCGATGCTGCCGTGGCTGATCTCGTGCAGATCGCTGGGCAGGCCGAGCAGCGTGTACATGTTCATGAAGCACTGCGCGTGCGTGAGCATGAACGACGACACGCGCGAGATGTCGCAGGCGAACGCCATGTGGATGAGATCCGTCATGACGGATGCGCGGAGGTCTTCGTTCGAGTAGCCGTTCGCGTTCGTGTAGTTGTCGGCGTATTCACCGCCGCCCGACGGATCGATCGCGTCGCCGATGGGAGGATCGTCGCCGGGGTGCGCCGGCATCGAGCAGGCCGTGCCGGTCGGCAGCTCCATCGCGTCGAGCCGAGTCTCGAGCGCGCGCAGCTCGTCGAAGTGGCGTTGCATGCGGATCTGATCCGCCTTGCCGAGGCGCTTCGACAGCTCGCTCGCGTCGGTCGCGACGAGATCGACGACGCTGGTTCGGAGCGCGAGCAGGCGCTTCGCCTGATCCGCGCCGGCGTTGTCGGGCGGCACGAAGCCGGAGAACATCGCCTCGTACGCGACGCGCGGGCTCGTGATCGGCGGAACCTGCTCGAGGTTGCCGCTGCCGTTGAGGCGGGCGGAGATAATGCCGTCCGTCGTGCCTTGGCTGCCGACGCGGTAGAACGACGGCTGGGAGCGGTAGACCAGCACCGGCTGCGAGGTGCCGGCGGACAGTGTGGCCGCCGCGACCCAGTCCGACGAGACGCCGGGTAGCGCGCCCCAGTTCTCGACGTCGAAGCGCCGGCCAGTCGCCAGGACCTGGTGGCTCGTCGAGTGGAAGCTCGGAGGTCGGCCCGCGACGGGAGGCGTGCTCCCGGTCGGGATCTCGAGGCCCGATACGATCGTGACCTCCTGCGTGACGCCTGCTTCACCGAGCGGTGCGAGCGCAGGCGTCAGGTTCGACGCGTCGAGCGCTCCGGCGTTCGCCGGCGCGATCTTGCCGGTCGAGTTCGAGCCGATCGACATCCCGCCGAACATGAAGGCGTACTTCTTCGGGGGCGTCGCTGCGCTCGCCTTCTTCGGGGCGAACACCTCGAGGAACGGCAGCGCCATCGCGGTTCCGAGCGCGCCGCGCAGGAAGCGGCGCCGATTGGTTTGGCTGAACGATCGCGTGCGGCTCATTGAGCAGCCTCCTCGCGCCGGTAACGGAAAGCGTCCGACGTCACGTAACGTTGGATGAAGGCATCGAGGACGAGGCCATCTTTGGTGGATGCTTCTTCGACCGCGCGCTCGACGAGCGCGAGATCGTGTTCGTCGAGCTCGGCGCGACCGACGGCGAGTCGGTAGAGCTGGCGTGCGACGCACGATTCGACGAGGCCGGACTCGACAGCGAGATCCGCGAGCTCGCCCGGTCCTTCGAACTTGCCGACACCGATGAAATTACCGACCCCTTCGATCGGACAATCCGGGCGATTCGGCTCGGTCGTGCGGTATTGGCCGGTCGCGTCGTAGCGCTCGAGACCGAAGCCGATCGGATCCATGAGCTGGTGGCAGCCCGAGCACGAGGGCTCCGTGGACATGTAGTACTTCTCCGACTTGCAGGCGTTCGGATTGCCGTTGTCGGGCGGCATGTCGGTGTTGACCATGAGCTCCGGCGGCGGCTTATCGATCTCCTGGCAGAACAGGCGCGCTCGAACGAGCAGGCCGCGTTGCGTGGGGCTCGTGTCGCCGAACTTGGACATCGCCGAGAGGAACGTGCCGTGTGAGAGCAGGCCTTTGCGGCTGTCGCCGTACTTCACCCAACCCGGCTCCGAGCCGGGGGAGGTGAGGCCGTAGTGCTCTGCGAGCTCGGCCGTGACGAAGGTCTCTTCGGCCGTGAGGATGTCGGTCCAGGGGCGCCGCTCGTCGAAGACGACGCGATCGATGAGCGCGTTCGTCTCGTCGTGCATCTGCCCCGACAGCCCCGTGTCGCTCAGCTGCTCGTAGCTCAGCCACATCGCGTGAAAGCGCTCGATGCGCCCGCGCGCACGCTCGTCGGCGAAGAGCTGCTTCGCCGTCTCGGCGAGGCCTTCGGAGGTCTCGAGATCACCCGTCTCGGCCGCCTCGATGAGCCAATCGGGTGGCGTCGATCCGATCAGGAAATACGAAAGCCGCGTCGCGACCTCGAAGTCGTTGAGTCGCGCGACATCGGGTTGGTCATTGACCGGCTCGCCGATCTCGACCCGATAGAGGAACTCCGGGTGTTGGAGGACCGCGCGCAAAAAGGCGTTTACGCCGAGCCAGAAATCGTTGTTGTCGGTCCCGATCTTCGAGAGCGACGCAAACTTCGCGACCTCGTCTTCGGACAGCGGGCGACGGAACGCGCTTCTTCCGAAGCGCTCCACGAATGCCGTGAAGCAGGCGTCGTCCGTCGCGGACGTCGGCTCACACCCTACGAGCTCGCTGCGACGCGCGGGGTCCGCGACGATCGTGTCGGCGATGTCGCCGGCGAGGAGCTCCGCTCCGGCAATCAGTGCTTCGGAGGCGGTTTGGTGGGTGTAGTCGTTGTCGAACGGAACGAGCGTATCGACGGGTAAGAGCGACTCTGCGCTCTCTGGATCGAGCCCGACGAGGTCGACGACCGTCTGCCGATATTCGGCGACCGACAGACGTCTTAGACCCGAGACTCCAATCTCGTCGGCCGTCTCTTCGGTAATCGGCCCGCCGGGCCCGCCGTTTCCGTTTCCTTGCGCGGAGTCCTCGTCGTCACCGCCGATTCCTCCGACACAGCCCGCAACAGCGCAAAAGAGCGCAGCGATGCCCCAACTTCTCATCGTTGTCGCAACCTTTCGATCGTCGGTCGCCGAGCGTCGCTCTCAATTGATTGTTTGAGCAGCAACGATTGGTCGGCGACGCGACAAGAGCCGCTCTTTCTAGCGCCTGAGGCAGAACGCGCCAGAGAAAGTGCGATCGAAAATGTCGCGCTAATGTCGCGTCGTCAGAATGGCGCGAGCTTGTACAAGCCGAAGCCGAGCGCGACGCCAGCGAGCAGCGACAGAAGGATCATCACGTAGCCGATCGCGCCCCAGCCCTCGGAAGACGGAGGGACGACAGCACCGGAAGCCTGGTTGGGACGCGCTTGCGGAGCGGGCTGTGCGGGAGGTTGGACACCGGGCAACGACGCATCGGCCGCGCCCACCCCCGGCGGCGCGAACGCGTGCAGCGCGGGCTGAATCGCAGAGACCTCGGGAGGCGAGCGATCACGCGCGGCCTGCGGATCGAACAGCGCAGGTGACGATGGCGAGACGTCGCGCGCGGTCGAGCCTGCGGCGGGAAGCGGACCACGGTTCGGCGGCGGGCCGCTGATCGCTTCCATCGCGACGATGGTCCCGAGCGGACCCTGCGCGTCGTACGTCGGCGGGCTCGCGAAGGTCGAAACGGCGGCGGCCGATGCAGCCGTCGGTTGGAACGGACCCGCGGCGGGGCCGCGCTCGATCGGGCCGGAGCCCGGACGAGGTGGAGGTGTCGGCGCGACGGGCGGCGCGGGAGGCGCTGCGGGTGCGCCCGCGGCGGGCTTGATCGGCAACGTCTTGCCGAAGGCTCGCCGCGCTTCCGCGCCGCCGTCGGACGCGAGGCTTCGCATCTTGTCGACGGCGGCGTGCGTGTCGAGCCAGTGCTTCAAGGCGTCGCGCAGCTCACCGGCAGACTGCGGGCGCTCGGCCGGTGCTTTCGCCAGCGTACGCAGAATGATCGCTTCGAGATCCGGATCGAGCGAGGGCAGGTGCGTGCTCGGCGGCGGCGGCGGCTCGAAAGCCTGTTTGCCGGCGACCTCGAACGGGCTGTCCGAGTTGAACGGCAGCTGCCCGGTGGTGAGCTGATAGAGAAGCACCCCGCACGTGTAGACGTCGCTTCGACCGTCGAGGGGTTGGCCGCGACACTGCTCCGGGGACATGTATTGCGGCGTTCCGACGACGACGCCGAACTGCGTGAGGGCAGGGGGCGGGTCGCTGTCGGTCCCGCCGACGCGGACCTTCGGCTGCGCGTCGACGAGCTTCGCGATGCCGAAGTCGAGGACCTTCACCAGATCCGTATCGGTCTTCGGATCGTGGAGGATCATCACGTTCTCCGGCTTGAGATCGCGATGCACGACGCCGAGCTTGTGCGCCGCGTGGAGCGCGTCGCAGATCGTCATGATGATCTTCACGGCGCGGGGCGCGGGCAGCCGCTGCTCGGCTTGGAGCGTCGCGCGGAGATCTCGGCCCGGGCAGAGCTCCATCACGATGTAGTGGACGCCCTGCTCTTCGCCGAGGTCGATGATCGTGACGGTGTTCGGGTGCTTCACCATCGAGGCCGCTTGGGCCTCGCGCTTGAAGCGGGCGGTGAAGGTGCGATCCGACGCGAGGTGCGGATGCATGATCTTCACCGCGATCTCGCCACTGTCCGGCTTCTGCAGATCGACGCCGCGGAACACGCTGGCCATGGCGCCTTCGCCGATGTGCCCCGTGATCTTGAACCGCCCTCCGAGTGTCCTCTGGAGGAGCGGCGCGTCCATTGCCATCGGGCCTAACGTTACCGCAGTTGAATACAGCGTGCTTCTTTTGGGGGATCAGCCGCGTTCGACGATGGCGTCGAGGATCGCGCGATCACCCTGGAGAGCCGAGCGCTGGCTGTAGAACCCCAACCCTCGAAGACCGCCGAGCTCCTCGCCGCCGCCGGCTCGACCGGGGCCGCCGTGGATGCTCTGCGGAAGGACCGTCCCGGGGCCCGGGGTCTGGTCGGCGACCTTGGCGCTGGTAATGACGACGCGGCCGTGTGCCGACGCGATCCCGAGGGCGATCTCGCCGATCGCCGAACGGTCGTCAGCGTAGAGGCTCGAGACGAGGCCGCCACCACCGCGTCGGACGATCGTCACAGCCTGGTCCGCGTCGTCGTAAGCCATCACGGTCGCGACCGGCCCGAACACCTCGTGCGCGTGGACCGCGGAGGCCTCGAGGGGCTTGTCCTGGACGAACAACGTCGGCGGAACGAAGTAGCCTTTGCCGGCCGGGACGCCCGCAGGCTCGAACGCGCCGTCCCCGAGGGCGCGGCGAGACTCCTTCGCGAGAAGCTCGATCCCCGCACGAACGTCGCGCAGTTGGGTGGCCGTGGCGACAGGCCCCATGGTCACTTTTTCGGTGGTGGGGTTACCGACGACGAACTCCTTCAAGCGGCTCGCAATGTCCTCGACGACCTGATCGAGGTGCGCGCGGGGAACGAGCACGCGGCGGATCGCCGTGCACTTCTGGCCCGTCTTCTGGGTGATGTCGCGAACGACGTCGCGGACGAACGCGTTGTAGGTGTCACTCGACGGCTCGGCGTCGGGGCCGAGGATCGCAGAGTTGAGGCTGTCGGCCTCGACGTTGACGCGCACCGAGTCTTTGACGACGGGCGCCGCCGCGCGAAGGGTCGCGGCGGTGCCGCCGCCGCCGGTGAAGGAGAGGACGTCCTCACCCGTCAGGTAGTCCAGCATGTTGCCGGGCGGGCCCGCGATGAGCGACAGCGCGCCGGCCGGGAGGATGTTCGCCTCGACAATCAGCTCGACGATTCGATGCGCGACGATCGCGGTGCTGGTCGCGGGCTTCACCACGATGGGCATCCCGGCGAGGAGCGCACACGCCGCCTTTTCACCGAAGCCCCAGGCGGGGAAGTTGAACGCGTTGACGTGCACGGCGACGCCTCGGCGCGGCAGCAGAAGGTGTTGTCCGACGAAGCGAGGCCCGCGCGTGAGCTGCGCGGCGTCGCCGTCGAGCAGCACGCGGCGCGGCCCGAGCTCCTTCGAGAGCTCCGCGTAGAACGCGAGCGTCCCCGAAGCGCCGTCTACGTCGAACTTCGCATCCGAGCGTGTATTGCCGCCGTTCGCCATCGCGAGATCGAGCAGCGCATCGCGATTCGCGTGGATCACGCGGCTCATCGCACGAAGCATCTCGCCGCGCTCGGCGAACGTGAGCTTGCGAAGCGCCGCCCCGCCGACGTCACGCGCGAAGCCGAGCGCTCCAGCGAAGTCGATCCCCTCGGTGCTCGTCTCGGCGAGCGCCTCCTCGGTCGCCGGATTCACCAACACCGACGGCTTGCCTTTGCCTGCGAACCACGAACCCGAGACGTAGCTTCTGAGGACCTGCATCGCGCGCGCACCTATACCACCGCCCCGCCTTGGCGCGCTCGCTCCGATGCAGAAGACGAGAGGGTTCGCCAAGTACGCCAAGCGCAGAAGGAGTAAGAGGAGGAAGTAGGAATCGAGGGACCCGGCTCGCCCGTCAAATCAACCTCTTGTTCCTCTTTCTGCCCTTGGCGCGCTTGGCGACCCCTCTGAATTTCGGATGCCTCAGCGCGGAATGGGGGAGCGCTTGGTCGGGTCCATCGGCTCGATGGGGGCGAACTGGACTTCGTCGCGCTTTTTGAGCTGCGCGTAGAAGGCGTAGGCCTTGTCGATCTCGCCGTCGGCGTTGGTGTCGATCCACGCGACGCCCATGCCGCGCCAGCTCGGCTCGTCGAGCTGCCACTGGATGAGGAAGCTCATCGGTTTTTCGATGCGGAACTCGGTGCAGTGGAAGAAGGACGCGGCGAAATCTCGCGCCTGCGGGGTGTAGGCGCCCTGCTTGAGCTTGAGGAGGCTCGTGGGGACCGGCGGCGAGGTGCCGGGCAGGACGTGTGTCCCGTTTTTGGTGCAATGCTCGAGTGAAGTCTTGAGCTTCTCGAGCGCGGCGAGCGCTTCGGCCTCCGGACCGGACGCCGCGGTGGGCGTGTCTTGCGGCTGGGCTGTCGCGGTCGGGGTCGCTCTGGTGGTGTCGATCGGCGGGGGCCCGGAGGTGACCGACGACGCGTTCGATTGCGCCGATGGGGTCGTGGTCTCGACCGGCGCTGCGGTGGTCGTCGATGCAGTGGGCTCGTCCGCAGGCGCTGCAGCTGCGCTGGGCTCGACGGCGCTGGCAGACGCGTTTGCCGCGGCCTTTTCGCGCTTGAGCACGATCATCGTGCCACCGATGCCGAGGCCGAGGACCAGCGCGATGAGACCGGCGACGACCAGCGTCAGCGCATTGCCTCTGCGGGCACCGGTCACTTCTGTCGGGGCGTCCGCCGCTCGCGCATCGGGCGCGACCGTCGGCGGATCCGGCCACGGCGAGGGCAGGGGCGGCGACGAAGGCATCGCGCTCTGCGGCTGGAACGACGACGGGCTCTGACCGAAGCCGCCTTGCGCGCTCTGAGACGACGGAAGCGATCCGGATCCCGGGGGCGGAATCGAGCCGGGCACCAAGGGCGCGTTCGAGCTCGGAAGCGCGAGCGTCTGTCCCGGACGGAACGAAGGCGACGCACCTTGCTGTGCAGGCCGCCCGGCCGCGGGCATCGGTGCTCCGCCTTGCATCGGGCCGCCCTGCATTGGCCCTCCGAAGTCTGCAGGCGTGATCGGCAGGACCTGCGTCGGCATCGGTTGAGGCTCGCCGTACGGACCGCTGCTCGGCAGTGGTGCGGAGACGGGGCTCGGCGTGCCGTAGGGCGCGGCCTGCTGCACGCGCGGATCGTTCGGCGCCCCGGGCTGAATGACGAGCGTCCCGCCCCCCCTTTCGTCGTCGTCGTTCATCTCCGGTCTCAACGCTAGCCTGTACGTCAGGGAACCGCCGAGCAATTGGACGTCGCGAGCATCGCCGAGATCTTTGCGCGAACCAGCTCGAGCTCACGCAAGGTCACGGTGACTTCCGCCTCACGCAGGCGCCGTGACGCATCGACGAGGTCGAAGCTCGTGACGTTCTGCGCGCCCTCCTCGAACGCACGGCGGGTGAGGTCGTCCGTCTGTTTGGCGAGATCGCGCGCAGCCTCGGCGATGGCGAGCGTCTCCTGCGCGACGATGACCGAGCGATCCGACTGGGTGATCTCCACCTTGGCGGCGCGCTCCGCACCCTTCAAACGTTCCTCCTGCTCTTTGACGACGGCCACGGCGCTGCGTCTTACGCCGTAACGAGCTCCACCATCCCAAATCGGGACCGTGAGAACGCCTTGGATGCTGAAGGCGTAATTCTTGTCGCCCACGAGATCTTCGCTCGAGTAGCTGAACTGCGAGACCACGTCCGCGGTCGGCGCATACAGCAGATCTGCGTCGGTCACCGCGCGCTCCGAGATGTCGACTTGTTGCCTCAGCGCGCGAATGTCGGCGCGGTCCGCGAGGTCACCCTTGCCGCACGCGCGCGCGAGCGTGTCTTGGATGTCGTCGATGGAGATGTCGGGCTCGACGCCATATTCACCGGTCGTCCCGAGCGCGAGGGCGAGGCGTTCGCGCGCCTGACGCAGCACCTCGTCGCCTTGAACGAGGGTGGATCGCGCCACCACGAGATCCTGCTGGAACCGCACGATGTCTAGGTCCGAACCGGCACCGAGCTCCTTGCGCTTCTTCATCAAGCGCAGTCGATCTTGCGCGGCCTTGTAGCTGACGCGGTTCACCTCGGCCTGACGCTCCGCCGTGACCACGGTGACGATGCCGTCGGCAACCGAGCCGATCAGGATGCGCTTGCGATCTTCGACGCTGGTCTTCGCGAGGTCGACCTGGTCTTGCGCCGTTCCGATCGCCCACCAGGTCCGCGGTGCGATGAGCGGTTGGCGCACGCTGACGGAAGCCATCGCAGTGGGAGAGCTCGGAACCGTACGCGTCTCGATCGCGCCCGTCTCGAAGTCGATGCTCTGCACGTCGGAGCGAACGAGGTTGAACGTGACCGAGCCCTGCGCGGTGATCGTCGGCAACGTTCCCGCGAGCGTTTGCCGATAAATGCCCTCGAATCGGTCGACCTCGAGGATCGAGATCGAGTAGTCGGTGTTCTCCGCCGAGGCGAGGACGACGGCCTCGCGCCAGCTCGCGAGGCGCTTCGCCGCGACGGGCACGGGCGCGACGGGTTCCTCCTCCGGGGGGACCGTGTCCTTCTTTTCGCCGGTGAGCTCCTCAGGGTCTTTCGGCTGGACGGGGGTGGGGGACGTATCGCCTGCCGGCGGCTTTTTTGGAGCGGGCTGCGCGAGCGCGGGCTGCGCGCACGCAAGCAAAGCAACGGCACAGAAAGCTCGAACGATGGAGCGGTTCCGCATGGCCAGGCTTTTGACCTGAAGTGCGCGGACCGCAAGCGGAAGTGCGCAACAAGAACGCGTGCCGTTCGACGCAGATGGTCGTGACCGGGTGGAGGCAGGTTCTCGACGCCGCCCTATCGAGCCGACTGCGGCATGCTGCTCGGCGTCCGCGGGAAAGCGGGCTCGGCCTGCTTTTCGAGCCACGCGAGGAGCGCCGCCTGGTCACGCGTGGCGCCGCCCCGGAGAGCGACGCGAAGCACGGTGAGGGCTTCGTCCGGTCGGCCGGCGCGTCCGAGCGCGTGGGCGTAGCTCGCGGCGACGTGCGCACAGCGCGGCTCGGCGCGGTGGGCGCGCTCGAGCAGCGGGATCGCCTTTTCCGGCAGATCGAGCGCGACGTCGTAGAGGTGCCCGAGGTTGTGCGCGTAGCGAGGTTGATGCGGGGACAAACCGATCGCGCGCTCGTAACAGCGGACGGCGTACGCGAGGTTGCCGAGGAGTGATTGCGCGAGCGCGAGGGTGGCCCAACCGACGTGATCGGTCGGCGCGAGCTCGAGGAGGCGGCGCGCGAGGAGCGAGGCGCGCCAGGGATCGATCTCGCTCACGGCGAGGGCGAGCTCTCGATGCGCGAAGCGCCAGACCGTGGAGCCTTCTTCTGCCTCGCGCGCGAGCACGACGAGATTGCCTACGAGGACCTCCGCGGACTCGCCCGCCCACAATGCGCGCGCAACGTCGCGCATCAGAGTCTCGAGCTCACGAGGTGACCGCATGCTCCTTGGGATAACGGACCTTCTCGGTCTAGGCCAGTGGCGGCGAGACAAAAGGTCGCCGTTGTCGTGCCGCAATTTTCGGCATCACATATGCGTGCGTGCGCGGTCGATCGCGTATGCTATCCCCCGCAGTTGCGTTCTTGTTTTTGGGGGGCAGACGCGACGAAGGGCACGCTGCGGGAGCGTGCCCTTCGCCTTCGATTTGCGTCGCGCTTCAGAGGCTCGCGCGCATCACGTCTCGACGGGGGACTCCGCCGGCGCGTCGTCGAGGCTCGTGCGCTCGCGCGCGAGCTCGACCAACACCGACGCCTTGCCGCCGATCGTCGTTCCGGTGAGCCGCGCGATCGCTTGGTCTGCCTGATCCTTTCGGATCGCGACGAACGCGTGACGATCGCGGACGCGAATGCGACGGATGTGATCCTTGTCGACGCCGCCCTGCTCGACGAGCGCGCGAAGGATGTCTTGCGCTCGCGTGCCATCGCGACGACCGATGCCGAGGAAGAGCTCGACGTAGGCGACGTCGTCGCCCACGGCCTGCAGCTCTTCGCTCGATTCGCCGCTCGGTGCTCGGCGCGGCGCAGCGTCGGCGTTCGCCGTTCCCACGTACTCGCCGCGTCGCTCGACGCCCGGCGCTTGTGAGCGCGGCGGACGGCCTGATCGCGAAGGGATCAGCGGCTCGTCATCACCTTCCTCGGCCGGCGGCTTCCAATCGACGAAGCCACCCGCACCCGTGGCGGCGCTCGGCGCGGGCCGTCGGTCGCGATCGCGGCGCTCGTCACGTCGCTCCGGTCGATCGCCGCGCTCCGGTCGATCACCCCGATCGCCGCGCTCCGGTCGATCGCCGCGCTCCGGTCGATCCCCTCGCGG
>JABFXY010000122.1 GCA_013361525.1 Polyangiaceae bacterium | reverse complement strand
AAGGATTCGGCGCCCGACGCAGTGCGAGACGAAGGCCGCTATTTGCTTCAATCGATTACACCGTTGACTGATTGCAGCGATCTCTGATTCCGCGCAACAGGAGGCGCCGCGCTACGGTTCTGCAATGGGTTCGCACGGCGGCTCCTGGTCCGGAACGCTCCACATCGGAAACGGCGTTGCGCTCCTCGACGCCCGGGTGGGCGAGAGGACGACGCATCGGCATCTCGCGATTCAACTCAGCGTCGGCGTCGACGGACCAATCGAGCTGTCCTGCCGCGACCACGAGCTCGTTGCGAGCGCCGTGTTGATCGGCGGCAACATCCCGCACCGCATTGGTCCGCTCGGGCGGCACCTGCGCTCGCTCTACGTCGAACCGCAGCTGCTGCTCGGAAAAGAGCTCGCGCAGCAGCTCGGGGCACACGATGCCGCCGAAGCCGGCACGGCTCTGGAGAAGATGGCGCGCGAATGGAAGTTCCTCGATGCCACGGCCGGCCCGGATCGAAAGCGGGCCCGCGAGCTCGTCTCGCTGATCGAAACCGCCGGACCCGCGGAGGGGCCGCGTGACTGGGCGCGGGCGCTGGGCATTGCGCCGAGTCGGTTGCGAGCGTTCTGCGTGGAGGTGTTCGGCGCTCCGCCCGTTCGATTGCGCCAGTGGCTGAGGTTGAAGGCGGCCGCGCGCGTGATTGCAGGTGGCGGGGGGCTGGCGGAGGCGGCGGCGTTGGCGGGCTACGCGGACCAACCGCATTTCACCCGACAGCTGAGCTCCTGGTTCGGTGTCTCTCCAGGACGCGGCCTTTCGCCACTGCGCATCGTCGTCGAGTAGCAGGCGTTTCGTTCAAGACCGCGATCGCTTCGATGCGTATCTCCTCGCCCTAGGAGAACAACATGTCGGAGACAACGTCGTTTACACCTGCGGCCGGCTTCCACTGGCTGACGCCGTTTTACGATCTCATCGTCACCATGCTCACACGTGAGGAACGGTGGCGAAGCGCCCTCGTCTCGCAGATCCGTCCGTCGTCCGACGATCGGATCGCCGACCTCGGGTGTGGAACGGGCTCGCTGCTCGTGCGACTGGCAAGAGCGGCTCCCAATGCGCATCTGGTCGGCATCGACCCGGACCCGGACATCCTCGAGCGAGCACGTGCCAAACTCGCTCGTGGGGACGTCTCGCTCTTGCGGGGTTTCGCGCGTGACGCCGCCGTCCTGCTTCGCGATCAACGCGTGACGAAGATCGTTTCCAGCCTCGTCCTTCACCAAGTGCCGATGGCGGAAAAGACGGCCGCTCTTCGCGCCGCCTACGATGCGCTACCTTCTGGCGGCGAGCTCCACATTGCCGACTACGCGCTCCAACGCTCGACACGGATGCGAATGCTGTTCCGCCTGACGGTGCAGAGTTTCGACGGCGTGGATAACACCGAGCCACAAGCACGCGGTATCCTGCCCGAGTTGATCGTGGCCGCCGGATTCGCCGACGTCGCCGAGACATATGTGTTCGATACGCTGACCGGGTCGATTTCACTCTTTCGCGCCGTCCGTCCATAGCGCCCTGGAACCGGTCTTCTTCGAATGAGCAACCCCGGCGGTCACCACTTGGATTCCACACGATCGCAATGGCTGGATGAGCTGGTGACCGCTCTCGAGGAGGCGCTCACCGAACCGGACGCGCCCACGGGGAATCTGGAATGGCTGATCCTCCGCGCCCGCGACACCCTGCTGATGAGCGGCGCCATCGCCGTGCATTCGATGCTGGCGCTCGCCCAGAGCATTGCCGTCGACCTCCGCGCGTACCCGAGCGAGATTCCCAAGGCGCTTCTTCGCGCGGCGACATCCATCCCCGGCACCGCGCTTCCTTTCGCGCTCTTGCGGGCCGAGGCCTTCACCCTCGGCCTCCCGGGGGCGCCACGCTGGCAGTCGCTCATCCTCACGGGTCCCCTCCCCGTTTCCACCTCATCCCGGCTGACGCTCGCCGCCGACGATATCGCATCGCCTGAAGCGTTCGCCGAGCGCTTCATACAGCTTCTGTCCCGTGGTTACGCCTGGATCAATCTGCACGTGGCCGGGCTACGTCAGGACACGCTCCTCATCAGCGTCGAGCTTCCGATGTTCACGCGCGCGGGCGTGACAAATCCATCGATCAACATTTGCGGACCCATTGCGCTGGTCCGGGAACAGCCTGGCTGGCAGCTCGACAACTTCATCGACTTCGACGACGCGCTGGGACCTTGGACCTCCAGCTAGACTTGCACTCGAGACGCCCCTGCGACTGATCCCGTCGTTGAATTTGAGCCGTCACACTTTGGGGTGGCGAACGTGCGCCGCGCTCGTGAGATTGCGGAGCTGCTCACCATGGGTTGGTAGAACCTCCTCGAGCCCAAAATGACCGAACCCAACGCCCCCCGACCGATGCAGGCCCGACGCTCCGCAGCCGCGGTATCGATGCGCTGCACAGCGG
>JABFXY010000052.1 GCA_013361525.1 Polyangiaceae bacterium | reverse complement strand
GCTGCGCGACCTCGACGAAGGCCTCGATGTTTCCGAGTCGGTCCATGAGGGGGTTGATTGTTGCACACCGTGCATGAGTGTCATGCATCGTTATGGGTGGTTTGCGTGGGGCGCAAAAAGTACTCCCTAACATGCGAAACGAAACACCGAGTCCCCACGCCCGCACCGTCTTCGTCCAGGCGGTCGCGACGCTCGCCCTCACGGCGGCTCACCACGTGTATGGCGGCATCATCTACCAATCGCACTGGCGCCTCCACGGAGCGGTGCTCGTCGTGCCGATCGGCGCGGTCCTCTACGCGCTTCTACGGGTCTATCGAAAGAGACCGAGCGCGCGGGCAGGCCGCATCGCCGCGCTCGCGTTCACCGCCGTGGCGGTCGTCTTCCCCATCGTGACAACGGGCCTCTTCGAGGGCTTCTACAACCACGTTCTGAAGAACCTGTTCTTCTTCGGCGGCGCCTCCCACGACCTGTTGATGCGGATGTTCCCGCCTCCGACCTACGAGATGCCGAACGACGCAATCTTCGAGGTCTCGGGGATCGCCCAGGTCGTGCCCGCGTTCTTTGCCGCGATAGCAGCGGTCCGATTCGTCGGGGACCTCGTCCGTGCCGGCGGTCCGCGAACGCCCGGACAGCTCCAGCCGGGCGACCATTTCGATCGGCGCCATCTGGTCACCGTGCGCGGCGAACGAATCGTGGTCCCGGACGAGCGGCGAATCGTCCACCTGCAGTTCCGTCGCTTCGCCGGTTGCCCTGTATGCAACCTCCACTTGCGGTCCATCGTTCGTCGCCACGATGAAATCGTGGCCGCCGGGATCCACGAGGTCGTCTTCTTCCACTCCAGCGCCGACGATCTACGGGAGCACACCAGCGCGCTGCCATTCCACGTCGTGGCCGATCCCGACAAACACCTCTATGACGAGCTCGGGGTCGAATCGTCGCCGCGCGCCATGCTCGACCCGCGGGCGTGGATCCCTATCGTCCGCGCGGTATTGGTCGGCGCGATCGCGATTCTGAGAGGCCGAGCGAAGCCGCCGGCGGCCAATCCCCACGGCGGCCGCTATGGTTTACCGGCGGACCTCCTCATCGATACCGATGGGCGGGTACTGGCCGCCCATTACGGCGAGCACGTCGACGACCAATGGTCCGTCGACGAGGTTCTCGAGCTGGCCGCGCGGCCCGTCATGCGCCGCGCCGAGACGACGCTGCGACCCGCCGAAGCGCCATAGCCGACAGCGCGACGGCCGCCGCGAGCCATCCGAATCGATGGCGATTGCCTGAAGAGGCCATTGCAATGGCGCATCCACCACCGCTCCCGCCGTCGCTGCTCGACGCTCCGCCTTCGCTTTCGCCGCCGCCGTCACCACTGCCGCCGCCTACACCGCCGCCTCCCCCAGACCCTTCCGGGTCCGGGGCGAGCGGCTGTGGATCGTCGACGACGTAGAGCCCGTCCTGAATGAAGATGAGAGGCCGTAGGCGAAGCGCCGTGCCTTCGACGTAATCGGCCATTTCGGATGCGGAGCGAACCTCCACCGCCGACAGTTCGAATCGCCACGGAATCACCGCCTCCGGCGGAACGACTCTGCGCACGCCACCGTCGAGCAGCCACACCGTCTCGGCGTCGCCTTCGAATTGCACGAGCACCGGCTCCAAGGGAAGAAGCGGCGCCTCCGTCAGCGCATTCGCCTCCGCAGGGCCGAGCGGCATTTGGTCCCAGAATGCGTCGAACTTCCAGGCCTCCAGGCTGGGGACGCCGTCGACCCGTCGCTTCACCCCGCTCGCCGCCGCCGGGCACGAATGGGTGCGCGGGCTCGACCCTAGTTGGGGGTTGGACCCACCCTGGCTGTCGATTCCGTAGGCGTAGACGTCGCGCGCCACGCCGTCGTGAAAGCTGTACGGCGACATCATCGAGAAGCCGTGCTCACACGAGCCAATCGCGTCGCAGAGGTCCTGGCGATAATTGCCCGCATTCGTCGCGACGCTCACGGCACCGCTGCCGGCGGGACCGCCGAAATAGAGGTGCACGTCGATGGGTTTCGCGGGCTCGTCCGGATCCTGCGACCAACCGACGACGGCCTCGCAACCGGCCGAGTCGAGATACCCCGTGGGTTCGACAGCGTGCGCGTTGCTCGCGAAAGCAATCGTCGCGACGGCGGCCGCTCCGGCCAAACCTCGGGCTACGAACGATCCATGGATCATGAACGGACCATTGGAGCGGAAGTAGGAGAAGAGATGGTGCTTCATCGACCAGACCCTCGTTTTCGAGGAGGAATGCGGCTTCTCGACGGGGTCTTGCCGAAAAATCCGAGCGTACTCCACGCCGTCATCGGTACGCCTCTTGCGACGGCGCGGTGCTGCGGCGGAGATCCATGAGAGAGCTCATCAGCGTACCGAGGCTTCTTGCGAAACTGAAGCCAGCCCTCCTGGCGGCAGCGATAGCGTCGGCCGGTTGCGTCGGCGAAATCGGCGAGCCCGGCGAAAGCGACGGGCCGGGAAGCCAGGTCGGCCCGCAGGTTCTGCAACCTGCTGCACCCGTCCTGCCGAGGCTCACGGCGCTTCAATACAGAAATGCGCTGACGGATCTTCTCGGTGACGGCTTGCCCGATACACCGGTCGAGGCCGACACGAATCCGTATTTGTTCTACAGCGTCGGCTCGACTTCGACCTCCCTCTCCGAATATGGGGCGCAGCAATACGAAGCGAACGCCGACGCGGTGACGCATTGGGTGTTCGACAACCCGCTTCGGCGTGCGGCGCTCGTCGGCTGTGATGTCCTCGCCGCCGGCGACGAATGCACGAGCGACTTTCTCGCAAAGTTCGGACGTAAGGCGCTGCGCCGGCCGCTCACCCAGGAAGAGCTCGCGCGCTGGGTCGGCGTCGCAGCCGCGAATACCCAGCCGGACGTCTGGGAGGGCCTGCGGCTCGCCGTCGCCGGCCTTCTGCAATCGACGCATTTCCTTTATCGCGTCGAGCTCGGGACGCCCTATCCCGCCATCGACGGGCGCCGCGTCGTCAAAGGATACGAAATGGCGAGCCGCCTCTCGTTCCTCCTTTGGAATACGACACCCGACGACGAGCTGCTCGATGCCGCCGAGCGCGGCGAGCTCGACGACGTCGACGGGATCGCCCTGCACGCGGACCGGCTCCTCGCGGACGAGCGCTCACGCACCGCCATTCGGAGCTTCTTCGCCCAATACCTCGATCTCGGCCGGCTCGACGGCGTCGTCCGCTCCGAAGAGAGCTATCCGCTGTTCGCCGGCGGGATGAAGGACGCGATGCGAAAAGAGGTCGAGCTCCTCGTCGACGACGTGGTGTTCGCGAAGGGCGGAGACGCCCGAAGCATCTTCAGCACGCGCCACACGTTCGTGAACGACCAGCTCGCGGCACTGTACGGCGTGTCCGCCCCTGGTGCGGACGCGACGACGTTCGTGCCCGTCGATCTGCCGGCCGAAGGTCCGCGTGCAGGGCTCCTGACGCTCGGCGCATTCTTGACGATGAACGCGCACGAGACGCAGACGTCACCGACCGCGCGCGGCAAGTACGTTCGCGAGCGCGTGCTCTGCCAAACCGTGCAGGCGCCGCCGCCCGACGTCGACACGACGCTGGATCCGCCGGACCCCTCGAAGCCGCAAACCGTCCGCGAGAAGCTCGAGGAGCATCGCAAGAACCCCGCGTGCGCCGGGTGCCATTCCTTCATCGATCCGCCGGGCTTCCTCTTCGAGCATTTCGATTCGATTGGCGCCGTCCGCACCACCGAGGTCGGCGGCCTGCCGATCGATTCGACCGGCGAGCTCGACGGACAGCCCCTCGCGGACGCCCGTGCGCTCGCGGAGATCCTCGCGGACGACGAGCGGGTCGGACGCTGCATGGTCACGCAGCTCTATCGACACGCGCAGGGCCGCCTCGAGACCAAAGGCGAGAAGCCCGCCATCGACGAGCTGTCCGAGCGATTTGCGGATGCCGATTACGACTTTCGCGAGCTGATCGTCGAGCTCGTCACCCACGACGGCTTTCGTTTCGTCACCGACGCCGAGGAGAACCCGTAATGATCGCCAAGAAGCTCTCACGACGCACGATGTTGCGAGGGGCGATCGGCGGCACGGCGGTCGCGCTCGGGCTGCCGACCCTCGAGGCGATGTTGGGCGCATCCCCGGCCAGCGCCGCGACCCAACCTCCGATCTTCGGCATCTTCTATTGGGCAAACGGGCTGCCATGGCACGCGGGGCACGGGTCTGCACAAGCCGGCTACTCGGACTTGTGGACGCCGGCCGCGCAAGGCGCTGGTTACGCGCCGAGCGAGCTATTGCAACCCATTGCGGCGTTCCAGCCGACGATCGTTACCGGCCTCACGCCCCACACCGAGGTCCCGCCGTCACCGCCCGGCCAAGAGGACGGGCACATGCGGGGCTTCATGGTCGCGATGACCGGGGATCGAATTCGGCCCGAAGGCTTCGACCACCCGTCGCACACACTCACCGCGCTCCGGCCGACGCTCGACCAATACGTCGCCAAACATCCACAGTTCTACGCGACGGGCCAGCCGCTCTATCAATCGCTGGTCCTCGGCGCGAGCAACGCGCGTTTCCACGATTATGGCCATTGGAACGCGATCTCGTACAACGGCCCCGATTCGCTCAACCTCCCCATCATGGAGCCGGGGCAGCTCTTCAATCTCCTCTTCTCGGTGCCGACCGATACCGAGGCCTTGAAGCGTCGAGCGTCGCTGCTCGACGCCGTGCGCGAGGACGCGAAGAGCCTGACGGGTCGCCTCGGCGCGACCGATCGGGCCCGCGTCGAGGAGCACCTGACCCATATCGAGAGCATTCAACACCGCCTCGACGCGACGGGCGCCGTTTGTGAGGCCCCCGAGGCGCCAGCGGCGACACAGGATCTCGTGGCCAAGGCGGAGATCATGGGCGAGCTCCTCGCGAGGGCGCTCGCTTGCAACGTGACCCGCGTCTTTTCCTTCATGCTCACGTCACCGGCGACGACGCACGTCTTCAACAACCTCGGCGTCCCGAACGACATGCACGCGACCTGTCACGGCGGCGATTGGCAAGCGATTCGAGCGATTACTGCGTACCAAATGCAGGCCTTCGCCGCGTTCCTCGGGAAAATGCAGGCGACCGTCGACCCGGACGGCAACTCCATCCTCGACCGCTCCCTCGTCTTTGGCGTCTCCGAATACGGCGAGGGGTGGCAGCACAGCGTCGCGGAGATGCCGTGTCTGATGGTCGGGCGTTGCAATGGCGCCATTCGCCAGGGCGTCCACGTCCGCGAGCCCAATGGCAACTACAGCAAAGCCCACGTGACGATGCTGCGCGCCCTCGGGATCGAGACGCCGTCGTTCGGATTCAACGGCGGCGAGACGACGGAGCATTTCTCCGACATTCTCGCCGCAGGCTAGCCGCGCCTCACCGACAACAGGTATTCGACGCCCAAAGCGGCTTGTTGTCGGGCGTATAAACGACGACGTTGCCGTCATTTTGGACCGCGAGGCGAGCGCCTGCGTGTTTGTTCGTCCCGCTCGCCCAAAGCGCTTTGTTCGTATCCGAATAGAGGACGAAGTTGCCGTCGGGCTGCATGATCGCGCGCTGGCCGGGTTTGCCGTTCGTGCCGGTCGCCCACAGCGGGCCGACCCCGGCTTGATAGAGCACCAGGTTGCCGTCGGTCTGCATGGCCAGCTCGAAGCGGCCGTCGCACGACCAGAGGCTCTGCCCGCGCACGAGCTGGGCGCCGCCACCGAGCAGTCCACACCCCTCGACCGGCGCGCCGTATACCTGCTGCACGCCCTGCACGTCGATCGCGCTCAAGGTGCCGTCACCCGACCATTCAGGGTTGCAGTAGTTCATCACCGAGTCGAGGTCCCACGGGCCAATGGTCGTATCGCCGCTCCCCTGCGCGTCGTGTGCGCACCAAGACGGCGAATTCGGTCGGTTCTGCTCGTGGTCGAAGCCGAGAGCATGCCCGAACTCGTGCACCGCAATGGTGCGAATGCAGTATTCGAGCTGATTTTGACAGACCTGCGACCAATTCGCGAACGTAAAGTTGAGCAGCATCGAATGGTCGCGACCGTTGTTGTTGCCCCCGGTCCCGATGAACGAATAGGGGTTTTCGTCGGCGATTTTGATGCGCACGCCGGACTTCGTGCCATTGCACGTCCCCCACCCCGTGAAGCGTACCTGGGAGACCGCCTCCCACGATTTGCGGACGGCGTCCCGGGTCCATTCCATCTGGGCAGCTTGGTCAGGACCGGTGTTGACCCAGCAGACGGGGATCTCGGTGGAGGGCCAGATGGTCTTCGAGGCGACGAAGAGATTCTCGGCGTCTTCGTCGGTGGCCTCGTCGTCGATCTCCGCTTCCGGAATGCAGCCTGAAACGGCAACGAGGGAGGCGAGCAACGTGGCGAGGGCAGCCTTGCGCATGCGGCGGCCCAAAGCAGCGTCCGTGCCTTCCGCCTCGGGGGCTCATGAGAGGCCGTGCTCGCCGTTCGCAATCGACAGTTCGCGTGTGGGTGTGTCTTCGGCGACGAATCCTGGGCGACGCGCGATCCTCCCTTGAGCAAGGGCGGGTTCAGCGCTGGTGTGCGCCCGCGGATGACGCCGAATCACAGACGGGTGGCGTCGTTCAAAGATTCACCGACACCGTCCCGAGCGGCATCGCATTGGGGCCGAAGGATCGCTCCTCGAAGCCGATTCGACCATTTCGATACATGACGACGACGGTCGAGCAGCGCGTTCCGTAGGCTGCGCCGCGAATGAAGAGCGGAGAAAGCATCCGCTCGATTTCGAGCGGGACACCCGTCGACGGAAGCTCTTCGTCGGGGGCTTGCCGGTCGTCGCTCAGCAATCGAAACAACGCCTCGACGTCCACGGCGCCGTCACCGGAGACGGCAGTGCCGAGGACGAAGCGCGCTTTGCCGACCTTGGGCCAGGGATCACCGAGGCGGCCATTGGAGACGACGTGGACGCCCTGCCCGAGCGGAACCGACCCTTCATCGCGCTCGTTCACGTAGAAACAGCCGTCGGCGTCGCCCGCAAAGACGTTGAACGAGGGGTAGTCCCGAGCGCGTCCGCGCAAGTCGTCCGCGAACGAAGCCGCGGGATGCGAGCCCACGAGGAAGCCGCGAGGGATCTCGCCGCGCGATCTCCCCTCTCGTCGAGCCGCGGGGTCGCGCACGTTCGTAATCGCCGCGAGCCTGCCCGCGCGCGTCACGCCGAGCCAAGTACCCCCTGCTCGCAGATCTCGCCCTGCGAGAACGTCGGGGGCGTCGTCCCAGAAATGGGCTTCGCGCGTGGGCCGCTCGAACGCCTCGTCACGGTTCGCGGCGAGCACGAACCGAAGCGACGGATGAGGATCGACCGCCAGCGCGAGGAGACACATAGTGGCCATCTTGGTGCGGCCCGTCTCGAAGACAAGCGCCGAGCGATTGACGAGCGAACGACCCACGAGCCAAGCTCGGCGCATGGCCGTTTCGCTCACCACGCTCGTCGACGCGATGGAGCTGCTCGCTCCGCCTTCCCTCGCCGAGCCTTGGGACAACGTTGGGCTGCTTCTGCCGGGACGCGAGGGGCTCCAAGTCACCCGAGCCGTCGTGACGATCGATCTCACCGACGCGGTGATCGACGAAGCGCTCGACCAAGCCGCCGACGCCATCGTCAGTTACCACCCAATCCTGTTCGACGGCAAAAAGCGGCTGCGTCGCGACGTCGCCTCCGAACGCATCGTTCTTCGGTGCGTCGAGCGCGGGCTCGCGGTGTATTCGCCGCACACGGCGCTCGACTCGGCGCCGGACGGGTTGAACGATTGGCTCGCGCGCGCCGCAGGGGAAGGCACGACGCGCCCCCTCGTCCCCCACCCGCTCCGCCCCGAGGCGGGCCAAGGCAGGCATCTCGATGTATCGGCGCCCGACAACCTCGAGAACGTCGTCGCGCGTGCACGAAAACACCTCGGTCTCGGTTCGCTCCGCGTCGCGAGCGCGGAGCGACACCTGCGCGGCGCCCCCATTGCGGCGGCAGCGGTCGCGGCCGGCGCCGGTGGGCCGCTCCTCTCCAAGGCACGCGGCATCGATCTCTTCATCACGGGGGAGATGCGTCACCACGACGTGCTCGCCGCGGTGGAGGCCGGGATCAGCGTCATTCTCGCCGAGCACACAGGGTCGGAGCGCGGCTACCTCCCGACCCTCGCGGATCGGCTGCAAACGACCCTTCAAGGCACCGTCGAGGTCGTGGTCTCCAAGCGCGATCGCGACCCGGTGCTGACGGTACCCGCGGGGTGATTGACAGGTTATCTCGCTCGCGATGCGTTACGAAGGCAAGCTCTACCGTCCGCCGTCCGAATCGGATGCGCTGATTCTCCAGGCAACGATTGGGTGCTCGTGGAACCACTGCACCTATTGCGACATGTACCGCGACAAGGACTTTCGCATTCGTGCCTTGTCCGAATCGCTCGAGGATCTGGATGTCGCGGCGCGGGCGGTCGGCGACCAGGTGGAGAAGCTGTTCGTCGCCGACGGTGATGCCCTCGTGATGCCGATGGACCATTGGCTGCCGATCCTCGAGCGAGCGCGTCGCTTGTTTCCTCGGCTTCGTCGCGTGTCGGCCTATGCGATGGCGCGCAACATCCTCGAAAAGTCGGACGAAGAGCTCCGCAGGCTGCGTGCCGCGGGGTTGTCGTTGCTCTACATTGGACCCGAGTCGGGTGACGACGTGACGCTGAAGCGCATCGCGAAGGGCGACGACGCCGCTGCACACGTCGAGGCGGCCCGGCGCGCGCACGCCGCAGGAATGGAGCTGAGCGTGATTGCGCTGCTCGGCGTCGCAGGCGACCGAGCGGAGGAGCACGCTCGCGCGACGGGCAAGCTCGTCACCGACATGGACCCCGAGTACTTCTCCGCGCTCACGGTGACGATCGTTGAAGGCACACCGCTCTACACACTCGCGAAGAGAGGTCGCTTCGAGGTGCCGCCTGTCCCGTCGCTGCTCGCCGAGCTGAGAACGATGGTGGACGTCGCGCGCCCGCGCGATGCGCTGTTTCGCACGAATCACGCGTCCAACTACCTCCCGCTCGGGGGGCGCCTCCCGAGGGATCGCGAGCGAATCGTCGGCATCATCGACGCCGCGCTCGACGGAAAGGTGCCCCTTCGCGCGGAGCACACGCGCGGGCTCTGACTCCGCATTTACCGCTTAGGGGCGAGCTTGTCGCCCTGTCGGGGCCGTGCCACGTCTACCAGCTCGTATGGAAGGCATGAGTCCCGGGGGCGGTTCATTTGGGGGTGGCTCGCCGGGAGGCCAATACGGCGGTGGCGGGCAATATGGCGGCGGGCAATACGGCGGCTACCGTCCGCCCGCTCCGAAGCGTGGCGGTCCCGTCGCGATCATCATCGTCGTGGCGCTCATTGCGATGTCGCTCGTCGGCGGGCTGGTGTTTTACGGCGTCCGCCACTACCGCGAGCGCCGCCAGGCGACGGAGCACGAAAAGGAGGAGCTTCGCCGCCAGCAGGAAGACGTCGCGACGCGCATCGTGCCCGATTCCGACAACGACGCGACGCGGGACTACACCGACGAAGACTTCAAAGTTCGCATTCGGTGGCAGGGAGAAGGCAGCAAGGTATTGCACCCCTCCGATGCTTCCCGCGTCTACCCGTTTGCGATTGGCGGCCTCATGCGGGACTCGTGTCACATGGCCGTCGTCCCCGATTACTCCCCGGGCATCGACGCGGAGCAAGCAGCCGTCGCGCTCGCCAAGGCCACGGGAACGCCGGGAACCGCGAGCGCCCCCACCGCGGTGCGTTTCGGCTCGTTCCCCGCCGTTCGGATCACGCTCGAGAGCGCGGAGCTCGGCGTCCCGACGGTGTTCGAGCACATCTTCGTTCCGCGCGACGGTTGGCTGCTCCGCCTCTCGACGTGGAAGGCGAAAGCCGGCCTGAAGCCTTGCGAGATAAAGCTCGAGGACGCGGTCGAGCTGTTGGACGGCGAGGTGCGTGGGCGCGCCATCGTTCCGCAGCGGCGCGTCGCACCCAATCGCCTCTTTCGGGTCGAGGAGCGCATGTTCGTGAGCCCGGCGCAGCGAATTCGTGTCACCGTCCCCGAGGGAATGGGCCTCGTCGTCCAGCGCGACGCAGCGGCCATTCACCCCGAGGCCGCGGTCGTCGTGGTGGCAAAAGGCGCGACGATAGGCATTCAGTCGGATCCTCCGCTCGCCGTGCCGGCATCGACGTATGCCGCGCAAGACGCGGCCCTTCGAGCGCAGGCCGAAGGCGTCCCTGCTCCGACGGGCAGCTTCGTGACCAAGAAAGTAGGCAATCGCTCCATCGACTTGTTCGCATTTGCGAGCCCCGGCCCCTACGAGACGATTTCGGGCATGATTGCTGTCGACGGCCGCACCATCACGTTGCGCTCGATCGCTGCACCCTCACAGCGCGCCGAAGTCGCGGACAAGATCGCGGCCGTCCTCGAAGGCATCGAGATCCTGTCGGATGGCCAGGCGGCCGACCTTCAAAAGGAGCTTCCCACAGAGGACCCGACGCGGCTCGTCGCCGACGATCGTTCCTTGCGCGCGAGCGGCTTTCGGCATCACAAGCTCGGTCTTCGGATGGCGCTTCCGCCCGACCCGATCGAGGGCGAGCTATACGATTCCACGGGGCAAACGTCGTTCGCGCTCGCGTTGCAGCGCCCGCAATACGGTGTGCAGACGCATCTCATCATCGGCCCCGTCGAGGCGGACATGTTGTCTGCGCAAAAGATGGTCGCCGCAAACGTCATTGGCGTGACACCGTCCGATCTGGAGGCCGAGGCGAAGCCGGCACTCTCGACGATGAGTCGCGCGAGCGTGCCCTATCTCCTGAGTGGTATGCAGGCACGCGCGGACGTCGTGACGATCCGCCGCCCCGACAGCTTCGTGCACGTCGTGACGTCGGGTATCGAATCCTTCGTCGAGGCCGCGGACGCCGATACGAAGAAGCTCGTCGAAGGCATGTCATTCGACGAGCGCATCGCGGTCGAAACGGAGATGAAGAACGAGGGGACGGGTATCGCGTTCTTCCACCATCGCTTCGGATTCAAGATGGCATTTTCGGACTCGTCGTGGACGGTCGAGCCGCGGGCCTTTCCCGTGCAGCTCCAAGCCGCCGGCCTCTACGAAGCGCGTCGCCCGAAAGGTGGATCGTTCATCGTCATGGCGTTGAACCTCCCCGGCGTCGACGAAGGCTTCTTGCGCGATTACATGGAGCAGGCGCTCGCTGGGATGGTCCTCCAGAATAAATGCGTGCCCGAGCGCTCGGATGTCCACATCGGGCGTCTCCCCGCTCGGAAGCTGACCTGCAAGAAGGGGCCATCGATGATCATCGTCGGGTCCGGCTCGATGCTGTACGCGCTCCTCGCCGACATGAGCGGAACCGATCTGTCTGCGGACGATATCGTTCGAGGCTTCTCGCTCCTCGATTGAGAGCCGTGGCCTCAGTTCATCAGGTCGACGGAAGCGTCACCCTCGATTGCCAGCGCGCCGTCGCGATACGTGACGAACGCGCCGCTCTGGGCGGGGATTCGCGGGCCGGGGAGGATGATCCCGGCGAGGTTCAACGGATCGACGGCAGCAATGCGAACGACCTCACCCGTTCGCTCGGTGCGACGGACGCGACGCAACGCCTCGACACATTCGGGCAGGGCGAATTGCTCGCCGATGAAGCCGGAGACGAATCGTCCGCCGCGGATCTGCCCGCGCAGCTCGCGCCGGCGCAGGGCCCGGGCGACGTCGCGCCACGGAACCGTGAAGCTCTCACGCGCGACGAGATCGCGGAAGACGACACCATAACGATTCAAGAGCTGGCCCGCGACACGGTCGGCGAGCGCCTCGATACCGAGAGGCTCGGCCTCCACCGGTTCGACGAGCGCAAAACGGCCCTGGGCGACGCGTCCTCCGCGAACGGGAGCGCGCGTGGGTCCAATGAGCTCGCGCAATGGTTGGAAGCCGTCTGCGGTCGCGAGCCCACGCCCGATGAGATCCCAGAGGGCCTCGGCGAGCTCGCGCTTCGGGAGCTTGGTCTGCGCGACGAGATCGTGAAAGAACAGGGCGCCCCTTCGGCGAAGCGTATCCAGCACGGCCGCGGTCGCCTCGAACGAAGGGGCCTCCGGCGTCGCGCCCGCGCGGACGGCCTCGAGGAGCCAATCGAGATCCGCGCGCATCACCAGCGCAATGGGCGTCGCGCGCGAGGGACTCCCGATCGTTTCGGCGCCCGTGGCCTTCGGCGACAGACGAGCCCACGCAACATCGCCGCCGAAACAAAGCTCGTCGAGCCATTCGGATCGATAACCGAGGACCCGGCTGGGAAGGACCTCCGCTTCCCACGCGGAGGCAGCAATCTCGACGCCCTGCAATCGGAGGATCGCCTCCTCCAATCCTGCCCGGCCACCGCCGCGCGCGCTCTTCGTCAGGTTGTGGCGCTCGAGCAGAAACCGCATGAAGTCTTGCGCGCTCACAGGCTCGATCTCGCTGCGAAGCCTATCCATCGTGTAGCGATGAATGCGGCCGAGGATGCGCCTGTCGCAGAGCTCGGAGCCCGGCCCGGCAGCTCGAATCGCGTTCATCGTGAAAGCGCCGCGGAGCACGACACCTTCCGACTCGAGGCGCGCAGCGGCGATCTCGCCGTCCGACGGATCGAGGCCCAGGCGCGCCGCGAACGACGCGGCCTCGAATGGCCCGGTGATTTCGGCGAAACCTCGCATGGCGCGCGCGACGACGTCCTCACGCGACGCCGGCAGCTCCCTGACAATGGCACGCTGAGATGAGGTGGGAATGGGCTCGAGCGGCGCGTCGCCGTAGAGCATTGCGGCGCTCGGAAGATTCTCCATTGCGGAGCCCAGCCACGTGCCGCCGACGAGGACGCGGAAGGCCCTGCCCTTCACGACGAGCTCGTCGAATGCAGAAGCCCACGCCGGATCGATGGGCGAGACGACGAGCCCCAGCAAAAGATCGTGCAGCTCGTCGCAATCGCGCGGCGCGGGTTGAATCTCCTGCCGAACACGATCGATCGCAGCGGCGTCGAGCGCCCCGAGATCTCGCTGGCTCTCCGGCAAGGTGCGCCGGAGCGAAACGGCGCGCGCCCGCCGCTCCTCGAGGGGCGCGTCGTCGAGGAACGCGTACGGCTTCGAGTTGAGCACCTCGTGCGAAAACGGTGAAGGTTCCGTCGTGTCACGCGCGTGCATTCGAATGGCACCCGATTCCATTGCCTCGAGAAGCGAACGGAAGCGCGGCATATCCATCGCCTCTAGGAGGCAATCGTCGACCGTCTGCTGCACGAGCGGGTGATCCGGGATCTCGATCGGGCCGGTCGCGTTCTCCTGACACTGGACCTGTGCCGGAAACACGGCCGCGAGCAGATCGTCGGACCGCATCCGCTGCAGATATGGCTGCACCTTCCGCCCGCGATCACTGCGGAGGATCGACAGCGCGCGTGTGGCATTCCACCGCCAGCGCATCCCGAACATGGGCGCCAGCAAGATGGCTTGTTTGAGCGTCTTTTCGAGGTCACGCGATCGGACGAAATGGAATGCGTCGGTGAGCGGGAAGCTGTGCGACGTGCCGAGCGACAGCACGATTGCATCGTCGGTCGCGGCGGCTTGGAGCTCGAAGTCGAAGTTGACGCAGAAGCGCTTGCGGAGCGCGAGCCCGAACGCTCGGTTCACGCGGCCGCCAAAAGGTGCGTGCACGACGAGCTGCATTCCGCCCGCTTCGTCGAAGAAACGCTCGAAGACGATATCTTGCACGGTCGGCATCACGCCGAGCGCGTTGCGCTGCGCCGCGACGTACATCGCGAGTTGCTCCGCGCCGGCATGGGATAGGCCACACTCCGCCTCCAGCCACGCGACCGCGTCCTTTCGCTCGTCTTGGGTGCGCACGATCGCGTCGCGAAGCTCGCTCACCTCGACGCTGTGCTCCCACGTGCGCGAGGGCGCCTCGCCGAGCCAAAAAGGAACGCTCGGCGGCGCCCCCGCCGCGTCGACGACGCGCATCACGCCGCGGCGAGATTCGACCCTGCGAACCCGCCACGAATGCGACCCGAGGAGAAACACGTCGCCGGCGGAGCTCTCGATCGCCCAGTCCTCGTTGACGGTGCCGACGAAGGTCTCGTCTGGGTCGAGGACCACACGATAATCAGCGAGATCGGGAATTGCGCCGCCATTCGTGAGCGCAACGAGCCGAGCGGCGCGCCGACCCTTCAACATGCCATTGACGCGATCGACGTGGAGCAGCGCGCCGGCCCTCCCCATCTTGGGCGCGGCCCCCTCACCGAGCATGGTCACGATTCGATCGAACCGCGCTCGATCGAGATCCGCATAAGGAGCGGCGGTACGGAAGAGATTGAAAAGGCCGTCCTCGTGCCATTCCTGCGCGGAGCACTCCGCGACGATCTGTTGCGCGAGCACGTCGATCGGCGCAATCGGCGGCTCCGTCTTGTCGAGAGAGCCTCGGCGCACCCCGCGAACGAGCGCCGCGCATTCCACCAAGTCGTCGCGCGACGTCGGAAATAGACGCCCCGCCGACGTTCGGCCCACGCCGTGTCCGGAGCGCCCGATCCTTTGGAGCAGGGTGGACATCGCGCGTGGCGAGCCGATCTGGCAAACGAGGTCCACCGACCCGACGTCGATGCCCAGCTCGAGCGACGCGGTCGCGACGATGGCGCTCATGTCGCCGCACTTGAGGCGATTCTCGACGTTGAGGCGCCGTTCCTTCGAAAGACTGCCGTGGTGCGCGCTGACCCTCTCGGCGCCGAGCCGCTCGCTCAGGTCGTGCGCGACGCGCTCGGCTTGGCGGCGCGTGTTCACGAAGACGAGCGTGGTCCGGTGCGCGTCGATGAGCTTCGCGAGCCGATCGAAGATCTCCGACCACTGCTCGTGTGTCGCGACGGCGCCGAGATCCGATGTCGGGACTTCGATGGATAGCTCGAGCGCGCGACGGTGCCCTGTATCGATGATCGTCGGCGGCTTCCGATCGTGCCGTGACGCGGCTGCGTCGCGGTCCCACGAACCGACGCCCGAGAGGAACCGAGCAGCATCTTCGATCGGGTTGACCGTCGCCGACAGGCCGACGCGCTGTGGACGCTGCGCGACGGCGTCGAGCCTCGCGAGCGACAATGCGAGGTGACTTCCGCGTTTGTCGCGCATGAGCGCGTGCACCTCGTCGACGATCACCGTCTTCACCGACGACAAGAGCTCGCGCGAGCGCTTCGCCGTGAGCATGAGATAGAGCGACTCGGGCGTGGTGATGAGAATGTGCGGTGGCCGCTTGACGATCGCGGCGCGCGCGGTGCTGGTCGAATCGCCGGTGCGGAGCGCCGTCGTGATCGAGAGAGCCTCGTGTCCGAGCTCTTGCGCCGCGAGCCGAATGCCCTCGAGCGGCGCGATCAGGTTCTTCTCGACGTCGGTCGAGAGCGCCTTGAGGGGCGAGACGTAGAGGACCGAAATGCCCTCCGCGAGCGTGCCCGCGCAAGCCTGGTGCGCGAGCGCGTCGATGCTCGACAGGAAGGCTGCGAGCGTCTTTCCGGACCCGGTCGGAGCGGTGATGAGGACGTCCCGGCCGGAACGAATCTCGGCCCAACCGCGGCTCTGCGCTTCGGTAGGCCCGGCGAAGGTGCGTTCGAACCAGGTGCGTACGGCGGGATGAAAAGAATCCGGCAGAGCGCTCACGGGGCCCTCACTCTAGCGGAGTTTGCGCGAAGAGCCCGTCGTCCGGCTTTCGTCCGAATGATTGCGCGCGCGTCGATCCAACCTGTCGCCGATACGCGGTTGTGGCAAAGAACGCGCGTGAAGGACCACCCGGACTCGAGCGACGAGCAGAACGATCAGCCAAAGGCCCCCTCCGGAGCGGTTCCGCCGATTCGACGTCGAGGAGCGGCCGTGGCGAGCGCGCCGTCGGACGCCGACGTGCTCGCGACGGTCGACGAAGGCTGGGACTCGGTCGAGGAGGTCGAGCCGGCGAAGCCGTCACCCGCCCCGGCACCCGCACCCGTGATCGCGCCGGCAATCGCGACGGAGCCCGCTGCGCCGCCGATCGCAGCGCAACCGCCGACGACGACATCTCCTCGAAGCGAGCCCAAAGAGGCCCGACGCACCCACGACGTTCGCGCTCCGCGCATCTCGCGATCGACGCGGGATTCGCCGCAATTTCATACACCGGAGGCTCCCGCTTCTCCGCGGGATCGGCGGCCGCAGCCGCGCCCTGCGCAGCCTCGCCCTGAAAACCGTCCCGCGGAGAATCGATCCGCCGAGCGCACACGGCCGGCTCGCGCCGACGTCCGCGACATGATGGGACCGCGCCGGCCCGTTCGGGGACCGGTGATCGACGATCTCGACGCATCGCCGCGCGAGCGCGCAAAAGCAGAGCGCCGCGACGAACGCCGTGACGCCTCGAAGCGCCCGGAGCCGCCCGCCGACAGGAGAGAGGCTCAAAAGAAGCCGCCGGCCGAGAAGAAGCCGGTCGAAGCCGCGCGCGCCCCCCAATCGCCGCGCGTCGCGCCTCCCCCGCCCGAGCCGCCTCCGCCGCCGGCCGTCGAGGCACCCGCCGTCGACGAGATGCGCATTTGGAGCGCTCGTCCCGTCTCCGAAAAGAAACAACCGAAACGCAAAGACCGACCGAAGACCGCAAAAGAAGCGCTCGTCGCGCGGGCACAGCAGCGGCGCACGGAGCCGGCCGGCAAAAAGAGGAAACACGGCAAGGCAACACCGCAATCGACGCCGCGTGCGGAGGCTCGCAACGCCGCCGCCGAGCGCAAGGCATCCGCCGAGAAGGCGCGCGACGTCGAAGAGACCGAGAGCGCCGAGGAGACGGAGACCGAGACGACGGAGGCGCCCGCGAAGCGCGGCGGCTTCTGGCAGCGCATCAAAGGTTTGTTCGGAGGGTGACCGTTGACCCGGAGATATGCGTCTCCGGAGGAAAACTGCCGCGACAACGGTGGTTATTGAGCCCACCTCGCAAGCACATGTAGTCTTCGTTCGTGCTCAAACGAATCGCAAGAGGTGCTTGGTGGTGGGCGCCCTTGGGGGTCGCTGCATTCGGTGCCGCGTGCACCGGACAGATCGGCGACAACGGGCAAGCCGACAACACGACGCCGAGCGGATTCGAACCGCCTGCGCCGACGATGCGCCGCCTTTTGGTGCGTCAATACGTTCACTCGATTGTGGACTTACTGGGCCCCGCCGCGGGCGAGGCCGCCGTGCCCCCCGCCGACCAACCGCTCAATGGCTTCGATTCGGTCGGAGCATCGCAGCTCAATGTCGGTGACGCCGCCGTCGTCGATTACGAGAAGTCGGCGCGCGCAGCCGCGACCGCCGCGGTGACGTCGAACCAGAAGATCGGCGACTACCTGACGTGCACGCCGACGGGGCCGACCGACGAGGCCTGCCTCGAGACCTTCGTTCGCAGCTTCGGTCGCCTCGCGTTCCGCCGCCCGATCACCGGCGAAGAGGTCGACGATCTCGTCAACGTCGGGATGGCAGCTTCGGAAGCCTACGGCTCGTTCGACTCCGCCGTGGAATACGTCATCGCGACGACGCTGCAATCACCGAGCTTCGTCTACCAAATCGAAATGGGCGAAGAGGCGGACGGCGTCCGGCAGCTCACCGGGCTCGAGATGGCGACTCGCCTCTCGTTCTTCCTCCTCGATACGACGCCGAGCGGAGAGCTGCTCGATCGCGCGGAAGCGGGCGATCTCGACTCGACCGAAGGCATCCGCCTCGTCGCCGAGGAGCTGGTCGAGCGGCCCGAGGCGCGCGGCACGGTCACTGCGATGTACGACGAGATCCTCGGGCTGCGTGACCTGTGGACGGTCGCGAAGAGCACCGAGCTCTACCCCGAGTTCTCGCCGTCGCTCGCAGCCTCGATGCGCGAAGAGACATTGCGCCTCGTCGAGAACATCGTCTGGGACAAAGACGCCGACTTTTCCGAGCTGTTCACCGCGGACTACACGTTCGTGAACGCCGAGCTCGCGGCGCTGTACGGCGTCGAGGCTCCGCCGGACGGGGAATGGGCGGAGGTCCCGACCCCGGAGGGCCAGCCGCGCGCCGGCTTCTTCGGACAGGCGAGCTTCTTGTCGACGCAGGCTCACATCGAGCTCACTTCACCGACGCTCCGCGGGAAGTTCGTTCGCGAGCGCCTCCTCTGCCAATCCATCAATCCGCCGCCCAACGACGTCGTGACGGAGTTTCCGGACGACACCGGGCTGAAGACGATGCGACAGCGACTCCAAGTGCATCAGGAGAACGCGTCGTGCGCCGCGTGCCATTCGCTCACCGATCCCATCGGCCTCAGCTTCGAGAACTTCGACGCGATTGGTCGCTATCGCACGATGGAGAACGACGTGACGATCGATGCGTCCGGCACCTTCGACGAGGGTCAGACCTTCGCCGACGGTGGGGAGCTCGCCGCGATCCTCACGAGCGATCCAGCTTTCGTCGAATGCACCGTTCGGAACGTCTACCGCTCGGCCCTCGGCCGTATCGAGGGTAACGGCGAAGACATCGTGGTGGAGGACCTCATTCAGCGATTCGATGAAAACGGCCGCAGCATGCGCGGACTGCTCGTCGAGCTCGCAGCCAGCGAAGCGTTCCGATACGTGGGAGCAGACCAATGAGCAAGTTCGTCCTGAATCGGCGGGCGCTCCTGCGCGGCGCAGTCGGAAGCACGGTGGTCGGCCTCGGCCTTCCGCTGCTCGACGCCATGCTCAACTCGCACGGGACGGCGCTCGCAGGCGGCGCCGAAATCCCGGTGCGGTTCATGAGCTGGTTCTTCGGCAACGGCGTGCGCCTCGATCGATGGGTCCCGTCGAGCGCATTGGCCGGTAACAACCCGGACGGCGATAACCCCCAGTTCGAGACGGGCACCTGGGAAGGCGACGCGTGGTCGCTCACCCCGGAGCTCGAACCGCTCGCAAACGTGAAGGACTACATCTCCGTCCTCACGGGCCTCTACAACCGCGCCGGCTCGCAGAATCGCCGCGGGCACCACGACGGCGTCGCCGGCTGCCTCTCGGGGATCCCGTTCATCGCCCTCGATGCGGGCAATGCAAACTACGCCTCGAAGTTCGGCGGACCGAGCCTCGACCAAGTCATCGTCAGCCGCCTCGAAGCGCAGGGCATTCAGACATACCTGCCGTCGCTGCACGTCGGCGTCTCGAAGCGCATCACCGATGTCGAGGGCCCGACGCTCTGGCACATCTCCCACAAAGGCCCGGACGAGCCCATTGCGAGCGTGCTCAGCCCGCAAGACGTCTACGACCAACTCTTCGGCAACTTCGTCCCGAAGGACGATCCCTCCGGCAAGCTGCGCGTCGCGATGTTGGACGCCGTAGCGAACGACGCAAAGCGATTGAAGACCCGCGTCGGCGCGCGCGATCGCGAGCGCCTCGATGCGCACCTCGACAGCCTCTCGCAGCTTCGCCAACAGATCGAGGCGCTACCCCCCGTTTGCGAAAAGCCCGATGGGCCGACGCAGACCAACGACGACGTCGACGGCAACGAGCCGCTCGAAGAGGTGGCGCGCACGATGGCCGACCTCGTCGCGTACGCGTACAGCTGCGATCTGACGCGCGTCGTGACTTGGCAACAGAGCGGCAGCGTCGGCGGCACCGTGTATTGGATGACCGGCGCGACCACCGAGGAGCACGGCCTCAGCCACGAGCCGGGCGGCCAAGAGCTGATCGATGGGGCCGTCACCTTCAACATGAAGTGCTTCGGGTACCTGCTCGAGAAGCTCGCGGCGACACCGGAGGGTGATTCGAACCTCCTCGAGCGGAGCGCCATCATGGTCGTCAGCGACTGCGCACAAGGCATCACGCATTCGAGCTTCGACGTGCCGTTCATCGTGGCGGGGCGCGGCGGCGGGAAGCTGAAGTCCAACCTGCACCACCGGTCGTCGAACGACCGCAACCAGGCCGCGAATACGTCCGACGTGCTGCTCGACATCCTCCAGCTCTTCGATCCCGCCGCGACGGAAGTAGGAGCCGCGGAGGGGTACTCGAATACGCCGCTATCGGTGATCAAAGCCTGATCGGCGGCGCATCGCCAACATTCAATCGTGAGACGGGATCCCGCGTGCATCGCCGCGCCGGATCCCGTTACGCTTCTCGGATGCGGCTTCGCCTTTCGTTCGCGCTGTTCGTGACGGCTTGCTCGACGGGTGTCGAGCCGATCGAGGAGGCGGACGACGTGGCATTGCAACCGGCTCCTCCTGCACAATCGGCGGCCATCGCGACGACCCCTCCGCCGGCGAGCGCGTCGGCCGAGCCGGATCCGCCCGGCGCCCAGCGCTTCGAGGGGACCGTGAAGGTCGCGAAGCCGAAGGAGGCGGAGCGCCGAATGGTCTTCAGCGGCGTCACGATCGAGCGCGATGGCGCCCCGCAGGTCGTCGCGAGCTATGGCACGAACCCCGTATGGAACGCGCTCGACGGCCGCCGCGTTCGCGTGCTCGGCGACCCGTACGTCCCGCAGGGTCGCGCGATCGGCGGCGAGCACATGCGAATCCTCGAGGCGCGGGTGGTGTCCCCGACGCCGAACGATCACGTGCTCGGGTTCAGCCGCGCCATGAAGCTCGAGGGTCGCTTCCGCAAGGAACGTGGGGAAGTCGGAACCAAGTCGGAAGGCTCCGAATGGACCGTCTTCGACACCGCGGGCAAATCGTTCGAGATCTTCGACGCGCCTGCGTCCGCTTCCAACGCGACGAGCTCCGTGAAGATCATCGCGCGCGAGGTCGAGCTGTCGCCCCATATGGCGCGCCGCGGCGGGCCCTTCTTGTGGATTACCGATATCGGCTCCGAGGAAGGCGAGCCCTGATATAGGCTCCGCGCATGCGACCTCGGCTCAATGCCGCCATCTTCGGCGTGCTCTTCGCGTGCGGCGGCGCGCAGACCACCTCCGACGCAACCCCGCCGGATACGACGGCGACATCGACGGCAACCGCGACCGCAACGTCCACCCAGACGGGGGCGGACGCTTCGACGAGCTCACCCGACGCGACGTCGAAGCCGACATCGACCGCCGCCGTTCCGCCTCCGCCCGGCGATCGCAATCGATTCATCGGCGGCATGCAATGGGACGGATCCGGAAAACGGATGGTCCTTTATTGCAAGGACGAGTGCAAAGGCCCTCGCCTCAACGTTCACCTATGGGACGTCGGCGCCGAAGCGATCACCAGCGTCGACGTGATCCCGGACACCAAGGGCCAAGCCGTTCGGCTCGTCTCGTGGTCACCGCGCGGCAACTACCTATTTGGGTCCGCGGGCGACAAGCTCGTCGTCACGACCGTGGACGGTAAGCCCTTCACGGTGATCGACGCTCCGGCTGTCTATGATCAATTCGAGCCGAGCCCCGACGAGTCGCGCCTCGCGTGGGCGAATGCCCAGGGTGAGCTTCACCTCGTCGACATGAAGACGAAGGCCGACACCAAAGAAGCGCAGCTGCACGCGGCGGACGCGGCCGACAGCCATTTCTTCGAGTGGTCTTCTCAAAACGATTGGTTCCTCGTCGGCTCGCTGAACTCCACGCAATGGTCGGTCTTCGACGTAAAGGCGAAGAAGCTGAAGGCGCTGCCTGCGAACATCGTGTTCGCTCGTCCTTCGGCGACAGGCGACGCGATCGTCGCCGCGGGCGCCGACGGATTCGTCGGCCTGCTCGATCCGAAGACAACGAACGTTCGGGCAACCATTCGCAAAGGTCGCACCGTCAAAGCCGGCGAGACGCCGCAGATCGCCGCAGCCCTTTCCGTCGACGGAAAGAAGCTCGTGGTCGCATCGACCGACCTCGTCGTCTTCGACCTCGAAGCGAAGAGCGCGAACACCATCGTCGGGAAACTGGAGGCAACCTTCCCCGCGATCGCCGCCATTTCGCCGCTCGGCACCGAGATCGCGCTCGAATCGGGCGGCGACGTGCTGGTCGTCGATACCAAGGTCGCGACCGCACCGCCCCGTGTCGCGGCCTCCAAGCTGGTCGGTTATGGCGCCGACGGCACGCTGGTGCTCAAAGGCGACAAGCTCGTGCTGATGGGCTTTCGAAAAGGCGAGGCCGCGTGGAGCGTGAAGCTCCCGGAAGACCCGGCCTCCATGGCGTTCGATCCGTCGCACGACCGTCTCGCATTCACCGTCGCGGGCCGATTGCGAATCGTACGCATTGCGTCGGGCAAAAGCGTCCTTTTCGAGTTAGTGTCGAAGGACAAGGGCAAGACCACGCAGGTCATGCCGATCGGCATCACGAAGAAGGAGGATGTCGACGCGGTTCTGCGCTCGAGCCCTTGAGGCGGGAAACAGCTTCACATGTACATCGTCCAGAAGCCCGTAGGCCGGTTGATCGAGGCGCGCATGGGCTCGCCGCTCACGGCGGGAGACGTCGACAACGTCATCCAGCACATGCGGCTCAACATTCTTTCGATACCGGGTCGCGTCGTCTGCGTCGGCGACTTCACGCAGCTCGAAGAGCTCCCGCCGGAATCGATGGCGTCCTTCACGGCGCTCCTCACACGGGACAACCCGCGCGTCGAGCGCTCGGGCTTTCTCATTTCGCGGAAGATGAGCAAGCTCGGCCTGCAGATCGAGCAGATCATCGAGACGGCGGGGGGCCCGCATCGAAAGACCTTCGACGACAAGGACGCGCTCGCGAAATGGCTCGGCAACGTCCTCACGGAGGAGGAGCGCGCGAGCCTGAAGATGTTCTTGTCGAAGACCGGCGCGCCGATAGCGACCTCCCCCGGCGCGAAGAAGACCATCGAATAGGACGCCGCGTGTAGGATCGCGCGCGATGCGTCCGGTCCTATGGGTGTTGGTCTTCCTGACTGCGGTCTTCGGTTGCAGCGCTCCGGTCGCGCCCCCGCCGAAGGGCCCGGTCGAGGTCGCACCGGTCGACGATACGTCTCCGATCGGGCGGCTCGATGACCGCGTCGTGCCCAAGCAATACGACCTCGAGTGGAGCATCGACGACGGCGACAACTTCACCGGTCGCGTCGCGATCGACGTGGAGATCGGCCGCCCGGTGTCGACGATTTGGCTCCATGCGCGGGCGCTCGATATCGGTGAGGCGAAGGTCACGCAGAAAGGTCGCACGGTCGCCGCGAAGGTCGTGACCGATCCCCGAACGGACCACCGCGAAGGGCAGTCCGATCTCGTCGGGATCGCGACGCCCGCACCTCTCCAGAAAGGTCAGGCGAAGGTAGAGCTCGCATTTCGCGGCGCGTACGCAGCGAGGGTCGGGCTCATCGCGGCGAGGAGCGAATCGCTCGTCTTCACCGATTTCGAGCCGAACGATGCCCGCGCCGCGGTCCCTTGTTTCGACGACCCACGATTCAAGACGCCTTGGACCATCCATTTGAATGTTCCGGCCGGGGTCGAGGCCATTTCCAATTATCCGAGGGTGTCCTCCGACACGCTTCCAAATGGGCGCTCCCGCGTCCACTTCGCGCCGACGCGCCCGATCGCGACGTACCAAGTCGCCGCCGCCGTCGGCAAATGGGAGGCGGCGGAGGCGCGCTTCGGATCCGTCCCGATTCGGATCCTCACCTCGCCGGGGCGTGCGGAGCTCGGGAAATACGCTGCATCCCTCACGCCCCGCATGCTCGCCGCGCTCGAGAAATACTTCGACGAGCCGATGCCTTATCCCAAGCTCGACATCGTCGCCATTCCGACGCTCGAGGGCCACACCGGCGGCATGGAGAATCCAGGCCTCATCACCCTGCGCGCCGAGCTGCTTCTCGTGCCGCAGGATGGCTCGCGTCGAATGAAGGCGGGCGCCGCGGAGCCGCTCGCCCATGAGCTCGCGCATCTCTGGATTGGCGACTTGGTGACCATTCATCGATGGGAAGACTTGTGGCTCCAAGAAGGCGGCGCCTCGCTCTTCGGAATGAACCTCGCGCGCGAGCTCGGTGAAAACGACGGCGCCGGCCCCTTCGCCGTCGGCACCATTCTCCGTCGTGAGCGACTCGGATCCCGCGCATCGGTGACCGACTCCGTCGAGAAGCCGGGCGACGCCAATGCGTTGTTCCGCATCGAGACATACGCGGGCGGCGCCGCCGTGTATGCCGCGCTGGAGGCATATCTCGGCAAGGACGGCTTCCGACGCGCCTTTGCGCGCTGGATCGACGCGCGACGAGACGGCTCGATCGGGCTCGACGATCTCGTCGACGCCCTCGCCCATGAAGACCCGCACAAGGCCGGCGCGCCAGCCCTCCGCACATCGATCGAGGGGATGATCGCGAGCCACACGTCGCCCACCGTCACCGCCGCCGCCCGATGCGACGGGCCCAAGCCGGCTATCGAGCTGTCGAGCGACGCCGCCTACCCAGTACCGGTCTGCGTCCGCTTCGACGCCTGCATCGCAGCCCCCGGCAGTGACGCGCCGGCATGCCGGCGATGCGCCCTCGTCGACGGCAAAGCCCGCCTCGATGTCGACACGTGCCCCAAAGCGATTCTTCCCAACCCCGGCGGTGAAGGCCTCTATCACGCAGATTGGGCGCCCGGCGGTATCGCCGCATTGGTCACGTCGACGGCGCTGGACGAGCGCGATCTCGAATACGTGACCGAGGAGCTCGTGAGGAAGCTCGACGCCCTTCCGTTTCGCGAGCGCGCCAGCGCCGCAGCATTCTTGTCGCTCCGATCGAAGAACCCGATGAACGCCGCCCGCGGGACGGACACCCTCGAGTTGCTGCTCCGCGCCGCTCCCGACGAGGCGTCGCGCGCGAAGCTGATCGCCGACGTGAAGGCTGTGTTCCGGGGAGAAGCGCCCGCCTTCACGACCAGCGACGGCCGCTCCACGACCGCCGGCGACATCGCGCGGCTTCTCGCGCAATACGGCGACGCGGACGCGCGGACGAAGGCACAAGCGGTCGAGTCGACGGACCTGTTCGTGCTGAACGACGTGTGGGCCGCACGTGCATCTGCGGGCGACGAGAAGTTCTATTCGTTCCTTCGTGACAAGGCGCTCGATCAGAAGGACGGCTCGGGCACCACCGCGGCGATGGCGCTCGGCGCTTTCAATTCGAAGGACGGCGCGACGAAGATCCGATCGCTCCTGAAAGACAAGAAGCTCACCGACCATCGCGCCGCGACCCTGATCGAGGCCGCCATGTCGAATCCGCTCTGGTTCGGACGTGCGCTCGAGCTCGCGAGCATTCGACCGAGCCTCGGCGAAAAGCTCATCCGCGCCGCGGATCATCTCTGTGACGAAGCCGAGCTCGAGCGGGTCGTCGCGGCGCTTCCGGCGCTCAAAGACAAAGACCTCTCGCAAACACGAAAAACCGTCGGGACTTGCGCGAAGCTGCGCGCCGCCTGGAAGTAGGGGCTGTCCCGATTTTCGGCTCGTCCTTCGGCCCGGCCCGCGTCACTTTGCGGCTCATCGGTCGTGTGCGACGATCCGGCTCGCCATGAAGCGATCCCTCCCCGTCGCCCTGTCTGCAGCGGCCGTCGTCGTCGTCGCGGGCGCCTGGCTCGCGTCGCGACGCCTCGCCGAAGGGTCCGTCGCGACGGCTGCTCCCAGCGCCGCGGCAGCGAGCGCCAGCGCATCGGCCGCGGTCGCGAGCGCGCCGCCCGCTGAGCCGCACGTCAGGCAGAGCGAACGCGGCTTCGACATCCTCTCGCCCGTCTACACCATCGACCGCATCTATCGATCGATGATGGGGCCGCAGAGCATGCAGCACATCCCCATGAAGAGCGACGGCGCGTCCAACGACCAAGAGCTCGTGTGGGTGACCGGCCTCAAGGCCACGATGGTCGCCCCCGACGGCCAGACGCCCATGCCGCCCGAATACATGTGCCACGTGAACGTGGATATCGATCCGCTCGCCCACGAAAAGTCTTATGGGCATCCGCTCAACATCAGCGGCCGCCTCTTCACGCTTTCGCAGGGGCAGATCGATGTCGCGCTCCCGAAAGGCTTCGGGATACCCATTCGCTCGGATCAGGTCGTCGATATCACGACGCAGGTGTTGAACCTCAATACGCACAGCGACCCGTTCGGCGTGCGCCACCACGTGGAGATGTCCGCATTGCGCGACAGCGCGGCCAAGCAGCCGATGAAGCCGCTCTTCATGGCCGGCGTGTACGGCCTCGCGCTCCTCAAGGGTGAGCACGGCCACTTCGGCAAAGAAAAACCCTCGCACGAGGGGACCGGCTGCATGATGGGCAAAGCCGCGAGCGACGGCTCGTACGTCGACCCGCAAGGCAAAGAGTTCACCGGCCATTGGATCGTGAAGCCCGGTCGTGAGGTCAATCGCACCGACGTCACGACGATGATGAACCTGCCGTTCGACACGACGATCCATTACATCGCCGTGCACCTCCATCCGTTCGCCGAGAGTTTGACGCTCATCGACCGCACGACGGGTGAGACGGTCTATTCGGCGAAGACGCGCCAGCTCGAAGGCAAGATCGGGCTCGCCCACGTCGACTCCTTCTCGAGCGAAGAAGGCGTCAAGGTCTACAAGGACCACGAATACGAGCTCGAGAGCGTCTACGAAAACACGACCGGCGAGGACCAAGACTCGATGGCGGTCATGCTGCTCTATCTGCACGACAAGCAGTTCACGCGAACGCCCGTCGCGACACAGCCGGCGGCCGCGCCGTCGTCGAGCAGCAGCGCAAAGTAGGCGGTCGCAGCCGCTACCCATCGGTCTTCGCAAGAAAGGGCGCCGGGGCCGCGGCCAACTTTAGATAGCGTTCACTCTCTATCTATGTTACCCATCGTGCATGGGGTTCGACGTCGTCATCAAGAACGGTCTGTATTTCGATGGCACCGGCGAAGGTGGGCAGCTTCGAAACATCGGGGTTCGAGGGGGCCGTGTGGCGGCCGTCTCTCGGGACGGGTTGGACGAAAGCGGAGCGCGGGTCATCGACGCGCGCGGCATGTGGATCGTGCCGGGGTTCGTCGACATTCACACCCATTACGACGCGGAGCTGCTCGCCGCGCCCTCCCTGTCGGAGTCGATTCGACACGGCGTGACGACGGTCACGGTCGGCTCGTGCTCCATCAGCACGATCCTCTCCGATGCGGAGGATTGCTCGGATCTGTTCACGCGCGTCGAGGCGATACCGCGTTCGTACGTTCTGCCGCTCCTTCGAGACAAGAAGTCGTGGCGCACGCCCGCCGAATACGTCGAGTTTCTCGACAATCACCCGCTCGGCCCGAACGTCACGTCGTTCCTCGGCCATTCCGACTTGCGCACGAGCGTGATGGGCCTCGGCCGCGCACTCGACGCATCGATCGAGCCGACCGAGGCGGAGGTTGCCCGGATGGAGCGCACGCTCGAGGACGCAATCGATTGCGGCATGCTCGGCCTTTCGACGATGACGAACCCGTGGGACAAGCTCGACGGCGACCGTTATCGGTCCGCAGCATTGCCCTCGACCTACGCATCGTGGGGTGAATATCGGCGCCTTCACCGAATCCTTCGCCGCCGCGGCCGCATTCTGCAGAGCGCGCCGAACATCACGACGAAGGTGAACGCCATCCGCTTCCTCCTGGAGTCGGCGCCCTGGGGCGGCGACAAAGCGCTGAAGACGACGCTCATAACGCTCGCCGACGCGAAGACATCGCCCGGCTTGCACCGTGTTCTCGCCGGGCTCACCCGCTTCGTCAATCGCGTGCTCGGCGGGGACTTTCGGTGGCAGACGCTGCCGACGCCGTTCGAGGTCTACGCCGACGGCATCGATCTGGTCGTCTTCGAAGAGTTCGGCGCCGGGGAAGAGGCGCTGCATCTCGCGGAGGAGGTAGCCCGCAACGAGCTCCTCAAAGACGAGCAATACCGGCGGCGCTTCCGCAAGGACTACCAGAAGAAGCTCAGCCCGCGCGTTTGGCAGCGAGACTTTTACGATGCATTCATCGTCGGTTGTCCGGACGAGCGACTCGTCGGGCGCAGCATCGGCGCGGTCGCGGACGAGCGGGGCATTCACCCGGTCGACGCGTTCCTCGATCTCGTCGTCGAGCACGGCAAGCTCTTGCGCTGGCGCACGACGATTGCGAACCATCGCCCGCGTGAGGTCGCGCGGATGATCTCTGAGCCGGGCGCCCTCATCGGCTTTGCGGATTCCGGCGCGCACATCCGCAATATGGCATTTTACAATTTTCCACTCCGAATGCTGAAGCTCGTGCGCGACGCGGAGCGAGCCGGCAAACCGATCATGCCGATCGAGAAGGCGATTTGGCGGCTCACGGGCGAGCTCGGGTCCTGGCTGGGGATCGAGGCCGGCACGATTCGCCTCGGCGATCGCGCCGACCTGTCCGTCCTCGATCCGTCGGCGCTCGACGACAGGCTCGAGGTGTACCACGAAGCTCCGATGGACGGCTTCGACGGCCTGGCTCGAATGGTGAACCGAAGCGACGGCGCCGTCCGCTCCGTCCTGGTGAACGGTCGCGTCGCGTTCGGAGACGGAGCATTCGAGCCTGCGCTCGGGCGAGAGCGAGGGTTCGGCCAATTCTTGAGAGCGGGTCAGGCCGCCGAGCGTCCACGCACGGATGGCGCACCCCGACGATCGACCGGACCGGACGCCGTCGCGGCAGCCTGAATGGGATCTTCGTTACCTTCCAAACCTCCGCGCCGCACGCAATCCGAGCGGCGCGAGGCCACCATTCGAAAGCTCCTCGACGCGGCCGCGGACGCGCTGATCGACGAGGGCTACTCCGGCGCGACAGTGCAGGTGATCTGCAACCGCGCGGGCGTGTCGCAAGGCGCGCTGTTTCGCCATTTTCCGACACGGGAGGCATTGCTCGTCGAGGTCTGCAACGACATCGGTGCACGGGTCCTCGCCGACTATCGACGGCGCTTCACGGCATCAGGCGGCGGTGATCCGCTTTTGGTCGCCATGCAGCTGCTCCGCGAGCAATGCAGGTCTCGCGTGAATCAGGCCTTCTACGAGCTGTCGATCGCGGCGCGGACCAACGTCGAGCTCGCACGCGCGATGAAGCCGGCCGCGCGCGCGTATTACGACCATATCGAGGAGCTCGCGCGCGAGCTCTTGCCGGACCTGGCGCGGCTGCTCGGGCCGAGCTTCCGCACCATGGTCGACACCGTCGTTTGCACCTTCGACGGGGAGGCCATTCACCGCATCCTCTTCGAGGACAAGGACCTCGACGCCGAACGGCTGGTGCTGCTCGGCGGTGCGATCGCCGCCCTGACGCAGCCCATCAAGGCTCACAAACATGGGTCGGATCGTTCGGGCTCGGAGCAAACACGAACGAACGGTCGACCGCACAAGACGACGCCAGTGAATCGTCGTCGAACGTGAAGGCCGCGATGACGTCGCTCTCGCAGGTGGCGTCACCCGGGGGGAGCGGGGTCGTGCTCGCGCGGAGGAAGACGTCGTCGACCGAAGCATCGATGCCGGAAGCGGAGACGCCGACAGCGAACGTTCCGCCGAAGTCACCGAGGGGACCATCACCGCTGCACGCACCGGTACCGATCGCCACGCCGTCGAAATAGAACGTGAGCACGCCGCCGTTGTCGGGATCGAACGAGCCCGCGATGTAGTGCCACTGGTTCAAAGGAAGCGGCGCGTTGCCGTACGCGACGCAATCATTGCCATTGCCACGCAATCCCACGAAGGGGTTTGCGTATTGGGCACCGTTGGTGTCGGCGCTGTCGTAAAAGCCGATGTAATAGCCCTGCCCCCCGGCATTCGTGCTCCACCGCTCGAAGACATAGGCCAGGTCGTACTCGCCATTGATCTCGAAGTTGGAGGGGAGCGCATCGAGACGGATCCGCGCGCCGAACGAGAACGCGTCCGCGTCCAGCCCATCGTCGGATCCGGCGGTCGCGACGTCGTTCTCTTCGCCGTCGAGATCCAAATACCCCTCACAGGGAGGGGGCGGCGCTCCGCCTTCGCCGCCCTCGCCGCCTTCACCCGTGCCCCCCTGCCCGCCCGTCGCCGTGTTGCCACCGCCGCCCGCCGCGCCAGCGCCGCCGACGTCACCGCCGCCGGTCGTCGTCGACGAGGACGACGTCGTCACCGGGTCGCTTCCACCGATTGGCTCCGCGCCGCCCGCGCCGCCCTCGGGCGGGGACCCCATCGAATCGAGAAAACATCCGCTCTGGAAGATCGAGACCGCGCTCAAGAACGCAAGAGACTGCAAGAGGCGCATATTAGGACGCCATCATACCGAAACACCGGCGCTTTTGCCGTGGCTATCGCGCCGCTCCGTATCGACTCAGCGTGCGGTGCGATGCACCGTATCGCGCTGAACGAGGTACCGAATCGCTGCCGCCTCGTCGTCGAACACCGGGCGGCTCACGCCGTCCTCGCGCAGATATCGCTGGATCTGGAGCTTCCCTGCCGGCGTCCGAACCAGATAGGCGGAGCGCGCGAAGGCGCGCAGCGCGGAGTCGAGCTCACGTCGACGCGCAGCGATGGCGTGCTCGAACTCTTCGTCATTGCGCATCGGCGAGTTGCGAAGATCGACGAGCAGCGACGTCTTGTGTGGGTCGATGCCTTCCGCGCGGACGGTGAGGTTCAGCGACACGAACGAGCCACCTTGCTCGTCGAGCGGCCACGGTGCCTTCGTGCGGCGCGCGAGAAGCAAATGGCGCGCTTCGTCGTACTCGAGCGTCCACAACAGACTCTCCGCCAACACCTTCGCCATATCGTGTTCATGGCGCACGAAGCGCCAAAGTCCAGGACGAGGGGCCCAGCCTTCACACACTCGTCACGATCCGAGGTGTCTACGCGGTCGACGCGACGAGCCGCTCGCTTTCCTTCCACAGAACGCGAGCAGCCTCACTATCGCGCCCGTCGCTGCTCGATCGCGCAATCGCGCAATCGGAGAGATACTCGCCCGAACGCCCTTCGAGCTCTGGGGCCGTCGCCCCGAAGATCGTGGTCGCGGCGCCTTGCGGGACCGATTTCATGAAAGGTCGGCCGAACACACGGAAGAGCCAACCGCCCACGCCAAGGTTGCGGCTCAACGGCGTCGGGATCACGCCGGGGTGAAGCGAAAAGGCGACAATGGCAGGGCCGAGCCGATTGGCGAGCTCGCGCGCGAAGAGGATGTTCGCGAGCTTCGAATCGCCGTACGCATCGAATGGAACGTATTTGCGCTTCTGGTACGAGGGGTCGCTCCTCAGTGTCTCCATCATTCGCTCGGTGCTCCCGCGCACGTGCAGCCCACTCGATACCGTGACGACACGCCCCGGTGCGGAGGCGCGGAGGACCGGCTCGAGCGCCATCGTGAGGGCGAAATGGCCGAGGTGGTTCGTCCCGAGCTGCAGCTCGTGTCCCTGCGCGGTGGTACCGCGCGGGGTGGCCATGACGCCCGCGTTGTTGACGAGCAAGTGAAGTGGCTCGCCACGGGCGCGATAGGCCTTGGCGAATGCATGAATGGACCCGAGGTCCGCGAGATCCAGCGCGCGGACGGAGAGGATGCCGGCACCGCGAGGGAGCGCTTCGCGCAGCGACCGAGCGACCTCCTCGGCCGCCGCCGTGTTCCGCGCGGCCATGACCACGTTCGCCCCCGCGAGGGCGAGCACGCGGCTGGTCTCGATTCCGAGCCCCGACGACGCGCCCGTGACGAGCGCCGTCTTCCCTCGAAGAGAAATGCCTCGAAGCGCTTCTTCCGCCGTCGATCGTGCACCGAGGTTCGCCATACACGAATGCATAGCGCGCCACCCCCACCACGACTCTTAAGAATTGTGCGCGCTATGCTCGATTCGGGAGCAGCACGAAATCGTAGCCGCCGCGAAGCCCTTGGTCGTCCTTGGACATATCGAGAACGAGCGACGGCAGGAAGAAACGGTCGCTCTCGTTGTATCGATCCTCGGGGAAGTACAGCTGTGTCGTCAGCTCTTGGTGTCCGGCGCCTGCGACCTTCACGTGGATATGCGCCGGGCGGTATTTCTTTCCGTCGAGGTAGTTGCCCGGCACGACCGTCCGAATGGTGAATGCGCCCGTCTTGTCGCATCGAACGCGCCCGCGCAACCGAAGCGGCGAGTCCTTCGCGAACGTACCGTCGTTGTCGTATCGCCCTTCCCCATCCGCTTGCCACACGTCGACCAGCGCCTCGGCGATGGGCATGCAATCGATGGATTGAACCGTGCCGTGCAGTGTGAGCGCGACGCCGGGTATGCCCTTGTCGACGAGATTCGACCGAAATGGGGCGCCGCTCCGATAATAAGGTCCCTCGGTGTTGCGCTCGGTAACGGAGCAGCCGCCGCACGCGATATTGCCCCTCCGATTCGGTGGCTCGAGCCCCATTCCCCGCGCGGCCCGTGCCTGCCCCTCCGCACACCCGGTAACGAGCTGCGGGACGACGCCGGTGAACAGACCGAGACCACCGCCGATGATGTGCCTGCGCGAAATGAACGAGCTCATACCGCCTCCTTCCACACGGCGAGCGCCTCGCTTCGGTATTCCCACGCGCGCGCGGCAGAAAAACCCATTCCCTCGAGGCGAGGCACGATCACCTCGCGAACGGTCGACTCGAACAGTGACCGCATCGCGCGGCCGTCACACAATCCGAGCGATGCGCTGTCGCCCCCGAGCCCGGGGCCTTCGTCGATGTGTTCGAGCTCGTGGCGCTCGAGGTGGGCGAATGCCACCGAGAGGTAACGATCCAGCCGCGCACGCATCGCGTCGTCGACCCTCGGCAATGCGCCGGCGACGAGCTTCCAGCCGAAGCGCGCGTGGCCGATCTCGTCTTTGAGGATGTCCTCCAACAGATCACGAAGGGCTCCGGGTTCCATCGCGAGACGCTCGGCACTGATGAGCGCGACCGCGACCGTCTCGCTCATGCAGCAAATCGAAAGTACGTTGCGCAGGCACCCCTCGAATCGCGACACATCCGAATGGATCGGATAGCTCGACGGCATCTCCACGAACGTCGCCTGTCCCCCGAGGGCCTCGACGACCGCTCCGCAGAGAACGCCGTGACGGCGCTCTTCCTGCGCAAAGGTCGCGCATTCGGCCGCGCCGAGCATCCCGGCTCGATCGAGCTGCTCCGAGAGCGCACGAAACACGCGGGCGGAGCCGTGCTCGTTGATCATGCGCCCGCGCCAAGCCGCCAGGGCGTGCTCCGTATAGGCAGTGTGGTTTGGCAGCGTTGGCCTGAGGCGTCGCGCCTCGTGCCGGAGATCGACCAGTTCTTGGGCTGTCATGCCCGGTAAACGCAGGACCGCTCCAAGCGGCGCAGAATTTTTTTCGTGCGCCGATCTCGGGGGGCTCCGCGTTTCTAGTCGGGATGATCTTGAGAATCGGGAGCAAGGGTCGCGAGCAGGCGTTCGACGCTGAGGTCGAGGCTGCCGCGAATCGCTTCCATGATGCTCTCGAGCTCGGGGCCGCGGACTCGAAGGGAGGCGCCGAGGCCCTTTCGGGTTTCGTCGAGCACCGTGCCGCGAGCGGCGGCGAGCCATCGAACCACGGTCGCGCGGTGAACGCCGTACATCGCCGCGAGGCTCTCGAGCGTTACGCCGCCGAGCAGGTGCAGGCGCAAGAGGTTCCGCTCGCGGGGGGTGAGGCGGCGCACCGCTGCGCTGAATGCCTCCCGAAACGCCGCGCGCGCCTTGCCCTTGAGCACCTCGATACCGGGATCCCAAGCGTCGGCCATCGGCTCCGCGAGATCTCCTTCCTGCAGCGGATCCTCGCGCTGCGTGCGTCGCTTGAGCGTCAACGCCTCTCGCGTCACGACGACGCGCACGAGACCCGCGAGGCGACCCCGCCCTGCATACTCTTCGATCCGCAAAACACCGGCTTCGTCGGGCACGAGCAGTTTGGCGCGAGCTCGCTGTTTGACCTCGTCGAGGTCCGCGTCCGACAGTCGAATCGTTCCGATGCGGGACCCGAGCGACGCGACGTAACGTGCCTCGAAAACAGCCTGCGCAGCGTGCTTTCCTTCTCGAAGCGCAGCCACGAGGTAGAGCTCCACGAGCGCCGCAGGGTCGAGCGAGTCGAGCTCGTCCCGACGGACGCGTCGACGGAGATAGGCCACGAACACCCCTCGCTCGATCCGAACGTCCGGCAGCTCGTGCTCCGCGACGCCACAGAGCGCTGCCAATCGATGCTCGAGGTCGGCCATTGCCTCACGAGAACCAGAGCTCGCTCCGACGAAGACCTCCGCGAGAGGAAGGCTCGACATGCGATTGCACGGTAGCAATGCCGAAGATCGAGGGCTAGCCTCCAACTCGGCAATGGGCTGTCTCGACGATGCGGCGGTCGACGATCTCGTGCACGGCCGCCTGGCCGGCGAGCGTCTTCGCCAAGTCGAAGCGCACCTCGACGGCTGCACGACGTGCAGCACCCTCGTCGCCGCACTGGCCGGCGGAGCCCCTGCAGGCGCACCCGCCCCGGGAGCGATGGTGGGCAGGCACCGCGTGCTCGACAAGCTCGGCCGCGGCGCGATGGGGGTGGTGTACCTCGCCCACGATCCGGCGCTCGACCGGCGCGTGGCCCTCAAGCTGATTCGGCCGGGCGCAAGCGCGAGCTCCGCCGATCGAATGGCGCGTGAGGCGCAGGCGATGGCGCGCCTCTCTCACCCGAACGTCGCGGCGGTCTACGAGGTCGGTCACGTCGAGCCCGAGATCTATCTGTCGATGGAGTACGTCGAGGGCGAGACGCTGCGCGCGTGGCTGCTTTCGAAGAAGCGCGCGTACGAGGAGATCCGATCGGTCTTCGCTCAAGCGGGTGAAGGCCTCGCGGCCGCGCACCGCGCCGGCATCGTGCACCGAGATTTCAAACCGGAGAATGTGATGGTGGGCGTGGACGGGCGGGTTCGCGTCACCGACTTCGGGCTCGCGTGCGTGGCCTCGGTCGACATCGGCCACACCGACGTCGACTCCCGACGGCGCCTCGTCGGAACGCCCGCGTACATGTCGCCCGAGCAGCTCGACGAGCGCGACGCGACGACCCATAGCGACCAATTCGCATTCGCCGTCTGCCTCTACGAGGCATTGAGCGGGAAACGACCCTTCGCCGGATCGACGCCAGAAGAGCTCCGCCGATCGATGACCGACCGCGCGCGGGTGGAGGATCTTTTCGGTGTTCCGCGACGCGTGCAACGCGCGCTGCAACGAGCGCTATCGCCCGCCACGAATGCGCGATTTTCGTCCATGGACGATCTGCTGCGAGAGCTGCAACAGACCCCGCAGCAACGCTACGCACCGTGGTTCGCCGCAATGGGGCTCGTCGCGGCCGGCGCGGCAATCACCATTCTCGCGACGCGGCAGCCGGCCGCGGGGCATGCCCCCGATCCGTGCGCCGCAGGTCCACTCCGAATGGCGCCGGTCTGGAGTAACGAGCGCGCCGCAAGGGTGACGCGCGCGTTCGAGGCGACGAACAGCCCCATTGCGAAAGAGTCGGCGGAGCGCACCATCTCCGCCGTCCAAACCTTCACCGGACAATGGCAGGAGGCCCACCGTGAAACGTGCGAAGCGACCCACGTGCGCCACGAGCAATCGGAAGCGACGCTCGATGCACGCATGCATTGCCTGGATCGCCGGCTTCAATCGCTCGACGCGCTGGGCACGACATTGGAGAACGCGAACGCCGATATGGTTCTCGGCGCGACGTCGGCGGTGCTCGATTTGCCATCCATCGCGGAGTGCAGCGGCGTCGAATCGCTTCTCGGGGAAGACCCTCGCCCGACCGACGCGGATCGGCGCGGTCGTCTCGAGACCTTGGAGCACGAGCTCGACGAGCTCCGCGCGACGGCGGCATCCGGTGGTTACACGGCCGCACTGCCGACGGCGAAACGGCTCGTCGCCGACGCCGTCGCAATCGGATACCAGCCGGCCATCGCCGAAGCGAAGGTCCTCGCCGCGAGGATTGCCCGGCGCGCGGGGTCTTTCGACGACGCCTCGGCATTTGCAACCGACGCGCAGCTCGTCGCGCTGGCCGCGCGTGCGGACGGAACGGCGGCGCAGGCCTGGCTCGAGATCATGGCCGTCGCCGGATCACGAGGGCGTTTCGCCGACGTGGAGTCGAACGCAGCGCAGGTCGCCGCTGCCATCGCGCGGATCGGCGATCCGCCCAGCCTCCGCGCAGCGTACCTGCTCCAGGTTGGGCTCGCGCATACAGCGTCCGGCGAGCTCGACACCGCCAGCATCGAGCTGAACGAGGCGCTCGCTACCTACGAACGCATCGGAGACGACAAGAGCCTACGCGGCTCGCGCGTCCTCACGGCACTCGGTGATCTGGCACGAATCCGCGGCGACCTGGCCGACGCGCTCGAGCTGCACACACGAGCGCGCGCCATCGACGAGCAAGTCCTCGGCCCCAATCACCCCGCCATCGCGCGGCATCACCATAACGCCGCGGGCGTGCTTCGCTTGCTCGAGCGTCGCTCGGAGGCGCTCGAGCGCTATGGTCGCGCGCGCGAGCTCGAGCTCCTCCTCGGGGAGCGCCATCCGTCGGTCGGTCTGACGGAGAACAGCATCGGAATCGTCCTCATCGAGCTTGGGCGAACGGCCGAGGCGCGCGCCCATCTCGATATTGCGGCCTCGATCCTCACCGAGGCGGCACATCCGGATCGCGCGCTCGCATTCGTCAACCTTGGTTCCGTCGACGCGGCAGAGGGAAAACACACCGACGCGATCGTGCATTTGGACCAAGGCATTTCGCTCCTCGAAAAGACGCTCGGCCCCGACCACTTCCGTATCGCAGGCGCGAAATGGATCCGTGGGCGCAGTCATCGCGCGCTCGGCGATAGGACGAGAGCGGACCGAGACCTCTCGGACGCCGTCCGCATTGCGGCCATGGCTTCCGACGACAGCGTCGAGGCGGCAGACCTCCGCGATCAGATCGAGGCCGAGCTGGCGCGGACGCGTGTCGCCGCGCCCCGCGCGGCGCCTGCGCGTACGAACCATCCGGCGCGCGAAAAACCAGCGCCTCTCGTCGTGCCCCAGCCGCCACCCCCGAAGAAGCTCGGCTCGGGTACCTACGGTGCATCGACGAGCTGGGACAGCGACTAAT
>JABFXY010000111.1 GCA_013361525.1 Polyangiaceae bacterium | reverse complement strand
CGAAGCCCGCGCCGCCGAAGCGCCTACCGGACCGGTCGGAGCTTCTGTCCCCGCCGACGCCCGAACGCAGCGCAGCCGACGTCTTCGACACCCGCCGTTGACCGTGTGTGCGCGTGCGGAAGTGCGGTATGGCGGCGAGCGTTGCTGGGATGCGCGCACAGGCTTGGGTGCCAGTGCGACCCGTAGGGGAGCACACCCCCCAGGCGGGACCCGAGCCGTCGTGCGCGCGCGGAAAAAAAATCCATGAAGACCTCGCGCGACTCACTTCTCTTGGTTTCGGTGCTCTCGTTGTGTGCATGCGGCGGTGAAGGAGGCGGCGCGACATCCGCTGCTTCGTCGTCGCCCTCCCACGCGGCCTCGAGCGCGCCCGCTCAGGCGGCATCCGCGCCCGCAAAGACCGCGAGCGCGCCGACCGCGGCGTCCACGTCGAGCGCGAAGGCTCCCTCGGCGGAGACGCGCACGACGCTCGTCAAGCACCTCACCGAGGGCCGCAAGCTCTCCAAGAAGAAGGACTTCAAGGCGGCCATCGTCGAGCTCGACAAAGCCCTCGCCGTTGCACCGAAAGATCCGCGCGTCCTCGCCGAGATCGGCTGGGCGGCGTTCAACGCAGGCGATCTCGATCGCGCGAAGGACGCGAACAAGCGCGCCCTCGCGACGACCAGCGAGCCGAAGCTCCGCGCGCAAATCCTCTACAACACCGGCCGCGTCGCCGAAGAGCAGAAGGACACCGACGCGGCAAAGCGTGCTTACGGCGATTCGCTCGTGCTCCGTGACAACGCCGAGGTGAAGAAGCGCTTCGAGGGCGTCGGCGGAAAGCCCGAAGAGGTCGCGCGTCTCTGGTCGATCTGCGCCGAAGGTTTCGGGAGCACCGACGACCTTTGCGGTTGCCTCGTGAAAAAGGCGGGAGACTTCGTGTCGCTCGACGGCGGCAACGCCACCTGCGAGATGGCGAAGGACGCGCCGAACCTCGGAGATTCACGTCTTTCGATCGCCCGCGTGAAGAACGAGACCGGTAGCTCGACGGTGTCGATGCTCGTCGCGAAAGACGGGAACAAGTACCGCGCGGTCGCGCAGCTCGGAGAGGACTTCGAGCCCGGCGCGTTCGGCGTCCACAACGAGCTTCAGCTAAAGCCTGGCGAGCTCAAGAAGGTGAAGGGCAAGTCGGTCGCGATCGTGAAGAGCCTGCAGACGAACGCCGACTTCAACATGGCCGGCCTCGAGCTCTGCACCTACAACCTCGAGCAGCACACGATCTGCATCCTCGGCGACGACAAGTCACCGACCGTCTGCCCGCGCACGGTGCCTGTTTCGGTCGAGGCCGGCTGCGAGCAGGGCGTCGAGATCGACCCCAAGGACATGGACGCCGAGACGAAGGCCATGATCGACGAGATGAAGGCCAACTGGAAGAAGTCGTCGGGCAAGCTCTCGTACTCGATCGACGACGACGGCAAGCTCGTCGTGAAGCTCGCGGAGGGCGACGCGAGCCTCTTCTCCAAGAACGACACCGGCGAATTTTCGCTGTTGTCGCTGGTGAAGTAACCCGCGGGCTTCCGCGCTCAGCGCGGCCAGTATTCGGCGATCGTCTCGGCCGGGTGCAGCGTTTCGTAGACCCGGCCGCACGCGATTCGCACGCGACCGTCCGCGAAGCGCGTGCGCGCGACGTCGTAGAGCCAATGCGCGAGGCGCTCACTCGTCGGCGTGAACGGAAACACCGCGAGCTTGATGCCGCCGGGACGCTCGTTGCGCGCGCCTTCGAGCTCACCCGTGAAGCCGGGCGGCGGCGTGCCCTCGTGACCGATCGTCTCCATCCGCGAGCGAACGAGCGTCTCGCCGAGCGGCGCGAGCAGCTCTTTCGTTTCCATCCATGTCGCGTGACCGACCGCGAGGCTGTGGTCGAGCAGGTCGAAGCACGGGACGAGGACCTCGGCGTGGACGCGATCGAAGTCGACGACGAAGCCTTCTTTGTCGAGGTCCTCCGCTTCCAGCACGACCTCGAACTTCCACGTGTGACCGTGCAACGAGATGCACGGGCCGGAATGACCGCGCACGTGGTGAGCGAAGTGAATGTGGATGGAGGCGGAGGCTCGGTACATGGGGCTGTTGGGGCAGGACGAGGATCAGCCGCGGTAGATGACGCGCGACACGTCGTTTTCGCGCAGCACGAGCTGCGTGAGACCCGGAAGCGACGGCTTGAGCCGGTCCCAGATCCACGTGACGAGGACCTCGCTCGTCGGGTTCTCGAGGCCCTCGATGTCGTTCAGATAGTGGTGGTCGATCCGCTTGTAGAGCGGCGCCATCGCCTTTTCGATCTCGGCGAAGTCGAACACCCAACCGGTCGTCGGATCGATGCGCCCCTCGACGTGGATGTCGAGATAGAACGCGAGCCCGTAGACGTTGTGGCACGGGTGCGTCGGCGGCGTCTTCGGCAGACGCCGCGCCGACTCGAATCGAACCGTCTGAACCAGCTCGTAAACGCCGCGCTCGGGCATCGCCGGGGCTTAGCGCAGATCGCTCCCGGCGCAAAAAACGAGATGAACCCGGTCGGGCGTCAGAACTCGTAAGGCGTTACGCACCACACCGTCGAGGCGTCGATCCCGTTCTTGTATTGAACGGTTCCGGCGGTTTGGGGCGCGACGCACTCCGAAGGCGCGGCGTGCCAGGGGTAACACGTGGACTCCATCGGGCCGTCCTGGTCGTCGTCCCAGCACATGCCGGGCTGGCCCGTTCCGCCGCAGTACAGCGCGCTCGGATCGACGCTGCAGGTTTCACCGAGGGCCGCGGGATCGACCCCGCTGTTCGTGAGATCCTCGAGCGGCATGCAGAGGTTGTATCCGCCGCCGCAGTGCGTGTCGTCCGGGCAGCCGTGCGTCGCCGAGAAGATGTCGCAGACCTGATAGCAAGTGCCGCCTTCACCCTCGTCGAAGCAACGCAGCCCGAGCTCACAATCCGAGTCCCAGGTCGTGTCGTTCACGAAGGTGCACGCTTCGCCGACGGCCTTGTCGCCGCCGGTGACGCACTCGCCGTCGATGCCGCTCGCGACCACCGGCATGCAGAACTGATCGGCGGGGCATGCGCCGTCGGTGAACGGCAAGCACCCGTTCGGCCGGCGCACGTCGTACGCGGCCTCTTCGATCCAGTAGCATTTGCCGCCGTCTTTCCACTCGTAGACCTGGGTGTCGACGTTCGGCGCGACCTCGCGAAGCTCGACGTACCGAAAGACACCCTGCGTTTGGTGCGGCGTGACGAGCTCTTCGATCTCGAGCTCACCAGCCTTCGCGGCGAACGCCCGGGTGTACGCGGGCTCCTCGATGGTCTCGTCGAGATCCTCCTGATAGATCGCGCCCGCGTTGCACGTATAGGTGTACGTCGTCGTGCCGTTCGGGACGATGTGATCGAGGACGCCGTCGAACTGGTGCGTTCCGACGTCGAGGTTGCCGTCGAAGAGGAACTGCAACCGATCGAACATCGTCGCATCTCCGCTGACGTTCTCCTGTGTGCTCGACGTCCGCACGACCGGCATCACGTCGGCGCTGTCCGGCGCGTTCTCCATCTTGCTGAGGAGATCGATTCCCGAGAGCGAGAGCACGTCGCAGTCCGCCGGCTTCGTCGGCGGGCCACCACCTTCACCGCCTGCGCCGCCGCTTCCGCCCTGCGCGCCTTCGCCGCCCGCGCCGCCTTGTGCTCCCTGACCGCCGAGCCCGCCTTGGGCGCCACTTCCTCCGTCGTTGTTGGTTCCCCCCTCCGCTCCTTGCCCGCCGCCGCCTGTCGCTTCGCTGTCTCCGCAACCCGCGACCGCCGCAGCCGCGACGAGGAGCGCGGTCGCAACGAAGCCGAGGCCGGAAAGACGCGAAGAACCAATGGGTTGGCGATAGAATTTATCGTTCGTAAAATTCATGTAGTTTGCGGTACCAGACGAACGCGGCGGCACAAATTGAAAGGCCTCAAAGCAACCTGCGTGAAAGAGGCCGCAGCTTCGGGCCCTCACCCATTCGGCGCCCGTTCAATCCCAGAGCTCGTTTCGGTTGATCTCGCGACGCGGCCCGCCCTTACGGGCGAGCGGGCCGGTCGCTCGGCCCTTTGGCACGAGTCCGAGCTCTGGGTTCGTCGTTTTCGGGTGAACCCAGCTCAGCGCTGGGTTCAAACCGGCAATCTTCGATCGTAGCCTCGCGGCATGAACGGCTGTCGCACCGCTCTCTTGTTGGCTGCGTCTCTCCTCACCGTCGTGGCGTGCGGCTCTGAAGAAGGCGACTCGCAAGAAGGTGGAGGAGGCACAGGCAATGTCGGCGGCTCGGGAGGCGAGGGAGGTGTGCTCGATCCGCTTCCGCCTCCCGAAGTCGGCATGCAGCTTCAATCGACGCCGTACACGCTCGCGCCCGGCGCCGAAGAATATCAATGCTGGTCCTTCCAGATCCCGGAGGACGAGCCGCTCGCCGTCGTCGGTCTCGAGCAGCAAGCGCCGCCGAACGGTGTTCATCACTTCGCGGTGTTCACGAACACGCAGCCCTATGAGGAAGCTGGGCCGTGGGAGTGCGAGACGATGGGGATCTCGTGGGGTCTCGTGTCCGGCGGCGGCGTGGGCACACCGGGCGTGTCGTTCCCCGAAGGAACCGCGATGACGCTCGAGGGCGGAAAACACGTCATCCTGCAGCTCCACATCATCAACGCCGGCGCCGATCCGTTGGAGATCCAACCAACGTACGTGAACCTCCTCGGCTCCAACGCGACCGATCTACAGAAGGTCGGGCTCCTCATCGCCGGGACGCTCGACATCGATATCCCCGCGCAATCGACGGGCGTCGACGCCACCGGCGGCTGCACCATCGACGAGCCGATGCAGAACATCTTCGCGGTCTTCCCGCACATGCATCAGCTCGGCCGGCGCACCACCGTCGACCTCACCCCCGCGGACGGCAGCGCCAAGCAGACGCTCTCCGACCAAACGTGGGACTTCAAAGACCAGGGCCTCTACCCCATCGAGGGCAGCGCGGTCGTCGGTGATCGAATCGACGTCACCTGCCAGTACGACAACTCGTCGGACGCCAACGTCGAGTTCGGCCTCAGCTCGAGCGACGAGATGTGCGTCAACGTTCTCTACTACTACCCCGCGACCACGCCGTCGAAGTACTGCGGCCTGAACTGAGCCGACACGTCCGACACCACGCGGCGACGTGCCCGCGCGCCATCGCGCAGGCACGTCGCGTCGATCTCACGTCGGGATGGCTTGGCAGCAACCCTCGACGCAGGACCCGTTGCACGGCGGATCGTCGGCGTCGCCGCACTCGGTCTCGTTGGGCGGGCAGGGCGGATCATCGTCGGGCTGAATGCATGACGACAGATCGAAGAGCATGAAGAGCAGCGCCTTCTCCTGCGGAGAGAGGCCCGAGGTGACGCAACCCTCCGGGAAGTCTTCGCCGACCACGTCACCCGACGAGACGTGGAGATCGCTGAAGACGACGCGCCCGCACTGGTCTTCTTCGGCTGCAGCGACGGGCGTGTTGAACGTGAAGTACTCGATCGCCTCCGGATTTTCGCCGTAGATCCATTGCTGCGCGACGTCGGTGTCGATGCTCCCGACGGTGTTGCGCGGCTCGTTGATGTAGAGCTCGCCTTCGACCTCCGAGGCGTCGACGTTGAAGAGCCATTGCGACAGCGCCTGTCCCTTGGGGAAGGTCGTGTCGATGAAGGTCTGGAACGGATCGGGCGGGTCGCCTTGGTTGAAGTCCCACTCCGCGACGCTCTGGAAATCCGCCGGGCCCTGCTCGAACCAGATGTTGTGCCAGTGCGACGCGAACAGGCGGCCGCCCGCGTAGGTGTAGTCCTGCACCGCCTGCCGGGCGTTCTGCGGCTTCGTCCCGCCGTTTTGCGCGCCTTCGCAGGCGAGCAGCACGATGTCGTAGCTGTTCAAGAACACGCCCTGCGTCCAGAACGTCTGCGCCTGCGTGAAGTCCTCGCCGTTGTTCAACGCGTTGGAGTAGCGCTGCGAGCCGTCGCTGCCTGCGAACAGGTTCACGCGGCCGGTGCCTTGCTCCGGCGTGAACTCCGAGTCTTCGATGCCGATTTTTCGCAGCAAGCACTCGAGTGGATCGGCGCCGCCGGTCGTGAGCGCGATCTTCGGGATGTGCCCTTCGGTCTGGTTGCTCGGCAGGCTCGTCTGCTCGACGTCGGTGAGCGGGGTGTCGGTGCACTCGGGGACGCTCGAGATCGTGATCTCACGCCGCCATTTGCCGATCTGGATGACCAACGGGATGTTGTCGCCCGCAGGCACGTCTTCGAGCACGAAGTGACCCGCCGTATCCGTGAGCGTCGAGACCACGGGATCCCCGGAGAGCGTCGACGCGCACGTCTCGCACGTCGCGCCGTCGGTGATCGGGTCGAGCGGCTTGTTCGGGACGTAGACGACGACGTTGTAGAGCGGCGTCGTCCCTGCCGGCTCGTACACCGTGCCGCTGATCGTCGTCGTGACGTCGCCCTCGCAGTCGACCTGCTGGCACTCGAGGTTCTCGCATGGCGTCTCGCCCCCGCCCGAGCCGCCCATGCCGAACTGTGCGGTGCTGCCGCCGCCGCCGTTGTTGCCGTTCGCGCCCGCGCCGTTTCCGGCGGTTAACGTGCCCCCCGCTCCACCGCTCGAGTCCGAGTCACTGTCCCCCGAATCCCCGCAGCCTGCGACGAGCAAGGCTGCGGCGATGCCGAGGATCCAACGGGGGGTGCAGCGAACGTGCTCCATCCGGGCCTCCATTCAGTTCCACAGAGTGGTGGGCAGAGAAGTGATCATACGTGGCGCCTCCACGTCGCGCTCATCTGTTATTCTCAAGCTATTTTCGTGTGGCATCGGCCCACAGCGGCCGACGCCGGACACTGAGAACAAAAAGCAGCGAGGGCCGTTTCCGGCCCTCGCTTGGTGCTTCAGTTCGTCACGCCGTCGGGGTCAGGAGGGCTTGCGCGCCGACGCGCAGCCGACGTTCACGGTGAGATCGAACTGTCCTTCGGACCAGTACTTGCCGATCGCCAGCCTTGCGTACTCGAGCGCAGCGGCGACGACGTCGGCGGGCGCGTCGATCATCGACACGATGTCCGGACCGACGATCAGGCGGAAAAGCGTGTGCGCGGCGAAATCGCGGCCCGCCTCGAACGGGACGCTCAAGAGCTCCACGGTGACGTCGACATCCACGAAGCCGAGGCGTTCGAGATCTTCGGTGAGGGTCTCGGGCGTGGGGCGGCTCTGCGCGGCGACCTCGATCGCCTCGCCGAAGCGCGGGTTGTCGTGCTTGAGCGAGAACTCGCGGAGCATGTCGGTGATCTCCGGGTACGAGCCCCGAAGCGGCATCGCGATCAACGCCTGACCCGCGGGCACGAGCACCCGCGATACCTCGCGAAGGAGCTGCATCCGGGACGTCGTCGACGCGAGCGGGTGCACCACCAGCGCATGCGTGAACGAACCGTCGGGCTTGCGCGTTGGTAGCGTCTTCAGCACCTCGAGCTCGAGCGTCGCGGGAAGGCCGCTCGTGCGCTCCGCCGCCGCCATGATCGCCGCTTCGGAGGGCTCGAACCCGTGGATGCGTGCGTTCGGCAAGCGGTCGGCGACGCCCTCGGCGATGCTCGAAGCGAGCGGGCCACACGCCATGACCGCCGACTGCTGCGCGACGATCATGCGGTCGAGCGCAAGCGTGTTGAAGAACGACAGGTACTTCGGGAGCACGTCGGCGTGGAGCGCCTCCACGTCCGCTGCGTCGTACGCGGGACCGAAGACGCCCGGCGCGCTCACCATGCTCGCCGACTCCGCATCACTTCTTCTTGGCCGGCGGCGGCGCGGGGCCGTCGCCCTCGTCATCACCGTCGCCGTCGTCGTCTGAGAAGATGTCGAGCGCGTCGTCGACGAGGTCGCCGATCGTGACCTCGACCGAGTCTTCGTTCTCGTCGGTCATCTCGACGGTGCGGCTGTCACCGCGGAGCTTCTCGATGTGCTTGCCCATCTGCGGATCGCCGATCTCGACGGCGACCTCGATCGCGGCGGCGACGGCATCTGCGTCCTCGTGTGCGAGGAAGAGCTCGAGGAGCTTGAGCACGCCCGGCTCCGGCACCTCGGCGAGGAGGTACGGAAGCTCCGGCAGCGCGGGGGAGCGCGCGGGCAAGCGCTTCAGCGCACGCTCGACGCCCTTCGCGACCTCCTTGAAGCGGTCGTAGGCGAGGCCCTCCAGCTGCTCGCCTGCGGCGGCGCGCGCGTCGGGGAAGTCGGTCGCGAGGATGTCGATGAGGAGGTCGACCGCGCGCGGTCCCTCGAGCTCGCCGAGAAGCGCTGCGAGGCGCTCGAGGCGCATCGAAGCTTCGTCCTCGTTCGGCTCTTTGACGGCCTTTTCGATCGCCTTGCTCGCTGCCGCGAGAAGCGCGTTCTCGTCGGAGTCGGCGATCTCGCCGTGAAGCTGGCGCACGCGGCGCTCCGCATCGAACAGGTTGGTCAGCGCTTGATCGAGATCTCCGCCCTTGGCCATAGCGGGCCCCGCGTACCAAGCTGCACGGCTGGAAGCAAGCCGCCGTTATTTGGACAGCGCGATCACCGTGTCCAAGATCGCCCGCGCACGGCTCTCGAGCACGGCCGGGCTGAGCTTGTCGGCCGTGTCGCTCGGCTGGTGATAATCGCTCGACTCCCCGGAGCTGAAGAACACGAAGGGGACCTTCTTGTTCTCGAACGGCGCGTGATCGCTGCGACCTTTGGCCATGTCTTCGATCTGCGGGCGGATCGAATCGGGCAGATCCTTGGTCAGGACGGCGTCGATGCCGTTCGCTTTGCACGCCTCGCGCACGATGGGCTCGAGGCTGGCCGGGGCAGGATCGGGCAGGAGCACCCCGACGGCTTTGTCCGGGTCCACGTCGGGGACGACGCCGAGCACCGTGCCGGCGAGCCAAACGCCCGGCTGATCGACGAGCGGCCGCCCGATCATGTCGACGTTCACCATCGAGGAGATCGGGTGCGCCTTGAAGTCCCACGCCTTCACGAGCGCCGTGCTGCCGTGCAGGCCGGTCTCTTCCGAGCCGAAGAACGCGACCACCACGGGCCGCCCGAGCTCACCACGCCGCTCGCGGAGCTGGCGCGCGACCGCGAGCACGACCGCGGTGCCGGAGGCGTTGTCCTCCGCGCCCCAATACGTCTTCTGCCCGTGCTCGCCGAGGTGATCGTAGTGCGCGCCGAGGACAACGACCTCTTTGCGATCCGCACCCATCGGCTCGACCACACCGACCACGTTCGCGCTCTTCCGATCCCCGGATCGGCCGTATTTGAACGGGACGACGTGTGTGCCCAGAAATGCCAGAATCTTCGCTGTATCGAGCTCGTTCGCGAGCCATGCGGCAGCTGCTGCTTCGTCTTCGGATCCCGACTTGCGACCCTTCAAAATCGGCGACGCGAGATACGCCGCGTCCTTCTGGATCGTCGAGCCGGCGAGGTGATCGCTCGCAGCGGGCGGCGTCGACGCGAACGCACTGGCCACGATGGATGCGATCGGCTCCGCGCTCGACGCATCGGCTGTAGCAGCAGCCGCAGTCGACAGGTCGCGAACCGACGGATCGGGCTGTGATCCATCCGGCGATCCTTTGCTCGCGCACGCAGCGAGGAGCAGCCAACCGAGCGACGAGACGAGGCGGTACTTCACGAGCCCCATTATGGGAGAAGAAGAGCCGACGAGCAGCCGACGTGCTACTCACGTCCTCGTGCACCCGCTGGTGAAAGGCGCAGCGGCGGTGGCGGCCCTGTCGCTCGCGACGCTCGCCATCTCGCGAACATCGCCGAGCGTGCCCACCCAACCGATGCCGCCTTCGGCCGCGTCTTCAGCAGCGGGCGCGCCCGCGGTGCTCACGCAGATGCCCTGTCCGCCTCGTCATTTGCCGGAGGGTCAGGCTTGCGTGCCGCTGCCCGATCTCGGCACGCCGCTCGACAGCGCAGAGGCTCCGCAACAAGAGCGGCGCTCGCGCGGCGCGCTCTTCGAGGTGATCCCGCGCAAGCCCGATCGCTCGGCCGATCCATTCATGTTCGTCTACCCGCTCGACGACGAGCCGCTGTTCCTGCGCGGCTTCGACGGCACGGTCGGCTCGGAAGAGAGCCCCGTCTCGCTCGAGCTGTCCGCCGAACGAGGTACACCGGTGCATGCGATGGCGCTCGAAGGACAGGAAGGAAAGACGCGTGTCGCTGCGATGGGACGTCTCGTCGGCACGACCGTCGTCACGCGGCACGACGTCCCTGGAGCCGACAAACCGCGAACGTATCTCGTCGTTCACGGGCACCTCGACGCGACTGCGCCCGACGTGAAAGTCGGCTCCGAGCTCGCGGATCGCGACCTTCTCGGCTTCGTCGGCGACAGCGGAAACCCTGGCATCGTGAGCTTGTATTTGGAGGCGCGCGTCGTTCGCGAAGACGTCGTCATCGATGGGATGCCGCTCGATCGACTCTTGGATCCGGCTTCGAGCGTGCCGACCGACGCGAGAAACGTCTTACCGCCGCGATGAGCGGCCGTGATATCCAGGTGGCGTGTCGCAGCCGCGCCGCAAGATCCTCGTCATCGAGGACGAGCCTCACATCGTCCTCGGCTTGACCGACGCGCTCGAGTTCGAGGGGTTCACCGTCATCTCGGCGAACCGCGGCAAAGACGGGGTGAACCTCGCCCGACAAGAGAAGCCGGACGCGATCCTCCTCGACCTGATGCTGCCCGACACCAACGGCTTCAAGGTCTGCGAAGAGCTGCGCCGATGGGACGCCTTCGTCCCCATCATCATGCTCACGGCCCGCTCACAGGAGGTCGACAAGATCCGCGGCCTCGACGCAGGCGCGGACGACTACATGACGAAGCCTTTCAGCGTCGGCGAGCTCACCGCCCGGATGCGCGCCCTTCTACGGCGCGCGCAGCGGCCCTCCGGCTCCACCACGCCGGAGACCTTCCGGATCGGCGACGCGGAGGTAAACCTCACGGCTCACATCGTGACGCGCGAAGGCCAGTCGCATCAGATCTCGTTCTACGAGGTCGAGCTCTTGCGGCTCCTGCACGAGCGCCTGGGCCAGCCGGTCTCGCGCGACGAGATCCTTCAGAAGATCTGGGGTCTCGACGCGGCCCCCTCGAACCGGACCGTCGACAACTTCATCGTGAAGCTCCGGAAGAAGATCGAGAAGACGCCCGACAAGCCGGAGCGGATCCTCACGGTCTACGGGTACGGCTACAAGCTGACGCCGTGACGGCAGGCAGCCGGGTGCCAACTCGATTGGCAACCGCCGAATTCCTGCCAACCAGCGGTGACTCAAATTGGCCGTCCGACGGCCAATTTATCAGCGATATCGGGAGCGGCACGACCGGTGCTTGAAGCATAACGCTCACCACTGGTAGGCTCCGCTGGCTTTTTTAGCTCGCTCAGGTCTCCACCACCCCGCGTTTCGCGGGAGGGTCACGTCTTCGACGAGGTCCACATCATGAATATCAAGAGGCTGCTGCGCGCCGCCGGCGCCTTCGGCGTTTGTTCTCTCGCGATCGGGACGACCGCGATGGGTTGTCTCAATCGTCCCATCGATCCGCTGAACCCGCGCACCACGGCGACCGTCGTCGAGCAGCTCAAGCAGAGCGGCGTCGACAAGATCGACCTCTTGTTCGCGATCGACAACTCGATCTCGATGGCCGACAAGCAGCAGATTCTCGCTGCCGCCGTCCCCGACCTCGTCAACCGCCTCATCACGCCGAACTGCGTCGATGACGCGGGCGCGCCGACCGGCGCCGTCGTCGATGCATCGGGCAAGTGTCCCGATGGGTCGAAGCCGGAGTTCCCGCCGATCCGCGACATCAACATCGGCGTCATCAGCTCCTCGCTCGGCGACCTGACGAGCGGCGCTTGCGGCGCGGTCGAGAACCCGGACGACCAGGCGCACCTCCTGACCCGCACCACCGACGGCTCGGGCGTCGCGGGCTTTCAGGGCAAAGACTTCCTCGGCTGGGACCCGGACAACACCCGCGGTGGCCAGACGGACCCCGACGCGCTCATCGGCGACATCACCAAGATGGTCATCGGCGTCGACCAGGTCGGATGCGGCTACGAGATGCAGCTCGAGTCGGTGCTCCGCTTCCTCGTCGACCCGGATCCGTACGCATCGCTCGTCGAGGACAACAACCGCGTGAAGGAGGAGGGCACGGACGACGCCATCCTTCAGCAGCGCGCGGACTTCCTCCGCCCCGACTCGCTCCTCGCGATCCTGATCCTGTCGGACGAAAACGACTGCTCGATCAGCATCCAGGCCGGCGACGCGAAGGAGAACGTGCACGGCGCCATCAGCGAGCAGGGCTTCCTCGCCCTCGGCGGCCCCTTCTACAAGTCGACGAGCGAGTGCAAGACCGACCCGGCCAGCGACTGTTGCACGAGCTGCTTCTTCAACGTGCCCTCGGGTTGTGACGCTGGCGGCGACTGCTCGGACGGCAGCACGAAATACGAGCCGACCGAGGATCACCAGAACCTCAAGTGCTTCAACCAGAAGAAGCGCTACGGCGTCGACTTCCTCTACCCGACCTCGCGCTACGTGAACGCGTTCACGCTGCCGAAGATCGACCCCGCTGCCATCGACTACCAGGCAGGCGACGTCGACAACCCGCTCTTCAAGGACAACGCAGGTCTCGGCCGCCCGATCCGCAGCCCAGACCTCGTCTTCGTCGCGGGCATCGTCGGTGTGCCCTGGCAAGCCATCGCGCGCGAGAACGAGGGCGGCGACCCCGACCTCAGCCTCGGCTTCAAGAGCTACGACGAGCTCCAGGCCGACCTCGACTACCTGATCGGTAACCCCGATCTGTACGTCGAGCCGCAAGAGCCGTTCATGATCCAGTCGACGGAGCCGCGCGCCGGCATGAGCGAGCTGCTCGGCTACTCGCCGTCGGATGCGAACCCGATCAACGGCAACGACTGGACGATCTTCGACACGACCGATCCGACGGACGGCGCGGACGACCTCGAGTACGCCTGCATCTTCCCGCTGCAGACGGCCGTTCCGAACGGCCCGGACTGCGACGACTGCGACGGCCCCGAGTGCAACAACCCGCTCTGCAACGGCACGACGCAGGAGAGCGCGAAGGCCTACCCCGGTCTGCGTGAGATGGCCGTCCTCCGCGGCATGACGAACCAGGGCATCTTCGCCTCGATCTGCCCGGCCGAGGTCAACGACACCAGCTCGCCGATCTTCGGTTACCGCCCCGCGGTGAATACGATCGTCGATCGTCTGAAGGAGCAGCTCGGTGGTCAGTGCCTGCCGATCACGCTCGTTCCGACCGAGACCGGCGACGTGCCCTGCCTCGTCATCGAGGCGCGCGTCGTCGAAGGCGAGTGCGACTGCAACGGCGACGAGGGTCGTGCGCCGATCCCCGAGACGCTCGATGACGGCACCACCAACCCGAGCTTCAACGCCGTGAAGGCCGCGCAAGAGTCGGCGTTCGCGAACCCGGACTGGAACTGCTTCTGCGAGATCAACCAGCTCGCCACGGGTGACGAGAAGGAAGCCTGCCAGAACAACCCGGACCCGCAGGCGTCCGCGCAGGGCAGCGGCTGGTGCTACATCGACGCGGCCTCGGTCCCGCCGGTCGGCGACCCGGCGCTCGTCGCGGATTGCCCCGCGGACGAGAAGCGCCTCGTGCGCTTCGTCGGTGCGGGCGAGCTGAAGACGGGCTCGACGGGCTTCGTTACCTGCGCCGGCGAGTCGGCCGACTGACCCCGACGGCGTGACGAACTGAAGCACCAAGCGAGGGCCGGAAACGGCCCTCGCTGCTTTTGTGGCGGTTCTCCGCCTAGACGCCCTCGTCGGGTCTGCAAAGTGATCGATGTCGCGCGTGCCGGCGAGCCGTGGTAAGCGTCGGCCCATGCCGCAGAAGCCCATGGTCCGTAAGAAGCAGAAGGCGCGCCGAACGAAGCAGCTTGCCGCGTGGCGTGTGAAGAACGAGGCGGAGCAGCGTCCGCAAGAGAAGCCCGCGACGGCCGCGAAGAAGTAACGGCTTGAGCAAGACGCTCGTCTGCCGCTGCGAGGACGTCACGTTGCACGAGCTCGAGGTCGCCCTCGAGCGCGGTCACACGGATCTCGAGTCGGCGAAGCGTTACACGGGCTTCGGCACCGGTTGGTGCCAGGGCAAGTACTGCCTTGCGCTCTGCGCTCGCGTCATTCGCGAGCGCGGCGGCAACGCGGACAAGCCCATTACGCCGCGCCCGCCGTATCACCCTGTGAGCCTCGCCGTGCTGGCCGGTCTCGACGAGACCGACGGCGAAAAGCACGGCGCCGACAAACACACGGCGAACGGGCACTAGTACAGCCGGCCGGAAGTCCTCTTCCGGGACCCAGGAGCAAAAGGGTCTGACGGCCAAACGTATCGCCTCGTGGCTGGATCTGCTCCAGCCCGCACTCTGCCGCGCTTGCGCGGGGGCTGGAGCAGATCCAGCCACGAACCTAAGGCCGGCAGCACCAGCCGCCTATTTCGCGGCTGCTTCTTCGGCGAACTCCGCTGCGTGACCGAGCGACTCCGGCAAGGACGCGCGACGGTTTCGTTCTGCTTTGCGACGCGCGACCAGCGACGCGAGCTCTTCCAGCGTGACGCCGAGGCGCGCCGCCGTCTCCGCCGCGAGCGCGCTCTTCGCGACGCCGGGGAGGAACGTGTAGGTCGGGCGGTTGCGCTCGTCGAGCGCGGCCTGCAGGAACTGAAGCCGCTCGGTGTGCGGCGACGACTCGAGCTCGGCCGCGAAATCGAGGAAGTGCGTCGTCACGAACACCTGCGGATTGAGCTCGTGGAGCAGGTTCAACACGAGGCGGATGATCGCTTCGGCCTCGGACGGATTCGTCCCCGAGCAGAGCTCGTCGAAGACGACCAGATCGCCGGGGCGCAGCTCTTCGAAGAGGCTTCGGATGCGGAGCAGCTCGGTGCCGAGGCGACCCTCTTTTTGGTCGGCGGTGATCTCGTGGTGGAGCGAAACGAACAGGCCGCGTGTCCACGCGATCCGCGCATGACGCGCGGGAACGAAGAGGCCGTTTTGCGCGAGCATCTGCGCGATCGCGATGGCCTGTAGAAGGCGGGTTTTGCCGCCCGAGTTCGGGCCCGTCACGACGACGATCGCGTCGTGTCGATCGGACTGCAGATCGCAAGGCTTCGGCACGCCTCGATCGGCGAGGAGCAGCGGATTGAAGAGCCCGCGAAGATCCCGCGGCGAGTGCTCTTGCTCCGACGGCGGCGGGACGATCTCGGGGATGCAGACGGCGAGACCACGGGAGAGCGCGAGATCGCGGAACGACAGCGCGCCGAGGTAGAGCTCGAGGTCCTGCATCAGCTGGAGCAGGTAGAGGACGTCGCCCTCGAACGGCGCGAAGACCTCGTCGAGCAGTCGCGCCATGACCTCGAGCTCGGAGAAGCGGTAGCCGCGGAAGAAAAGGACGATCCGCGCCGCGAATCGCGACAGCGGGCTCTTGTAGTAGCGGCTCTCGTGCTCGCGGATCTTCATCAGCTCGAAGCCGCGCACCGAGCCGTCGGCGCCGATGCGCAGACTCAGATCGACGTCGGCCAGGCCGTCCTCGTGGGCGAGCAGCGCCGAGAGATCCGCGAAGCTCTTGCGACGCACGACCGCGGTGCCGAACACGTGGATGCGGCGAAGCTCGCTCTTCGTGCTCGCGAAGCGCGAGCCCAGCCCTTCGAGCGCGGACTTCAGCGCACGGAGCACGCCGATGCGGTGCTGGTGCAGCTCCGGCGTCGAGCCGCCGCCCTGCTGCGAGGTGCACAGCAGATTGCGAAACGTGAAGAGCTCCACGTACGTCCTCTCGAGGTCGGTGCGGAGCGCGGGGCTCTCAGCGAGCTCGAGGAGGATGTCGCGGCGAACGGCGCACGACGCCGGGTCCTCCGGTGGATGCGATAAAATCCGCGCGAGGCTCACGCGGTTCGGCGTGTAACGCCGGCCGCACGCGGTGATGTTGAAACAGCTCCGCACCAGATCGTCGAGGAAGAGCTCGTGCGCGAAGTGGGCAGGCTCGAAGCTCGAGCGGCCGAGCGACACCTCGTCGAGCGCCGACGCGAGGAGGTCGCCGCCTTCACCGACCGCGTAGGCGAACGCGACACCCTGGGTCACTTTGGTCGCGTCGAGGCGCGCCGCCGGTTGGGCGTACAGCAGATCCGGAATGGAAACGCTGGGAGCGAGCTCGCTGGGGGCGACCATTGGCAGTCCAGGACAGCTGCGAGATGTCACATGTTCCCGCGCGTCCACCCGTTATGCAAAGGCCGCTCCCCCCCAGGGGCGCGCTCGCCGCCCGACCTCGATCTCAGAACGGGATGTCGTCGTCGTTGCCGCCGCCGTAGCCGAAGTCGTCTGCGGGGCCTTCGTTCGAGGGGCCACCGCGATCGTCGCGACCGCCGCCGCCGCCACCACCGCCGCGGTCGTAGCCACCGCCACCACCGCCACCGCCTCCGCCGCCGCGATCGTAACCGCCGCGACCGCCGCCACCACCACCGCCGCCGCGGCTCTCGTAGCCACCGCCGCCACCGCCGCCTTCGTCCACGATCGCGCGTCCACCGCCACGGCCGCCGGCGAGGATCACGTTGTTGGCGATGATCTCGGTCTTGTAGCGCTTGTTGCCCTCTTTATCGTCGTAGCTCGAGGTGCGGATCGATCCTTCGATGAAGATCGTCGAGCCCTTCCCGAGGATCTTCGCGAGCGCTTCACCGCGCTTTCCCCAGACGACGACCGTGTGCCAGTCGGTCCGTTCGCGACGGACCTTCTCGCGGTCGAGGTAGCTCTCCGTCGTCGCGAGGCGGAGGTTCAACACGGCTTGGCCCCCTTGGGTGAACCGAAGCTCCGGATCCGCCCCTAGGTTGCCGAGCAACATCACACGATTGAGACCTTCTGCCATGACCTGCCTCGACGAAAGAGAACCGTTACCGTCCTTTCGTCCCCCGGGGGACGGGTCGCGTCAAGCTGGGCCTCGTTTCCCCGGACATTGTTTGTCATAGAGGCGCGAAGTAGAACTCGCCGAGGAATCCTCCTCCTTCTTCCTCCTTCTGCCCTTGGCGCGCTTGGCGACCCCTCCCGCCTCTGCCTCGAGACGCCGCCTTTAGTGCCCGCCCGCCTTCGCGATGACCTCCGCCAGGAAGATCTGCGCCATCTGGAAGTAGACGACGATCCCGAGGACGTCGACGACGCTCGCGATGAACGGCGCGGAGCTCGTCGCAGGATCGAGCCCGACCTTTCGAAGGATGAGCGGGAACATCGATCCGACGACGGTGCCGACGCAGACGATGGAAACGAGCGTGAGGAAGATCGCGATCGCGAACATGGTTCCGTCGCCCCACGCGAGCACGCGCGCCGCGCCGATCGAGCCGAGCACGAGACCCATCACGATCCCTTGGCCGAGCTCGCGCACGAAGATTCGGTACCAGTCGCTGATCTGCACCTCGCCCGTCGCGAGGCCACGAATGATGAGCGACGCCGACTGCGAGCCCGAGTTGCCGCCGGTCGAGATGAGGAGCGGCACGTAGAACGACAGCGTGGCGACGGCTTCGATGATGTGGTCGTAGCTGCGCAGCGCCGTCCCCGTGAAGAACTCGCCGACGAAGAGGATGATGAGCCACACGACCCGCTTGCGAATGAACGTGAAGAACGGGACGCGGAAGTAGGTCTCTTCCGTCGGCTCGATGGCGGCGATCCTCTGCACGTCCTCGCCGGCCTCTTCGGTGAGAACGTCCATGACGTCGTCGGCGGTGATGACGCCGAGCAGCTTCTGCCCCGGGCCCACGACCGGCAGCGCGGAGAAGTCGTACTTGGCCATCGTCTTCGCGACGTCTTCTTGGTCCATCGTCGGGCTGACCGCGTGGACCATCTCCGTCATCACGTCTTCGATGCGCTCGCGAGGCTCGGCGAGGAGGATGTCGCGCAGCGAGGCGACGCCGTGCAGGCGCCCCTGTTTACCGACGACGTACACGTAATAAACGGTCTCGGCTTGCGTGCCTTCGTGGCGAATTTTCTCGATGACCTCCGCCACGGTCATGCTCGGTGACACGGACACGTAATCCGTCGTCATCAGGCCGCCGGCGCTGTCGTCCGGCCACTTCGTGAGCTGCTCGACCTCGGCGGCAGCTTCGGGATCGACGCGCTCGATGTTCTCGAGCAGCGTCTCGCCCATCGCCTCGGGCAGCGCCGAGACGAGGTCCGCGCGGTCGTCGGCGGCCATCTCGATGACGATCGGGGCGACCTTCTCGAGACCGATTTGCTCGACGAGCTCGCCCTGGTGGGCCTCGTCGAGGCGCTCGAAGATGCGGGCTGCCTGCTCGGGCGGCACCGCGCCCAGCAGCTTCACCGCCTCTTCTTGACCGAGGAGCTCGACCAGATCCGCGAGATCTTCATCGTGGATCTCGTCGATGAACTCACCGAGCTGCGTCGGATCCTCCTCGAGGAGCTGGCGCACCTCCGGCGCGATGGCGACGGCGACCCGGATCATGCGGGCCACCTACACCCGTCGCGAGCCAGGCGCCCAAAAATTCTTTGAAGGAACGGTTCGGAAGCGTCCACCGACGAACAGGTCGGAGGGATGCCGTCGGGGCGACCCCCGCCGAGGAGGCTTCATGTCCCGCTCGCTGCGGCGCAGGCACGGTTCCATTTTGCTTTTGTGTTCGGCTGGTCTCGCGTTCACCTCCACGGGCTGCCTCGATCGCCCGATCGACACGCTCGAGCCGAAGCTGACGAGAGGGGTCGTCGAAAATCTGAAGAGCTCGCGGGTCGAGAAAATCGATTTGCTGCTCGCGATCGACAATTCCATATCGATGTTCGACAAGCAAAAGCTCCTCGGTGATGCCGTCCCGCAGCTCGTGAATCGCTTGGTGAACCCACGGTGCGTCGACACTTCAAAGACCGACCCCGTGTCGCCCCAGGAGATTCCTCAGCCGGAGGGGCCGCTCGAGCCGTGTCCAAATATCGATAAGGGCGGCGAGAGCGTCCCGACGAAACGCGAATTCAAGCCGGTCAAAGACATTCACGTCGGAATCATCAGCTCGAGCCTCGGTGACCTCGGAAGCGGGATTTGTGCGCCGTCCAGCTTCGTCAAATACCCTGACGACAAGGGTCATCTCCTCGACCGCGTCGAGGACGGAACGGCCACGACCTTCGAGGGTAAACACTTCCTTTTGTGGGATCCGGATGGAAACTATGGCCCTTCCACCGAAGTCGCGTCGTTCCAACAGACCTTGAAGGAAATGGTCCTCGGTGTCGGACAAACGGGTTGTGGATACGAAATGCAGCTGGAGAGCGTGTATCGCTTCCTCGTCGACCCGAATCCCTACGACAAGCTCGTCAAGGAGCCGGTGCAGGACCTCGCCGACAAAATGGTGAAACAGGGCCAGGATGACGAGCTTCTGAAGCAACGTCGCGATTTCCTCCGGCCCGACTCGCTCGTTGCGGTCATCATGCTCTCGGACGAGAACGATTGCTCGATACAGGCGGAAGGGTACGGCTACTTCGCGCTGAACGCCGAGTTGCGACGCGGCGCTACCATTTGCGAGACGGACCCGAACGACCCGTGCTGCTACAGCTGCAATGGCAAGCCGCCCGAAGGCTGCGATCCCGACCCGATCTGCGAGGACGAAAACGCGGAAGCCGAATACGAAAGCATCGGCCTACGTTGCTGGGATCAAAAGCGGCGATACGGTGCGGATCTTCTCTACCCGGTCGAGCGCTACAAGAACGCACTCACGCTGGAGACCATCGCACCGAGCAGAAATGACCTACTCCCGCGGGACGGCGACGAAACCATTGCCAATCCATTGCTCGTGGATAGACCGCCGAACCTCGTGTACTTCGCAGGCATCGTGGGCGTCCCTTGGCAGGCCATCGCGCGGAAGAACGCGGACGGTGATCCCGACTTGTCGCTCGGATACATGGGTACGAACGAGCTCGCTTCCGCGGGGCTGTTTCGAGCCCTTGCGGGTGATCCCGACGGCCATGTTCCGCCGAAGGACCCTTTCATGATCGAGTCCGCCGACCCTCGGACGGGGACGAGCGACCTGCTCAATGCGTCTCCTTCCGAGTCGAATGCCATCAATGGAGGCGATCGAACGCCAGCGACAGATCCGCAGGATTATGGTCTGCAATACACCTGCATCTTCGACGTGACCGACGTGCCCAATGGCACCGATTGCGACGATTGCGGTGATGGCTGCGACAATCCGGTTTGCAACGGGACCACGCAGACCCACGCGAAAGCAGCCCCCGGCTTGCGGCAACTGTCACTCATCGAGAAGATGGATGAACGTGGCATTGCGGCGAGCGTCTGTCCTGCACAAACGGACGATACGAACGGCCTCGATTACGGCTATGACCCTGCTGTCGGCGCCATCGTCGACGCGCTCAAAGACGACCTCGGCGGGCAGCAGTGTCTGCCGTTTTCAATCAAACCCGAAGGTGGTCTCGTCAGCTGCCTCGTCGTCCAATCGAGCCGAAGCGGTGACTGCGAGAACCCTGGGCTGGCGCCTGTCCCGGACGATAAGCAAAATGTGCTCGAGCTCATCAAATCGAGCACCGGCTACGATCCGAATGAGCCGATTTTCTGCCTGGTCGAGCAGCTCGGCGGTGAACCGCTCGCCACGTGCCAAAACGAAGAGAACGTGCCCGCTGGCATCGACGGCTGGTGTTACATCGACGCGAGCGACGACCCGGACGTCCAAGTCGGCAATCCCGATTTGGTTCAGTGCGACCCGACCGAGCCACGCATCCTCCGGGTCGTGGGTGATCCGCAGCCCGAAGCTGGGCAGACGATTCACATCTTCTGCGCCGGCGAAGGCTGATAGCTCAGGGCCGCGGATAAGGCCGACGCCACAGAATCACCGCGACGAGCAACAGGCAGAGCGCTGCGCCCCCGCCGAGGACCGGAAAGGGGTGCTCGGCGGTGTAGAAGAAGGCGCGTAGGACGATGTTGGGTGCGGGCGGCGTGGGCAACGTGCCTTCGGCTCGCACCTCGGCCGCCTCACATCCTCGGCCCGCGCACGCGACGGTGCAGAGCACCAGATCGCGCTCGGGCCCGTCGAAGGTCAGCAGCTGATGCACGACGACCGCGCCTTTGTCGGAGGCCGCGGTCGCGCGCCGTTCGAAGGAGCGCTCGTGTGCGACGTCGCGCTCGACAGTCAGATTCGACGGGGCGACCTCGAGCGTCTTCAGCGCAAGCGCCGTCGCTCGATCGAACAACACGCCTTCCAGGCCGGGCGCGAACTTCCCCGAAGGCCCGCGCGCGCACCCGCCGAATGCGACGACGCCGTCCGCGTCGAACCGAGCGAGCGCGACGATTCGTGCACCGGGTAGCCGCGAGACGTCGACCGATTCGAGAGGCGGGCTCGAGCGCGTCGACGTGGGCACGACGACGCGGACGACGTAACCGTCAGCGGCGTAGAGAAGGTCCGGCGTCGGCGCCCCGGGCTCGGTCACGAGCCTTGCGGCTCGTCCTGGCCCCAGCGATCGACGTCGGCGAGCAGCGCGTGCGCCTTGGCGCGCAATGCCTGCAGCCGATCACGGAGCAGGCGCACGCTCGTCAGGTCTTTCACAGCTGCGGGTTCGGCGGCCGGCTCGATTCCGCCGTCGCGGAGCTTGCGCTTCGCGCCCGCGATCGTGAACCGATGCGAATAGAGCAGCTCCTTCACCTTCAGGAGCGTGTCGACGTCGCGGCGCGAGTAGATGCGTTGGCCGCGCGCCGACTTCTGCGGACGGACCGATCGAAACTCGCTCTCCCAATAGCGGAGTACGTGCGGCTCGACCCCGACGATGCTCGAGACCTCACCGATGCGGTAGTAGAGCTTCTGAAGACGATCGGTCCGATTCGCCAAGTGCGTCCGTCCTCGGACCTCCCTATATACTCGAGACGAGCGACCGGTCGGCCCCAAAGGCGCACGGGTGCCGCCGCAGCCTCAGGTGCTCGAGGCCAAAGGGGGCGCGCCAGCGGGAAAGCCAACGGGGGCTGACCCGCCGGATCGCTTATCCGTTGGCTGCTGCGCTGTTGTTGTTGTCCGAGACGGTTCGACCGCGCTCGGGGTTGAGGCCCTGCTTCAAGATGTTGCTTGCCTTGAAGTTGAGGACCCTCCGCTCCGTGATGAGCATGGGCTCACCCGTTTGCGGATTTCGTCCCTGGCGTTGGCGCTTGTCCCGAAGGACGAAGTTGCCGAAGCCCGAGACCTTGATCTTCTCGCCGCGGGCGAGCGTCTCCTTCATGGTGTCGAAGACGAGGTCGACGAGATCCGCCGCCTCCTTCTTCGAGAACCCGCCGAGACGGTTGTAAATGGCCTGGACGATCTCTGCCTTTGTCATTCCCCTGCCCCCTCACGCCAGAGGCTAGGCTGCAGCTGGCGTTGGCCCAACAAAACAGTGAGAGCCGACCCAGAATAAGTGGGACGGCTCTCGGGCTTCAAGAGGGCTCGAATCGAGCCCACCTCGAATGGTGCTCTGGCACCGTCAGGTGCAGCGTCACGGGACGGCGACCGGGCTCTCGACCGGTTCCTGCGTGTTGAGGGCCGCGGGCGCATCGCTCGGCCGCTCGCTCGAAATTGCCACAGCCGTCTTGGCGCGCTTCCGCGTGGTCTGCTCGGTGTAGACGAGCATTGCGACGTACGCGTAGCCGATCGTGAAGAGGCCGGCGAACGGGGTCGCGAACCAGTGGCCGGTCCGGACGGACGCGACGACCGAGCAGAACGACACGAAGGAAAGGCCAATCTCCATCCAGGGCATGTCCGTGCGGGCCTTGTAGCGCGCGCGGTTGGTGCCCTGCTTCGGCGTGCGAACGAACTCGCCTGCCATGTTCTTCAGGCCGTCGAAGACCGCCTTGGTGAGGTGGGGGGCGAGCCCGGTGCCGAGCGCGATGAGCATCGGCAGTCGGGCGAGCGCGCGCAGACGCCCGCGACCCTGCGCACGCTCCGCCTCCATGTAGAACGCAGCGAGCGAGCCGGTCGTCGCAGTGAGCAGCGGCAGGTCGACGAGGATCATCGTCGAGTTGCTCGCCGCCGGGATCAGGATGAGCGCCGGCAGAAGCAGCACGCTCAGGAGGACGAGGAGCGGGTAGGCGAAATGCGGCGTCAGGTGGAAGAAGGCCTCGATGCGTTGGCTCACCGAGAGATCTGCGCGCATCACGCGGCCCATGAGCTTGCGGGCTGTCTGCACGGTGCCCTTCGCCCAGCGGTATTGCTGCGCGCGAACGGCGGAGACCTCTTCCGGGAGCTCGGACGGCGTAACGACGTCGGGGCGGTACACGAAGCGCCAGCCCTTGAGCTGCGCGCGGTACGAAAGATCGAGATCCTCCGTGAGCGTGTCGTGCTGCCAGCCGCCCGCGTCTTGGATCGCTTCGCGGCGCCAGACACCGCCGGTGCCCGAGAAGTTGAAGAGGAAGCCCGCACCGCAGCGCGCGCGGTTCTCGACGAGGTGGTGACCGTCGAGCATGAGCGCCTGGATCTGCGTGAGCGCGGAGTGCTCGCGGTTGAGGTGGCCCCAGCGCGTCTGCACCATCGCGACCTTCGGGTCGTTGAAGTGGCCGACGACACTGCGCACGAACTCCGGCTGAGGAAGGAAGTCGGCGTCGAACACGGCGACGAGATCGCCCTTTGCGACCTTCAGGCCGTTGTCGAGGGCGCCCGCCTTGTAGCCGGTGCGATCGACGCGGTGGATGTAGACCGCGTCGAGCCCTTGCGCGCGCAGCCGCTCCACGTGCGCGTGCGCGATCGCCTGCGTCTCGTCGGTGGAGTCGTCGAGCACCTGCAGCTCGAGACGGCTCGCCGGGTAGTCCATCTTCGCGACTGCATCGAGCAGACGGTTCGTCACCGTCGACTCGTTGAAGAGGGGAAGCTGGATCGTCACGCGCGGAAGACGCGTCTCATCCTGCTCGGAGACGTACGGTGCGGCCTCGACCAACGCTTGGAGGCGACGGCGATGGAGCCGGCAGAGCACCACGAGGTGGAGCCGGTGCAACCCGTACGCAGAAAGAAACAGCAACACCCCAAAGTAGAGAACGCAAAGGGCGATATTCATTCCGTCGGTCGGGAATTAACATCCACCCTTCGCTGGATTGTCACGAAGTTGTAAATCCTTGTAGGTCTCTGTCGCGCACGGACGATAACTTGACCCGCACACCGAGCAACGTCGTCGCGTGCGACAGGCAATGACGACACCTGAAGATTCGATGAAGGATCGGTCCATGTTCTCGCAGGCCGGTGTTTGGTCCCGCGTCGGCAGCGCTCGCAAGCTCTTCGCAACCGTCGCGATCGCTGCCTCGGGCCTCGCGCTCGGGCCGGCTTGCGACGACGACGCGCCGCTCGATTTCGGCCGCACGCCGTCGGGCCCCGGCGCGCGCGTTCGCTTCGATCTCGCGCATCAGCCGCTGCCGGACATCCCGCTGCCGAACGACACCGCGACGTGGCCCGATCCGACGAGCCGCACGGGATTGCGCATCAATGCGAGCCTCCTCGCGCCGACCGCCATCGAGCGCGATGCACGCGAGCGCTTCGATCGACTCGAGGGGTGGGGCACGTTCAGCCCCATCACGCTCTCGTTCGATCTCGCGGAGGTCGGCGGTGAGCCGCGCGCGCCTTCTCAGTCCGCGCTCGATCTCGCGAACATCGAAGAGCGTCACCACGGCGACGATTACGACTTCGAGAACGACGCGATCTACCTCGTCAACCTCGAGACGGGTTTGCCCGTCCCGATCGACGTCGGCAACGGCAACTTCGAGCTCACGCTCAAGCGGCTCGATCGCTACTGGGCGAACGACACGCGCGCGACGGAGAGGAACCTCGTCTACGACACGATCGACGAGACGAAGCACGGCTCGATCACCGAGGCGACGTTCACGCCCGATCTCGACACCGACTTCGACGGCGTCCTCGACGTGCCGAACCTCGACGAGGCGTACGTCTGCCCCGACCCGGATCCGATTTGCGACGACGCGAGGAACCCCGCCTATGAAGAGCCGCAGTGTCGCCTCGCGCGCCAACAGCGGGATCGCTGCGTCGCCGACCATCTGCTCACCTACTACGAGCGCGAGACGGACACGCTCGTCTTCCGGCCGCTGTTGCCGCTCGACGAGATGACGAAATACGCGGTCGTCGTCACCGATCGCCTCGTCGACGCGAACGGCGACGCGGTGAAATCGCCGTTCGATCTCGTCTACCACGCGACCCAACGCACCATCGCCGAGCGCGTCTCGGAGGTTATCGACGACCCCTCGCGCGCGGCGTATTTCGGCGACATCGCGGGGACGGGCATCTCCCACGTCGCCTTCACGTGGGGCTTCACGACGCAGCCGACGATCGAGGACATGCGCGTGCTCCGCGACGGGCTCTACGGCGAAGGTCTCTTCAAGCGGCTCGGCTCCGATTTTCCCGCGGAGATGGAGCTTCTACGCGCTGTCGGAAAGGTCACCGATCTCGACGAGGGCGCGGTCGATCCGTCCGGCTGGGAGAGCGACGAGGCGTGTGTCGACAAAGCCGACAACCTCTACATCGTGCACGTCGAAGATATCCGCGACACGCTCGAGCTCGCCGTCTCGCAGCTCTTCGGATCGGGCGACGGCCCCGATACGCACCTGCTGCTGAAGACCTTCGACAACATCGATTACATCGCCGTCGCGACGTTCCGCTCGCCGTTTTTCCTCGAGGGTGGTCCCGACAACGCGGATCCGAAGGCGGCCTTCGATCTCGACTTCGTGACCGGCGCCGGCGAAATCACGACCGACGAGGTGCAGGTCTTTCTCGTCGTGCCGAAGGCGACGGCGCAGTTCCAGCAGCCCTTCGACGTGAACATCTACGGCCACGGGTACACCGGCAATCTGCTCGAGCTGATCCTCTACGCGGGCAACCTCGCCGAGCACGGGCTCGCGACGGTCGGTATCAATGCAATGGGCCACGGCCTCGATCTCGGAGACGCCGGCACCGAGACGCTCGCGAAAGGCATCTTCGCCGGCGCATGCGCGGGCCCCGTCTTCGACTCGCTCCTTCAGACGCGTGCGCGCGATCTCGACGGCGACGGCCGCGGCGATTCCGGCGGCGATTTCTGGTCGAGCTACCTCTTCCACACGCGCGACGGCGTCCGGCAGTCGGTGCTCGATCACATCCAGCTGGTGCGGATTCTGCGCACGTTCGGACAGACCGACGGTCGCGTCGTCTGCAAAAACGTCGACACCGGGTGGGACCAACCCGCAAGCTCACTCTGCGACACGAACGGCGACGGCACCATCGACGTCCCCGGTGATTTCGACGGCGACGGCGTCGCCGATCTCGGCGGCCCCGACGCCCACTACGGAACGTGGGGCGAGTCGCTCGGCGGCATTTTGAGCGGCATTCACGGCGCAATCGATGCGTACGTCACCTCGGCCTCACCCGGCTCGGGCGGCGCCGGCCTGACCGATATCGGGGTCCGCTCTTTCCAAGGCGGCGTCATCGAGGCGGTGCTCCTTCGCATGTGGGGGCCGCTCCTCGTGACCGTTCCGTCGGAAGAGCGCGCCACGTGCACCGGCGCGGGCGATGCCGACGACTGCACCGTATGCGCGGCTGGTGAGCTGTCGCTCCGATGGGTGATGCCCGACGTGAACGACACGGGCGAGCTCGAGATTTCGTGTCTCGATCCGAACGATGTCAAAGGCACGACGGTGCTCGTCCACAACCTCGACAACGACGAGCTCCGCTGCGCCAGCGTGCGCGACACGGCGAGGCTTCGTGTCGGCGTTCCTGCGTCGATCGACGATCGCATCCTCGTCAGCTTCTACGAAGGTGAAGACCTCGTTCAGGACTACGACTCGTGTCGTCCGACCTTCGACGGCGCTGCGTCGCCGGTGCTCACGGTGTCGGAGTACGGCAAAGGCCGCTTCTTGGAGGGAGCGCAGAACGGCGTGATGACCGATTCGTGTCTCGCGTCGACCTGCAGCATGTTCCAAGGTCGCTTCTTCGAAGAAGGGTCGCCGCTCGTCGCGCCTGCGGAAGGTTACGGCCAAATCCGCCAGACGCCGTCGCTCCGTCGCTTCTTGCAGCTCGCGCAGATGGCGCTCGAGCCGGGCGATCCAGCGACGTTCGCGCCCTACTACGCCATTCGAACGATGACCGATCCCTTCGGTGCGGAGATCGCTCCTCACGCGGTCCTCACCGTCAACACGATCGGCGACATGAACGTGCCGCTCAACTCCGGGATCGCGTTCGCGCGTGCGAGCGGTGCGCTGCCGTTCTTCCGCCCGGAGCAAGGCGCGAAGTATCCCGAATATGCGGACTACGTCACGCCGGCCGCGCTCTTCGAAGCGCTCGGGAACGTGACGCCGAATCAGGACCTCATCAACCGCCACGTCGTCGAAGGCATCACCGCGCTCGCGCGCCACCCGGCCGGGGAAACATGCGCGACCAGCGCCAACGCGGATCTCGACGGCACGTACGAACAGTCCGACGGCTCCGTCGCTCAATGTTTCCCCACGGGTTGCGCGACCAAAGGCGTGTCTTGTGTGGGGCGTGCGTATTGCGACGAGACGGCCGACGTCTGCAGGCCGGAGCCGCTCGGCGAGCAGAAATGTGAAGAGGCGCTCTTCGACGCCGACGATCTCGACGAAGGTGAGCAGCTCTACTTCGAGCAATCCGCGCCCGTTCCGCACCGGCTGGTGCGGTACACGGCGTCGGCGGTCGACGAGTCGGTAGACCAGGTTTGGGAGCCGCGCCTTCGCGGTGTTCCGTTCGGCCCAGACGGCCAATGGGTGCCGGACGCGAGCCGGCGCGTGACCGGTCTGCTCGACGCGTACGTCGTCCCCGAGGGCGTGCATACGTTCGTGAACGGCAACCCCTGCGAGAGCTTCGACACGGGGACGTATCTGACGAACCTGGTCGCGCGCTTTTTCCAGACGGACGGGACCGACGTCTACTACTTGTCGAACCCGTCGTCGCACCGCTGCTTGGAAGCCGACGCGGCGACGTGTGGATACCTCGAGACGACTCCATGACGACCGACGAACGGACCGAACGAGAGCGGCGGCGCGCGGCGCACGTCGCTTGGGCGAAAGACCGCCTCGCATCGGAGTGGGGCAAGGCCCAGCTTCGCAAGAACCTCGAGGCAGGCTTTCACGCCGTGATGGAGGCGCCGGTCGGCGAGCTCTTCGACGTCGACCGCGTCGCGCGGGTGGTCGAGCACTTCACGACGGATCCGTTTCTCACCAAGTCGGTGAGGCCGCTCGTGCGCGCAGCGATCCTCCTCGAGCTGTCTCGCTTGCGTGAAGACCCGGCGAAGCTCGGTGTGTACGTCTCCGACGAAGCGCGTGCGCTGGTCGAGACGCTCCTCGAGCAGCCGGAGCTCGTCTCGCCGAAGTTCGTGGAGAAGATCGTCGCGCACCGAGCCTTCGAGGACATCGCACGGGACGTCCTCGACGATGCGCTCCGCGAATTTTCGGAGAAGGTCGATCCGTTCCGCGCCGAGTGGGGCATCCCGAGCCTCTTGAAGCTCGGCGGACCGATCGCGTTCGGCCTCGGCGCATTCACGAAGGCGTTCGAGTCGGTGCGCGACGAGTTCCAAAAGCGCCTCGAGCCCGAGCGAAAGCGCTTCTTGAAAGGTTTCGCGACGCGCGCGCTCAAGATGGTCGCGGAGTTCGTCATCAAACGAAACGGCGAGCCGCAGTTCGTCGCGCTCCGAAAAGAGCTGTTTTCATGGGTGCTCGAGCAGCCCGTGAGCGAGCTGATGACCCCCGCGTCCGAGGCCGTGACCGAGCTCTCGAGCCAGATCGGCCACGAGCTGACGAAACACGTGTGCTCGATGGACGCGACGAAGCGCCGCCGCCGCGCAAAGATCGAAATGATCGTGCGCGCGCACGAGAAACAACCTCTGCGCCAAGCGCTCGCCACCTACGGCGCGACCATCACGCCAAACTTCGACGTCCTCGTCGAAGCCCTCTGGCCCCTCATGGCCCCGGCGCTCAAGACCCCCGAGCTCGAAGCCTTCGTCGAAGGCCTCGTCGGCGACTTCTATGCTCTGGAGCCGGAGCCTTCGGTCTAAAGGCAGAAGAAGAGGGGTCGCCAAGGGCGCCAAGGGCAGAAGGAGAAAGAGGAGAGAGAAGAATTAGGAATCGAAGGCGGGGCGCCCGCGCGGACGCAACGCAGCGTCGCTCGGCTGCGCTTGTTCGGAAGTCATTCCTCTTCTCCCTCTTTCTTCACTTGGCGCCCTTGGCGACCCCTCTGATTCTGTGACTAGGGCTCGGCCGTCGCGGTCGGATCGGCGGGGCATTCGCTCGCGGCGGGGCAGTCGCGGCCGCAGACTTTGATGCCGCCTTCGCATTCGGTGACCTCTTCGTCGGGGCCGCAGTCGAGGGAGCATTCGCCGCTGCCCTGACAGCAGATGAAGCAGTTCGTCGAGCAGGACAGGGTGCAGTTGGTGTTGCCGGTGCAGGAGAAGCCGCAGCCGGTGTCGCACGTCAGGTTGCAGTTCGAGTTGCCGGCGCAGGCGCCGCCGCAATTCTCGACGCACTCGACGTTGCACTCGGACCCGCCCGCGCAGTCCATGTTGCAGTTCGTGGCGTCGCTGCAGTCCACGTTGCAGGTCGACTGGGCTTCGCACGAGGCGGTGCAGTTGCCGGACGTGCTGCAGTCGAAGTTGCACTCCGATTGGCTGCCGCACCCGAGGTTGCATTCGCCGTCGGCGCACTCGACGTCGCACGTCGCGGAGTTCGAGCAGGTTGCATCACAACCCGGTTCGCCCTCAGGGCAGACGAGGTCGCAGTCCTCCCCCACACACTCGAGCGTCGTCTCCGCGCTGCAGCCATGGGCGCCGAGCGCGAAGCCGATGGGTAATGCCGCCCCCAAACAGAAGACCCGGTAGGTGCGTCGTAGGCTCATCCCTGGATGATACCGGAGTCGATCCGGCGTCGCGCCGCGGCCGGCACGCTTCGGCACAGGCCGCGAGGGCAAAATGCAATGTTCCTCGATATGCTCGTGGCACGGGTGCTGCTTCGGCAGCCGTCCTTGGAGGGTGATCATGCGCGCGTTGCTTCGACCCCGTCTTTCGTCGCTCGACGTGTATGCGAGCTCCTTGCTTCTCGTCTTGGGCGTCGCGCCGCAGCTCGGGTGTGAGGCCACGGTTTCGCCGGGCGACGAGCCTGCCGACGACAACGATGGCGGGGATGGGCAGGGCGCATCCGGCGCCGGAACGTCGCAAGGCGCGGGCTCGGCGCAGGGCGGCGGATCGGCGGACGGCGGGTGGTCCTCGCAGGGCGGTGGCACCGCGACCGGTGGCTCGAGCGCGCAGGGCGGCGGGCCGAACGCAGGACTGTGCGAGGATCCGCAGCCGATCCTCGTCGATGGGATCGATACCGGCTTCGATCGCTGCGAGGGTGGGCAGATTCGCCGGCGCGAGGCGGTCGAGTGCCCGACCAGCTACCCGGACGAGAACCCTTGTTGTGGGGGGTGCCCCGACGGCTCCATCTGCAACACGAACGGGGAGGTCGCTTGCAGCTGCGTCGATGCCTGCACGACGGACGCGGAGTGCGGGCCCGGCAACCTCTGCTTGTGCGGCGATCCCGCAGGCATTTGCGTTCCGGCGACGTGCCTCACCGGACACGACTGCGGCGCAGGTCAAGAGTGCACGAGCTTCGATCCGACGCAGGGATGTTTGTACCTCGAGTTTGCGTGCACGACGCCGGCCGACTCGTGCGGTGGTGACGCCGACTGTGTTCCGCCGAACTCGTTCTGCACGATGATGGCCGACGGTCACCGCGAATGCGCGCCCGGCGGGTGCGCGATCGGGCGGCCGTTCCTCATCGACGACGAGGCGCGCACGGCCGACATCGAGCGGCGCACCGATTGGTGTGACGGCGCCGTGTCGCTGTCGACCCACCAGCTCGACGAAACGCTGCGCGGCGAGCTCGCGCGAGCGTGGGAGCACACCGCGAAGATGGAACATGCGTCGGTCGCCGCGTTCGCGCGGTTCGCGCTCGATCTACTCGCGCTCGGTGCACCGGCCGATCTGCTCGCGCGCACCCATCGCGCGATGGCCGACGAGACGAAACATGCGCGGATGGCATTTGCGATCACCAGCACGTACCGCGGTGAAGATGTCGGTCCGGGACCGCTCGCGATGGATGGCGCGCTCGACGGCGCAGCGGACGTGGCTGTGTTCGTGCGGCGTCTCGTGCGTGAAGGATGTGTGGGCGAGACGGTCGCCGCGATCGAAGCCGACGAGGCCGAAGCGTCCGCGATCGATCCGGGCGTGAAGAACGTTCTCGGCGTCATCGCGAACGACGAGAGCGAACACGCACAGCTCGCGTGGCGATCGCTCGAGTGGGCGGTCGCGACCTTCGCGCAGGCGCGCTCTGCGCTCGAGGAAGAGATCTCGATCCTCGAAGGGGAGCTTGCGCCGGCGGCTCTGCGAGCCTGCGACGAAACCGATCCGCGCGAAGCGCTCCTCCTGAAGCACGGCGTCGTCACGCCGCGCGGTCGCGCACGCATCCGCCAGGCGGCGCTCCGACGCGCGATTCTTCCTTGCCTTCGCTCGATCGCCGCGGTCGAGCGACGCGCAGCTGCGTAGCCGTCGACTCCGGCTCCGCTCAGCGCACGGCCCGGGACTCGTCCTCCACGAACCTCACGACCGACACGAAGCCCATCGCGCGCGGGGCTTCGTGCTCGGGCACATCGACCTCGATCGACAGGGCCAGGCGCCGGGAGCGAGCCGACTCTTCGTAGAGGTCTTTCCATCGCACCGAGCCGCCGCTCATCTTCGTGAAGTCGTCGAGGTCGCGCCAGGTGACGTGCAAGAGCGCGGCCGCCGCCCTTCCGGGCACGAGCGGCAAGGCCACCCGGCTGAACGCTCCCACGTGAGGTCGCGTCGGCGTGCGCTCGTCGGTGGACACCACCCACTCGGCGCGAGGGGCGATCAGCACGAGCTCTTCGCGGTAGCTCGGGTGTTTCGGCGCGGCGCACGCCTCGACGCAGCGTCGAAACGCATAGATCGCGCTTCGCCAGATCGACGCCGCGTCGACCGTGAGCGTCGTCTCCGCGACGCCGCGGCACGCGACGGGATCGAACCGACCATCGTGCTCGACGAACTCCGCCGTCTGCTCCGACCACTTCGAGAGGCGGAGCCCGCGCCACGACGCGAAGCCGGGCCCCGACGCGCCGCAGGGCAGGAGCGGAGGATCCGGAAACAGCGACATCTCGACCGCTTCCTGCATGCTCGGGTGTTGGCCGTTGAAGGCGCGAAACGGTCCGACCTCGACCTCCACCAGCAGCTCCTCGGTGAGCCCGATCTGGTAGCTGCCGTCCGCGAGGTAACGGAGCGTGAAGGAGGCGCTCTTTCCTTGTTCGGTCGATTGGCGCGCGAGCGGCAACGATTCGAGATCGATGTCGAAGGTGTCGACCACGTCCGGACGTGGAGCCGCCTGGATCGCGACGCGGTTACCTCCCAGCGATGTGCGCGACGTGGACGTGGAAGCGCTCGTCGAGCCGATCGCGGCGACATGTGTCGGGTCCGACATCGGCGACGCGCAAGCCATCAGGCTCGCGCAGCCGAGCGTGGCCGCCGCGCGTGAGAGGCTCACTCTGCCGGCGCGGCTTCGCGCGTATCGAGGAGCATGTCCGCGAGCGGCGTCGCTTTGGAGACGAAGCCGATTCCTTGCGGTGATGCTGCGTCCTGGGGCCAGGAGATCTCGACCGAATACGCCAGTACCTCACCGAGCGCGGCCGCAGGCTGATCGGTCCAGGCGGGTTTGATGCCGCGAAGGCCGACGAAATACGCGAGCGCTCGCGCCTCGACATGCAAGAGGACCGAGGCCGAGCTGCCGCGCTCGAGCGGGACGGCCGCGATGGTGAACGAACCGACGTGTGGAAAGGCCTGCTCGGAGACCGCCGCCGTCGACGCGACCCAGTCGGAGGGAGGGCCGATGATGACCAGCTCTTCGCGACGTTTTTCGGTCGAGCCTGCCTCGCAGCCGCTCGTACAACGACGAAACGCGTAGAGGACGCCGGGCACGAGCGCGCGGGCGTCGGCCTTCGCGATCGCCGTCGCCTTGCCGGTGCATTTGTTGGTGCCGGTCGGCCCTTTGTAGACGACGAACTTCAGCGAGGCGTCGTCCCACGCATCTTTGCGAAAGCCTCGGATCGTGATGTTTCCGTCGCTGCGCGTGCAACGGAGCTCTTTCGGCTCGAGACCGGCCAGCGGATCCGTGGAGGCGTCGACGAAGCCCGGCTTCGGAAAGAACGAGAGCGGCGTTGCGCTCTCGGGTCGGGAGAACGAGCGCTGCGAGTCGATTTGGAGCTCCGCGACGGTCGTCGAGTCCGTCACTTTCACGCCGGTGCCGACCATGCCGAACGTGACGGTGTCGTTCGAGTCATGCGTCTCGGTCAGTGTGTCGAGGCCGGCGTAGTCGACGGGATACGAGGCGAGGACGGTGGGGCGCCCGGTGAATCGAAATCGCTCCGGCGGCGAGACGTGGCGGGGTGTCCAAACCGGCGGCGGCGGCTCGAACCCAGGCGACTCCCAATTGGGAAACGTCATCTTGTGGCCGTCGAGAACGGCGACCTCGGGCGCGGGCTTTCCGCACGCCGACAGCGCGGCCGCCGTCAGACCCATGGCAGCGGCCGTTCTCATCGAGGGCGATGGAAACATGGAGCACCTGCCGGCTTGGGTCACCCACGCACGACACCTCGGACACGGGCGAAGTTCCCGCGTCGCGCCCCCGATTGGCGTCGGGGGTCATCCGCCCAGGTAGGCGGCCTTGATCTCTTCGTTCGCGGCGAGCGTTTTGGTGTCCCCGGTCATCGCGATTTCGCCGGTACGGAGGACGTAGGCTCGTTTCGCATATTTGAGCGCGAGCCGGGTGTTCTGCTCGACGAGCACGATCGTCGTGCCGCTCTCCGCGACCTTCGCGATGGCCTCGAAGATCTGCTGCACCAACTTCGGCGCGATGCCGAGCGACGGCTCGTCGAGGAGCAGGAGCGCAGGCCTCGCCATGAGCGCGCGGCCGATCGCGAGCATCTGCTGCTCGCCGCCCGAGAGCGTCCCGGCTTCTTGTTTCATGCGCTCGCCGATACGCGGAAACAGCGCGACGACGTCGTCGATCGTCTCGCTCATCTCGGCGCGACGCTTGTGGTTGAACGCCCCGAGCTCCAGGTTCTCGCGGACGGTGAGGCCGCCGAAGATCGCGCGGCCTTCGGGCACGAGCGAAATGCCGGCCTCCACGACCTCTTCGACCGACATCGTGCCGAGGTCGCGACCGTCGTAGGTGATCTTGCCCTCGACGATCGGCAAAAGTCGCACGATCGTCTTCAGGGTCGTCGTCTTGCCGGCGCCGTTCGCGCCGATCATCGCGACGATCTCGCCGCGTTTGACCTCGATGCTGACCCCTTTGAGGGCGCGGATACCGCCGTACGAGACTTTGAGGTCGTCGATCGTGAGCAGCGGCTTGCCGATCGGTGTGGACGGGGCCGGGCGTGTGGGGTGACGCGTCTTCACGCGGGCAGCTCCACCGGCTCGTCTTCCTCGGCTTCTTCGCCGAGGTAGGCGGCGAGCACCTTCGGGTCTTTGCGGATCGTGGAGGGCGGCCCGTGCGCGATCGTCTCGCCGTGGTCGAGCACGTGGATGTCTTCACACACGCCCATGACGACCTGCATGTTGTGCTCGACGAGGATCACCGTGATCTTGAACTCGTCGCGGAGCCATCGGATCTGATCCTTGAGCCCTTCCGCCTCACCGTAGTTCATGCCGGCCGCGGGCTCGTCGAGCAGCAAGAGCTTCGGCTTCAGCATCATCGCTCGCGCGATTTCGAGCCGGCGTTGGTTGCCGTACGACAGCGACGTGGACACCTCGTCGGCCATCGCGTCGAGCTTGAAGATCGACAAGAGACGCAGCGCCTCCTTCCGCATGTTTGCTTCGTCTTGAAAGAACAGCGGGGAGCGCATGAGCGACGCGCCGAGGTGTGCGCGGCGCGTGTTTTCGCACGCGACGAGCACGTTCTCGATCACCGTCATGCTCTGGAACAAGCGGATGTTCTGGAATGTCCGGGCGATGCCCATCTTCGCGATATGGCTCGCCTTCTTTCCGGAGAGGCTCTTGTCGAAGAACGAGATCTTTCCCTCGAAGTCGTAGACGCCGGTCACCAGGTTGAAGACCGTCGTCTTGCCGGCGCCGTTCGGGCCGATGAGGCCGAAGATCGAAGACGCGGGCACCTCGAAGGTGACGTTGCTCACGGCCTTCAGGCCGCCGAATCGCTTCGAGACGTGCTCGAGCTTGAGAGCGCCGCCGCTCATGCTTTCGCCTGCGCCGGCTCGCGTTTGCGGAAGCGCGTGACCTCGTTTTCGCCGAACACGCCTGCGGGGCGCATGATCATCAGGATGATGAGCACGACCGCGTAGACGACCATGCGCAGGGCGTTCAAGTCGAAGTCGGGGTGCTGGACCTTCCACGCCTCGATGACGTCGAGGCGCTGGAGCTGCTCGATCATCTTCACCGTGATCGTCACGAACAGCCCGCCCATGATCGCGCCGCTGACGCTGCCCGAGCCGCCGAGGATCACCATCGTGATCGCGTCGAAGCTCAGCGCGAAGTTGAACTGATCCGGCTGCACCGACGGGTTTCCGTCCCGCATACAGGCCCACATCGCGCCGGCGACACCTGCGCCCATGGCGGCGATGACGAACGACGTGACCTTGTAGCGCGTGGGGTCGACGCCGACGGCCGCGGCAGCGATCTCGTCCTCGCGAAGCGCGCGTAGCGCCCGCCCCCAACCACAGAACTTCAACCGCCACGCGATGATCGTCGCGACGATCACACCGCCGAACAGCCAGAACGGCCCTGCGTATTGGGCGACGCCGTAGCGATCGGGCCCCGAGTAACCCTGCGGGCCTCCGAGCTGCCCGATCGTCGCGCGGATGCCCCCCGTCTCGACGCCCGGGGGCGACGTCATGATCACCAGGCGAAAGATCTCGGCGAAGCCGAGCGTGACGATTGCGAGGTAGTCACCCTTCAATCGAAGGCTCGGGAGGCCGACGAGGAAGCCGAACGCGCCCGCGACGAGCGCGGCCGCGATGATCGCGGGTGGCATCACCAGGAACGAGTTCTGGAACGTCTCCGCCCGTTCGCCGAGCGACTTGTGGATGTTGCTCGCGATGATGGCGGCCGTGTACGCGCCGACGCCGATGAAGCCCGCGTGGCCGATCGAGAATTGCCCCGCCATCCCGTTGATCACGTTGAGCGACAACGCGACGACGACGTTCACGAGCGCGAGCTGGATCAGGTTCCGATAGGCGGTATCGGGGACGATCAGGTGGAACGTCAGCTCGAGGACGATGCAAACGCCGAGGAGCGCGACGCTCACGCCCGCGCGCTTGTACCAGGCCATCATTTGACGACGCGAAGATACGGAGGAAGCTGCCGCTTCGGCTTCTTCCCTTGGGATTCACCCTCGGAGTCGGCCGCGGGCTCAGCCTCGGGCGCCTTCTCCGGCGCCTTCTCCGGCGCGTCGGCCGAGGCTGCCTCGGGCGCTGCTTCGGAGGGGACGGCTTGGAGCGTACGCACGGGGGCTGCGCCTGCTTCTGACGACTCGGCCTCGGCCGTTTCCGCGGCAGTCTCGCCTTCACCGGCGGCGACCGCATCGGCGTTCGGCGTCGCGGGGGGAGAGGCGGAAGGCTCCTGCGGGCCGACGCTCGCGAGCTTCGGCTTCGGGCGCGCGGGCTTGAGCAGCTGGCTCTCGACGGGCACGTCCTCCGGCCAGACGACGCCGCGGCCGTCGACGTCGCTGACGACGGCGAACACCGCATTCCACGGCAATTTGCACCAAAACGGGGAGCGATTGAAGCTGAGCGTGCAGCTGACGGCCTCGTCGCTCACGACCAGATCGGGGATCGGCGGGCTCAGGCTGTAGCCGACGCGGAGCACGAGCTCCGGCTGCTTCAGAAACCACTTCGGCACAGACACGCCCGGCCGTCGCGGATCGACGAAGACGCGGGCTGACCCATTCCCCAGGAACGCGTCGAGCACGTCCTTCTTCGGGGGGAGTTTGCGGGGCGGCGATTCCATTTGAGAGGGCTCCGGCGCTGGCGCCAGCGCGCGAGCCTATTACAGCCCGCCCCGAAATCGCATACCTAACCGCCTCTGGCCCCCGGAGC
>JABFXY010000145.1 GCA_013361525.1 Polyangiaceae bacterium | reverse complement strand
TCTTTGAGGCGCCGAGCGACTTCGAGCGCGGCATGGTACGGCGTCGGAGAGCTGTCGATGAACGCGCAGAGATCGCGGGCGGCTTCTTGGGCGGACATGGCGCGACAGTTTGCTAGAAGACAGGTGGTTCCTCCAGACCAACTGACCGCCGCCTCGATGACCGCGACCATCTCGCTCCGCTCATTCGACTCGTTCGCGAAGATGGCGCCCTTGTTCGAGCAGCTCGAGGGCTGGGCCGACAACCCGACGCTTTCGCCCATTTGGCTCACCGCGCTCGAAGAAGCAGGCTGCGCGACAGCAGAGCAAGGCTGGATCCCCCATCACCTCGCGCTCTACGAAGGCTCGGGTGACGCGGCGAAGCTGCTCGGGGCGGCGCCCTGCTATTTGAAGCTCAACAGCGAGGGTGAGTTCATCTTCGACTGGGGCATCGCCCGCGCCGCGCCGAAGTTCGGCGTCGAGTATTACCCCAAGCTTCTATTCGCGGTGCCGTTCACGCCGGCAACCGGTCCACGCCTCCTCCTCGCACGCGGCGCGGAGCCGATGATGGCGCGCGCCGCGTTCGCCGCCGCGATCGACAGCCTCGTCGATCGCCTCGAGATCTCCTCCGCGCACGTGCTCTTTCTGCCTGGTGCGGACGCGCGATCGATCGCGCAGCACGGGCTGATGCACCGGCACTCGGTCCAGTTTCATTGGAATAACCGCGGATTTCACACCTTCGACGACTTCTTGAAGTCGATGCCATCGAAGCGTCGCACCCAAATTCGGCGAGAGATGCGCGCGCCGTCGGAGCAAGGGCTCACGCTCGAGACGATCTCGGGCGAGGCGCTCGATGCCTCGATGGCGGACGTCGCGTACGACCTCTACCTCACGACGGTCGACAAGTTCACCTGGGGGCGTCGCTACCTGAATCGGTCCTTCTTCGAGATCGTGACGAGCAAGATGCGCGACCGCATCGAGCTCGTCGCCGCGAAGCGCGGGAAGAAAATCGTCGCGGGCGCCATCAACCTTCGCGGCGACTCTACGCTCTACGGACGCTACTGGGGCGCGCACGAAGAGGTTCCATTTCTCCACTTCAACGTGTGCTTCTACCACTCGATCGAGCGCTGCATTCGCGACGGGATCTCGACGTTCGAGCCCGGCGCCGGCGGCGAGCACAAGATCGCGCGCGGCTTTCAGCCGACCCTCACACACAGCGTTCACCGCTTTCGGGACCCACGTTTGTCCGTCGTCGTCGCAGATTTCTTCGCGCGCGAACGCGACGCGCTCGAAGCCGAGCTCGCCTCGATGGTTTGAGCCCGCAGCACGCGGGGGTGGACGCGTCCATGTCCGTTGACGAACGCGCCGACGATTCGCGATCCTTTCGAGGACAATGAAGTCCTTCGTCCCCTACTTTCCCATCTTGCTTGTCGGAGCGGTCGCTGCCCACGCCGCGTGCGGAGACAGCTCCGCGACGGGTGATCCCGGAACCGGCACCTTCACGACGAGCTCGGGCGAGCCGCAGGCGTGCAACGGGGACGGCCCCGACGGCTACTGCAACGCGCTCGGAGGTGTGCCCGAGACGTGCTCGTGTTTCGACTGTGTCGAGACGGCCTATTGCCTCGGGACGTGCAACGACAACGGGACCTGCGACGCAGAAGAAGACTGCACGTGCGCGGACTGCTTCGATCCCGGATGCGACGGCTCGCCTCCCGATGACGACGGTACCGACAGTAGCGACGACTCCACGATGACCTCTGGCGGAGCACCCTCCAACGGAGGCGCCCCCGCGACCGGTGGTGGTGGTGCGGGTAGCGGAGGAGCACCTGCAACCGGCGGTGGCGGCGCGGGCACCGGCGGCGCACCTGCAGCGGGCGGCGCCGGAGGCGCGATCTAGCTCTCGCGAGCGTTTGAGACTTGTTGAGCGGCCTCGTCGAGCGGCGCGTGGTCTTCAAAGAACATGCGCCGCTACTTCGACGGGGTCGTCTTTCGTTCGCAGCTCCGTGCCATCGCCGTCGCCTCGATCGTCGCGTTCACGCCGATCGGTGGCGGGTGTGGTGACGACGAGACCGACGGACCGTCGACCGGAGGCGCGGGAGGCGCCGGAGGCGCGGAAGAAACAGGCGGCTCGGGTGGTGCCGGCGGAGGTGGAGGCGCGGCGAACAACGATCCGCTCGGCCTCGACCAATGTGATGCGACGCTTCCGTCGCTCGACACCGCGGTAGCGCTGCCCGCGATGAGCTGGGAGTCGATCGACGACCAGGAGGTGAACTGCGCGTTCCGCGCGCTGGACGCCGCGCTCGCCGACAAGCGCATTCTCTGCTCCGGCGAGGGCGATCACGGCGTGGCGCAATCGTCGCGCTGGCACTCGCTCCTCGTGCGCTACCTCGTGCATCGGTGGAACGTGCGCGTCATCGCGTACGAAATGCCCGGCGCGGACATCGAGCCCTGGGATCGATTTCTGACGAGCGGCGATCCCGACGATCTCGAACAAGGCTTCATCAGTACGGACGGGACCCTGGCAGGTGTGGTCGAGAACGAATCGCTCCTGCAGGCGTTCCGAAACGTGCAGCTCGAGCTGCCCGAGGGCGATCGGATCCGGCTCGTCGGGTTCGACATCTCGGTGCAGACCGAGGCCACGCTGACCGCGCTCGAGGCCTTCCTCGACGTCGTCGCACCGAGCGAGGTGGAGACGTTGATGACGAGCCTCACGACCGGCACGCTGCAGGAGCGAGCGACCGCCGCCGGCGAGCTGGCGACGCAGATCGAAGCCGAAGAAGCCGAGTACACCGCGGCCACCGACGAGGCGCGCTGGCGTGCCGCGCGGCGCGACGCGAGGAACCTCCAGGACGGCTACAACTTCCTCTTCTATTACCAAGCCGGCGACTACGGCACGGGGAACGCCGGCTACCGCGAGCCCGGGATGATCCGGAACATGGAGGAGATCGCCGCGTCGACGCCCGCGGAAGAGCGGGTACTTATGATCTCGCACGACTTCCACTGCGCCAAAGCTGTGCCTGCAGGCGGCGCCGCGAACATCGAAGAGTCGCCGGCCGTCGGCACGCACCTCGCGATGTCCGAGACCTGGGGCCCCCAGTACGCGGTGATCGGCCAACACTACATGGAAGGCACTCACCTCACCTTCACCGGCGAAGACGACTTCTCCGCATTTGCCTCAGGCCTCGAGACGGCCATCGGCAACGCGACGAACGAGCCGGCGATCATCGTGGGCATGGGCTCCACGTGGCTCGATTTCGACAAGAATTGGCCGGTGCTCGCGAACGGGCAGAACGCCGGCCTCATCAACCCCAGCGAGCAGTACGACGCGGTGTTGTGGCTGCGCGAGGCGACGCCGACGACCCCGCGCTGAGGTCAGCCCTTCTGCAGTCCGAGCTTGCGCAGGAACGGGCGGATGTGATGCCGCTCCATGCCGCTTCGGCGTGCCATCTCGCTCACGTTGCCGCTCGTCGCGCGGAACAGATCGCCGAAGTATTTAGCCTCGAATGCGGCGACGGCCGAGCGCTTCGCTTCGCCGTACGGAGTCGAGAAGTCCGCGACGTCCGCCGACGCGCTGCCGCGCTCGAGCGGGAGCAGCTCGCCGAGCGACTCCGCGCCGCGCGGCAAGCTCGCGGCGACGCTGGTCACGTTCACCAGCTCGCGCACGTTGCCGGGCCAGTCGTGTTGCGCGAGCGTCGAGGTGACGAGCTCGACCACGTCGTCGGCGCGGTCCGCCCGATCGATGCGAGCGCAAACGGCGCGGACGAGCACCGCGATGTCTTCGCGACGCTCGCGGAGCGGCGGCATCTCGACGCGGACCTGCGCGATGCGGAAGAACAAGTCGCTGCGAAAACGACCGGCGTTCATCGCTTGACCGAGATCGCGCCGTGTCGCCGCGATGACGCGTACGTCGACCGGCTCGTAGTGCTGCGACCCCACACGCTTGACCTGCTTTTCGGACAGAGCCCGCAAGAGCTTCGGCTGCAGCTCCACGGGTAGCTCACCGAGCTCGTCGAGGAAGATCGTCCCCTTGTTCGCCTCGTGGAACGCTCCAGCGCGTCGGTCGTTCGCCCCGGTGAACGCACCCTTCTCGTGTCCGAAGAGCAAGCTCTCGGCGAGCGGCCCGGGGATCGAGCCGCAGTCGACGACGATGAACGGACCTTTCGCTCTCGCGCTCTTCTCGTGGACGGCGTGCGCGACGAGCTCTTTGCCGCAGCCCGTTTCGCCTTGAATGAGGATCGAAAGATCCGTCGGCGCGATCTCGCCGAGCAAGCGAAACAGGTGGCGCATGCGAGGCGACGACCCGACGAGCGGGCCGAAGCTGTCGTCGAAGCCGACGTCGACGCGCTCTTTCTTTTCGACGGGCTCGAACGAGACGCGCGTCGAGCCGAGCTGCAGCGAGCACGCCGACGTGAGCACCGCTTCGCGCACGCGAACCGAACCGACGAACGTGCCGTTGCGACTACCGAGATCTTTCACGACGACACCCTGGCCGTCCGCGCGAACCTCGCAGTGGATGCTGCTCACCTCGGGGTCGTCGATCACGAGCTGACAGCTCGGATCGCGGCCGAGAAGGATCGGCTCCACGTTGACGCGTACGGGCGGGCGACCCGCGACCGTGAGCGTGCCCTTTCGAACGAACCACTGCAGCGCGCTCGATCGCGTCGCGTCCGCCATGAATGACTTCTTACACCAACGCGTCGGCGCTCGTACGCGTCGCTCGCACGTTCCGGATCATCGAAAAACTCCGCGCGTAGAGGACATCTCGCGGTCCCCCGGACGTGCTCGCGTCCAGGGGAAACACGTCCAGATCGCGCGACAAAGGCCTCGATATCCCGCTCGGAATCGGATTCGATGGGTCGTCCATGAGCGGCACGACATCTGCAATGTCGCTCGGCGAACCATGACTTGCGAGGCCCCCATGCGGAGACGATTGCAACGTGCGAAAGCGCATTTGTTGATGGGAGGCGCGCTCGCGGCGACCGCCCTTCTTGGCGTCGGCTTCGCCGGCTGCCAAGGCGATACCGAAGACGGCATCACGGGCAGCACCTGCGTCTCCAACGACGAGTACTTCGCGGTGCTCTTCTTCGAGGAGATCAAGGAGACCTGCGGCTCGTGCCACATCAGCGGCGAAGGTTTCCAGAAGAGCGACTTCAAGATGGTGCCGCCGTCACAGGCGGGCTTCCTCGATACCAACATGGAAGCCATCAAGAAGATCGCGTCGTACGAGGCGAACGGCAAGAGCGTCATCTTGCAGAAGCCGCTCGGTGAGCTCGATCACGGCGGCGGCAAGATCTTCGACTCGGAAGAGGACCCCCGCTACCAGAAGCTCGTCACGCTCGTCGACCGCATCAAAGGCGGCGAGAGCTGCCCGAACACCGAGGCCCGGTTCCTTGCCGGTGTCCAGATGTCGGGCCCCCAGGAGACGTTCCGCAAAGCAGCGCTCACGCTCGCCGCGCGCCTGCCGACCGACGAAGAGATCGCGGCCGTCGAGAAGGGCGATTGGGCCGCCGTCGATCAGCTCCTCGAGCAGCTGATGGACGAGCCCGCGTTCTTGAAGCGCGTGAAGGAGAAGTACAACGACGTCTACCTGACGGACTTCTACCTCCGCAACGAGGACTTCGACGTCATCGGTGGAAGCGAGAACTACAACCCGCGCTGGTTCGACGAGGTCGACGTGAGCGACGTCGCGCTCCAGAAGAAGTACGGCGCGCGCGACCAAGACGATCTCTACAACAAGCTCAGCGGCTGGACGGCCCGCGGCGTCGCGCAGCAGAGCCTCGAGCTCATCGCGTACACGATCAAGAACAACATCCCGTTCACGAACGTCGTCACGGCGGATTACATCGTCGTGAACCCGTTCTCGGCGAAGGCGTTCAACATCACCGACGTCGAGTTCGAGAACGACGCGAACCCGGACGAGTTCGTGAAGGCGCGCCTCGGCGGTTACGACAGCGACTTCCCGCACGCCGGCAACCTCACCGACCCGATCTGGCTGCAGCGCCACCCGACGACGGAGACGAACCGCAACCGCCACCGCGCGCGCGAGATCCTCTACGTCTACATGGGCAACGACATCCTCAAGGCCGCCGAGCGTCCCATCGCGATCGACGAGAACTCTCTCGCCGACAACCCGACGATGAACAACGACACCTGCACGGTGTGCCACTACACGCTCGACCCGGTCGCTTCGGTCTGGCGAAACTTCCAGCCGACGTTCCAAAACGGCGACGACGCACAGTTCGACTTCCGGCCCGACGCGGACTGGTTCCTCGACATGTTCCAGAGCGGTTTTGCCGGTCAGGACATGCCCGCGAGCCAATACGACAAGGCGACGAAGTGGGGCGGCCAGCAGATCGCGAACGACCCGGGCTTCGCGTTCGGCGCGACGTTCATGGCGTATCGCATCCTCACCGGGAACGAGCCGCTGTCACCGCCGCAGAAGGGCACGGAGAACTTCGATCAAGATCTGACGGCGTTCCTCGGGCAGTACTACACGTTCAGCAAGATCGCCCATAACTTCCGCGAGGGTGGCTACAACTTCAAGTCGCTGATGAAGGAGCTCGTCATGAGCCCCTACTTCCGCTCGATCAACACGGCGACGAACATCGATCCGGCGCAGATCGACCACCTCACGGCGGTCGGCTCGGCGCACCTGCTCACGCCCGAGCAGCTCAACCGCAAGATCGAGAACGTGCTCGGTGTTCGCTGGACGTGGGATCGCGAGTGGCAGGAGCGGCCCTTCCTCCAGAGCGACTACAAGATCCTCTTCGGCGGCATCGATTCGCGCGACACGACGACCCGCATCACCTCGCCGAGCGGCATCATGTCGAACGTCGCGGAGCGCATGGGTCTCGAAGCGGGCTGCCGGCTCGTGAACGCGGAGTTCTCGATCCCGATCGACCAGCGTCGCTTCCTGAAGAACGTCGAGATGATCGACGAGCCGCAAGACGCGAACTACCGCGACGTCCCCGGCGCGATCGAGGTCATCAAGACCGACATCCAATACCTCCACCAGCAGCTCCTCGGCGAGAAGCTCGACATCAACGACCCGGAGATCGAGCGGACCTACCAGCTCTTCGTCGACGTCTGGAAGGAGGGCAAGACCAACGTCCTGCCCACCGAAGGCGGCTGGGGCTTCCCGTGGGCGTGCGTGTCGGAGCGCAACTACGTGACGGGCGAGTGGATCCCCGACGAGCAGCGAATCGAAGGCGACGAGTTCTACACGGGTCGCGCGTGGTCCGCGGTCCTCGCCTACATGCTTACGGACTACTCCTTCCTGTACGAGTGAGAGGAACGACCAGCCATGGAACGCAGAGACTTCATCAAGCTGTGCAGCATGACCGGCCTCTCCGTGGTCGCGGGCTCGACGCTGTCGGGTCGCGAAGCCAAGGCGGAGGAGTACACAGGCACGTTCTTCATCAACATCGCGCAAATGGGTGGCTGGGACGTCACCAGCATCTGCGACCCGAAGGGTTGCGCGAGCCAGGCGGAGGCCGAGGCGGACGCACCGACCGACGCGATGAACCGCTACCTCACGGCCAACATCCGTGAGACCGCGGGCATCCGGTACGCGGCGCTTTCGGAGAGCCCGCGCGTCGTCGGCGACCCGAACGCGCTCGCCGGCGCCCTCGCGATGGAGCAGTTCTTCCTCGACCACGCAGCTCGAATGCTCGTCATCAACGGCATCGACTACGAGACGAACAGCCACGACGTCGGCGCGCGTCTCTCGGTGACCGGCAACTCGAACGAGAACACCGCAGCATTCGGCGCGGTCGCGGCCGCGGCGCTGATGCCGACGGCGCCGATGGGCTTCGTCGGGTTCGGCGGCTACATCGGGACGGGAGGGCTCACGTCGGTGACGCGTCTCGGTGACATCGACGTCATCAAGCGCCTCGCCTTCCCCTACCGCGCCGACCCGGACGACCCGAACGCGGTGTACTTCAACGACGCGCAGGTCGACATGATCGCCAAGGCCCGCAAGGCTCGCTTCGACGCCAAAATGGGCGCCCAGAAGCTGCCGAAGGTCCGCACGGCGATGAACACGCTCTACCTCTCGCGGCTCGGACAGAACGAGCTCAAGCGTCTCGTCGAATACCTGCCGCAAGAAGTCGAGGACGGCATCGCCGGTCGGATCCAGCTCGCGTCGGCCGCTTATCGGGCGGGTCTCGCCGTCGCGGTGAGCATCTCGAGCGACCGCGGCTGGGACCACCACGGTGACGTGGACACGAACGTCGCGAACTCGCTCGGCTCTCTCTTCAACGCAGAGACGGGCGTGCCGCGTGGCCTCGCGATCCTCGAGGAGCAGGGCATGCTCGACAAGACGCTCCTCTCCCTAACCAGCGACTTCGGCCGCACGCCCGGTTACAACGACGGCGACGGCAAGGACCACTGGCCGATCACGAGCAACATCTTCCTCGGCGGCGTCGGCGGCAGGCCGATCAAGCCGGGCGTAAAGGGTGGTAGCAACGATCGCCACGAGTCGCTCGAAGTGAACCCCGACACGGGCGTCGTCCAAGAGGGCTCGGGCCTGACCATCAAGGCCGGCCACGTGCAGAACGCGCTGCGCCGCCTCGCCGGGGTCCTGGACTCGGATGCGTCGCGCGCTCAGCCGACCACGCAGGACGTGAACGAGCTCGCGAATCTGATCGAGCTGAGCTGATCGCCGGTATCGCCGGTCGAAAAGGTGACGGTCCCGTTCGGGATCGTCGCCTTTCGTTCTTTGTCACTCCACGTCGAACGAGACGACCTCGCTCTGCCTCGCCGTGTCCTTCGCGACGAGGACATGGTGCCCCGCCGTGAGGGTGAGGAGTGCGGTCCCGTCCGCATCCATGGCGAGCGGAACACCGTCGAGCACGAGCGACGGCGAGGTTGCCCCGACCGGGAAGGTCGCGCTCGCGCGCAGGTGCGAGGCTTGGCCCTGCTGCAAATAAAAGCGTGCGCCGTCTTCCGGATACAGGACCCGGAGCTCACCGTTGGCGTCGCCTGGAGGTCCGGGGCAGCGCTTCGAGTATGTCGCGGGGGGAAGCTCGCGGCCGGCCGCGCGCGCCCACGGCATGATCAGCGGCGGAAAGTGCTCGAAGACGCGCTCCTCCACGTCGGCCGTGCACATGGGACCCGCGCGTTCACCGGTCGTGGTGTCGATGCGCACCGCGACGTGGGTATCGCAAGACGCGAGCTTGGTCTCGCGCGGCAGGATCTCGGTGCGCTTGTGCGGGCAGCTCGGGCCGGCGCGCTTCCCCGACAGTGGACAGATCGCGACGCGCTCGGCGTCGACCTCCTCGAACGAGCCGGGCGCGACGAAGCGCGACGTCGCCAACATCGCCCGCCGGAACAGAGGACCCGCGCCCGTGATGCCGGACACGTCCTTCATCGGTGAGCCGTCGAAGTTGCCGACCCACACGGCGACCGTGAAGCCGTGGGTGTAGCCGACGGCCCAGTTGTCGCGAAATCCTTTGCTGGTGCCGGTTTTCGCTGCGACGTCGAACGGCAAGTCGAACACCGTCGCCTCGCCGAACGACGCGAGACGCGCACGGCGATCTTTGAGGACGTCGGTGATGAACGTCGTCGCTTCCGCGTCCATCACGGTGCGGCTCTTCGCCGGTGGCGTCGTGATGGTAGTGCCGTCGGCGAGCTCGATCGCGAGCGTGGCGCGAGGACGAACGAGCAACCCTTCACGCGCGAGCGTGGCGTAGGCGACCGCGAGCTCCACGAGCGTGACCTCGCCGTCGCCGAGCGCGAGCGCGACGCCGTAGTGGCTCGCAGGCTCGGTGAGCGAGCAGAACCCCGCGGTATGCAGGCGATCGAGCACGGTCGTCGGGCCGAGCCGTTCGGTGAGCCACACGGCGGGCACGTTGAAAGAGTTGCCGAGCGCCTGTCGAAACAGCACCGGGCCGTGGAACTGTTGGTCGTAGTTCTTCGGGCGAAACGAGTCGCCCTCGGCCGTCGTGAAGGACAGCTCTACATCGGGCAGCATCGTTGCCGGCGTCATCTGGAGCTCCTCCATCGCGAGCTCGTAGACGAGCGGCTTGAGCGTCGAGCCTGGCTGGCGTTTCGCGCGGCAACCGTCGTTTGCTCCGAGCCGAGCCTCGTCGCTTGCGTCCGGGGACCCGACGTAGGCGAGGACGTCCCCAGACGCGTTGTCGAGCACGATGATCGACGCCGCGCTGGCGGACTTCGCCTCGAGCTCGCGGATCGTCGCCCGCGCCGCCTGCTCGATCTCCCGTTGGAGATCGGCGATGAGGGTGGTCTTCACGCGCGCTGCGCCGGCCGGGATCGGAGCCATTTCGCCGCAAGGGTCGAGCGATCCGGCGCGCAGGGCCTCGATGAAGTGGGGCGCGCTCCCCGATCGTGCTCGCGACATCGCGACGATCGGCTCTCCTTTGGCGCGCTGAACCTCGTCGGGCGTCGCGAGACGGTGGTCGGCCATGCGCTCGAGCACGCGATCGCGCCGTGCGCGGAGATTGTCCGGGTGTTTCAGCGGATCGTACACCGCGGGACCTCGCGGAATGCTCGCGAGCGCGGCGGCCTCGGCGAGGGACAGCTCACGAGCCGGCTTTCCGAAGTAGAGCTGAGACGCGGCCTCCACGCCGCGCACGTTGGGACCGAACTCGACCCGGTTCAGGTACTCCTCGAGGATGCGTTTTTTCGGGTAGGTCGCCTCGAGCCTCAACGCGAGCGCCATCACGTCTACCTTCGCGCGCACCGTCCGCGGAGCCCGAAGCATGGTGCGAGCCAGCTGTTGCGTGAGCGTCGACGCGCCGGAGACGACCCTGCCTTCCAGCGCGGACGTGACGAGCGCCCGTCCCATCGCGAGCGGATCGATCCCGGGGTGATCGTAGAAGCGAGCGTCTTCCGCTGCGAGGATTGCCTTTTGCGCAGGCTCTCCGATTTCGTCGAGGGAGAGGCTGCGCTGGCGCATGCCGTCCTCGTCGCGAAGCTCGGCGAGGACGGTGCCCGTACGATCCGTGATGGTGACGCTGTTGCGGTCGTCCGCACTCGCCGGCCCGCCTTCGAGCTCGGCGGGGATCGGTGTTCGCGCGGCGAGGCCGGCGAGCGCACAGATCGGCGCCGTGAGCAGGAAGGCGAGCACGGCGAGGCTTCGGCTCACCTCACCTCGCCTCGACCTTGATCGTCGTCGCGTCCGTTCGTCCGAACACTTCCGGTGCGTACATCTCTTCGGCCTTCGTCGGTGGCGCCACGAACGAACCCATCGCGGTGGCGCGCGCGAGATACCGATAGCGGAACACCCCCGCCGGCATGGAGTCGACGAAGAACAGCACCCGGTCGTCGCGCACCTCACGCGTGTAGTAGGTCGCGTATTCCGCGCGCTCCATCGCCTCGTCGCCTTCGTCGAACTCCGGGCGAACGGCGTCGACGCCGCGGAGCCGGTCGGAGGTCGTGGCGAGCCGTGTGTCCACCGCCTCGAAGCCTGCCGGAAGCGGTGAATCGATGGCCACGAAGCGCCGCGGCTTGGGTGACACGACGAGGATGTCCGCGAGGACCAGATCGCCGCCCTGGAACGCCGTCAGCGTCGATTCGGGAACGGTGGCGAGCGCCTCGTCGAGGTCCGAAGCCTTCACCTTGCGGAGGCGGCGTTCGACGTAGAAACCGCGATCGATGACGTCGGTCGGGAGCGTCTTTCTGGCGTAGCGAAGGCGCGCCTCGTAGAAGAGCTTGCCGCTTCCGTCGACCTGGAACGACACGACGTTGCCGCCCTTCCCTTTGAGATCTTTGGTCGCGAACGTCTTCACCTGCGGCACGAGGCTTCGACCTTGGAACGCCTGTTCCGAGACCAAGGCGTCGCCGAAGAAGATCTGCGCGTTGTAGTTGGGCTCTGCCGCCTCTTGTGCCTTGCGATATTCGCCCAGCGCGAGGAGCGCCCATGCGCCTTCTTGCGTGGAGCGGAAGAGGCCACCGTCACGGTCGGCGAGGATGCCCATCGCGAGCTTCGAAGCGAGCGGGTGCTGAGGTTTCGCGTGAAGGAGCGCGCGCAGGACGAGCGCGGTCGTCCGCGTCTCCGAGTCGAGGTAGACGGCGTAGTCGCTACCGAGGTTTTCGGCCGTGCGCGCGAGATTGCCGTCGAGGCGGACCGACGACTCGAGGTCCTTCACGAGCTGTTCGATCGAGCCGGGGTCGCTCTTGCCGATGACCATCGCGCTCGTGAGCATCGCCTTCGAGTAGAGCGGCAGCTTCGCGCGGTCCTCGAACAGCTTCGTCGCGCGCCCCGGATCGGGCTTGCCCATCTCGGCGAGGACGTAGAGCGCGAACGGTCCGACGTTCTCACGGAAGCCTTCCGTCTCGCCGTCGAAGGACTGGTGGAGATATTGCGCGGCCCGCTCGAGCGCGGCCTGTGGCACCTCGTAGCCCTTGCGCTTCGCTTCGTTGAGGCCCCAAAGCGCGTAGGTCGTGGCCCATGCGCTCGGCTCCGGCGAGTCCGGCCAGAAGCCGAACGATCCGTCGTAGCGTTGGTGCGTGAGGATCTTCGCGATCGTCTTCTGGGCGACGTCGTCGGTGTTCGCCGGCATCGTGAGGTGGAAGTCTTTCGCGAGATCCTTCATCGCAACCAGCGGCACCAGCTTGCTCGTGAGCTGCTCCGTGCAGCCGTACGGGTACTCGAGGAGCTGCGAAGAGCCTGCGTCGAGCCCCACCAGCGCAGTCGACGCGGTCGTCATCGTGAGCTCCCCGGCGTCGTCGCGGATCTGGGACAGATCGCCGAGCTTCTCGGCTGCTGCGGCCTCGGTGCTGCCGTAGATGGCGACCGACTCGAGCGAGAGCGGGATCTGCACCTTGCGCTCGACGCGAACCGCGTCCTTTTCGCTGCCGCTGGTCACGCTGAACAAGAACGAGGCGAGGCCGACCTTGGGTGCGTCGACAGGGAATCGAACCTCGACGCTCTTGCCCGGCTCGACGACCACGCGCCTCTTCGCGTCGCCCTTCACGACGACACCGGTCAGGTTCGCGACGACGTCGACCTCCTGGGTCGTCGAGGCCTTGGACGAGACGATGATCGAAGCCTCGAACGCGTCCCCTGCGCGCAGGAACCGCGGCAGCGCCGGTCGCGCCATGAGCACGCGGCTGGTCGTGATGTGTGACTCGCCGGCGCCGAAACGGTCGGTCTCCGATGTCGCGACCGCCATGACCCGGTACGTCGTGAGCCCGTCGGGAAGCTTGAATTTCACCGTCGCTTCGCCGCTGTCGTTCGTGACGACGGCCGCGTTGAAGTAGGCGCTCGCGCGGAAGTCGCCGCGCACACCCGTCTGGCCGGGCGCGTCACCGCCGCCACCTTCGAGGCCTTTGTCGAGGCCGAGGCCCGAGAGCGGATCGAACATGCCCGCGAGGCGCTCGCGGCTCTCGAGCGTCGCGACGCGGAGCGCACGGGGTGCACCGAACGTGTCGAGCGGGTTGGGAAGCGTGTAGTCGACGAGCGAGAGAACACCTTCGTCGGCGGCGAACACCGTGAGCTCGGTCTTCACGCCCGCGCCCTTGGGATCCGTCACCTTGAACGCGACCTCCGCCTCGTCGCCGGGGCGCAGCTCGGTCCGAGCGGGCCTCACGTCGACGCGGAGCTTCTTGGACGCGGGGTCGACGAGGAGGTTCGTCTGACCGTGCAGGAAATCGGGCGCGCCGACGTCCGGCTTGTCACCGGTCGGCGCCTTCTTGGTTCGGCCTTTGAGGACGAGGACCGAGACGAACGCGTTCGGGCGCATGTCTTCGGTGATCGTGACGTCGACGCTCGGCGCCGCGCCGGCGAGCTTCACGCGGCGCTTCTCGAAGATGCCTGCGCGCTCGACGGTCACGAGTGCTTCTGCGTTCTTCCACGGGGATTTGACGAGGATCTTCGCCTTGTCGCCGACCTGGTAGGTCTCGCGATCCGCGACGAGCTCGATCGAAGGCTCGTCGTCTTCGCGGAACGCGGAGAGCGCATCCCCCGACTCGCCGGTGACGTACACGTCCATGGAGGACGCGACCGGATTTTTGCGCGCGTCTTCGCTGGTGACACGAACGATGAAGCGTCCCGCGTCTTGCGGCGTGAAGTCGCAGCCGACCGGGGTCTTGCCGCTCGTGAGCGCGCACGATCCGACGACGGTATCGACGGCGGTGGACACGGTCGTCGCCGACGTACCGCCGCTGCCCTGCTTCGCCGTCGCCCAGGTGCGCTTGATGAACGCGACCTTGAGCGGCGCGCCGGCCACGCGGTCGCCGCTCGGCTTCACCGCGATGAAGGTCGGAGAGAGCTTCGTCTTCGCTTCGACGAACGTGCGATCCAGCTTGATACCGACGTAGTGCTCGGCGGGATGAACGATCGCCGTCGTCGTGCCGGAGACCTGCTGTCTCGACACGTCGGTCACGTCCAGGACGGTGCGCACGCGCTCGGGGCCGGTCATCCCCGGCATGTCGAGCTTCGCGCTGGTCGTGGCCGTTCCGCTCGCGTCGAGCTCGACGTCACTCGACGTGATCTCGTAGCGCCGCTGCGCCGCGTTCGGGACATCACGCTGATAGTCGCCGTCGTTCACGGTGAACTCCGCCGTGTCGGGCGGTGAGAACCAAGCGAAGCTGCGTGTGACCGAAAGCTCCGCCTTCGAGCCGAACATCGGCGCGCCGTAGAGGTAGTCGCCGCGGCCGATCCACTTCGCCGTGTCGCCGCGCACGTAGCTGCCCTTGTCGCTCTCGACCCCGACCTTGAACTCCGCCGGCCGAAACTCCGCGACCTCGAGCGTCTCTTCGGCGATCGCGTCTCCGCCGCGCATCGCACGGACCCAATAGGTGCCGAGACGGCCGGTGACCGGAACCTTCACGTCGACCGTGAACGTTCCGAACTTCGTCGTCGCGGTGCCGAGGGTCGAGACCTTCTCGCCGTCGGGGCCATCCACCGTCACCGTGATCGGCGTGCCCGCCGAGGGCGTCTTCGTGCCGGTCGCGATCGGATCGCGAAGGATGCCCTTCATGTGCGCGACCTCACCGGGCCGGTAGATCCCCCGGTCGTCGAACATGTACCCGATGGGCCCGTCGTCGCCGGGCTGGAAGGCGTCGCCCATCAGGTTGTCGGAGACGGACTTGAACGCGAAGTCACCGTCTTTGCGGACGAAGATGACGGCGTTCTCGTCGTCGAAGTTCGGGACGAACTCCGTGTCGAAGCTCGCGAAACCCTGCGCGTCGGTCTTCTTCGTGACCGCGACCTTTCCGGGGCGTCGAATCTTGACGTCGGCGTCGGCGACGGGTGTCGCATCGCCGAGGTGCGTGACCAAGACCACCGTGCCGAGCTTCGAGACCTTCGCGGAGATCGCGAGATCGGTGAGCTGGGCGACGCGCCGCTCGCTGCGAACGGACTTGTTCGACGTGTACGCGGCGGTGATGACGAACGGCCCCCTGCCCTTCGGACCGAGCACCGTGTCGAGCGATACCTTGTGGCGCTCGAGCACGTTGCGCCTGCCTTGAGCGACGTGTGTCGACGAGAAACCGGCGCGCTTGACGAGCTCACCGAACGCGAGCTTTTCGTCCTCCATCGCGAGGATCGTGTCCTCGTCGAGCTTCATCAAGCCGACGTCGAGATCCGACGCGTTGATGTGTCCGACCGTCACCTCGCGCTTGGCGTTCGCCTCGAGCACGCCGTCGGTGACGCCGATGCGCGCGATCGGATCCAGATCGCCGAACTGGATCGGCTTGTCCGCGGCGGTCGCGAGCGATTGCCCATAGACGTCCTTGAGCGGCGTCTTGACGTGGATCGTGTACGACTTGCCCGGAAGGAATGCGCCGTTGAGGTCGATCGAGTCGTATTGGTCGTCGTCGGACATCCACGACGGCCAACGCAGCTTCACCGGCGGATCGATCGAGACGACCTTCTTCAATTGCTTGATCGTGACGGGGTTCGACAGGCGCAGCCGCACGCCGTCCGGGGCGTCGCACTTGTGATCGGCGCGATGCGACGCGCAGCGGAGCTCTTCGACGACGAGCGGGCCGTACGTCTCGAACTTGAACGACTGCGCCTCCGCTTGCGCGAGCGGGCCCTCTTTGCCTTTCAAGCCCGCTTTCACGTCCAGCGTGATGGTGCTCGCGGTCGGCAGCGGCTGCGTCGGGGTGACGAGAAACCGCTTGTCGTTGTCCGGCTCGGGGCGCGTCAAGCGCACGGGGACCATCTTGCCCCCTGCGGACATCGAGACGTGTTTTCCGAGGAGCCCCTCGTCGATGGGCTGGTCGAAGAAGAGCGTGAACGTCGACTCCGGGCGCAAACCATTCGCGTCGGCATAAGGAGACGTGCTCACGACATGCGGTCGCTCGGTCTCGAACTCGAAGCGGAACTCCTCCGTGAGCGTGTCGCCGTCGAGGCTCTTCGTCCCTTTGGGGATCGTGACCGTGTATTTCGTCGCGCTCGGGAGCCGGAACGAGCCGCCGCCGCCTTCACGCGCCGGAATGAAGCTCGCGGCGCGCGTGCCCGCCCACTGCCACGTTCCGGCGATCGGGGGGTCGACGACCGCGGGAAACGGTGCCTCTTTCCCGGCGAGCTCGACCTCTCGCATCGGCTTGTTGAACAGCACCGTGATCTCGCTCGGACCGCGCAGTTTCCCCTTCGGGGATGCGAACACGATCTTGAGCGGCCCGGTGTCCTCCGACGAGCCGGGAAGTGCTTTGAGCCCCAACGTTCCGCCGGGCTCGACTTGCGGGACACGGGGTCCAGGCAGGCAGGCGATCGCGACGACGATGAGCGTCAGCGGAATGGCGGCGAGGGCACGGGATGGACGGTGCGGGCGAACGGATCGCGATGCACGCATTGGTATTTTCTCCGCGTGCACGACGGCACCTGCCTGTGCACGCACTGGGCGCGCACTTGAGCAAAGATCTTGCCCGACCTACAACCACCTTCTACGAGCAGGGGGCGCGCTTTTGTGCCGCCGGACAACACCGACGCCCCCGTCACCGGGCGGACACGCACGTGTGGCCGCCTGGACGCGGCAGAGTCGGGGATCTCAGAGGGGTCGCCAAGGGCGCCAAGGGGAGAAAGAGAAAGAGGAGGAAGAGAGGGATGACGGACCCGGAAGCCGTCGCCTTGTGTCGTCACCGCTTGCGGCGCCGCGGCGGGGCAAACGCGCGCGTCCGAACGCGCCGCGCCCAATTTCCCTCCCTCTTCTTCCTCCTTCTGCCCTTGGCGCCCTTGGCGACCCCTCTCGTCTGGTCTGCTCCGGTTTAGCTACGCCCGAGGATGCGCCCGCGCGTGCGCCGCCCGCACGTGGTCGTACGCGACGTGGGTGTAGATCTCGGTGGTCGTGATGTCGGCGTGTCCGAGCATGGCCTGGACGCTCCGTAGATCCGCGCCGCCGGTAAGCAGGTGCGTGGCGAACGAATGCCGGAGCTTGTGCGGGGAAATCGCGCGCGGGATGCCCGCCGCGGCGGCGTACTTGCGGACGTATTTGAACACGGCCTGGCGCGTGAGACCCTTGTCGCCACGGGCGACGAACAAGGTGTCGCCTCGGACACCGCGTCGAGCGGCCCGCGCTTCGAGGTAAACATCGAGCGCGACGAGCGCCGGCTGCGCGACGGGGACGAGCCGGCGTTTGTGGCCCTTTCCGAGAGGGCTGACGACACCTCGCGCTCGGTCGACGTCCTGAACGCGGAGGCCGACGATCTCACTGACGCGGAGGCCGCTCGAATACAGCAGCATCAGCATGGCGCGGTCACGAATCGCCCTGAAAACGGCCGCCGGCGCCTTGGAAGGAGGCCGCGTGGCGGCCTCGATGAGCCTCAGAACCTCGGCCTGGCCGAGGACCTTGGGCAAACGCCGCGCGAGCTTCGGGCGGTCGATGAGCTCGGTCGGGTCGCGCGCGATCTCACGCTCGCGGACGAGGAACTTGAAGAAGCCGCGCATGGCCGACAAATGCCGCGCGACGCTCTTGGCGCTCACCTTGGTGGCAGCCATCAGCGCGGATACGTCGACAGGGCTGACGTCCGCGACGCTCGAGACGCCGCGCTCGTCGAGGTGCCGCGCGAGCCGCGCGAGGTCGGCGCCGTACGCTTCGAGCGTCGCTGGGCTTAGCGCTCGTTCGACCCGGAGGTGATCGAGGTACGCGTCGATCCAGGTCGAGACGTCGCCCATCGACGATGAACGTAGCCTCGCCGCGCGGATCACCCAAATAAGCCGCCCCTCCGGAATCCGCCGGGTTTACGCTCCCGCGCTGGCATGCTTCCACAAAAAGTCCGGGATGCGCTCTCGGGGCTCACGCAGGCTTTCGCAGACAACCCCGACGTGGAGCCGGCCGTTGTCGCGCGATGGCGGGCCGGGAGCCGCCGCGCCGGCGCAACGAGCCACGCCGACGTTTCCGAGGATGTTCGAAGGCTCGCCGACACGCTCTCGACAGAGCTTCCCGCGTTCACGCACCACGAGGCGGGCTCGGTCGCGCTCGGCGAAGTGCTCGGTGGCGCCGACGCACGCGCCCTGTTCGCCTGGTGCTCCGCGAGCACATGGCGACGCGACATCAACCTCGCCCCTGTGCTCGAGGCTGCCGCGCGCGCCTTTCCGGAAGACCAGCTCGTCCCCGTCGCACGCGCTCGCGTCGTCGAGGGACCGCTTCTCGATGCGCTGAGCTGCGTTCCGCTCCTCGGTGATGGCTCGCAACTGCTCTCCGTCGAAAACCAAGAAGCGATCGCGCGGCTCGAGATCTTGATCTGGGAGGCCGGCGCGAGCGCGCTCGAGCTTCCCGACCTCGGCCGGTGGATCTGGGGGAGCGCGACCACCTTCGAGGCGATGGTGGAGCAGCCCGCGCACAGCACGCTGATGGGCCGCGTGCTCGCCGCGCGTTGTCTCGAGGTGAGCGCGCGCGGCATGCCGGACACGACCGATCCCTCGCTCGTCGGCCGCACGCTTCAAGTGCTCCAGCCGCTGCTCCTGCATCCCGAGCCGCTCGTCTGGGTGCACGCGGCGCGCGCGCTCGGCCGCCTGACGGGGGCGTTCGAGCAGCTCGAGAATACGATCCTCGATTGGGTCCTCGGCGAGTCTCGCGTGCTTCGCCAGCGGGCGATGACTGCGTTCGCTTCGCTTCCCGCGGAGCGGCTTCGCTTCCTCGCGAGCCAGCTCGTCGCGATCGTCGAGTCGCCCGCCGAAGAAGCGTGGGTGCTCGCGGCCGTCGCGGCTGCGACGCCATATTTGTTCTTCGAGCGCCGCGTCGTGTGGGACCGCCTCACGAAGCGGATCCTCGCCGGCGACGGAGGGGCGATCGCCGCGCGCGCCCTCGCTCGAGGGCTCGCGACGCTCTGGCGTCGTGGCTCACGCGATCTCGAGGTCGAGCGAGTCTTCCGTGTCTTGCGCGACATGGCCCGTGAGGCTCGACCAGACTCGCTCGAGGAGCTTCGCCGCTGGATCGAGGTGGTCGCGATCACCGACGTCGTCGAGGCGGCTGAGCGCGACCCGCTGGACCTCGAGCTCGGCATCGAAAACCTCGTGCGGATCGCCGCTCAATACGACGACGCCGAAGCGGACGCGCGTGCGTCGCGTTTCGCGAGCTCGCTGGCCGCGACATTCCAGGAGGCGCGCCGTATCGCGCTGAGCGCCGGGCGACCTCGCTCGCGCGCCGCGGCGATCAACGCGATCGAAGGCTGCGCGCGCACGTTTGCTCTGCGGTTGTGGGAGCCGATGCTCGCGACGTGCGACGCGCAAGAGATGATCGATCCGCCCGACCTCGGCTCGACATGGGAGATGCTCTCCAAGGCGCCGGCGGAGCTGCTCGACATCGTGAAGGCGCGGCGGCACGGCGACGCGCCGGACGGCGCGATGGAGCTGGCGCTCGAAACGCTCGCGATAAAACTCGGCGGTTACGCCCTCGATGCGTGCGGTTTCGAGGCCGATCGCGGCGCGACCGCCCACGATACCTGCCGCTGGCTCCGCAAGATCGAAGGTCTCGCCGACGGCTCGCGCGAGCTGCCGACGGCGCTGAAAACCGGCATGAGCTCGCTGTTCTGGCGGCTGGTCGACACGACTCGCGGCACGGCGCTCGGCGAGGTCGACGACGTCCGCTGGCTGGGCCCGTTCGCCGCGTGGTGGGCGCTCGTCATCGATCGCCCCGCGATGCTCTACCAGCTCGCGACGGCGCTACCGTTGATGGCCGAGAGCGCGCTTCGCCAGTGCGTCGAACAGGCCGAGAAGCTCCGCACCGCGCTCGCCTCGAACACCAAGGACGGAGACTGGAAGACGACGGCCCTCGCCGCGCTCGGATCGCTGCACGCCGAGGACACGGAGCTTGCGCTCGCGCTCGGCGGCCTCGCGGACGCGCTCGCGGGGTTCGCCTCCGCTGCGGGCCCGAAGAAAGAGCTCGAAGCGATGAGCCTCGAGCTCGTGACGGCCGGAGATCGCCTGCAAAACGCGCTCGCGAACCCCGTCCGCGCGCTCCACCCCACGAGCGCCGACGCGCAGGCCGCCGCGAACACCGCGACCGAAAATGCGCCTCGCGTGGCAGCGCTCGTCGCCCGCGCGATCCGTGCGCGTGATCTCGCGATGCTCGACGTGTGGCTCGCGTCGCTCGGTCCGATCGCGTCGACGCTGCTCGAGACGGCGGTGTCGGCTGCGATCAAGCGCACGCCTCCCCCGCCCCCGGTGAAGAAGAAGGAGCCGACGACGATCGAGGGCTACGAGCTCGTCAAACCGCTCGGCGAAGGCGGCATCGGCTCGGTGTGGCTCGTGCGAAAGCCCGGCGCGGATCGTCTCTTCGTCCTCAAGATCCCGAAGGCCGACGCTCTCGCGAGCGCGAACGAGATCGAGCGTGAGGGCATCCTCGCTTCGTTCGTGGAGGAGGCGCGCGCCCTCGCGGGTCTCTACCACCCGAACGTCGCGAACATCATCGACCGCGGTGTCTCGGGCGGTGTCCCGTTCCTCGTGCTCGAGTACCTCATCGGCGCCGATCTGAAGCAGTACTCGACGGCGCGCCCGATGACCTTGTTCGAGCTCAAACACGTCGTCGTCGAATCGTGCGCGGGCCTCGCCGCGCTTCACGGCGCAGGTCTCGTCCACCGGGATCTCAAGCCGGCGAATATCTGGCTGCGCCTGCCCCTCGCCGGCGGCGAGCGGTTCGATGGGCCGAAACACCGCGATCCGGCGACGACGCCACCGCTCGCGGCGGTCGTGATCGACTTCGGCATGGTCCGCGCGACGCGCGTTTCGCCTGATGTTTGCGGCCGGTTCGTGGCCGGGACAGCCGGGTACATCGCGCCGGAGCAGGTGCTCGATCCGGTCGAGCTCGACGTGCGGTCCGACGTCTACGCGCTCGCCGGCACGATCTACAACGTGACGACAGGCCGCGCGTTCTTCGACGACATCGAGAGCCTTCGCGACCGGATGATCGCGCACATGCGAAAAGACCCATTCGAGGACGCCGAACGACTGCGGGCGTTTCCTTCGGCGATGGCGAAGCTCTTGCGCGCAGCGACCGCGCTCGCTCCCGGTGACCGGCCGATGCCGCTCGAGTTCGGCCGGGAGTTCGTCGCGGCTCTTTGAAATCGGAAGCTCGACGCGAGCGAGATCGGCACTATGGATGACGCGTGCTCCATCACGACGTCCAGGGTGAAGGCTCGCTCGTCCTGTTGATTCACAGCGGCGGCATGTCGGGCCGGCAATGGCGAAAGCTCGCCGAGTCGCTCGCCTCGTCGCACCGCGTGCTGGTCCCCGACCTGATCGGATCCGGAGACAATCCAGCTTTCGACGACGCAGAGCCGTTTCACTTCCATCAAGACGTGAAGGCGGTGCGTGAGCTCGTGACCTCGGTTGGTGGTCCCGCGCACGTCGTCGGTCATTCCTACGGCGGGCTCGTTGCGCTCACGCTCGCCCGTGAAGCGCCGTCGCTCGTGCGATCCATCGCGGTCTACGATCCTGTGGCGTTCGGCGTGCTTTCCGCGACCCTGGACGAGGGCGGCCTCGCGGATCTCGCGCGCGCCGGCGAAAACCCGGTGTTCACCGACGAGGCTCGCGGCGGCGGCGAAGCGTGGTTCGAGGCGTTCGTCGACTATTGGAACGGCGCCGGGGCGTGGCGCGCGCTGCCCGAGGCGTCGCGGGCCGCATTCCTCCGCGTCGGGCGCAAAGTGTTTCGTGAGGTAACGTCGCTGATGGCCGACAACACGCCGCCGTCTGCGTACGCGAACATCACCGCACCGGCGCTCCTTCTCGGGGGTGAACGCTCACCTCTCGCAGCCCGCCGCGTAGGCGAAATCCTGGCGTCGGCGCTGCCGCACGCCACGAAAGAGCTCGTCGCCGGCGCGGGTCACATGGGCCCGATCACCCACGCCGCACAGGTGAATACGCGCATCACCGAACACATCGCCGCGGCTGACGCGACGTAGCGATTAGGCGCGCCCAGCTTCTGCCTCGGGCGCCGTCGTTCGCTCCGCGATCGCGAGGAGCTCGTCTCGTAGAGCGGCGAGGCGTGCGATGTGCTTCTTGTCGGAAACATCGAAGCCCATCTTGCAGGCGAGCGCCGTGGGGATGCCGCGCGCCTTCGTGCGCAGCGCTTTGCCGGCCGCGGTCAGGTTGACGACCACGACGCGTTCGTCCTCGTCGCTCCGGCGTCGCTTGACGATCCCCTGTTGCTCGAGCCTCGTGAGGAGCGGCGTGAGCGTCCCCGAGTCGAGGTGGAGGCGCTCACCGATGTGCTTCATGCTCGCGCCGTCTTCCTCCCACAGGACCAGCAAAACCAGGTACTGCGGGTACGTGATGCCGAGCGGCTCGAGCAGCGGTGCGTAAGCCCGCGTCAGCGCCCGGGAGGCCGCGTACAACGCGAAGCACACCTGATCGTCGAGGCCGAGGAGATCGTCGCGCGAGGCCATCGTCGATAATGGTACCGCTCAGGCGACGCTGAGCTTGACCTCGATGTTGCCGCGGGTCGCGTTGGAATACGGGCACACCTCGTGGGCGGCGTGCATCAACGCTTCGGCCTGTTCACGCGGGAGGTTCGGCAAGTCCCCGACGAGCTCCACCGCGAGGCCATACGCCGGACCGTTCGTGCCGAGCGAGACGTTCGCCGTGATCTTCACGGGGCCGACGTCGATCTTCTGAAGGCGGGCGACGAGCGCGAGCGCGCTGCCGAAACAAGCGGCGTATCCGGCCGCAAAGAGCTGCTCGGGGTTCGTTCCGTGGCCGCCGGGGCCACCGAGCCCCTTCGGCATCACGAGCGCCGCGTCGAGCGCGCCGTCGTCGGAGGCGATGCGACCTTCGCGACCGCCGGTCGCGGACGCGGTGGCCTTGTAGAGAACCTTCTCGAGCGTCTTGATGGCCATGGGAGCGTTTCCTTTCAGTGGGAGCTGCGTCTGCCCAACGATGTAGATCTCGATTCGGTTGTGCGCAATCTAAATTCGATTGTGCACAATCGAATTTCTGGGTGCTCGAGCGCGAGCGTACGTCGGCGGGATCAGTCGACGGACGCCGGCCGCGCCGCGCTCGCGAGCGTCTCGGGCGTCGACGGTGAGACATCGGCGAAGTCCGCGCCGTTGTCGTCGGTGTCGGCGCAGCTGCCCGCGTCGCCGCCCGGCTTTCGCTCCAGGCTGCGATCGGCGTTGTGTGCGCAGCCCGACTTCTCGGCGATGTCTCCCTCACACGTGTGGTCCGACATGCCGTTTCGTCCGCAGCTGAAGCAAACCGCGTCGACGACCTCGCCGCCTCGGCGCAAAACGAGGCTGCCCTCGTCGGAGATCCCCGGCGAAAGGACGCCGTCGCGCGGCAGATCCGCTGGGTAACCCGTGCCCGCCAGGAGAACGTGCCGCCCCGGGCCGACGACTTGACCCGAGCCCGTGAACGCGGCCGAGTACTTCACGCCCGTCTCCGTCCGCCACTCGAGCACCCAGTCGCTCGAGAGCGTGACGTTCGTCGATCCCGCGTTGTAGAGCTCGACGAACTCGTCGCTCCCGCCGTCGGGGCCGCGCGATCGCACCTCGCTGATGATCACGACCCCGTCCCGTGGCACGCACGAGCATCGGCCGTCGCCCGCGCACCGATCGGTCGCGCAGTCGGAAGCCGTCGTGCACGCTGCACCGACGGGGCACGGCGCGCACGACGAGCCGCCGCAATCGATGTCCGTCTCGTCCTGGTTGATCGTTTCGTCCGCGCAGGAGGGGGCACACGGCGCGCACGCGGGGCCACCGCAGTCAATCTGCGTCTCGCCATCGTTTTGGATCCCGTCGCTGCACGTCGTCGCGGACCCAGCGGCCGCCGCGATCGTCTCGCGCTCGGGCGTCGAGCGCGCGAACACGAACGCGCCGGAACCAATCGCCACGGAAGCGCCGATAGCGCCGATGATCGCAAAGCGCCGCCGCGACGGAGGCGGGGCAATCACGGTGAGCTCGCTCGGCTCCACTCGCTCGAGCGCGCGTGAACGCGAGACAGGGCCGTCGTGGACCGCTCGCCGCACGATTTCCTCGAGCTCGGCCGCACGGCGCCGCGAAAGAGGGCCCGTCTCCTCCACCGTGCCGATGAGGACGCCGCCGGCGATCTCCTCGAGCGTGCCGCCGATCCGGGTGATTTTGCCGCGGGCGTCGGTGATCTCGCCGGGCGCGGCCCGCGATGCGCCGGGCCCTCCGACGACGACGAACACGCTGCGGTGCCCCGCGTCTTCGTCTTTCGGCGCGCTCGCGAGCTCGACGTCGCCGCGCTCGATGCAAGTCGCGACGTGGAGGAGCTCGGCCTCGACGTCCGCAGCCGATGCAGGGCGCCGTGCCGCGTCTTTCTCGAGCAACCGAGCGATCAACGCGTCGAGATCGCGCGGCACACCGCTCACGATCGCTGCGACCCGCGGCGGATCACTCAGCACGAGCTCCGCGAGGATCGCGAGGACATCTTGTCCCCCGAACGCCGGGCGCCCCGTGAGACATCGGAAGAGCACACATCCGAGTGAGAACAGATCCGCGCGACCATCGATGTCGCGAAGGCCACGAGCTTGCTCGGGCGCCATGTAGCCCGGGGTGCCGATCACCTGCCCGCTCCGCGTCAGCTCGCGGTCGAGATCACGAAGGCGCGCGACGCCGAAGTCGAGGATCTTTGCGTCGTCCGGGCTCCCGTTCGCGAGAAAGATGTTCGACGGCTTCAGATCGCGGTGAACGATCTTGCGGTCGTGCGCGGCGGCGAGCCCACCCGCGATGCGAGCGCCCACCTTGAGCACGCCCCCGAGCCCGAGGGGCTGCGTCGCGAGGTGCTGGCGCAATGTCTCGCCCTCGAGCCACTCCATCGCGAGGTAGAGCTCACCGTCGGGTGTCTTGCCGTGCGCGACGTAGCTCACGATCGCGGGGTGGCGCAGCTCCGCGAGGACGGCAGCCTCGCGGTTGAATCGATCGGTGTCCCCCTCGGCGTTCATGAGCTTCAGCGCGACGAGCCCACCCGTCTCGCGATCGCTCGCCCGGTACACGGTGCCCATACCTCCCGAGCCGGCCTCCGCGAGAAGCTCGAAGCGTTCGGCGATCACGCCGAGCGGCTCTTCGAAGCTTCGCAGCAGACGGGCCGCGTGATCCTCCATGGGCGGGGCGAGCGTACCATCGACGATTCTGCGGACGGCGAGGCGTACGCGCTCACCTCAATCCGACGGTCGATAGATGCCGCATCGCTTGCGCAAGGCCGAGAGCTCGCCTTGTCGTCGAGGCATCTTGCTTGCCTCGGAGATCGGCATGCGTTGGACCAGGTGGATCGTGGGCTGTTCGCTCGGCCTCGGGGCCGCGGGGTGTACCGAGCTCACCGAGCTCGAGCCCGCGGAGGACGCAGACACGGTCGGCGACGTCGCGGAAGCGAGCATCGCAGGCGTGCGCGTTCAAGCGGGGGGGCGCTGGCCAGGTGGTCCAGGCGTGCGCGACGACGTCACGCCGCTCGAGCTCACGGTGATCAACGGCAGCAACTTCCCGCTGCAAGTCCGCTATTCGAACTTCATGCTCCGAGGAGCGCAGGGGGAGTATTTCTCCGCCCTACCGCCGTTTCGGATCAAAGGCTCGGCGGAGAAGTACGTTCTGAGCACCGATTACGGCCCAATCAGCCCCTCGTTCGCGTACCGCGGCTTCGAGGTCTGGGGCCCTTACGGTGACTTTTATCCTTCGGTGCCGAGCGACCAGCGCTACGAGATCGACCCGAGCTACTACGATATTCACTATCCCTATTGGGAGCGCGTGAGCGTCCCGATGCCGACGAAGGAGATGCTCGATTGGGCATTGCCCGAAGGCGTGCTTCAGCCGGGCGGCAACCTCACCGGCTTCCTCTATTTCGAGCACGTCCCCGAGAAGGTGGAGAAGGTCGAGCTCGCGGTCGCCGTCGTCGACGCGAAGACCGGCGAGCGCAAAGGCACGGTCGCGATCCCGTTCGACGTGCGCTGACGCGCCTCACGGTGAATATCGCCTCACCGCCACGCAAAGATGCGAGCACGGATCGGCGAGCGCCGAGCATCGCCGAGGGCTATCGTTTTTCTGTGCCGGTCAATCCGACGCGGTGAAGCATGCAACTGCGGCCGTTCTCCGATCCGATCGTTCTGCAGCCGGAGGTCGATTTCCGTCGCCTCAGCGTCGCGCTCGCGAGCCTCGGTTACGAGCGCGACGCAGCCGGAGCCATCGTGCGCGAGCCCGAGCCGGTCGAGCCCGAGCAAGCAGGGTTCCACCACGACTCGGGGGCCGAGCTCACGTACACGTACAACCCCATCGTGCGGCTTCGCGTGTTGAGCCCGCGCGGAACGTCGCGCGGAGAGTGGCTGAAGCTCGAGCGCGGTCTGACGTGCTTGTCGCGAAGCGATCACACGAAGCTGCTCGAGTCCGACGATCCGCAGGCGCTCCTTTTGGGGTTGTTCGCCGCCGATTTGCTCGAGGAGCCGGCGTTCTTCGAGCGAGCGCTGCAGCTGCGATCACACGGTGAGCGAGCCGTCGCCGAGGTCGCGGCGAAGGTGTCGGCCTCGCTCGAGAGTCACGCCCGCGCGCGCTCGAAGGCGCTCGAGCTGATGGGTGTCCTCTGCGCGCAGATGTGTCCGATGCTCTCGATGTTGCCCGTGAAGTCCTCGCAGGATCTCGCGACGGCGCTCGAGCCCCGCCCCGAAGACTACGCCGCCGTGTTCGAGCCCGAAGCGGTCGAGCGCGCGCGGGTCTCGTATCGATCGTTCTGGCGCGGCAACCCGCGCATCGAGCCGGCCGCGTCCGCGTCGGTGCTCCGCGTCTCCGGTGCGCCCGCGGGGATGCTCCTGCGCGACAACGAGCTGTCGTTCCAATTTCCGACCGGCTACCGCGACGTCGCGCACCTCCTCGTTCCGTCCCGCGTGTGGATGACGTGGGGTTACGAGACGCCCGGCGAGAGCAGCGGTCTCGAGCTCGACGGGCTCGTGGTTCTCGGGAGCCGAACGGTTTGGTTCCCGAAGCCGTTCCGCTACTTGGCCCACCATCAAGCGTAGCCACGAGGCGTAGCGGAGCGATCGCGAGCAGACGACCCAATCAGGGGGTCAGAGCGACGATCGCGCACTTCGACCTACGGCGATCGCCGCGCGGCTCGCATCGAACCGACCTTGACCGGGGATCGGCGCCGAGGTTCTCTGAGCGGCAATCGTTTTGACTAAGGAGGGGGTGTGGAGAGCAGCAGACGATGGACAATTCGACCGAGGGAGTGACGCTTCTCACCGGCTTCGTGCAAGACATCCTGGCCGAGTACCAGCACATGAAGCGCGTGTGCGGGCCTGCCTTCGACCTCGCCAAAGGGGTCGACAAGATGCGGCCCGACGAGTGGTGCAGCATCGACATCTACAACGGCATTTGTACCTGGATCGAAGACAACGTCGGCGCGATGAGCATTCGCCAAGCCGGCGTCGCGATCGGTAAACGAATCGCCGAGAACATCATCGTCAATGGGAAGATGACCGAGCCCACGCCCATCAAAATGATGGAGGCGCTCAAGTGGGCCGCGAGCGTCATGATCCGGGACCCGAAAGGTCGCGGCTGGGAAATCCCCTCGAGCAACGATCACAGCCTCGTGATGCGTCGGACGCAGACGTTCAACTGCATGATGCAGGATGGGCTGCTGGTTTCGCTCGTCGAGCGAACAGGGGTCGAAGGGGCCGACGTCGAGCACTACAAGTGCACGAAGCGCGGCGACGAGTTCTGTGAGTACAGGGTCACCTGGCTATGACGCAGACGGTGCAGGAAGGCGCTGGCGGCGAGCGCGCGCACGGGGAATCGAGCAGTGCGGTCTCGGCGGTCGTCGCAACGGTCGCCGAGGTCATCAAAGGCAACCTGCGGGCTCGCGTCGATGTCGGCGAGGGCGCGACGGAGTCGTCGAAGGCGCTCGCGTCGGCGGTCAACCAGCTGATCGTCGCGTGGCGTGATTCGGAGCTGCGTGCGCGCAAGACGAAGCGAGCGCTCGAGGAGAAGGTCGCCACGGTCGAGACGCAAGCGGTCGCGATCCGCGAGCTCTCCACGCCGGTCATGGCGATCTGGCGCGACATCTTGCTGGTGCCGATCGTCGGGAGCATCGACAAACGCCGCGGCGCCGAGATCACGACCGAGCTGTTGCACCAGCTGTCGCAGAGCACCGCAAAGCAAGTCATCGTCGACGTCACCGGCGTGCAGCTCGCCGATGAAGAGACGGCGGATCAGCTGGTGCAGCTCGTTCGGTCGGCGGCGCTCCTCGGCACGCGTTGCGTGGTGACGGGGATGAGCCCCGCCGTCGCGCAGACCTTCGTCGCGATCGGCGCGAACCTCGCCGAGTTGCGGACGCACAGGACCCTCGAGATGGGCCTGCGCGACTGCATCAACGAGGCCGCCTCGATCACGTAACGCCCGCTGCTCGACCGCGGATCACGCGGGCGAGCACCCCGACGGCGCGCTTCAGCCGCGCCGGGCTGAAGGCCGCGAAGCCCAGGACGAGCCCCTGGGTTGCGCGGCCCTTCAGCGTGAAGACCGACAGCGGAAGCGCCTCGATCGAAGACGCGGCGAGCTGCTCGCAAAGGGCGACATCATCGACGTCATCGGGGAGCCTCACCGTCACTTCGAGGCCGGCGCTCGCACCGACGACCTTGACGATACCCGCGAGCTCGCTTTCCAGCGCTTCGAGAAGCGCCGCACGGCGTGCCGCATAGAGCTCGCGCATCTTTCGCAGGTGCCGCCCGAAATGGCCTGCGGCGATGAAGTCCGCGAGGACCGCCTGCGAGAGCGTCGGCGTGAACCGATCGAGGTTCGCGAGCGCGCGGACGAACGGCTCGACGAGCGCCGGCGGCAACACGACGTACGCGAGCCGGAGCGAAGGAAGCAGGGTCTTGCTGAACGTGCCGACGTGGATGACCGAGCCCATCCGATCGAGACCCTGCAGCACGGGAACCGGGCGCTCCTCGTAGCGGTACTCGCTGTCGTAGTCGTCCTCGATGATGAAGGCCCCGCTGTCCGACGCCCAGCTCAGGAGCTGGGTGCGACGCTCGATGCTCATCGTGACACCGAGCGGTGATTGGTGGCCCGGCGTGACATAGGCGAGTCGCGCGTCCGGCGCGCTGCGGATCCCGGCGCGCACGTCGAGTCCGCTGTCGTCGACGCGTACTGGAACGACAGCGACGCCGTTCGCGTCGAGCACGACGTGCACGCCCGCGTAGCAAGGATCTTCGATCCAAACGCGATCCCCCGGATCCGCGGTGAGCCGCACGACGAGATCGAGGGCGCGCTGCACGCCGGAAACGATGACGAGCTGCTCCTCGTCGCAGACGACACCGCGCGAGACGCGCAGGTGATCCGTGAGCGCCTCGCGCAGCGGCTGGTATCCGCGCGCGTCGGCGTCGTCGAGGAGGAGTTTGTCGTCACGCCGCGCGCGACGCGCGAGGAGTTGGCCCCATAGCTCCGACGGGAACGCGTCCACCGCAGGGATATGCGAGCGAAACGGTCGAGCGGGAGGCCGCGGCGCGATCGGGAACGGTGGGACGTCGAGTGAGCGCGCCCATTTCGACAGCCGAGGCCCGCGCGGCGACACACCTCGGGTCGGAGCGGTGGGTGGAGCCGAAAACCAACGATCGGGAAGCTTCGCCGCGACGAACGTCCCGGAGCCGTGGCGCCCTGCGAGGTACCCCTCACTCGTCAGCTGCTCGTAGATCTCGACGACCGTCCCGCGCGCGACACCGAGCTGGCTCGCGAGATCGCGTGACGAAGGCAGGCGCGCGCCGGGCCGAAGGCGCCGGCTGAGCATCGCGTCCCGAAGCGCGTCGTAGATCGCGCGATGTAACGGGACGCCTGCGCGGTCGAGCGTGATCGGCAGATCGAGGGAGCGCGGCCGCGGCATGAAGTGGTCCACCCAACATGTGGCATAGTGGCACTGTCGTGTGAACCACTTTATGCCTAAGTCTCTTCACATGGAACGAATGAACTACAGCGAAGTCGCCCCCAACGCATTCCGCGCGCTGCTCGCCCTCAGCCAACACGTCCTGAAGTCGGGCCTCGAAACGAAGCTCGTGGATCTGGTTTGGCTGCGCGCGTCGCAGATCAACGGGTGCGCCTACTGCATCGACATGCACCACCGAGATCTCCTCGCGAGAGGCGACACGCCCGAGCGGCTCGCGCTCTTGTCGGTTTGGCGCGAAGAGCCGAGCTTCACGCCTCGCGAGCGAGCCGCGCTCGCCCTCGCCGAGGCAGCGACGACCCTCGGACCGAACGGTGTCCCCAACGACGTCTACCAAACGGCGCTCGAGACGTTCGGCGAGCAGGCGCTCGTCGAGCTCACGCTCAGCATCGCGGTCATCAATGCCTGGAACCGGATGAGCATCACCTTCCGCAAGGCCCCGGGCCACAACAAGCCGGCGGCGCGATGACCAGGGCCATCGTCGAAACGCTCCGCACGCTGCACGGCGGAGCCAAAACGCAGGATCACGGCGGTGTGCTCGTCCTCGCAAATGCGTGGGACGCGCTCTCGGCGCGCCTCGTCGAGGAGGAGGGCGCGGCGGCCATCGCGACGGGCAGCGCAGCCGTCGCCTGGGCGCGCGGCTACCGCGACGGGGAAGATCTCCCGCTCGAGGAGCTCGTCGGTGCGGCGCGCTCCATCGCGCGGGTCGCGAAGCCGGCGGTGACGGTGGACTTCGAGCGGGGCTACGCGGCCGAGCCGGCCCTCGTCGCATCGAATGTCGCGCGGCTGGTCGACGTCGGCGTCGCAGGGATCAACCTCGAGGATGAGGCGAAAAGCGCCGACCTGCTCGGTGAGAAGATCGCGGCGGTGCGTCGGCGCTTCGGAGCCGACATCTTCATCAACGCGCGGACGTGCGTCGTCCTGCACGGAAAGGTCGACCAGACGCAGGGGGTCGAAGAGGTCCTCGCGCGGGCGCGCGTCTTCGCCGAAGCCGGCGCCGACGGGCTGTTCGTGCCGGGCCTCGTCGACCGCGCGGCTATCCAGGCCGTCGCACGCGGCACCAGCCTCCCGCTCAACGTGATGTTGTTTCCCGGGCTGCCGACGTTGACCGAGCTCGCCTCGCTCGGCGTTCGGCGCCTCAGCATCGGGCCTTGGCTCGCGGAGCTCGCCTACGCATCGGCGCGCCGCGCCGCACGCGCGCTCCTGCGAGACGGCTCGTACGACGCGATCTTCGGCGGAAGCCCGCTCGCGTACCCGGAGGTGAACGCGCTCTTTCCGGCCGCACCGACGCCGACCGAACAATCCTGACAGGTTCCTGTCAGCGGCGCGTGGGAGGCTCCGTCGTCATGAGCCAATCAGGAAAGACGACGACCAAGCGACAGATCCTCCGAAGCGCGAGCCCACGAGCGTGGGTCGGGGTCGTGTCGAGCTCTCACGTCGAACGCGGCGTCGAGGGCGGATTCGCGCAGCTTTGTCACGGCCGGCATCGTCCCCTATCGACGATGTCGGTCGGCGACTGGCTCGTCTACTACTCGCCGAAGACCGAGCTCGACGGCGGCGCGCCGCTGCGATCGTTCACGGCGATCGGCCGCGTCGTCGGCGAGGCGCCCTACCCCTTCGACATGGGCGGCGGGTTCGTCCCGTTCCGGCGAGCCATCGCGTACGAGCAGGCGCTACGCCACGTGCCCGTCGCGTCCATCGCGCATCGCCTCGCGTTCGTCCGACAGCACCCGAGCTGGGGGATGCTGGCGCGGCGCGGGCATTTCGAAATCGACGTGGCCGATCTCGCCATCATCGCGCATGCGATGGGCGTCTTCGTCGACCCGTTGGTCACGTCCCGGGAACACGAGCGCCCGGCAGAGACGTGTGGTCCGTGCCAGGCGCGGTGAATCGGCAAGCTCAGAGACGGCCGCTCTGGGGAACGGCCGCTCGAGAGCGGCCGCCCTGACGATCAGAGAGTGCCCGTCACAGACCGTCGATCAGAGCTTCACGCCGTAGCGGCGCGCGTACTCGGTGATCCCGATCTTGTCGATGGTCCGGATGTCGCGCGTCGTGAGGTTCAGCGTGACGAACCGGTTCTCTTCCGGAATGAACACGCGTCGGGTCTGGATGTTCACGTTCTGCCAGCGCTTCGTCTTGATGTTCGAGTGCGAGACGTTGCGAGCAAGCAGCTTGCGTTTACCGGTGATGTCGCTCTTCGCCATGATGACTAGCCTGTGCTCCGCGTGGGCCTGTTCACCCGGTGGTTTCCCGGGTTTGCTCGGCCACCGAACGGTGGGACGCGAGCAATTTGCGTGCGCCTCCGGCGCAAGGGGCGAGGTTTTTGCCCCAAGGCCTGAACATTGTCAAGGCCTTCGATGATGTAGGCGGTCGTTCATCGGTCGCCTTTCATTGGCCGCCTGCGAGGCACCCCAACGCCTTGACCCATGCGTGTACGAGGGCCTGTGTTCGGGCAAATCCGTCCTCGACGATCGTGAGGCGCTCTTCGTCGAGGTAGAGGCGCCGCGCGAGCTCTACCTGAACGGCGTCGATGCGCTCGCTCGGTTTGCCGTAGTGGCCGGTCGAGAAGCCGCCCTTGTAGGGGTCGTCGTGCTTGACGCTGAAGCCGAGGGAACGCGCGACCCGGTCGACGGTGTCGATGACCTCACCCCGCGCGGTCGTGCGACCGCGTGAGCCCGGCACGACGTCGGCACGACCCGCGCCGACGTCGACGTGCCCTCGCCTTCCCTGGCTCGGCATGGAGTGCGCGCAGAGCAGGATGGCGTGGCCGAAGCGCTGTTTTTTCCGCTCGAGGACGTCCATCAGGGCCGCGTGGTAAGGGCGATAGAACGTCGCGAGGCGCCGCTCGAGCTCGGACTTGGGAAGGCGCCGCGCGAGGATCGGATCGCCGTCGGTGCTGGTTCGCCAGACGAGGCCCCGCGGGAGGTTTCCGTGGGGGCCGCCGTCGACCGACAAGCCGTCGTAGTCGTTCGGCCCGCGGTTGAGATCGATCACGTAGCGGCTGTAGTCCGCGACGAGGACGGTCGCGCCGAGCGCCTCGGAGCCCTCGACGAGCGCGTCCACGAGGAGGTCGGCGTCGCGCCCGATGCAGCGGATCGGCGCTGCCATGTCGGCGATCGAGGCGTGATCGATGCGAAGCCCCGCGTGCGGCACCTCGACGACCAACGGCGTCTCGATCGCGGGATCGGGCTCCACCAGCGAAAACGTGGCGGGTTTCATGCCTGCGTCCGAAACGCGACGGGACGGGCATCACGCGCGGTCGAGATCACGCCGACGAGCGACGATGCCTCGGCGATCGATCGGAGTCCGTCTTCGATCGGGCGCGCACCGAATGCCGTCGTCGCCTTCTCGATGTCGAGGCCGCCGAGCGCGGACACGGCGAGCCGAAGATCCGGACCGCAGTCGACGGCGGCGAGGGTCGGTTGAACCGCGAAAATGGCTCCCGGTGCGACGCGCGTTTTGCCCCGGCGGACAGGCTCGGCGACCAGCGGCAGCGCGATCTCGATCTCCGGAACGACCAGCTGCGCGACGTTGGGTGACCCACCGGCGGCGATGAACGACGTCAGCACGACGAGGAGCCCGCGCGAATCGACGGCGGCGATCGCGTGGGCAGCCGCCAGCTCGGGCGCGGCGCCATTCTCCGAGCCCGCCCAGGGCTCGAGATGGACGCGCATGGATTCACCGGTCGACGACGTGTGATCGATGACCCGCGCCGGCGCGTCGGCAGGTCGAGCCTCGACGAGATCTTCCTCGGTGATGAGGCCCGAGGAGAACACCCCCGCGACGCGGAGGATCGCGTCGTTCGCCGAGGCGAGCGCGACCGAGCCGCCCTCGCTCACGCGATCGAGGAAGCTCGCGCGTTTGGTCGCACCCGCGGATTTGGCGAGGGCTACGCCCTGTGCGGCGTTCTTCTTGAGCGACCTGCGACCGTGATTCGCCTGCAGGAGCAGCACCGCGTGCGGCGCGCGCGAGACCGCCGCGCGCGCGGCCATCGGCACCGATTCGTCGACGAAGCCGCGTGGCCGCTTCGCGCCTGCACCCGGTTGTGTGGCGCGACCGTCGAACGCGCGGCCTGCGACACCGGGACCGGCGACGAGGATCGTGACGGGCGAGAGCAAGCCACCCGGAAGCTCACCGGCGAGCGCGAAGTAGCCCGCGACGACCGCATCCGCCGCTCCACCGCCGTCGACGAGGACACGATCCGCGGCGAGCTGCGCGCTCGGGGCGGTCGCGCAAGCAGAAGCGCGCGTCATTGCTCCTCGTCTTCTGCGCGGAGGCGGCCCGCTGCGGGCCGAACGACCGGAGCCGGAGGCGGCGTGCTGACCCGGGACATCGCTTGCGCGAGCTGCGTGCGGACGCGCGGCGCGCTCGGTCGATGCTCGACGACGACCCACGCCTCGCGGCGTCCGCTGAGCTGCGCGGCGACGCGCTCGATGTTGCGCTCCGAGACGGCTCCTTGCCCGCCGAGCGAGCGAAGACGCGTGTAGACGACCGGCCCCGGCGGCACGGTCGCTTGCGCCGCATCGAGCACTGCGACGACGCCGAGCTGTTTCGCGGTGGAGATGATCTCGCGACGCTCCCACAGCCCGTGCGGCTCCCAACACAACACGACGCTCGGTCGCGGCAGGCGCTCGACGAGCGCGCGAAGCTTCGCGATGGTGCCGCTCGTCGGCCGCACCGAAGGCGGCGTGGAGACGACGATGCACCGAGCCTCGACCGTCGTCGCCGTCGCGAGGGCCTCCTCGAGCGCGGCGTTCATCTCCTTGGACATGGAGAGCTCGCCGACGATCGGGGGCAACACGACGCTGAACGTGAAGCTCGGGTTGATCGCGCGGCGCCACGCTCGAAGCGTCGACGCGCGCGGCGCGGCGCCGGGCACGGGATGAAGCTCGACCATGTCGAACTTCGCTGCGTACTTCGCGATGTCGCCGACCAGCTCGGGGAGTCCTACTTGCAGGCGCGCCATTCGAGGGACAGCCCCCTTACCTCGTTTGCGAAAGTGCGTCAGCCGAAGTGGAACCAGTCCGTTGGATAGCGCTGAACGAACCGCTCGATCTGCGTCGCGAAATCCTGCGCCGCGCGTGCGAGCTCGTCCCGTGAGGGCTTGCGCGGCAACACGATCGCCTCCCCGACCTCGAGCTCGTACTCGAGGTAGCCGAGGCGGCGGCCGAAGATCGCGAGGATCGGCGCTCCCGCGAGGGCCGCGAGCGCGATCGGGCCTTCGGGAACTTGAAAAGGACGTCCACACATCGAGACCTCGACCCCACGCTGGCCTTTCGGCACGCGATCCATTTGCAGCGCCACGACGCCGCCCTTGCGAAGATGCGAAAGAAGCGGCATCGCCGCGAGCGGGTCGCTGCCGACGTGGACGACCTTCAGGCCGAGGTTCTCTTTGGCTTGATCCTGGAGCTGCTGAGCGGCCGCGTCGCGCTCGTTCTCCATCACGACGAGGACCTCGTCGGTGTACACCGACCCGAGGATCGGCCCTGCCGCGTACCAACCGCTCGTGTGCGCGGTCGCGATGACCACACCTCGGCCGAGCGCGCGGGCCTTCTGGAAGTTCGCATCGCCGACGACGCGGCCGACGATCCGATCGTTGCGGCCACTGCCGGCCGCGAACGACTCGGCGAGCGAGTGTGCGTATTTCGAGAAGACGCCGAGGGTTTGGCGCATGGATCCGTTCGCGCCGACCCACCGGAGGTTGTCGGAGATGCGGTGCCGCATCGCCGGCAGACCGAGCGCGAACGCGCAACCGACGACCGTGGGGCTCGATCGCACGAACCAATCGGGAAGCTCGACGGCGCCCCAACGCGCCCAGCGGCGCAGCGTCGCCGAGTCGTGCCGCAGATCCGGCAGCGCCGCGCGGGCCTTTCCGAGGAGAGAAGACGCGTTCTTCATGCGAGGAAGAAGGCCCCTTATCACTTCGTGGCGCGCGCAGCTTCGGCGACGACATCGGCGTCGTCGTGTTCGAGGCCGGCGCGGATCGCTCGCTCGGCTTCGACGAGCTCTTCGGGAGCGACGCCTTCGGGACGACGTAGGCGCGACAGCGCGACCGAGACCGCGCTCCGCGCGAGGCCTGCGCGGCCTGCGCGCTTGAGCGGACTACCCACGGTGAGTGCGGTGAAGCCTTCTTCGTCGAGGCGGACGAGGTCGTCGAGGGTCCGGCCCGTGAACACATCCAGCGGTGAAAAAGGTTTCGTCCGATCGGGCGGACCGACGGGCGCGCGGTTGTAAGGGCAGACACTCTGGCAGTCGTCGCAGCCGAAGAGGTGCTCGCGCGCGGCGTCGCGCGCGGGTGTCGCATCGGCCATCGGCGCTTCGATCGTGAGGTACGAAATGCAGCGGCGCGGATCGAGGACGAACGGAGCCTCGAACGCCGACGTCGGGCACGCGTCGAGACAACGCGTGCAGCTGCCGCAGCGCTCGGCCATCGGCACGTCCGCCGCCAGATCGAGCGTCGTCACGACCTCGCCGAGGAGGACGAAGCTGCCCTGCCCCGGCACGATCACGAGGCCGTTCTTCCCCACGAAACCGAGCCCGGCCCGCGCCGCCCACGCGCGCTCGAGGATCGGCTCCTGGTCGCAGAGCGGTCGCGCCTCGACGCCTTCACCGAGTGTGCGGACGAACTTCGCCAGCAGGCGCAGCTTCTTGCGGACGTGGTTGTGATAGTCGTGCCCGCGGGCGTACCGAGCGACGAGCTTCGCCAGCGGTGGATCGCTCGCCTCGGCTTCGGCGGAGCGCTGGTAGCGACGCGCGACGCAGATGACGCTCTTCGCGCCGAGCAAGATCGCGTCGGTGTCGACGCGGCGCCGGATCTCGGGGTCCCTCCCGAGGTACTCCATCTCGCCGTGGCGGCCGCCCTCGACGAACGCGGTGTACCGCTCGAACTCGACCTCGAGGGGCTCGTCGGCGCGCGCGACGCCAACCGCATCGAACCCCAGGCTCTTCGCGCGCTCGACGACGCGCTGCTTCAATGACGGAGACATTCGAGAGACTTCGGCGAACAAATCGTCGGTCTCAATCTTGTGCGCGGCGCGCGCGTAGGGCAATCGTACGGAATGGATCAGGCTTTCTTCGGTGCGGTGAAATCGAACGGAACGTCTCACAGGCCGCGGTTTTTCGCGGTGCTTCCGGTGCTGTCGGGCCTCGCGCTGGCAGGCCTTCTCGCGGGTGGTGCCGGCTGTGGTGACAGCGGCTCGGGTGGAGCCGGGGGCGGCTCCGGTGGTGGGCAACCCGAAGGTGGCGGAGCCGTCTGCGGCCTGACGCCGGCCGAGAACGCGGAGTTCTGTGAATCGACCCCGGGCACGCCCGACTGCGACCTGGTCGGCGCCGCCGAGTTCGAGGTCTGTGGTGTGCCGCTGCGCGAGCCGCCCGAGGAGCTCAAGCGCAGCAACAACGTGATCGACTTCAGCGGAGACGGCCCGCCCGACGTGAGCTGCTTCGAGCCGGCCAACTATCCCGCGCCTCCGGGCGAGCCCACGATGGTCACGGTGAGCGGCTTTGCGCGCATCTTCTCGAGCGGCTGCAACTCGCACGACCTGAAGATCACGTTCCACCGCGTGCAGCCGGATGGCCAGCTCGGTGAGGCGATCGGCGAGAGCGTCGTAACGGCAGCCGACTGCGAGACCGTCGGCGAGTCTACCGAGGTCGACGACTGCGACCTGCGTTGGGAGTGCCCGTACAGCTACGCGAACGTCCCGACCGACACGGAGCTCGCGATCCGCACCGAGAGCGGGCCCAACGCCGGCATCTGGGGGCCGCTGATTCAGTACAACATCTACATCTCGCAATCCGAGGTCGTGGACGGCGTGTGGGACCACGACGTGCGGGCGCTCGCTCAGGACGATTACTCCGTCATCCCGCAAGCGGCGATCGGCACGCAGATCACGCCCGGCCACGGCGTCGTCGCCGGCGAGGTCCACGACTGCGGCGACGTTCGGCTGACCAATGCCGTCGCCGACATCGACCAGGAGCACGTCCTCACGACCTACTTCACGAGCAACGAGGAGAGCCCGCTGCCCGACCAAGCCGCCAAATCGACGAGCTCGCTCGGCCTGTACGCGGCGCTCGATGTGCCGGAAGGGCCGGTCACCGTCGCGGCAGGCGGCTTCATCGATGGCAAGTTCGTCGCGCTCGGCCAGCACCGCGCGTGGGTCTACAAGGACACGGTCACGTCGGTGACGTTCAAGGGCCTGCAGCCCTACCAAGTCTCCGAGTAACGAGCGCTTCCCCGACTACCAGCGCTATGGTCGTTGCGCCTCCCTCGCTCCCGTCGAGCCCCTCTCCCGTTGAAACGAGGGAGAGGGGAGCGGGAGGAGGGTGGTGCCGAAGGAGGGAATCGAACCCCCGACCCGGCGCGTATGAAACGCCTGCTCTAGCCGACTGAGCTACTTCGGCGTGCACGCATGTGGAGCGGCAACGCGGGGCGCACTATAGAGAAGCCGCTCCCCTTGTCAATCGATCGTCGACTCGTCGCCATCGCCGAGATCACCCGCCCGCACGGCGTGCGGGGTGAGCTGAGGCTGAAGCTGTACAACCCGGACACGTCCGTGATCGCCAAAGGTGTACGCGTCATCCTGCGCGACGCGACGGACGACCCGAAATCCGAGCGAACGGTCCGTATCGTCGGCGTTCGTGAAGCGCAGGGGCTGCTGATCCAGCTCGAGCGCGTCGCGGATCGCGATGCGGCGGAGGCGCTTCGCGGCACGCGGATCCTCGTTCCGCGCGAAGAGCTCCCTGCCCTCGAGGACGGCGAGTTTTACGCGGCCGACATCGAGGGCGCGCGCGCGGAGCTCGTGACGGGTGAGCTCGTCGGCACCGTGAAGTCGCTCACGACGTACCCGACCTGCGAGGTGCTCGTGATCGAGACGCCCGACGGCAAGACGCTCGAGCTGCCGCTCGTGGATGACGTCGTGGCCGAGGTGGATGCGGCTCGGCGCGTCGTGCGGCTCAAGTCGACCGAGGGGATGTGAGCGCCGACGATCGCCGCGACGATCGGCTCGGGCCGCCGATGATCATCTCCGTCGTCACACTGTTCCCGGAGCTGTTCCACGTCTTTCTCGAGACGAGCATGGTCGGCCGCGCCGTCGAGGAGCACATCGCGCGGGTGGATCTCGTCGAGCTGCGCGCGTTCGGGCTCGGCAAACACAAGAGCGTCGACGACACCCCCTACGGCGGCGGCAGCGGGATGGTCCTTCGCGTCGAGCCGATCGTCGCAGCGCTCGAAGCGATCGACGAACGCGCAGCGGCTGGCGGCGAGCCCGCCGCGCACCGTGTTCTTTTGACGCCGCAGGGCGCGAGGTTCGCGCAGCCGAAGGCGCGCATGTTGTCGGCGCATCCGCACCTTGCGCTGATCTGCGGTCGATACGAGGGCTTCGACGAACGCGTTCGAAGCTTCGTCCACGAGGAGGCATCCCTCGGCGACTTCGTCATGACCGGCGGCGAAGTGGCCGCGATGGCGATCATCGAAGCGACTGTGCGTCTCCTTCCCGGCGTGCTCGGCAACGACGCGTCGTCCACGTCGGAGTCCTTCAGCGACGAGCTCCAGGGCGCGCTCGAATACCCGCAGTACACGCGCCCGGCGGAGTTTCGCGGCCATTCGGTGCCCGCCATTCTTTCCTCGGGCGATCACGCGCGCGTCGATGCCTGGAGGCGGGCGCAGTCGCTCGAGCGAACGCACGCGCGCAGGCCGGATCTCACCAACAAGGATCGAAGCTCGACATGAGGATCGCGATAGCGCTCGTGCATCACCCCGTCCTCGATCGGGACGGCGACGTCGTCACGACCGCGATGACCAATCTCGATCTGCACGACATGTCGAGAAGTGCACGGACCTACGGCGCGTTTGCCATGTTCGTCACGCATCCGATCGAAGCCCAACGGGAGCTCGTCGCACGCATCCGCGATCACTGGGTCGAAGGGTCGGGCAAGAAGCGCATCCCGGATCGTGCGCGCGCGCTCGAGCTGGTCCGTACGACGATCACCCTCGACGAAGCGATCGAGGCGTGTGGAGGGCGCGCCGCCGTCGAGGTCTGGACGACCGCGGCGGCAGCACGTGGCCGCGCGATCACCACGTTTGCCGACGCGCGCGCTCGGCTCGAGAAGACCGACAAGACGGTCCTCCTCGTCTTCGGCACCGGCTGGGGCCTCGCGCCGAGCGTGGTCGACGCGGCGGATGTCCACCTCGAGCCAATCCACGGCGCGCCCGGCAGCGACTTCAATCACCTCAGTGTACGAGCCGCCTGCGCTATCGCGCTGGACCGCCTCGTCGGTTGAAGGGAAGCCCTTCCAACCGCGCGGAGCAGGCGACCTGCTCGTATTCTGCGCGCTTTCACTTCAAGCACTATTGTGCGTGTAGCCCTAGGCTGTACGCACAATAGTGCTGAAGTGGCGACGCTCGAAACAGAATCACCGAGCCACCGCAGCGTCGTCCACCTTGGGAAATCGCGCGCTGATCGCCCTCCTGAAGAATTAACTTGTGGTCAATAGAGGTCTTGACGCGTCGCGTCTCGGCCCCATACTGGCCGACATGCTGAAAGACGACATTGGTCTCGGTCGCATCAGCCAGCACCCCGACGGACGCGGGAGCGAGGGCGGCACGTGGTCGAAGGTCGCGATCGCCCTCGTGGTCCTGGTCCTGTGGCTCGGGGTCGAGTGGCTGCGCATGCACCACTGACCCCGTTGACGGCGGCGCACCACTGACGGCGTGCGCGAGCGCGTTCGGCTCGACGGCCTACTGGGGTCCGTCGCCGGAGAACTTGGGTCGCACGGCCGGGTTCGGCGCGTTGAACGTGATCGACATCGTGAACCGCTGGCCGAGGCTCGAGGGGAGCTTGCCGAACGGCGCGCCCTTCAGCACGGCCTTGCGGACGTTCTCGTCGAACTCCGCGATGGTGCTCGACCGCGCGACGCGCGCACTGGAAACGGTGCCGTCGGCTTCGATGGTGAACGAGATGACGGCCGACCCACCCCGCCCCTCGAGCGCGGCCCACTTGGGGAACGCGTTTGCCCAATGCGGATGCACCTTGCTCTGCACGGTGCGGATGTAGCCGAGCTTCACGAGATCGGCGGGGCCCGCCCCTCCCGCGCCCGCGGGCGCCGACGACTGACCGGGGCCCTTCGAACCGCCTGCGCCGACTGCACCGGGTCCGGTCTCCCCTCCCCGCCCCTCGCCGGCGTTCTTCGCGCCGGAGGTGCTTGCGTGGAGGAGTGAAGCCTGCCGCGCGGCGACTGCTTGCTCGTCCTCGACGTTGTCGTTCGGCCGACCTTCGGTGAGCGCAGGGACCGACGGATCCTGCTGCGACACGAGCGGCCTCGCATGCGCGTTCACCGCCGCGTCGGACTCGCGCCCGACGTCCCATGCGGTGAGAATCCCCTGCCCCGGCGAAGCTTTTTGAGCTCCAACCGCATCGGTTCCGACAGGACCGACGCGCGCACCCCACCCGTGCTCCTTCGCGGCGTCGCCCAACGTGCCACCGGCGCGGTTGCGCGCCGTCGCCGAGGCGAGCCCTGCCCCGGGATCCACCTTCGCCTCGCGGCGCCGCTCTTCGATGATCCCGCGGTTGCCCATCGCGACGAACGTCAGCTCCATCGGCTCGCGGCTGGCGCGGCGATCCTCGTACGACTCGCGCTGCTTTTTCGTGTCGATACGCGGCAGCTGCGACACCTCGAGATGCGTCATCGAGCCCTGCATCCGCGTGATCCGATCGTCTTGATCTGCGAGGTTCAGCGCCGGCTCGGGCACACGATCGTCGCCGCCGCGACCGCGGCGATCCTGGTCGATGCGCGGGACGAGTGAACCGCCTGCGGGGACGCGGATTTGCTCGCGCTCCGCCCGCTCGTTGGCGGTGATGTCCGTTCGCTCGGGCGAAGGCACGAGCTCGATTTCGAGCGTCGCCTCTTCTCGGGCTTGCGCGGCCACCGTTCGAGCGCGCGCCGGTTTCTCCTCGTCGTCGAGGAGGCCTGATTGCGCGAGATGGACCGCCGACAAAAAAGCGAAGGCGATCGTCGCGTGACCGGCGAGCGAAAGCGCGCTCGCCGTCCCGATGTCGATCGCGCGCTTCCCGGTCACCGGCGTAGTTTGAACCGGCCGGTCGCCGGTGACAACCGTGCCTAGAGCGTGATCCCGAGGCGTTTTCGTGCGTTGTCGCTGGTCGCTCGCGTGAGCTCGTCCAGCGGCATCGAGCGGAGCTCCGCGACGCGCTTCGCAGTGTGCACGACCATGGCCGGTTCGCACGGTTTGCCTCGAAATGGGACCGGCGCGAGATACGGGCTGTCCGTCTCGACCAGGATGCGATCGAGCGGAGCCCACGCGGCGACCTCGTGAATGCTCTTGGCGTTCTTGAACGTCACGATCCCGGAAAACGATAGGTCGAAACCGAGATCGAGCGCGCGGCGCGCGAACGGCAGGTCTTCGCTGAAGCAGTGGATGATGCCGCCGACCTCGCTCGCCCCTTCCGCTTCGAGCACGTCGAGCGTGTCCGCCGGCGCCTCACGGGTGTGGATGACGATCGTTCGCTTCACGCGCCGAGCGAGCGCGATCATGCGACGAAACACCTCGAGCTGCTGCTCTTTTGGCGACGACATGTAGTGGTAGTCGAGGCCGATCTCGCCGACGGCGACGACCTTCGGGGACACGGCGAGCCGCTCGATCTCCGCGGACATTTCGTCGGTCCAGACCTTCGCGTCGTGCGGGTGCAGGCCGACGGTGGCCCATACGTCGTCGGTCCGGGCGGCGATCGCGATGGCGTCGCGCGCGGCGTCGAGCGTCGCGTCCACGCCGATCGAGACGAACGCGCCGACGCCGGCCGCGCGGGCGCGCGCGAGCGGCTCTTCGGGGCCTTCGGGATAGACGCCCCGGTCCAGGTGGCAATGGGTATCGACGAGCAACGTGCGTCTCTTCGAGCGGCTACACGAGCTCGGCGAACCGGTGGCGGAGCACGGCGCTCGCCGCGTCGAGCGCGGAGTCCTCGTTGTAGCCCATGGTCGTGAGCCTATCCATCATCTGCTCCGCCTCGTGGCGACGCACCTCGTTGAGGTCTTTGTCGGCCTTGTGCGGCTTGTGCTCTTTGCGCTCTCGAAGGATGCGCGCGAGGTCGCGCACGAGGTGCGCGACGGGCTTGCGTCGCTCGAGGAAAACGGCTTCGCGCAGGCGCCTCACGACGTCGGGGAACACCGTCGCGTAGATGACCTTTTCGCCCGGATGATCGATCGCCCACGCCGCGATCGACGAGATGAGACCGCGCCGGTGATCTTCGTTCTTCGTCTGGATCCCGAGCAGGCCCTCCACCTCGCGCATGAGCCGCTCGTCGGCCTTTTCGTACTCGCCGGTGAGGGGGTTTCGGATCGTCTCGCCTTTGACCCACACCGAAACGTGGTTCACGTAGCGATCGAAGAGCTCCTTGTATTTGAGCTCTTCGACGAGCCCGCTCGCGCGCCGCATCTCTTCTTCGATGCGGTCGAGGAGGCGCCGGCGCACCACGGTCCGCATCTCTTTGGTGTCGTGGTAGCCGCCGGCTTGGGGCTTGAGGCGCAGCCAGTCGTACTCCGACGTTTGTTTGCAGAGCTCGTCGAGCGTCGCGAGGACCGCGAACGGCGACAGGGACTGGTAGTCGGGGTGTTGCGACGCGAGCAGCAGCACCGTTCGCATCGTGCGCGGGCTCGCACCGTCTTTGCCCTCGTAGTCGACCGACGACTCCGTCTCGCGGTAGATGCTCGCCAAACCCGCGCGCAGAACCTTCCGCGCGTCGCCGTCGAGCGACTCCGGGATCGCGCCGGTGGAGTAGAGATCCATCTTCTGCTCCACGCTGAGCTCTTTGAGGATCTTGCCGAGCTCGGGGCTGTACCGATCGGCGCTCGGCTTCGCGAGCCGCGTCATCACCGCGAACTCGGCGGCGACGGTGGTCGCGTGCGGCGCGACGTGCCGAGACATGTACGGCACGATCTGCATGTCGTAGATGCGTCGCTCGTCGACCGCGCTCTTCAAATACGGAACCGCGACGAGCTCGAAGCGCCCGCGGAAGCTCGGGAACTCCGGGTGTTCGCGGAACGCAGCGAGATGAATCTCGTTCGCGCTGCCGACCATCACGACGTTGGTCTGCACGTTCTGGTGCGGGAGCGCGACCTCACCCGTCTCGAGCGTCAGCTGCAAATAGCGGAACGCATCGATGGGGCGCTTCAACAAGTCGCTGAACTCGAGCACACCGCCGGCCGCCTCGATGAGCTCACCGTGCGCTTCGAAGAGCGTCGTTGCTTGGAGCGCGGTGGGCAGCGCGGACAGGGATCGATCGGCGGTGACCTGCCGCTCGCCGGCGTCGACGCTGAGCTCGGGGCCCAACGTGATCGCGCCTTGGCGATACTTCTTCGAGATCTGCCAGCGCTCGATCTGCACGTGTCGGAGCGCGCGCAGGAGGTTGCCCTCCTCGGCCATCATCAGCGCTTGGAAGACCTGCTGGTTCTTGTGCGACAGCTGCCCGGTGACGAGCCACATCGGCGGCCGTTCCCCGGTGCCTTCGTAGATCTTGTCGAGGAACTGCCTGCGCTCCGCGAGCGGAAGCAAGAACAGAGGATGGTCCCGAATTTCCATCACCAGGCGGGCGTCGATCTCGTCGTCGGCGAGGTGCGCGAAGCTCTCTTCCATGTTGGTGGCGGAGAGCGTCGTCTTGGTCTTCGTCTCGCCGAAGCCGATCGATCCGCGCGTCGTCTTGCGGCTCGGAAAGACCCAGTGAAAGCGATAGAGCGCGCCGTCTTCGAGCGTGGAGTAATGCTCGAGCGCGCGCAGCACACAGGCCGCGGTCGTGCTCTTCGCGCTGCCGTTCGGCCCGTGCATGAGGATCAGCTTGTTCGGCCGGCCCTCGTTCACGAAGTTGCAGAGAAACTTGTAGACGGCGCTCTGCAGCTCCTCTTGGCCGACGAGCGGCACCTCGCGGGCTTGGACGCTCGTCTCCCACGGAAGGTCGAAGAGCTTGTACCGGGGCATCCGCCCCCACGGCTTGTCGACGGTGTCGACGCCGTAGTGATCGAACATGTCCCGGACGTACGTCGCAGCGTCGCGCCCGTGACGATTCGGGTTCTCGGCGAAGAGCTCGAGGTACTCCTTGAACGTCAGGACCGTCTTCGAGGCGGCGAAGCGCTGTTCGAGGGCGGTCGCGATCGTATCGAGCTCGAGGAGGGCGAGCTTGCGGCGGTTTTTGACGTCGTCTTTGGAATCGGCCACGCGCTCGAAGCCTAGCACCAGCCGGAAGCGACCGTGCGCGCGTCGAGCGCCCTCTCGATGTCCGGTCCGTCAGCGCGTGACGAGGAACGCAACGATCGCCACGACGACAATCGCCCCACCGCCGATCGCGGGCCAGAACCACGCCGGCCGTGCCGGCGGCAAGCCCATGATGACGTAGTCGGCAGGTAGGCTCGCCTCGCTGCCCGCGCGCCCCGCGGAAGTCGTCGTGGTCGGCGAAGACCGGAAGGCCGCATCCATGTCCCGGAAGCTCGCGGCTTGCGCGCCTTTCTGCTGGTGCTCGACGAGCTTCGACGGCAGGCGCTCGGCGATCTGCTGGCAGACCGTGGCCTCCGACGTGGTTGCCCAGGCTCGGTGGTCACCCTCGAGGCCGTAGGCGCGCCCGAATGCATCGACGAACGCGCCGATCGACGCGTAACGAATCTCCGGATTCTTAGCGAGCGCGATCTCGATGACCTCGTCCATCGTCGCGGGGACGTTCTGCGCCGCACCGACTTGGCTGATGGGATCCGGCTCTTGCGTGAGGATCGCGAGGAGGATCGAGGGACCGGTGTTGCCCATGAAGGGCACCTTGCCGGTGAGGCTCTCGTAGACGATCGCCGCGAGCGACCAGATGTCCGCACGGTGATCGAGCGTCGCGAGTCCCTGCGCCTGCTCCGGCGCCATGTAGAACGGCGATCCGATCGTCGTTCCCATCACCGTCAGCTTCTTCGCGTTCTCGTTGTTGTCACGGACGGAGCCGAAATCGAGGATCTTCGTGACGTCGCCGTCCGGCGTGTGCCCCAAAAACAGGTTGTCGGGCTTGAGATCGCGGTGAACCTGCTTGCGCGCGTGGGCAGCCTCGAGGCCGAGGGCGACCTGGCTGGCCATCCGGATGACGCGCTCCGGCTTCATGAGCTTCTCGCGCTTGAGGAGCATGCGCAGCTCCTCGCCCTCGAGGTACTCCATGACGAGGGCGTACGACGCGTCGTCGGTCCGCTCGAAGCCGAGCACCTCCACGATGTTCGTGTGGCGCAGGCTCGTGGACACCTCGAACTCGCGCTTGAACCGCTCCACTGCGACCGTGTCGGTGGCGACGTCGGGGTGGAGGATTTTCAGCGCGACGTTCCGCTGGGCGACCTCGTCGAGGGCTTGGTAGACGCGGCCCATGCCGCCGTCCGCGACGACGCGATAGATGACGTAGCGCCCGCAGAGACGCTTCCCGATCCGGTTGTCTTCCGGGTCGCTCGGCAGCTTCGCCGTGGCGACCGGCTCGAGCTTCGTCCCATCGATGGGACAGAAGCCCGACGTATCCTCGAACAGCCGGTGGCAAGCGTCGCAGGCCTTCACGCGTTGCTGCCCCCGGAGTCCTTCGGCACGTAATAGAGAATGCGCTTGCAGTTCGGGCACTGCTCGAACTCTTCCTGCCGCATCATCTTCTGGAACATCATCGGCGGGACCGAGATGAAACAGCCGTTGCACGTTCCGTTGTGCGTGCTCGCGATGGCGCGCGGGCGGCGGCTGCGGATCGTCTCGTAACGACGATAGAGGATGGGCGGCAGCGCTTTCACGGCCGTCTCGCGCTCGGCCAGCAGCTGGACGCGCTGGGTCTCGCGCTCCGAAAGAGCCTGCGTGACGCCCTCGGCATCACCTTCCAGCTCTTTGGTGAGCGCGTCGTGACGGGTCTTGGATTCGGTGATCGAGGTGCGGGCGCGCTCGAGCAGGTTCTCGAGCTTCTGGACCTCGTCCTCGCGATCTCGAACGAGCTTGCGCAGCTCCTCGAGCTCGCGCGTGGCAGCGAGGCTCTCTCGTTCGTTGCGCGAGCGACCCAGCTTCTCGCGTGACTTTTCGATCTGAGAGCCCATCTGACGCACCTCGAGCTGAAGCTCGTTGCGCGTCTTCTCCATCGAGGAGATGGATTCGCTGCTCGCTGCAATCTTCGTCTCGAGGCCTGCCACCTCTCCTCGCAGCGCCTGGAGCCCGCCGCGCCGGAGCGCGAGGTCCTCCTCCACCACCCGTATACGTTCGTCGATATCGGCGAGGGCTTCGAGCAAGGGGATCTGCTGTCGAATGCTCACGGGGCTTCTGTCACCTCTGGATCGTTACGATTGGGAAAACGCCGACGCTGTAGGCCCACCTGGGTTCGAACCAGGAACAGCCCGGTTATGAGCCGGGGGCTCTGACCGATTGAGCTATGGGCCCGTGCACTGGAGTGCGCCCTGAAAAATGGCCACGACGTGGGCGCCACGTCGCGCGATTTAGCACGTCGAAGGTCGCGCCCTGATCCGTTGCCACCACGGCTGACACGCTAGTCCAACGCCCGCGGTCATGGAAGCCCTCGAGGGGGCGCGATCGGTCGCTTACCGGAGCCCTTGCGCCGAGCCGAACCTTTGGGCTGTTCGGGCGCGTCCCCGAACGCGTCGGCACAGCAGCGGAATCCGACGGCGGCGGCACGGTGCGGCGGGGGGTGGGCGTCATCGAGCGAGCGGCACGCCGCCGGTCCTTTTCCCCAGGCGCCGCCCGCAACGACCGACGCGAAGGGATCGGTCGTCTTGCTGTTCACGGGCTCGTACGTCCACTCGGCGACGTTGCCCGCGAGATCGCGGACGCCAAAGGGGCTCGTGCAGGCCTCCTTTTCACCGGAAGGAAGGCGCTTGTCGATCAGCGCGAACGCGCCTGCGACCGTCGAGCCTCGTGTCGGGGCGACGGCTGCTTCGCTCGCTGCATCCCAGTTACACGCCGATGCCGTCCGCTCCAGGCCGACTGCGTAGGGAAAGATCGCCTCCCCTTCACAGGCGAGGGACCACTCGCGAACGGTGCAGAGGCGTTTGTCTTCCGCGGCGCAGCTGCGCTCGGCTTCGTCGAAGCTCACGAGCACCGCCGGCAACACGCCCTTTCGGTTCGGGTATTCGTACGTATCGATGCAGTAGCGAAGCGGAACGAGCGCACCTTCGCAGATGACCTCGTTGTGGTAGCGCTCACACGCGGCTCCTTCTCCCGGCCGCGCGGGCTTTCGCTCTTTCGCGCAGCGATGCGCGACGAACGGGCAATAGTCCGCCTCGACGAGCACCATGTCCGAAGGACAAGGGCCTTCCTGTTGCGGAGCCTCGCGCGCATCGGACGTCGGTTTCGGAGCGGGCGGGACACGCGACGTGTCGATGGACGACGGGAGCGGGACCGCGGTCGCGACCTCGACCGCCGTCGACACCGGAGCCGAGGCAGACGTACTCGGAGCCGTTTTCGCGCGTTCTTTTGCATCGAGCACGAACAGCAGCGCCGCGACACCGGCCGAGCCGGCAAACACGAGCGCGATGATCGTGGCGGGTCGCACGTAGGTCTCTCGGGCGTTCGTCGCCTTCCTCCCCACATGGATCGGCTGGCGCGAAGCGCACCATGCGGTACCACACCGGCTACCGCCCATGCTACGGCCTACCGGCCCAATGAATCTGCTGGTCGTACGCGGTGCCCGGCAGCACAACTTGAAGGACGTCGGCTGCGCGATCCCGAGGGATCGCCTCGTCGTCATCACCGGCCCGAGCGGCTCCGGCAAGTCGTCGCTCGCCTTCGACACGATCTACGCCGAAGGTCAGCGGCGCTACGTCGAGAGCCTCTCCGCGTACGCGCGGCAGTTCCTCGAACAGCTCGCGAAGCCGGCGGTCGAGTCGATCGAAGGCTTGTCCCCGGCGATCGCGATCGAACAGCGGGCGCTCGCGAAGAGCCCTCGCTCCACCGTCGGAACGGTCACGGAGATCGCCGACTACCTGCGCCTCTTGTTCGCGCGCGTCGGAACACCGCACTGTCCGAGCTGCGGCAAGATCATCCAGGCGCAGACGGTCCAGCAGATCGTCGACTCGATCCTCGGCATGGAGGACGGCGCGCGCGTCACCCTGCTCGCGCCGATCGTGCGCAGCCGCAAAGGCGAGCTGAAGCTCGAGCTCGAACGGCTGCGACGCGAAGGTTTCGTCCGGGTGCGCATCGACGGCGAGCTCGTCGATCTCGGCGACGAGATCGTCCTCGACGGCAAGAAGTCGCATGACCTCGACGTCGTCGTCGATCGTCTCGTCCTCAAAGACGGCCTCAAAGGCCGCGTGACCGACTCGGTCGAGCTCGGCCTCAAGCTCGGCGAGGGGCGCGTCCTCGTCGACCCCGGCGACGGCACCGACCCCTTCTTCCTGAGCGAGCGCTTCGCCTGCGTCGATTGCGGTGTCTCGCTGCCGCCGATCGAGCCGCGGATGTTCTCGTTCAACGGGCCTCACGGCGCGTGCCCGCGCTGCGACGGCATCGGTACCCGCACCCGCGTCGATCCGGAGCGCGTCGTTCCCGACGGCAAGCGCACCCTGCGCGAAGGCGCGGTCGTCGCTTGGGGCCGCCGCGGCTCGGTGGAGCTCGCGCTCGAGGTCGATCGCGCGGTGAAGGTCCTCGGCGTCGATCCCGACACCGCCTGGAAGAAGCTCCCCGACGCGACTCGTCAGCTCATCCTCTTCGGCCCGCCCGAAGCGAGCGCGGAGGCCGCACAACCGACGAAGAAGCGGCGCGGCCGCGCGACCGAGGGTTACGAGGGCATCGTCCCGCGGCTCGAGCACGCGCTCGAGTCGGGTGAAATGACGCGCGAGATCGACGACGACGATCTCGTCGACGGCGCTCCGCGCGAAGAAGAGCTCGGCCGCTTCGTCGTGACGCGCATCTGCGACGTCTGCGGCGGCAAACGCCTGCGCCCCGAGTCGCTCGCGGTGCGCCTCGGCGGCAAAAACATCGCGGACCTGGGTCGCATGCCGCTCAGCGAGCTGTCGCGCCACCTCGACAAGCTCACCGGCCCCGAGAGCTCGGACGAGCTTTCGGCCCGCGCCCGGGCGATCGCCGAGCCGCTCTTGAAGGCCGTCATCGCGCGCCTCGGCTTCTTGATCGACGTCGGTCTCGACTACCTGAGCCTCGAGCGCTCCGCGGCGACCCTCTCGGGCGGCGAGGGCCAGCGCATCCGGCTCGCGACGCAGATCGGCGCGGCCCTCGTCGGCGTCCTCTACGTCCTCGACGAGCCGAGCGTCGGTCTGCACGCCCGGGACAACGCGCGCCTCCTCGAAGCCCTCCGCCGCCTGGTCGATCTCGGCAACACGGTGCTCGTCGTCGAACACGACCGCGACACGATCCTCGCCGCCGATTACCTCATCGACATGGGCCCCGGCGCGGGCGTCCACGGCGGGACGATCGTCTCGCAGGGCGAGCCGGAGACCGTCATCGGCGACCCGAAGAGCATCACCGGACCGTATCTCAGCGGCAAAAAGTCGGTCTTCGTTCCTCAAAAACGAAAGGCACCCGATGGGCGCTCGATCGTCATCAAGAACGCGACCGAGCACAACCTGAAGGGCGTCGACCTCGAGATCCCGGTTGGTCTGCTCACGAGCGTCACCGGCGTCAGCGGCTCGGGGAAGAGCAGCCTCATCATCGACACGCTACTGCCCGCCGCTCGGCAGCGCATGTACCGCGCGGCCGACCAGGTCGGCGCTTGCGATGCGGTGGTCGGGCTCGAGCATTTCGACAAGGTCGTGAGCATCGACCAGGCGCCGATCGGCCGCACGCCGCGCTCGAACCCCGCGACGTACACCGGCACGTTCGCGCTCCTTCGCGAGCTGTTCTCCTCGCTGCCCGAGGCGCGCGCGCGCGGCTACAAGCCCGGCCGCTTCTCCTTCAACGTGAAGGGTGGCCGTTGCGAGGCGTGCCAAGGCGACGGCGTGCTCCGGGTCGAGATGCACTTTTTGCCCGACGTCTTCGTCGAGTGCGAGACCTGCAACGGCAAGCGTTACAACCGCGAGACCCTCGAGGTGAAGTACCGCGGTCACTCGATCGCCGACATCCTCGACCTCACGGTCGACGAGGCCCTCGCCGAGCTCGAGGCAATCCCGCGCATCCGCGAGCAGCTCTCGGCGCTGTCACGGGTCGGCCTCGGGTACATCAAGCTCGGCCAACCCGCGACCACGCTCTCGGGCGGTGAGGCGCAGCGCGTGAAGCTCGCGCGCGAGCTCGCGAGGCGTGCGACCGGCTCGACCCTCTACATCCTCGACGAGCCGACGACGGGCCTGCATTTCTCCGACGTCGAGCTCCTCCTCGTCGCGCTCCTAGGACTTCGCGACGCGGGCAACACCGTCGTCATCATCGAGCACAACCTCGAGCTCGTCGCGAGCTCGGACTGGGTCGTGGACCTCGGCCCGGAGGGTGGCGAGCGCGGCGGAGAAATCATCGCGCACGGCACGCCGGAGGTGGTCGCCAAGGTCGATGCCTCGCACACGGGTCGCTTCCTTCGGCCGGTGCTCGATGTCGCGCCTCAAGCCGCTTCGGGCCCTGGTCGATCGAAGCGCGCAGCCAAAGGCGGCGCTGCGGCCCGCGCGAAGTAGGCGGCGGTCACAAAACGGATACGCGCGCCTTCGGCCATCGAAGGCGCGCGCAATGTCGCGGTCTCCCGACGGTCGCCGGGAAGGCGAGCCGTCAGGTGCTGAAACGTCGCTCAGCCGAAGTCGCGCTCGGCCCGCTCTTGGTCTTCCTTGCAGCGGATGCAGAGCGTCGTCTCGGGGCGGGCTTCGAGCCGCTTGACCGAGATCTCCTCTTCACATTCCTCGCAGGCGCCAAACGTTCCCTCTTCGATCTTCTGAAGAGCGCGCTCGATCTTGTCGAGGAAGCTCTTTTCGCGACCGCGCAGCCGAAACGTGAACGACTGCAGGTACTCGCTCGACGCGAGATCCATTTCGTCGGGCAGGTCGTTCGTGTCGAGCGCCATGTCGTCGTTGAGGGTCTGTTTTGCCCTCTTCAGAATCTCATCGCGCTTCGTCTCGAGCAGCGTCTTGAACTTCTTGAGCTGGGCCTTAGTCACGAGCGGCTCCTATTGTTCGCGCAACGTTCTTACGCGAACCGGCAAACAAACCGATGGTCCGACCTCTTCACCGCGGGTGGACGCCGAAAAGTAGGCACTCACCCGGTGACCGTCAATCGTAAGGGCCGCCGCTCGACATGGTTTTTGCCGGGCGACGGCGAGGTTCGGTGTCATGAGTCCTTTTGGGGGGCGGACTCATCCCTGATGCGCGAGCGATCTGCAACCAAAACTGCACGTTGGGCTGCGTGGAACGGTCCAAGCAGGCGGTCGTTGACGTTGCTCGGAAGGCTCACTCGTAGCAAAAGGTCTCGCCATGGGTGAGTCTCCGAGCGGTTCGGAAAAGGGGAAGCAAGCGGCAGGCCTGGTGTTCGATCCAAGCGCGGCTCCCGCTACGCCGACGGATGCCGCCACCGTGATCGTCCTGCGCGACGAAGCCTCCGGGCCTCCATCGATTTTCTGCGTCAAGCGCCACCCCAAGTCGAGCTTCATGGGCGGCGCGGTCGTCTTCCCCGGAGGTAAGGTCGACCCGCAGGACGGCGATCCGGCGTTCGCAGGGCCTTCGAGCTCCGACGCAACCGCCACGGCCATCCTCGTCGCTGCGGCCAGAGAAACCATCGAAGAGGCCGGATTGCTGCCGGCACATGGGGCAGCCGATGCGGTCCGTCACGTTCGCGCGCGGCTCGTCGAGGGGGCGACGTTCCTCGAAGCGCTGAAAGAGCGCGAGCTCGTCCTCGACTTCGGCCGGCTCGTCCCATTCGCGCGGTGGATCACGCCCGAAGCGGAGCGGCGGCGGTTCGACGCACGTTTCTTTTTGATGCGTCTGCCCGACGGTCAGGTCGCTGAGCCTTGCCAAACCGAGACGACGACCGGCTTTTGGGCGCCCGCGAGCGAGGTGCTGGCGCGCTTCGCCGCGGGTGAGATTCAGCTCGCTCCGCCCACGACCCGATGCCTCGAGCTGCTCACGGCCGTCGAGTCGGTCGAGGAGGCATTCGCTCTCGCGGCGCGCCAGTCGCTGCAGGCCATTTGCCCGCGGTTCGTTGCGGGGGATCCGCCGATGTTGGTGATCCCGGGCGACCCGGAGCACACCGTCGCCGAGCGCTACGTCGAGGGCCCGACACGGTTCGTTCTACGCGACGGCAGGTTCGTCAGCGAAGACCCGGCCTGACCGTTCCGCGCGGTTTCAACGCGGGGGAAAGCGCAGCTACTTCTTACCTTCGCGGTAGGCGCGGATCGCGTTGACGATCCCGTCGGCGAGCTTCTGCTTGTAGTCGGCCTTCGCGAGGCGGGACTCGTCCTCGGGGTTCGAGATGAACGACGTCTCGAAGAGCACGGCCGGCATCTCCGCTCCCGCGAGAACGTAGAAACCGGCCGATTTCAGGCCGTGATCGGAGGTGTCGGGATACTTCTGTGTGAGCGACGCCATCGTCGCCCGACCGAGAAGCAACCCGAGGATGCGGGACGACGCTGCGACCTGGCCGCTCCCGAGGCGGTTCGCGATGCTCGCCATCTCCGCGTCGAGCGCGGCCGGATCGAGCGCGCCCGAGACGGGCACTCCGTTTTCGAGCGCAGCGATGCGCGCGGGTGCGCGGCTCGTGTCTTTGAGCTCGTCGAGGATGAAGACCTCGACGCCGCGGGCCTCGCCGGTCTCGGACGCGTTGCAATGGATGGAGACGAACAAGTCGGCGTGGAACGCGTTCGCGCGCGCAGTGCGCTCGTCGAGCGGGACGAACACGTCGCGATCGCGCGTGAGGAGCGTCTCGATCTTGAGCTCGTCCGCGAGGAGTGGAGCGACGCGTTTCGCGATGTCGAGGGTGACGTCTTTTTCTTTGAGGCCGGTCGGTCCGACGGCGCCCGCGTCGTCGCCGCCGTGACCGGCGTCGATGGCGACACGCTTGACGGTGCGCGGACCGCCCGCGGTCGGCGCCGCCGTCTCCGGCGCGCGCGCGCTCACGTCGATGACGATTCGAAACGGCTGCGGCAGGTAGAACACCCGCCGGTGCATCTTCGCCGAAAGATCGAGGACGATGCGTGTGCTGTCGGCGCGCGGGCCCGTGCGGATGCGCTTGATCGCGCCGCCGACCTCCGTCTCGCGCGCGACGCCTTTGGCGCCGGCCTTGTCGATATCGACGAAGATGCGTGCGTCGCGGCCGCCGTCCGCATCCAGCGCGCCGACCTTGAAGCTCGTCGCTTCGCTCAGGTGGATGACGACGCGCCCGCCTCCCTCGCCCGAGTACTTCTCGATCTTGGTGATCTTCACCGGCCCCTTCGCCGGCGCGAGCCCGGTCGGCGCGACGACGACGTCACCCGCGCCGGCGCTGGCAACGACCGGTGCAGCGGCCGATCCCTCGGCTTCGGCGCTCGCGGAAACGGGAGCCTTCGCGAGCGTCTCGGCTCGATCCCCTTCCCGCTCGAGCGCCGCGAGCTCTTCGCCCGTCGGCCGGTGCGCGACCGCCATCGCGAGGTGTCTGTCGATGGCCGCGAGGCACGGGCTGTCGGGCGACGACTCCGCGAGCGAGCCGTATTTGCGTTTCGCGAGATAGAGGTGACGGTATGCGGCGGTCGCGTCCGCCTGCATCTCGCCGGACAAGATCGAGCGGGCCCGATCGGCCTCACATCCCGCCTCTTTCCCGCGCGCAGCACGCGCGCTGGCGGCGTAGAGCTCGAGCGCTTCACGAGCGTCGCCATCGGCGCGATCGAGGCGCCAGACGCGGGCCCGAAGGTCCGCCGCGAGGCGGTACAAGCGCCCCTGTTCGTCGGCGTTCGCCTCCTTCGATGCGAGGACGGCGACGGCATCGCAGAGCGCGACGACCTCGACGCGAGGGGGCAATGGAGCGCTCGTTTCGAGCAGCGCACGGGCTCGATCCGCGTCGGTTGCCGCAGCAACTCCATCACGCGGGCCGTCCGACCCTTTCGCCGCGCAGCTTGACGTCGCCGCGAGGAAGAGCGCGAAGAGCGCTGCTCGAGCCTTGGAACGTTGCACCATCTCGATTGGCCTAGCGTCGAACGGGTGGTAGCCTCGACGAGACGTCGGGCAGGCCCCCACACAACTTGGGTGAGCCAGCAAGAGGTAGCATGACCACGCAAGACGCGGGCAGGGGCACGCGCGAAAGCTCATCGGCTGGAGCCGGCGACAACGGCGGAGCGGCCATCGACTTCGACGAAGCGGAGCGGCTCGCTTCGCAGATTCGTCCCGCCTGGGAGCTCGAGGCGGAAGGCGAAGATCCAGGCTCATCGAACGTCGAACCGGCGGCTGCGTCGGCAGCGGCAGCAGAGCCGCCGCCTGCCCCGGCGGGCTCGAGCACGTTCACGTCGGAGGCTTCGTTGCCTCCAACCCACGAGACCGCGCCTGCGCGACCCTCGACGCCGAGCGACGTTCGAACCTCCGCCGGCTCGGCTTCGCTCCTGCCGCGCGACACCGTCATCGACGGCGCGCCGACCGTCGGCGTCGGCTCCGGCGCAGCCGATCCGTCGGCACCGGCAAAGGCGACGCGCGTCGGGTTTGCCGACGCGATCGCGGAAGGCATCGCAATCGTCGACCGCGGAGCCGCCTCATCCACGAAGGCGACGGTGATGGGACTCGCGGCCCCTGCACCGGCTCCGGCGGCCCCCGAGCCGCCGCGCCGCGCCGGGCCCACGAGGCTCGGCGTCGGTGACGACCCTTCCGAGATCACGACCGCAATGCCGGTCGGTCCGGGGCTCCGTTCCGCCGCAGAAGCAAGTGCGGCTGCAGAGGCAAGCGTTGCAGAGGCCAATCCCGGTTCGCTCGACCTGCCCGAGCCTGCGCTGCAGGTCGGCGGCACCAGTCGGATGGATGCGTCGCCGCTCGTCGAAGCGGCTCGGCACCCGTCTTCCCCACCGCCAGCGCAGTTCCCGTCATCCCCGCCTCCAGCGCGCGAATCGTCGAGGCCGTCCGCCGCGGTCGCTCGTGGGTCTTCCGCCGCGCGGCTCTCGCCGGTCGAGCCCCAAGGGGCCAGCTACTCGAAGGCCGACGATCCGATCGAGATCCCGGTACAAACGAGCTCGAAGACGCTCCTGTATTTGGTCGGCGGCGCGCTCGCTGTCGGCGCGATCGTCGGCGGCGTCGTTCTGTTCGGCGGCAGCTCGGATCCGAAGACGGAGAAGAAGTCCGACGACAAGGCGCAGACTGCGGCAGCCACGACGGCCACGTCGAATCCGACGCAGGCGGCCGCACCGGCCGAGCCGACGGCGCGCGCAACCGCGACCGCGACCGCAGCTCCCACGGCGACCGAGACGGCTTCTGCAGCGGCCACCACATCCGCGACTGCCACGGCAACCGCATCCGCCAGCGCAACTGCGACCGCGAAAGAGACGGCGACACCAACGAGCAAACCGTCGACGACACATACTGCTTCGCCGCCGACGACCTCGAAGCCTCCGACGCCGAAGAACACCGGGACGACGCCGTCGAAGCCCCCTCCGTCGGGCAACGGTGGCATCATCCGCGACACCCCGTTTTAGCGTCCGCTGTTCGGTCGAAAACCAACTTTTCGTTGCCTTGAGAAAGACGAGGCCGACTCGATCATGAAGCTTGCTCGCTTGGCACTCCTCGGAGCGCTCGCCCTCGGTCCTGCGATCATCGCGGCCGAGCCCAACGAAGCGCTCGCGCAGGGCGCAGACCCCGTCAAAGACGTCGCGCGCCAACGTTTTCAGGACGGCGTCAAAGCCTTCGACGCAGGACGCTTCGAGGAAGCGCGCACCGCTTTCGAGCAGGCGTACACGCTGTCGCAGTCGTCCGCCGTCTTGTTGAACCTCGGCCTCGCCGAAGCGAAGACCAACCGCTGCGTCGTCGGCGGCAACCACCTCACGAAGTTCCTTCGCGAGCACAAGGATGCGACGCCGGAGCAGAAGACGACGGCGAACGCGGCCATCGAAGACTGCAAGAAAAAGGTCGGGTTCATCTCGATCACGGTGGACGCGCCGAACGCGGATCTCACCGTCGACGGCAACGCCGTCGGCAAGTCGCCGCTCGCCGAGCCGGTCTTCGTCGAGCCCGGACAACACGCGGTCATCGCCACGCTCAACGGCAAAACCTCGAGCGTGAGCGTCGACGCCAAGAAGGGGCAAAACGCCGTCGCGACCATCGCCATCAAGGCCATCGCCGAGCCCGCTCCCGTCGGTCCCCAACCGACGGAGCCGGGAACGCAGCCTGCTCCCGTCATCCCCGCCGGTCCCAACCCGAATCCACTCGCCCCTGCCCCGCTGCCCCCGCCGACCGCGCCCGTGCGCGACACCGGGGAGCGCGAGGACTTCGGTGATTGGGTCACGTCGAGCCCGCTCTTTTGGGTAGGTAGCGGCGTGTTCGCCGTTGGTCTCGGCCTCGGCATCGGGTTCTCCGTCGCCGCCTCGAGCAGCGCGGACGACGCCGAATCGATCGCGAGCCAGCTCCGCTCGCGCGCCCAGAACGACGGCGTCGACGGCTCACCCTGTGGTCCCGAGGACAGCAGCGGCAGCGGCGACATCTATCCGTCGCAATGCAACCAGCTCCGTGACGCGCTCGATATCCACGACGCGAACGTCGCGGTTGCAGCGGTCGGCTGGGTGCTCGCGGCGGTCGGCGCGGGTGGCACCGTGGCGTACGTGATGGTGGACTGGTACGGCGGGAAAAAGAAGACCAGCGACCAGGCCAAAACGAACGTCGTCGCCGTCCCGGTGGTCACCCAGGACGTGCAAGGCATCGCCGTCATGGGCCGCTTCTAAGCGATCAACGCGGCAACGAGTCGCGGGCCAGAAGGTCTCGCAGCGTCGAGCGAGGAATGCCGAGCGTTCGCGCAGCCGCGCTCACGTTGCCGCGCGCGCCCTCGACGGCGTCGCGCGCCGACTCGGCCGTCGGGCGCTGCGCGATCCCTCCGCGCTCGCGCAGCGCGGTGAGAACATGTCGCTCTTCGATCGGGACATCCGGTCCCGCGATGAGCGTCGCCTGAAGCAGCACGTTCCGCAGCTCTCGCACGTTGCCGGTGAACATCGCGGTGCCGAGCGCGCGCACCGCGCACGGTCGCAACAGCGACGCGCGCGCGCCGAACGTCTCCATCAAGCACGACGCGAGCGCAGGCAGGTCGGACATGCGGTCACGAAGCGACGGGATGCGAAGCACGCAGACCGCGATGCGCTGAAAGAGATCGGCGCGAAAGCGGCGAATGGCGACATATTCCTCGATGGGCTCGCACGTGGCTGCGACGAGCCGAACGTCGACGGGCACCGCGACGTCGGAACCGAGGGGCCGCACCTGTTGTTGCTCGACGGCGCGAAGAAGCTTCGCCTGCACGTCGGGCCCCAGCTGCGCGACCTCGTCGATGAACAAGGTGCCGCCGCACGCTTCACGAAACGCGCCTTTGCGGTCGGCGATCGCCCCTGTGAACGCGCCGCGCCGGTGACCGAACAGCTCGCTCTCGGCGAGCTCGCGCGACAGGCTCGCGGCGTTGATGGCCACGAACGGCTTCTTCGAGCGCGGCCCGAGCGTATGGAGGGCGCGGGCGACGAGCTCTTTTCCCGTTCCGCTCTCGCCGCGGAGCAGTGCAGGCTCCGAGAGCGTCGCGAAGCGCCGGACGCGCGCCGCGAGCTCGATCATCGGCGGTGACGTTCCGACGATCCCCGGCAGCGCCTCGCCGCGGGGGCGCTCCGCCTCGGCCGAGAGCACCTCGACCCGAGCTGCGCCGATCCCGAGCTGCGCTCCGGGCCCGACGCGGGCTTCCGCAACGGCGTGACCGAAGAGCCGCGTGCCGTTCTTCGAGCCGAGATCCGTGGCGACGACACACGAAAGCCGATGCTCGAGCCGCACATGCCTTCCGCTCACCGTCGGCTCCGCGAGCGGCAAATCGACGTCGCTCGCGCTGCCGATCGTCAGCGCCCGCCCCGGTCGAAGCACCGCCGTTCTCGCCGCGTCCCCCGCGGCTGCTTGTTCTCTCGTCACGACGCGAACGAGGAGCTCCCCAAGCCGAACCGTTTCCGTCGCCATTTCCGTGGTGGTCATCTCGACCGTGTTTGTCGACGACCGACGTCTCGAGTTGCGTGATTTTTTTACGCGCGCGAAGGAAGACAGCCCCGTGGTTGACGGAAAGGGCACGAGAGGCGATAAGCCGCGCGTGCACCCGAGGCTGTTCGTCGTTGCAGCGCTGCTCGCCACGTCGGTGATGGCACCAAGCCTCGCGCACGCGCAGGGGGCACCGCCGCAGGTTCCGGGACTTCCGGGCGCCGACGAAATGGAAGAGCGTGAGGGCCGTCCGAAGCCCTACGCCGAGGACTTCCGCACCGGGCACGTTTATATCGACGGTGTCTCGAGCGCGATCTTCCCCGTGGGCAGCGTCGCACCCGGTTCGTCGATCCGCGACATCGCGTCGTATGGGTTCACCGCGGGCGGTGCCATCGGCTTCGGCATCTCGCGCCACGCCGAGGTCGATCTGCGCGGCTCGTACGGTCTACTCGCCGGGCCGGGCGAATGCGAAAGCTGCTCGAGCAACGTCGCGGCTGCGAGCATCGGGTTCACCTATCACCTCACGCAGGGTGCCTCGTTCGACCCGTGGATCCGCTTGGGTAGCGGCTACCGCACCTTCGAGCTCGAGCACGGCGAAGACGAGACGGCGCGCGTCCTCGCGATCGCCAATGGCCGGTACCACGGCGTCGACATCGCCCAGCTGAGCCTCGGCGCGGATTTCTTCCCGGTCCCGGGGTTTGGGTTCGGGCCCTGGTTCGAGGCGGACATGGGCACGTTCGTCGCCTGGCCCGACGGCTCGACGACCGGCACCCGCATTTACGGTTTCTTCTTGCTGGGGCTCGAGCTCGAGCTCGATCCGGTCCAGTGGCTCGAGACATCCGGTCCGGCCACCCCCGCGACCCCCCCCGCCAAGACTGCTTGGTCCGACGTTCCTCGATTCTGAGCCGCCGCTTATTTCTGCCGCGCCCTCTGCGCGACGGCTTTGGGGTGCGCGGCGGGCGCGTCCAGCTGGATCGAAGGCCTTTTCGCTCCTGGCGCCGCCCTCTGCGGCCTTCGGGCCCCCCCTCCCCGCGACCCGCCCCCGGGGTGGCGGAGGGAAAATTCGCCGTTCGCGTTACCGGGCAACACGGCTCCGATATAATGCGGCACGCATGGCGACTCCCCATAGGGGGCTCAAACCCGACCACGGGAAGGACGCTCGCGCCCCGCGCGCCCGCGCACGCCGTCGAAACATTCGTTTCGAGGCCGTAGGCGTGACGGACATCGGCCGTCAGCGCAAGCACAACGAAGATCACGTCCTGCTGCGGCCGGAGCTCGATCTGTTCGTCGTCGCGGACGGAATGGGCGGGCACAACGCGGGCGACGTTGCGAGCAAGCTCGCCACCGTGAGCCTTCGCAACTTCTACGAAGCGACCGTCGACGGCGATCTTCCCGAGGGCCCTCTTTCCGAGGGCTACACCGAGCTTCCGTACGAAGCGCGTCGACTCGCCGCCGGGATCCGCAAGGCGAACCGCGACGTGTTCGAGATCTCGTCGACCTACCGCCAACACCACGGCATGGGCTCGACGGTCGTCGCCGCGCACATCGCGCGTGAGCGCGGTGTGATGCATGTCGGGCACGTCGGCGACAGCCGCTGCTACCGCTACCGCGAGGGTGATCTGGTGCAGCTCACCCACGACCACTCGCTGATCAACGACGCTCTCGCGCTGAAGCCCGACCTCACACCCGAAGAGCTCGCGCGCTTGCCGAAGAACATCATCACGCGCGCGCTCGGTATGCGCGAAGACGTGAAGGTCGACATCCGCACCGACGACATGACCGTCGGCGACATCTATCTCCTCTGCAGCGACGGCCTCTCCGGCATGGTGACCGAGGAGGAGATCGGCCGCGTGCTCGGCGCCGCGTACGCGATCGAAGGCAGCGATCTGCGCGAGGCATGCGAGACGCTCGTGTCGCTCGCCAACGAAGCCGGCGGCAACGACAACATCACCGCGCTCCTGATCCGAATCGAAGAGATGGACGAGGTCGGCGAAGGTGACGACGAGGACGACGACGCCGATGTCGCCGGAAGCGGGCCCGAGGTCGAGGCCGGCGCGATGCGCCGCATGAACACCGACGAGATCGAAGCGGTCGCGACGGAGCAGCGCGCGCGGCCAACACTCGTTCGGTGCCCGCGCTGTGCCGCTTCGGTCGAGCCCGACAACGCATTCTGCACGGAGTGTGGTGCCTCGATCGAAACGCGCGCCCACCCCTGACGGGTGACGGGTGGCAGCGGAACGAAGCGCTCGAAGCAGCGCCCGCCGCGCGAGCCCGCGTTCCGGCGGAGCGGCGTCGTTCGCGCGGGTGCTCGCCCCGGTCGCGCTCGTCGCGGCGTCGACGTCCGCCGCCGCGACATTCTGGGTGATGCGCGTGGTGTTGCCCGCCTGGAACACCCCGCACACGATCCTCGAGGGCGTCGTGCACGCGCCGTCCGACACACCGCGCCAGCCGGCGCTCGCGCGTCGCGTGACGTTCGTCGTGGTCGACGGCCTTTCCTTCGAGCACGCGCGGGCCATCGAGGAGCTCGCTCCGCTGCGTGACGAGGGTGCGTTCCGACAGCTCGTCGCGCACTACCCGACGTACACGGGACCGAACATCACGGCGATGATGACGGGCCTGTCGCCCCGCGAGAGCGGCGTGCGCCTCAACGGCGTCGAGACGGGCGTGCCGGGCATCGACGATGTCGCGCACGCTGCCTGGGATGCCGGCGTGTTCGTCCGCGTCCGGAGCCGCACCTACGCCGAGTTCGACGCGCTCGCGCGGGCACCTCGCCAAGCCGACGTCAAGCGCGGCAGGTTGCAGGTGGTGTTCGATTGGGAGGTCGATCGCGCGCGGCCCACACCAACCGCGCGGCCCGGCACCGCGACGCTCCTCGAGCTCATCTACTTCGGTGACGTCGACGAGGCCGGCCATCGCGAGGGCGCGCGCTCGGAGCGTTACGCCAAGGCGGCACGCGACGCGGGCCACTACGTCCAGCGCGTGATGCGCGAGCTCGATCCCGCGGAGGATCTGCTCTTCGTCGCTTCCGATCACGCGCACCGCACGGCGGGCGGCCACGGCGGTGCCGAGCCGGACGTGGACGACGCGTTCTTCGCTGCGTGGGGGCGCGGCGTTCGGCGCGGCGTCGAGCTGCCCGCGCGACCCATGCGTGACGTTGCTTCGACGATCACCGTCGCCCTCGGCGCGCGCACGCCGTCGTCGAACCTCGGCGCGCCGATGCTGGACGTGTTCGATCTCGACGAGGCGCGCGCGGCCGAGCTTGCGGCCGAGCCGTTCGATCAAGCTTCGCGCTTCGGATGCACCGTTCATCCCACGGCGAGCTGCGCCGACGTCGAAGCGGCGCGCGCAGCGCTCCATCGCGGCGCCGGTGCCGCGGACGCCATTGCACTGCTCGGAACGCTCGCCGTCCAGCGCGACGCAGGTGCCTCCGATCGCGAGGCCGACGACGCTCTGAAGCGCGCTGCCGCCGGGACGAGCGTAGGCGCGCTGTTTCTGGCCCTCTCGCAGGCAGGCGGTTTCGCGCGACCGCGATCGCGCTCAGGTTACCTCGCGCCGCTCCTCCTCGCGGTCACCTATGCGGCGACGCTCTTCGCGCTCGGCTACCGGCCCACGCTGAGCACGATGCGCCAGACCGAAGACTTCATGATCGACGCCGGAAAGGCCGCCGGCGTCGCGCTCGCGATCATGCTCTTCGCCGCATGGCGCCTTCGATGGGGCGTTCGCGACGCGCTGTTCACGAGCCTCGCGGCGTTTGCCGCGATGATCCCGTTCTGGTCGATGGTCGGAGCGTCGCCGAGCGCGCTCGGACCGCCGGTCGCGAGCGCGCTGGTCTTCATGGTGTCGCCGATGGTGCTCGCCGCCGGCCTGGCCGCAATCGGCATCGCGCTGATCGCGACGGCGCGCCCGCCTCGTGCATCGGCAGGACACGGTCGCTGATCTTCGCTGCTCAGAACGTAAACGGGATCGGGAACGGGTTGCCGCCGGTCATGCGGAACGTGTTCGCCGTCTGCTGAACGATCGGCATGCGCAGCTGCGGCGGCGGATGCGACGACTCGAAGGCGAAGAGGATCGACTCCGGCGACAGGCGATCGAGCGCCGCGAAGAAGTTGAGCGAAAGGAGCGCGCCCTCCTCGTTCCACTTCACGCCGTTGCGACGTGCCCCGGCTGCGAGCAGGTTGTTCGTGCCGGAGACGTCTGCTCCGACCTCGGCTTGTTGGTTCAAACCGGGCAAAGCGCGCGTCAAAAGACGTCCGAAGTCGCCCGCGTTGACGCCGCGGCTGCCCCCGCCGTTCGCGCAGCCCGTGTGACCGAGGTAGTGATGCGCGAGCTCGTGACCCATGACGAACGCGAGCTGCTCATCCATCAGCTCGTTCTGGCGCGCGACCTTGCGCGGATCGTTGTCTTGTTGCGGGTCGATGAAGTTCGCGGGGCGCGGCAGCGGCTTCTTCGGCTTGTAGTTGTCGGCGACCAGGTTCAAGTACTGGTCGAGCTTGCGCGTCTGGAACAGCTCGTCGTTCGCCTTCGCGCGCGCCGAGAACGCCATCACCTCGAGGAGGCCGTCGCTCACGGCCATCAGCGCCTGACCTTGGTCGTCGCAAGCGGCGAACGCGTTCACCTCGCCGGTCGTCGGATCCGCGAACAAGGGGATCGACTGCACCTTGTTGCGGTCCGAATCCTTGAGGGCGGCTTTGAGCTCGGTGAGAACCGAGCCGGCGCGCGCTCGCAGCGTGCCGATGTCGACGTTGTTCACCGGGTCGTTGGTGACCGGCATCGTGTTGGGCGGCGGCTGCCCCGGCTGGCCCGGTTGAGGCTGGCCCGGTTGAGGCTGGCCCGGCTGACCCCATCCCGGCTGGCCCGGCTGCGGCTGACCGGGAGGCGGTTGCTGCCCCCACGTCGAGCCCTGCCCCTGCCATTGTCCGCCGTAGGGACCATTGGGGTTGCGGGGTGGTTTGCGCGAGCGCTGGCAAGCTCCCGCACCGACTGCAATCACCAGGGTCAGAACCAATGCACCGAGCTTACGCATGCCGTTTGGACGCATCATACCCACCGATTCGATCAGTCGCCGTCGGTTTTATTGTGAGCGCGTGCGCACGACGGCCAGGTCCGGCGGCCCGCACCGTGCGGACCTGATCCCCCGGCGAACCGAGAGCTCGTCGAGCCGTAAGAACCTCGCCTCTACGCACGTTCTTTGGACGTGGAGATCCGCCTCGCCCCCCTCGTGAAGCTCTCGGTAGCCCACGTCTATTTCGTGCTCCCGCGGGCGGGCGCTCGGAGGCGACCGTGAGCCGGAACGTGCCCGCGAAGCGTCGAGCAACCGAGGAGTTTCCGTCGATCGTGTCGAACCGCGCCGCTTGCCCGCCTCGTCGTACGGAGCCCATCGTCGATGTTTTCCGCCGTCGCGCGCTCGTCCTGTTTGGCGCGGCGTTTTTCCTCGCGGGGCTCGGCGGGATCGCCGCAGGTTGCGGCGGCGCCGCCAAAGAATCGGCGGAGCCGACGACGAGCGTGACCTCGCTCTCGGGCGCCGAAGACGATCTCTCCCGCGCCGAGGCATCGCTCGACGCAATGTTGGGCGGGACGCCGCTCGCAGGCGCGCAAGGCGGCACGACCGCCGAGCCGGCTGCCCCGGAGGAGCCGCGAGGCGCGAAGCCTCCCCCGCCGCCCGGCAGCATGGGCCTCGCCACCGGGAGCACGTGCGAATCGGCGTGCGACGCGCTGGCGTCCATGCGACGCGCGGCAGAGCGCATCTGCGCCCTCGAGGAGAGTCGATGTGCCGCCGCCCGCGAGCGCGTGACGCGTGCAGCGGAACGAGTCCGGACCCGATGCACGGAGTGCGAGGAATGATGAAGACCCCCCGTTCGACGACGCGATCCATCCTTGCTTGCTCGGTGCTGCTCGCCGCCGGTGTGGCGCTCGCGCAAGGCTGTGCGTCGACGGCCAGCGCGCCCGCCAAGCAGGAGACGGCGGCGAAGATGAGCCCGGAGTCGGCGCCTCCGAGCGACGCGGCCATGCAGCCGTATCCCAGCGTCACGAGCGCCCCGAAGGACATCGAGACGGAGGAGAAAGCCCTCGACGACGCAGAAAAAGAGCTGCTGTCGGCCATCGACAACAAGAAGGCGTCCGGCGAGCCGCTCGACACCTCCGACCGGTGCTCCGTCGTCTGCAAGGCCCTCGCGTCGATGCAGCGCTCCGCGAAGCAGGTCTGCTCCCTCGCGGCCGACCGCTGCAACGCAGCGAACGAGCGATTGAAGAGCGCGACCGAGCGCGCAAAGGCCGCTTGTCCGGCCTGCTCCACCCCGACGTGATGACGAGCCTGTCAGGCAGCTGCTAAAACCGGAACGTGCCCCCTTCGATCGCTTCCAGCCGCGAGCTTCCGAACGCGGTTGGGCGCTACGAGGTCGTGCGGCAGCTCGGAATCGGCGCGATGGGCCGCGTGTTGCTCGCGCGAGACCCGGTCCTCGGCCGGCACGTCGCGGTGAAGCTCCTGCGCGACGACCTCGCGATCGCGGCTGACGTCCGCGACGCGCTCATCGTTCGAATGCGGCACGAGGCGCGGGCCGCCGCGCGCGTGACCCACCCGAACCTCGTCGTCATCCACGACATGGGCGAGGACGACGTCCTCGGGCTCTACCTCGTGTTCGAATACATCGAAGGGCCGACGCTCAAACAGCGCCTCACCGAGGGCCGCCTCTCGGCGCGCCAGGCCGCGCGGATCGCCCGCGAAATCGGCGCAGCGCTGACGTTCGCGCACGAGCGCGGCGTCCTCCACCGCGACGTGAAGCCCGAGAACATCATCTTGTCCCCGACGGGCGCAAAGCTGACCGACTTCGGCATCGCGCGCGTTCCCGACTCGACGCTCACGCATGCGGGTGGTTTGCTCGGCACGCCGGCCTACAGCGCGCCCGAGACATTCCGTGACGGCCGGTTCTCGCCCGAGAGCGATCAGTTCTCGCTCGCGACGACGATGTACGAAGCCATCCGCGGTTCGCGCGCGTTCCCCGGCGACGACGCCTTGTCGGTCGCCTCGAAGATCATGAACGACGAGCCGGAGGCCTTCGCGGAGTCGCTGCGATATCCTTCGGAGCTCGACGCGATCCTCGCGCGCGGCATGGCGCGCGATCCCACTGCGAGGTTCGAATCGTGCAAGATCCTCGGCACGAAGGTGATGGACGCGCTCCTGTCGCGATCGAGCATCTCCGCACCTTCGCCCGACGCTGCCGATGCGCAGTCCACGGAGTCGATCATGCCCCCGGCCCGTCTTTCGACGACGTTCGGCGCACCGCCGGACCGCCGCGGTTGGAAGTTTCTCGCAGCCGGTCTCGGCGCGCTCGCGGTGATCGGCCTGCTCACGCGCATGGTCCTTCGATCCGACGCGCAGTCGCCGGTCGCATCTGCGGCGACGCAAGACCCGAGCGCGCCGACGGCCGAAGCGGAGGCCGAAGTCGACACGTCGGCAGGGTTGCCTTCGGCGATCGCCACCGCGAAGCCACCGCGAAAGCCTCCGCGATCGCACAGCGCGTCATCCACCGCGAGCTCCGCACCCGCACCGACGCCTTCTGCGAGCATCAGCGCTTCCACGAAGCCTTCTGCGTCGACGAGCGCGCCCCATCCGCATCCTTCGACGACGCCAAGCGCCGCGCCTTCCAGCGCGAGCGCGTCATCACCGACGAAGTGACGCGCGCTAGCGACTTGTTTTCTTCGGGTCCTGAGAACTAACCTCCCGGCCTTCTCGGAGCCCCATGAAGGATCAGGACACGCAACTCGGATTTTACCGGCAGATGCAGGTCATTCGCCGCTTCGAAGAAGAAGCGGCGCGCGCGTATGCCCAGGGAAAGATCGGCGGCTTTCTCCACCTCTACATCGGCCAGGAGGCGATCGCCGTCGGCACCGCGGCCGCGTTGAACGCGGACGACTACCTCATCACGACCTACCGTGATCATGGTCACGCGCTCGCGCGCGGCACCACGGCGCGGGCCGCGATGGCCGAGCTGTTCGGCAAGGTCACCGGCTGCTCGAAAGGGCTGGGTGGGTCGATGCACTTCTTCGACGCCGAGCACAACATGCTCGGCGGCTACGGCATCGTCGGCGGGCATCTGCCGCTCGCGGCCGGTACCGCGTTCGCATCGAAGTACCGAGGTGACGGCCGCGTGACCATCGTCTTCTTCGGCGACGGCGCGGCGAGCATCGGCGACTGCCACGAGGCGATGTGCCTCGCCGCGTTGTGGAAGCTGCCCGTCGTCTTCGTCTGCGAAAACAACCAGTACTCGATGGGCACGCCGCTCTCGCGCACGCTCGCGGTCGCGGACGTCACCAAGCGTGCGGCCGGCTACGGCATGCCCTCCGACCGCTTCGAGTGCGAGAGCGTCAACCAGGTGATCGAGCGCTTCGGCAAAGCCATCAAGCGCGCACGCGAGACGTCGGAGCCGAGCCTCATCGAGGTGCTCACCTACCGTCACCGCGGCCACTCGATGAGCGATCCGGGCAAGTACCGGACGTCGGAAGAGGTCGACGAATACAAGAAGAAGGACCCGCTCTTCGTCCTGCGCACGCACCTCGAGAAGGCGGGTCTCGCCGACAAGCTCACGGCGGCCGACGAGTCCGTCGAGCAAGAGATCGCGGACGCGGTGAAGTTCGCCGACGACAGCGCCGAGCCCGGCCCCGAGCTGCTCGCACCGACGACGTACAAAGGAGCGTTCGCCCGATGACTGCGATGAAAAGCGTTCGCTTCCGTGAAGCGATCCGCATGGGCATGGTCGAAGAGATGGAGCGCGACGACCGCGTCTTCATCGTCGGCGAAGAAGTCGGGCATTACCAAGGCGCCTACAAGGTCACCGAAGGCATGCTCGACAAGTTCGGGCCGAAGCGCGTCATCGATGCACCGATCACCGAGAGCGGCTTCACCGGCATCTCGATCGGCGCGGCGATGGTCGGCCTGCGCCCGATCGTCGAGTATATGACGTGGAACTTCTCCGCGGTCGCGTTCGATCAGATCCTCAACAACGCCGCGAAGATCCGGCAGATGTCGGGCGGACAGCTCCATGTGCCGATCGTCCTGCGCGCCCCGAACGCATCGGCGAAGCAGGTCGGTTCGCAACACTCGCACGCGATGGAGCACTTCTACACGCACGTGCCCGGGCTGAAGGTCGTCGCGCCTTCGACGTGCGCGGACGCGAAGGGCCTCATCAAGTCGGCGATTCGCGACGACGACCCCGTCCTCTACATGGAGAGCGAGACGCTCTACAACCTGAAGGGCGACGTCCCGGAAGATCCGGAATTCCTCGTTCCTTTGGGCAAGGCCAACGTCGTGCGCGAGGGCGGCGACGTCACCATCATCTCGTGGAGCCGCCTCGTCCACATATCGCTCCAAGCCGCCGAGCAGCTCGCGAAGGAAGGCATCGACGCCGAGGTCATCGACGTGCGCAGCCTGCGGCCGCTCGACGAAGAGACGCTGGTCGCGAGCGTGACGAAGACCCACCGTGCGGTGGTCGCGTACGAGGGGTGGCCCTACGGAGGCGTCGGCGCGGAGATCGTCGATCGCATCCAGCGGCTCGCCTTCGACGATCTCGACGCACCGATCGAGCGCGTGACCACGCTCGACTACCCGATGCCCTACAACGCGAAGCTCGAGCAGTTCGTGATCCCGAACGTGGAGCGCATCGTCGGCGCGGCGAAGCGCGTCGCCTACAGGAGCGCGTAATGGCGAAGATCATCGACATGCCGAAGCTCTCCCCCACGATGGAGGAAGGGCAGATCAGCGCGTGGCACAAGAAGGAGGGCGACGCGATCGGCGTCGACGACCTCCTCGCCGAGGTCGAGACCGACAAGGCGACGATGGAGTTTCGCTCCTTCGACAAGGGCACGCTCCTCAAGATCCTCGTCCCCGACGGCAGCATCGTGAAGCTCGGCCAGCCGGTGGCGATCGTCGGCAACGCCGGCGAAGACATCTCGCAGCTCGTCGCTTCGGCCGGTGGTGGTGCCGCGGCTCCTGCGCCCGCTGCTTCGCCGCCCGCTGTATCACCGCACGTTGAATCACCGCAGAAAGCCGCGCCCGCCGAAGGCGCGCCCGCCAAGGAGCCGGCCCAGCCCGCTCCTGCAGCGGCTGCGCCTGCACCGGCTACTGCTCCTGCCCAACCGGCACCGCCCCCACCGGGCGGACGCGTTCGTGCTTCGCCCTACGTCCGCAAGCTCGCGCGCGAGCGTGGGCTCGCGCTCGGCGACATCGCCGGGTCGGGTCCCCACGGCCGCATCATCGCGAAGGATCTCGACGGCAAGCAGCCCGTCGCGCGCGCTGCCGCGCCGAGCGCCGCTGCGCAGGGCCCGCTACGCGAGCCCGAGTCGAAGCCGCTCAGCATGATGCGAAAGACGATCGCGAAGCGGCTCACCGAGTCGAAGCAGACCGTCCCGCACTTCTACCTGACGATCGACATCGACGCCGACCCGCTGCATGCGCTGCGCGAGCGCGTGAACGAGGACCTCGCCTCGGCCGCCGATCCGAACGACAAGAACGCGCCGAAGGTCAGCTTCAACGACCTCGTCCTCAAGGCGGTCGCCATCGCGCTCACGCGGGTGCCCGCGGCGAACGCGCAGTTCACGCCGGAGGCGCTGCTCTTTCACCAACGCATCGACATCTCCGTGGCCGTCGCGATCGACGATGGTCTGATCACGCCCGTCCTCCGCGACGCGGACAAGAAGAGCGTCCTCACGATCGCGCGTGAGGTTCGTGATCTCGCGCAGCGGGCTCGCGCGAAGAAGCTGAAGCCCGAAGAAATGATGGGCGGCACCTTCAGCGTCTCGAACCTCGGCATGTACGGCATCGACGAGTTCTCGGCGGTCATCAACCCGCCCGAGGGCGCGATCCTCGCCGTGGGTCAGGTCCGGCGGGAACCGGTCGTTCGCGGTGAGGAGGTCGTGCCGGGCCGCCGCATGGCCATGACGATGTCTTGTGATCACCGCGTGATCGACGGCGCCGTCGGTGCGACCTTCTTGAAGGCATTGCGGGGCCTCCTCGAGCATCCGGGACAGATTTTGGTACTTTGAGCGCGTGGGGCTGCTCCCTCTCGTTCGAGCGAAGACGCGGGTCCCCGTTTGGTGCGGGCTCGCGTCGCTCGTGGTCGTCTCGGCGCCGGCCAGCGCAGAGCAGCAACAACGCATCGCGGACACCTCACAGACCGTCGTGACGTTGCGCGCCCCGTCGGAGGGCGTCGTTCTCGTGCGGTCCGCGGCGTACACCATGGGCTCGGACGTCGGGGAGATCGCGTTCGCGATGACCTCGTGTCGTGTCGAGCCGGCGCGCGCCGCGTGCAACGTCTCGGAGGACGACTTCGCGATGGAGTTTCCGCCGCACACGGTCACGCTGTCGGACTTCTCGATCGATCGAAACGAGGTGACCGTCGGCGATTACCGTCGCTGCGTAGAGGCCGGGCCGTGTGGCGCGACGCCGCTCGCGTCCGGCGGCAAGCGCTTCGAAGAGCCGAGCCTGCCCGCGACGATGGTCACCTGGAACGACGCAGTCGCGTACTGCAAGTGGCGCGGCGGACGCCTTCCCACGGAAGCCGAGTGGGAACGTGCGGCACGCGGCCTCACGCAGCGCCGCTACCCGTGGGGCAACACCTACGATCCGTACCTCACGAACGGCGGCCGCTTCGGCCTGGATTTCTTCGAGGAAAAGGACGGCTTCCTGGAGCTCGCGCCGGTCGGGTCGATCCCCAGCGGCAAGACGCCCGACGGCCTGCTCGACATGGCCGGCAACGTCGAAGAGTGGGTCTCCGATTGGTACGGCCCCTACCCCGAACAATCCGTCGCGGATCCCAAAGGCCCCGACAGCGGTGACGAAAAGGTCGTCCGCGGCGGCGGCTACGTCCACGGCCGCGCCTGGCTACGCGCCGCCTCCCGAGGCCACGACCCGCCCGGCGCACGTCGATCCTGGCGCGGCTTCCGTTGCGCTTTCGATCCTTGATGAGGGAGAGGGGTCGCCAAGGGCGCCAAGGGCAGAAGGCGGAAGAAGAGGGAGAAGATGAATTCGGCTTCCAGCCGACACGACCAAAAATTCCCCTCCTCCTCCTCTTTCTCCTCTTGGCGCCCTTGGCGACCCCTCTGATCCGCTGATCATGGCGCCGCAGGTCTATCGGCTGCGACGCAGCTCGATCGGTTTGAGGTCGATGCGGCAGGTGGTGCCGCCGTGTTTGGGGATGGTCTTCGACAGCATGTAACGGAGGCCGAACTCGGAAGAGACGCCGGCCTGGAACTGGCCGAAGATGCCGCAGTGGGCGCCGTTCCAGCCGGGGCGGTCGTACCAGGGGCACGCGGTGCCTTCGATCCAGCCGGTCTTCGTCGCGGCGTCGGCATCGCCCCAGTGTTCGGGGTTTACGCGGAAGAGATATTCGCTCGTGCGCAGCACTTCGATCGCGAGCGCAGGTGCGTTTGGCATGTCGGCTTCGGGGAGACGCCATGCGCGCTTCATCCTTCGCGCGTAGCGGACGCCTGCGCCGAAGCACACGTCGCCGAGGATCTTCCTCGCGTGGTCGAGGTGGGCAGGTAGATCCTCCGTGAGCACGATGAGGAGCTCGCCGAGGTGGACGGTCACCTCGCGCCAGCGCGCTTCCGCATCGAGCGGCGCGACGAGCCGAAACGCATCGAGCCACTTTCGAGCCCGCGGTACGCCACCCGCGCCGTCGAAGATCCATGACGCCCTGGGATCGAGCTCGGCGCGGTAGAGCGCCGCCATCACGCCCGAGACGGCACGCGGCCTCTCGGACGCTTCGGGAAGCGCGAGCAACGATGTCGCGCGCAGAGCGTCGTAGCGGCGCGTGAACGTTCGCGCGGCAGCTGCAGCGAGGATCGCGCGCGTGCGCTCCGCGAGGTGCGGGCGGAGCTGGCGATCGAGGTAGAAGAACCAATCGCGCATGCCGGCGGCCGCGAGCCACCATCGGACACGCGACGGCAACAGCTCTCGTCGAAACGCGTGACGCAACGCGAGCGCGATCACGCCTCGATCTTAGCCGCGCGCGCGAAACGCCGCCCGCATCGTCTGCGCGAGCTCGCCGAGAGGACCGCCGAGCGGCGAGCTCTTTCGCCACACCAGCGCGATCGTGCGCGACGGTGCCGGTGATGCGAGGGGCCTCACGTCGAGCTGGCCGCGCCGGTTCTCGACCTCCACCGCGAGCTCGGGAAGCAGCGTCGCTCCCGCGCCGGACGACACCATCTGCGCGAGCGTCGCGAGGCTGGTCGCGCGAAACGCCGCCTCGCGCGCCCCGCCCCTTTCACACGCGGCCAGCGCCTGCTCACGGAAGCAATGCCCGTCGTCGAGCAACAGCACCGGCACGTCGTCGAGATCGTCGATCGCGAGCTTCTTCTTCTTCGCGAGGGAATGTCCCTTCGGGAGGGCGACGACGAACGGGTCCTTCAGGATCGGCGCGGACGCGTAGTCGCCGATGTCCGCCTCGAGCGCGAGCAGGCCCGCATCGAGAAGGCCTTCGTCGAGCTCACGCACGATGTCCGCCGTTTTCTCTTCGCGAAACACGAGCCGCAGCTTGGGGTACTTCGACGACACCGCCGGCGTGACCTCGGGCAAGAGGTACGGTGCGACGGTCGGGATGACACCGATTCGGAGCGTGCCCGAGAACGGATCCCCTGCCCGCTTCGCCTCGTTGAGGAGATCGTCCACGCCGAGCAAGACTTTGCGCGCGCGCTGCACGACGATCTCGCCCGCGCGGGTCAAGGTGACACGTCGCTTGTCTCGTTCGAAGAGCTGCACGCCGAGCACGTCTTCGAGCTCGCGGATCTGCGCGCTCAAGGTCGGCTGCGAGACGTGGCATCGCTCGGCGGCCTTCCGGAAGCCGAGCGTGTCGGCGACCGCGACGGCGTATTGCAGCTGGCGAATCGAGAGGTCGTGTGCGCTCGGCATCACTGATAGGCGCATCCTATCGCAACCATCGATTCTTCGTCTTGGATGAATCACGAACGGGAGCCTAGTTTGACCTCCGTAACGACGAACGGCCGCACGAACCGCGCGGCCAAACCCATCACAACGAGGAAAACAGAACGATGCTCACCGTCGGAGACAAGCTCCCTGCTTTCAACCTTCAAGCCGTCGTCGGCCTCGAGCCCGGCAAGCAGTTCACCTCGGTGACGCACGAGAGCCATCCAGGAAAGTGGCGCGTCCTCTTCTTCTGGCCGATGGACTTCACCTTCGTGTGTCCCACCGAGATCGCCGAGTTCGGCCGCCAAGAGCGCGAGTTCTCGATGCGCGAGGCGCAGGTCCTCGGGATCAGCACCGACACGCACTTCGTGCACCTCGCGTGGCGAAATCAACACCCCGATCTGAAGGACCTGTCCTTCCCGATGCTCGCCGACACGAAACGAGAGCTCTCGAGCCTGCTCGGCGTCCTGCACCGTGAAGAAGGTGTGCCGCTCCGCGCGACGTTCATCGTCGACCCGGAGGGTGTCATCCGCTGGGTCAGCGTGAACGATCTCAGCGTCGGCCGGAACGTGCCCGAGGTCCTTCGTGTCCTCGACGCGCTCCAGACGGACGAGCTCTGTCCCTGCAACTGGCAAAAGGGCGAAAAGACGCTCGAGGTGGCCTGATGGAATCGATCGAGCGCGTTCGGGAGGCGCTTCCTCCCGCAGCGAAAGACATCGCCCTCAACCTGGGGTCCGTGCTGTCGACGAGCGCGCTCGACGACAAGCAGAAGTGGGGCGTCGCTCTGGCGTGCGCCTTCACCGTCGACAGCCCGGCGCTCTCACAAGCCATCCGACACGAGGCCGCGTCCAAGGTCGGTGACGACGTGCTCGACGACGCCCGCGCCGCGGCAGCGCTGATGGCGATGAACAACGTGTACTACCGGTTCCGGCACCTCGTCGGAAAGGAGTCGTACGCGACGAAACCTGCGCGTCTTCGGATGAGCCGCATCGCGCAGCCGAAGACGGACAAAACGACGTTCGAGCTCATGTGCCTCGCCGTCAGCGCGATCAATGCCTGTGAGGTGTGCATCCGCAGCCACGAAGACGTCGTCATCAAGGGCGGCCTCACCGAAGAGCACGTGCACGATGCCGTCCGCATCGCCGCCACCATCGCTGCGGCGGCGGTGGCGCTGAAGCTCTAACGAAAGCGCTTCCGACGAAGCGGTGAGCGACGCGCCGTCGAGGTGGCCGTCACAATCGCGAATCGTGATTCGCGATCAGAAACAAGCCCATCACACGAGCAAATTGCCCCCTTCAGCGGAGCGCCGGCCCACCTCACCCCGCTAGGGGTGGGCCGGCGTGTAGCTGCATGGCGCTCGGTGAGGTAGGTACCCGATGTGCGCGTCGCTCATTTCTCCGATCTCCACCTGCTCGACCTGACCGGCGCCGTCCCGCGCCGGCTCTTCAACAAGCGGTTCACGGGGTACATGAACCTGCGGCTGCGCCGGGGGCACATCCACAAGCCCGAGCCGGTGCGGCTCGGTGCGCGATCGCTGCGTGAGCTCGGCGTCGATCACGTCGTCGTGACCGGCGATGTCTCGAACCTCTCGCTCGAGAAAGAGTTCGATCTCGTTCGCGAGCTGTTCGAGTCGGACATGGGCTTTTCGCCGGATCAGATAAGCGTCGTGCCCGGCAACCACGACGCGTACACGCGCGGCGCCGTTCGATCGCGGCGCTTCTTGAAGTGGTTTCATCCGTACACGTCGTCGGACATCCCGGGCGTCGACGAGCACCACTTTCCCTTCGTGCGCCTCCGCGGTCCTCTCGCGTTGATCGGCCTCTCTACCGCGGTGCCGCACCCGCCGTTCATCGCTGCCGGCATTCTCGGCAAGCGCCAGATCCGACGCCTGCGCGAGATCCTCGCGCACGACGAGGTCCGCCGGCGAACGCCGGTCGTGCTGCAGCACCATCCGCCGATCAATCCGAGCAGCTTGTTGAAGACGGCGCTCAAAGGGCTCTGGGATGCGAAGGCAGAGGTCGAAGCGATGGCCGAGGTGGCCCACGGCCTCGTGCTCCACGGTCACGAGCACGTTCGTCTGCGCCGCGTGATCCCGACGCGCTCCGGCTCGGTCGAGATCGTCGGCGCCACCAGCGCGTCACTGCTCCACGAAGACGAGCGCAAGATCGCGGGCTTCAACGTCTACGACTTCGAGCAAGACGGCCGCCTCAGCCACATCTCCACGCACCGCTTCGATCCCCGAACGAAGTCGTTCGCCTCCGCGCCGCTCGCTCACAGCTGAGGAGCAAAGGCCTCACGCGCGCGGGGTCATACGAGGCCTCTCAGAAGCCTGCCATCTGCCGGCGTCAGGCCTTATTGCGCGCGCAAAAAGCGGAATGCGTCACAGGAGCCGGCCATCGGCCGGCGTCGGCAAAGCGCAGCTACATGGACTAGGGCGCGCACAGGCTCGGGCGCCAAGTGCGAGCGCAGCGAGCACACCCCCCAGGCGGGACCCGAGCCGTCGTGCGCGCGCGAAAGCAATACAGTTCAGCTTGACCATCGGGGCGCGCCGCGTCTACGTTCCGCGCCGCTCGTCGAGGGCATGCACCCGAGAGCTCGCGAGTTGCCGGCGCGCGCTCCAGGATCGCTGGATTCCAGCTGGGAAATTTCCACGCAGGGATCAGGAGCATGTCCGGGGAGGAGGGCGATACCCGGCTGGTATGGGTTGCGCCCTGCGGTTCCTCGGCGGCTTTCGTGAAGTGGAGGAGCTCATGGCAGTTGGCAAGGTCAAGTGGTTCAACGACGAAAAAGGCTGGGGCTTCATCAAGCAGGAGGGCGGCCCAGACGTTTTCGTTCACTACTCTCAGATCAACGGGGAGGGCCGGCGTCGTCTTTTCGAGGACGAGACCGTCGAGTTCGAGATCAAAGAGGGTCCGAAGGGTCTGCAAGCCGTCAACGTGACGCGCATGCAAGGCGCCACGGCCTGAGCTCGGAACCACTGTAACGGCGCACCGCGGCCCACGAAGCCGGTTGCGCAAAGCAACAACTCGCGCGTCCCCGGGTCGACCGGGTACGCGCTCGAAGGGCGGCTCTCGATGGGCTGCCCTTCTTGCGTTTGTGCTCCTACTCGCGCCGAATGCCGTATCGATCGAGCAGCCGGTGAAGAAACTGTCGCGACACGCCCATCGCCTGCGCAGCGCGTGACACGTTGCCGGCGTGTTCGTTGAGCTTCGCCGCGATGTACGCGCGCTCGAAGCCGTCGACCATGACGGCGCGCGCCTCGGAGAGCGGCAGGTTGAGCAATGCGTTGGCTTGCGCCGCGCCGTCGAAGGGCGTCGGACGCTGCTGCGGTGCGCTCGAGGGGGCGCCGCTCGCCGGAAACAGGATCAGGCGGGCGACGGTGTTGCGAAGCTCTCGGATGTTGCCGGGCCAATCGTGGTGGCGAAGCAGCTCGGCTGCGTTGGGCGGCAGATCGCTCCACGCTCGAGGCGGGCTCATGCCGGCGAGGAAGTGCTCGACGAGCAGTGGGATGTCCTCGCGGCGATCTCGCAGCGGCGGGATGTGCGCTTCGACGACGGCGAGGCGGTAATACAAGTCCTCGCGGAACTGGCCGGTGCTGACGCGCGCTCGCAGATCGCGGTGGGTCGCTGCGACGATGCGGACGTCCACGCGTTGCCACTCCGTCGCGCCGAGCCTTCGGACTTGGCGCGCCTCGAGCGCCCGTAAGAGCTTCGGCTGCAGCTCCGACGGCAGCTCGCCGAGCTCGTCGATGAACAGGGTTCCCCCATTCGCCTGCTCGAAGACGCCCGCGTGCGGCTGTAGCGCGCCCGTAAAGGCTCCTCGCACGTAGCCGAAGAGCTCCGCCTCGACGAGGCTGGGCGCGACCGCGCTGCAGTCGAAGACGACGAACGGACCGCCGCGCCGGTGCGAGACGTCGTGGATGCCCTTCGCGAGCAGCTCTTTGCCAGTGCCCGACTCGCCCATCAGCACGATGGTCTCGTCGGTCTGCGCGGCGCGCTCGAGGTTCGCGAACAGGGCGCGCATCGCGACGCTGGCGCCGAGCGCATCGCCGAAGCGAAACGCGCGCGACAGCGCGACCTTCGCCGAGCCGGACGACGCCTCGAGCGCGATGCGCGTCGAGCCGACGGTGATGCCGAGCTTCGGATCGAGGTACGCCTCGGCGACGAGGACTTTATCGACGTAGGTGCCGTTCTTGCTGCCGAGATCGCGCACGACGACGCCGCGCGCGTCGCGCCGCACCTCGCAGTGTTTGCGCGAGACACGCGCGTCGTCGATGACCACGTCGCACTCGGGATCCGATCCGAGCACGACGGGCGTCATGCCGAGCGGAACCTCGACGCGACGCCCGCGCGGAGGCGTCACCACCAAGCGCAGGTTCGGCAGCTCGACGACGTCGAGCCGCACGTCGGTCAAGGTCCCGTCGGAAGCGCGCGGCGGTGACGATCTCATCCGCCTCGAAGGTACAACGGGTCAGGCAGGCTTGAGCATCGCCTCGATGAGGTTCTTCGGCTGGTTGCCGAGGGACACGTCGGTGATGCCCATCGAGTGGAGCAGCGTGAAGATCACGTCGGCCGGGCCGACGGTAATCCCGCCTGTTTTGGGCGCGCCGGTGACGAGATCGATGGGACGCGTCGCCATGCCCTGATCGGTCGTCGCACCGATCGCTTGTCCGCCTTTGATGCCGGGGCCTGCGACCACACAGCTCGACGAGAGGTGGTGATCGCGGCCTTCGCGGTTGTTGAGCAGCGGCGTGCGCGAGAACTCGCTGAAAACGAGGAGCGTCGTGTGATCCCACGCGCTGCCTCCGCCGTCGAACGGCGACGGAGCGGACTTGAGGTACGCAATCATGCCGGCGAGCGTCATCAGCCCGTCTCGAACGCCGTCGGGGTGATCGGTCGCCCAGTCGTTGTGGGTGTCGAGCCCCTCCGCGATCCGCAGGCTCACAGCACGGGCGACCCCTTTTGTAAGCGCCTGGGCGGCGACGGCGGCGCGCCCCTTCGCGGTCGCGAAGTCGGTGGCCTTGGTGATGCCGAGGGCCTCGAAGAGCGCCGCATTCGAGCCGGGGTTGTCGACGTCGAAGTCGAAGTGCGCGTCGTCTCCGCTCGTCACCATCGACTTCGCCTTCACGCGGCTCTCCCGGTAGAAGCTCGCGGTGCCCTCGGTGTCGAGCTCCTCGCCGAAGCAGCTCGGGTCGCCGAGCTCGAGGTCGTTGATCGCGCCCGCACCGTACGAGAGCTCGGGCCCGAGTCGGCGGAGCATGTCGCGAACATCCTGTGCGTCGCGCACCTGGATGGGTGAGACGCCGGGCGGCATGCCGACGTTGTAGCTCTCGGTGAGGAGGGACAGGTTCGGCAGCGTCGCCGACGGTCCGACCGCGTTCGCGACGATCGTCGACAGCGAGCTGCCGACAGGCTGAAGGCCGCGCGGGAACTGCCCCGTCGTGAAGAAGCGGCGGCCGACCTCGTGCGTCAGCGTGCTCATGTTGAGGCCGCGCAGGACGCAGAGATCGTTCGCGTGGTCGAGGAGCTCGGCCGGAACGGCCGGGCCGAAGCTCACGTTGTTGCGCTTGCGAATGCCGGAGCCGTTCGTCGCGGCCAAAACCTCGTTCATCCAAGCCGTGTTGACGAGGTCGTACGCCGGGTGGATGCCGCTTCCGCCGGCTTCGTAAGGCGCGTTGCCCGAATATTGAGCGGCGTTCGCCGGGCGCGGATCGAACGCGAGCAGCTGGTCCCAGCCGCCGCTCAAATAGCAGACGAGAACCAGCTGATCCGACGCGGTCGCGCGTGCGACGCGCGGCGAGAGCCCGCCGATACCGAACAGTCCGACGCCCGCGAGGGCCGCGCGCAAGAAGTTTCTACGGTCGAGTTTCATGGCGTGGCTCCTCGATCAATAAAGGTGGAACTCGGGCGCGACGGTGAGCGCGACGCAGACGGCGTTCCACGCCTCGACCTTTGCGTCCGCGTCTTCTTCAGCGGCGGTCTTCGCTTCGGCGAGCGCGCCGTCGTAGACGCCCTGCCAGCGCGCGATGTCCTCGTCGCCGGCCTCGAGACGAACACCGTGCAGGCGCAACACCAGGTATGCGAGGTTTTTCGAGATCGCTTCGTCCGAGTCGGCGTCGATCCCAGCGTGGCGCATCACGACGCGCTCGGCGGCGTTGGTCTTCGCGATATCGGCGTCGATCGCGCGGTTGCAGACATCGCGCGCCGCGTCGTCCATGAACTTCACGTACATCGGCGAGGCCTCGAGGTTCTCCTCGGTGACCTCGATGTAGTCCGGCTCACCGAGCGTCGGCGCCATTGCGTTGAGACCTTGCCGACCGTCCTCGAGATGCCACGTGACGGGCGTCGTGCCGTCGGCTTCGAGACCGAACGCGAGCGGCAGGATGCGTCGCAGCTGCGAGAGCGACAGCCGACGGACCGCGGCGGGCTTCACGGGCAACGCCTCGTCGTCGATGGGCGGGTGATCGAGCGGCGGAGCATCGCCGATGGGTGTGGTGTTGCCGGTCGGGTCGTCCCCGCCGGGGCCGTTGGTGCTGCACGCGGAGCCCACGAGCAGGCTCGCGGCGATCGTTCCGATGACCAGAGCCTTCATCGCACCCTCCTGTACGCCTCGAGCATCACGACATCGCGGACGAGATCCCGGAAGCGGAAGCCCGACGCGGCAAACGTCGTCGCGAGCTCCTCCACCAGATCTTCTTCATCGAGCGTCGGGTCGCGCCGGACGAAGAACGTGAACGCGCGGCGCGCGGCGCAACCTGCGAACGACTCCGCGTCGGTGCGCGCACCCTTTTCGGGATCGCCGTCGATCCAGATCGCCGCCTGCGCGACCTGCCGCGGCCCGGCCTCGAAGATCTCCTCGTACTCGGGGTGGTTGTCCGCGAACTCGAGCGGCAAGAGGCTGCCCTTGTGTGGCCCGCTCGTGACGTAGAACCGCGTGCAGAACGGATCGGACGCGGGGCACGTCCCGTCGAAGCGAGGGAACCGCTGCTTGTCCATGAGCGTCGTCCCCGCCTCGGTGAACAGCGAGAAACCGGCCGCGAGCGGCTCCAGCGTCGAGTGGCAATAGCGGCAGGTGCAGCGCTTCGTGAGGTCGCCGGCCGTCGTGCTGCAGGCGTCGCTCTCCTCCTCCGTCTCGCTCGGCGGCTCGAACGCCTTGCACTGGAATGCTTGGCGAAACCGATTCGCGCGTCCGCGCGCCGTCTGGAACTTCAGCGTGTACCCGGGGAGCGTGAGCACGCCGGCGTGTTTCGGTCCGCGCTCGACGAGCTCGAACGTGGTGTCCATGAAGTCTTTTTCGAGGACGCCTTCGTTCGCGTCGGCGAGCTGGATGGTCTTGTTGAAGTCGACTCCATTGCCGAGGACACGCTTGAAGGTCGCGATGCGACCGTCTTGCCAAGCCGACGTGCCGAGGACGATGTCGGTGTAGTCGGCGTCACTCGCGACGGCGTCGTCGACCTGTCGCAAGAGCTGCTCGCGCAGCGCTGTTTGGACGGCCTTGTCGGTGACATTGGCCGGCCCGTAGCAGTAAGCGAGGTTCGGACCGCAGCCGCAGGCCTTCTTGTCGAGCCCCTCGAGCGAGTTGCAAGAAACCCCGGCGACGTTCTTCGTCTCCTGCGCCTCGGATGCGCAGACCTTCAGCGTCGTGGACGGGTCCCAATACGGGTGGATCTCGCGCCAGCCCTCTTTGCCATTTTGCGGTAGCGGGCGGAATTGGCCGGGGAAGTCGGGATCGAAGTTGGTGTGCTTGAAGTCCGAGCACGTGATGTCCGGATCGCCGCGGAAGAGGTTGCTCCGGCCTCCGGAGCTGATCCGCAGCGCGGGCCCGTCGTTGGCGTAGACGAGGCGATATCGGGTGCCCGCGAAGCGAACGTTGCCGATGTTCGGCCAAAGGAACGCCTCGTGATAACGGCGCGTCGTCTGTCGGAAGCCGTCGTCCTCGAAGTACGCGGTGACGATCTGATCGAGCACGACGTCGAGCTCGGCTTCGCTCGTGAGGTCGGTGATCTCGTCGTATTCGGCGACGTCGGGGATCGTCCCCCGCAAATCGAGGGAGAGCCGTCGGAGGAGCTTCTCCGCGCCGAGCTCGTGGTGAACGGAGCACGCCGCGTCGGCGCTGCCGTCCTCGGCGTGGACCGCCGTGGCGAGGGCGGTAACGAAAAGAAAAGGAACGAGGTGGATCGTCCGCATGATGTCCTCTCGGATCACTCGGGGAAGTTGTTGGCGCGCCAGCGCAGAAGCGCGCCGTACTCGTCGGGGCTCAGGGGATCCGCCGGGGGCGGAGGCATGGGTGAGGTCGGCCGCGTGACCCGTTTGATGATCGTGTCGGCGCGCGCGACGACGTCGTCGTAGCTCGCGAAGTCGATGGGCGGCGCAGTCCCGTCCTCGTGACAACCGACGCAGCGGTCCGCGAGCATCGGCGCGACGTCGTTCGCGAACGTCGCGGGCTTGCCGGTGACGAGCCGCGTGAGCTTGCCCTCGGAGACCGCCCACGTGTCGCCGATCGCATCGACGGCGAGCGCGTCCGCCCCGCCCTCCGCGATCGTCGTCGCCGCATCACCGTCCAAGAGCGCGACGGAGGTCGGCGTCGAGAACACGGTCACGCCGAACGCCGCCTCGACGGCCGTCACGCGCTCGGGCGGCGCGCCCTCGGCCGCAAACGTGAAGCGCGACCAGGCGCCGTCCGCGGCGCGCCGGTAGAGCCCGGTATCCGTCGCCACGAACACGTCGCCGTTTTCGGCTCGCCGCGCGGCGTGGCTGGCGCCGACGGCGTCGTCGACGATGGATAGGGCCTCGGTCTCGAGATCGAGCTCGAACAACGTGCCATCCGCAACACCCACGGCGACATCGGTGCCCGTGCCGAGGAAGCGCTCGATGGTGCCGAGGCCGCTCACGTCGACCTCGACGAGATCGTCACCGGCGATGAGCGCGCGCTGGTCGGTGACCAGCCAGAGCTCTTCTGTCCCGTCGGCGCGTTGCAGAACGTCTGCGGCGAGGAGCGTGTCGCCGTCGACGAAGGCACCGAGCGGCGAATGAAGGAGCGCGCCTTCGTAGTCGTGGAGCAAGCCGGCGTCCGCCAGCGCGAAGAACCCGGCTTGCCGAGCGACGATGGCGCGGACCATGCCGGGGGAGGCGAACGAGCCGTCGTCCTCGATGAGCGGCAGATCGACGAGATCGTCGGACGTCCTTCGCGCGAGGATCACGCCGCCGTCGGTCGCGACGGCGACACCGTCCGTCGCTGCGGCGACGCCGATCGGCGCGCGCGAGAGCTCCAGATCCGCGCGTTGCACCGGCTCGGCCGCGATCGGGGCGCCCTCGACGTCGGCGACCGGCAGGGTCTCAGTCGGGCCGTTACCGATCTCTCCGTCATCGCAACCGGCGACCGTCCACGCGAGCGCTAGCACCGCCGTCGAGGTCGTTATTCGAAGCATGCGGCCTGCTTGTGCAAGCGCGGTGCCGCTCGAGATCGCTGCAGTCGAGCCCGACGAGCGGTGTCACCTGTCAACCGCCGGGCGACACCTCGTCGCCATGCAGCGTCAACCACCGGGTGACACTCAGCGAGTCAGCGACGCGCTCTGGTAGACTGCCCGGCGATGGTCGGCGCCGGCACGGTGCTCGGACGCTACGTTCTCTTCGAGCCAATCGCAGCAGGCGGCATGGCGTCGATCTGTCTCGGCCGCCAAGCCGGCGCCGCCGGGTTCAGCCGCGTCGTCGCGGTGAAGCGGCTGCACCCGCACATGGCGCAGGACCCCGAGTTCATCGCCATGTTCCTCGACGAGGCGCGGCTCGCGGCGCGTGTCCGCCATCCGAACGTGATCGAGACGCTCGACGTCGTGCACGAGGGCAAAGAGACATTCATCGTCATGGAGTACGTCGACGGTGAAGCGCTCGCGAAGCTCATCGGGCGCGCTCGAGCGCGCGGCGAGCGCGTCCCGGTGGACATCGCCTGCGCCATCGTGCTCGGTCTGCTTCGAGGTTTACACGCAGCCCACGAGGCACGTGGTCCTTCGGGCGAACCGCTCGGTATCGTGCATCGAGACGTGTCGCCGCAGAATGTCCTGGTCGGCACCGACGGTGTCGCGAGGGCGATCGATTTCGGCATCGCGCTCGCGAACGTCAAGCTGCACACGACGCGCGCCGGCGAGGTGAAAGGCAAGGTCGCGTACATGTCCCCGGAGCAACTCCGCGGAGAGCCCGTGACCCGCGCAGCCGATCTCTATGCAGCGGGTGTGGTGCTCTGGGAGCTGTGCGCCGGGCGCCGCGCGTACGACGTCGAAAACGAAGGCGCGCTCTACGCGCGTGTCCTCACCGGCAGCATCCCGCGCATCGACGAGGTCGCGCCGTGGGTTTCTCCCCAGCTCGCGAGCGTCGTCGGCTGCGCCATCGCGCGGCAGGCGCCGATTCGATTCGCGACGGCGCAGGCGATGGTGAGCGCGCTCGAATCGGTGGTGACGCCCGCGCCGCCGTCACGTGTAGGTGCGTGGGTCGATGATCTCGCGCAGGAGGAGCTGGTGACGAGACGAGCGATCGTCGCGCGCATCGAGCACGCCGGCGCGGGAGGAACGAGCGCGTCCCCTGCCCTTGCGTCGACACGAGGCGCGATCCCCTCGTCGCCGAACGCCATCGGCACCTCGCTCGCAGCGCGCGCCCAGCTTCCGTCCCATTTCGGCGCCGACGGCGATCCGCACGGACGCGGTACCCACACGCTGACGGCAGCAGCACCCGCAGTGAACGAGCCATCCCGTCAGCGCTCGATGGTGATCGCGGCGGCGGCGGTGACCTTCGGGGCCGTGATTGCTGCGGGAACGATGTGGCTCGCGATGCGCCGCCCCGCGGACGCCGCGTCGCCGCGGCCGACCGACGACGTGCACGCGACCGAAGTCGCGACGACCGATGGCGCTGCGAGCCCGGACGCGAGCGCGACCGCAATCGCGGCTACATCCGAGACAGTCGCCGCTGTGACAACGACGACGGCGACGGCTGCTGAATCGGCGGCGTCATCGTCCACATCCACATCCATATCGCTGGAGCCTGCGACCAGCGCGCGGTCCCGCCCACGCTCCCAGCCGTCTGCAACGTCGACGACCGGCCCTTGCGACCCGCCCACCTACATCGACGCGCAGGGCATCCGACGCGTCAAACGCGAATGCTTCTGACGTCTGCCTCGTCGCTACGTTTCGGCGGCGCGGCGTTCCTCGTCGCCGCAGCCATCGTCGCGGCTCGCGATGCGCGGGCGGACGCGGGCGACTCGTGCGTCGCCGCGTACGAGGGCGCCCAGCAGGCGCGCAAAGACGGCGCACTCGTCCGTAGCAAAGCCGACCTTCGCCTCTGCATGCGTGCGTGCCCGACGACGCTCGCGGCCGATTGCGAGCGCTGGCTCGCGGAGGTCGACGCAGACCTTGCTCCGCTCACTGTGACCGTCAAAGACGAAAGCGGCCGCGCGCCTGCGCACCACACTGTGTTCGTCGACGGGCTGGAGCAACCGAAGACGTCGGTGATCGAGCTCGCGCCGGGAGCGCACCGAATCGCCGTCGAAGCGCCGGGTCACGCGCGCTCCGAAGCGATGGTCGTGCTCGAGCGGGGGAGACCTGCGACGCACGTCGTGACGCTTCATCCGGCGCGGGCGGCTGAATCCCCACCTCCGAACCTGGCAGGTCCGCTGGTGGTGGGCGGCGTCGGGCTCGGCGCGGTCATCGCCGCGACGGCCGTTGCGATCGTGGGTCACCTCGACGTCGCAGACATGCGTGACGAAGAGACGGGCTGCGCGCCGAGCTGCCCGATCGAGCGGGTGGATCGCGTGGAGACGTTGTGGACGACGGGCGCGGTGACCGGCGGGGTCGGGGGTGCGGCGCTCCTCGCGGGTGCGATCTGGCTCGGCGTGGAGCTCGCAGGCGGCGCACCGCCGGCGGAGATCGGCATCGTTCGCGGGCCTGGTGACGTGGGTATCGCGCTCGAGTGGAAGCTCTGAGCTTCCTACAGCGGGTCACGCAGGGCACCCACGAAGAAGTCTTGGTGCGCGCCGTCCGGGAGCGAGAGAAACGCGTTTTGGAACGTGCCCGCGACGATGACGCCTCCGTCCTTCTTCACGGAGAGGGCATCGACGTAACTTCCCAGCGACCCGAACTGCAGACCGTGGACGTTTTCGCCCGGAAGCGCGACGAAGACGCCGTTGTCACCTTCGGTCGGAACGGTGAGGCCTTCGAGCAAGCCGTCGGCGAACCCGCCTGCGACGATCTCGCCGGTCTCGAACGCCGCGAGCGCGTGGACTTCGTCCTGATTCAACGTGCGGAACGTGTCGGCCCGGGTGCAAAGCAAGTCTGTGTCGACGAACGTAAGCGTCGCCGCGAAGCCGTCTTTTCCCTTCGAGTCGCTCGGCAACAGGCATGGCTCACCCGCTGCTCCGACGACCTCCACGCGCGCTGGATTCAGCTCGTTCGCCGCGGTCGTCGTGCCGTAGTAACCGCCGAGCGACAGCGTCGCGCCGACCAGCACCGCGTCGCGCACGGCGTCCGTCGAGCTCGGGTTGCCGTTCACGTTCACGAACCAGCGCGGAACCAAGCCGGTCCCGAGCACGATCGCGAAGCCATCGATGGCTGCGACCGCGGTCATGTCGCCGAGCCCGCCGACGTGAAGCGTGCCCTCGTACGAGCCCGCGACGACGATGCGCTGCTCGGTCGCGGCGACGCGGGATATGTCCGGCAGCTTCTGCTGTGGATCGGGCGTCGTGAAGATGGCCACGTCTTCGCACGTGAGCGTGCTCGCCAGCAGCCGCATGACGAACACGTCGCCCGATGCGGCGCCGGTCGTGCAGCCTGGAAGCTGATCGGCAGGGACGAGCGAGCGGTTGAGCGTGCCCGCGACATACAAGTTGCCGTTCGAATGCACAGACGCGACACCGTCCACGGTCTGCGCGCCTTGCCCGTCGACCTTGCGAAAGGAGCCGACCACACCGCGTTGATCGACGAGCGCAACGAAGCCTGCCCTTCCCTCCGCGACCGCCTCCGTCGCGCCGAGCGACAAGGTGCCGACCCAATGACCGACAACGGCCACGCCTTGATCCGTCCGCGCGAGCCCGCCGAGCGTCACGCTGGTCGTGACGCCGTCGACGACCGACCCCTGAAGCACCGCGGACCGAGTCATTCGCCCCTCAGTTACCTCGAGGATGAACACGCTCGAGGCCGTCGTGTCTTCTCCGAGGGTCACGTCGCCGTCCGGGTCGTGAACGACGACGCTCCCTTTTGCCGAGAAGGCGACCCAAACGGCGCCCGAGCCGTCGGGCTCGGTCATTTTGATGGGGAGGCTGTTCGTGTTCTCGTTCACGCTCACGTTGCCGAACGCGAGCATCCAGTCGAACGGGTCCACGGGCGCACCGCCTCCGCCTCCGCTGCCGCCACCGGAAGAATCGATTCCTCCGGTGCTGTTCGTCGACGTTCCCGTCCCGCCGCCGCCACCTTCACCCCCACCGCCGGTCGCCAGGCCTTCGAGCGAGCAAGCTCCCGCGAGGAGCCACACGGAAGCGATGGTCGGTATGCGGCTGGCCATGGCTCGGGGTCGGTCGAATCCTACATGCACGATCCCAACCGCGGCGCGGGCCACGTTCCGGTAGCGCGCGCAATTGTTCCGGTCTTTCAAAAACGCCGTTAGTATCGGCCCACCCGCGAGGTCCTCCGACACGCGGAACCTGAGCCCACCAAAACATGTTCTCGATCATCATCAGCGAAAAGGGCGGCGCCGAGCGCCGCGAGTCGTTCGACAAGACCGAGATCAACGTGGGCCGCGTCCAGGGGAACGACCTGATGTTGCCCAAGGGCAACGTCTCGAAGCGCCACGCGCGTCTGCTGTACCGCGATGGTCGATTCATCGTCACCGACCTGAAGAGCACGAACGGCACGTACGTCAACGGCCGGAAGATCGCGCAAGCGACCATCGTGCGCGAAGGCGACAAGATCTACATCGGTGATTTCGTTCTGCGAATCGAGCTCGCAGGCGAAGCTCGCGCGCCCTCGGACGTCGGCGCACCGCTGGATGGAGCGGCCCCGGCTCACGACGAGGCGCCGCCGATGGCCGCCGACGAAGCCGCGGCAGCTGCAGCGGGCGGCGCGTCGGGCGCACCTCCCCAGCCCGGGTTCAATCGACCTTCGGGCCAGATGCCCCCTCCGCTTCCTGGAGCGCCCACGGCGGGTCCGCCTCCGATGGCGCAGATGATGTCTCCGTCGATCCCCCAAGCGCCTGGCGCGCCGCGTCCGGACAGCTCGGGATCGATCAACGTCACGATGGGCAGCCCCGCTGCCGGCGTCGCGATCGCCGGTGGCGCGCCACCCGCGATGATCGCCGGGGTTCCCGCGCAAGCTGCACCTCCCCGCGAGACGGTGCTCGGCCCCGGGCCGCGGGTGTTGTCGCCGCCGGCGATGGTGCAAGCGCAGCAACCGTCCGCACCCCCGCCGCAGCCGGTGCCTCCGCAGCAACCGGTTCCGCCGACGCCGCCGAGCCCGCCGCAAGGCACGCCTCCGGCATCGCCCGCAATTTCGCCTGCGATCTCACCGGCCAGCGGCTCCACGCCCGCGTTCGCGCTCGACGGAGCTCCGGTTCCTCCGGCTCCGCCTCAACCGGTTCCTCCCGGTTTCGTGCCGCACGGCCTCACGGGTGCGGCAGCACCTCATCCGGCCCAGGTTCCGCCCGCGCTCGATCCTGGCGGCTACGCACCGCCGCCTGCTCCCGCGTTCGGAGGTCCCCATGCGAGCCCCGCGTTCGGGACGCCTGCCGTCAACGCGCCGCCTCCGCTCGCAGCACAGGGTCTGGGCGCACAGGGTCTCGCGCATCCGCCGATCGTCTCGCCGCCCGCGCCGGTTCCGTCCGCGCCTCCGCCGGCGAGCGGGATGCCGTCTCCCGCGGTTGCTCCGGTCGCGAGCCAGATCCCCGCGCCGCCCGCCAAGGTGAGCGCGCCGCCTCCCGCGTCGATCCCCGCTTCGTCACAGCCGTCCCAGGCCGGCGTCTCGGGCGCACCGCGCTCGAGCGTGCGCTCCGCCGCGGCGAGCGAAGGTGTCGTCGACTCGTCGCAAGCCGCATTGCACCGCGAAGCCCTCGCGAAGCTCATGGATCGCGCGACGAGCTCGGTCGATATGGCTGCGCTCGCGGGTGGCGACGCGCCGTCGTCGTCGGTCAGCGCCTCGATCGAGCGCGTGCTCGCCGAGAAGGCAGCGCAGATGCGTGCCAGTGGTGAGCTGCCGGCGGGTATCGATGCCGACACGCTCGTCGGCGAGGCGCGACGCGAGCTCTTCGACCTCGGCCCGATCGGCCCGCTCCTCGAGGACGAATACGTCGAAGAGGTGCAGCTGATTCGGCACGACCACGTCGTCGCGATGCATGGCAAGAAGCAGGTCGCGACCGAGATCGCCTTCACCAGCGAAGCCGCCGTCGCACGCGTGGTGCGCCGCATCTGCGTGCGCTCGGGCCGGCCGCTCGCCGACGGCGAGGTCTTCGTCGAGCGACGCCTCGAGCACGGCGCGCGCCTCTTCGGCGTGCTTCCTCCCGCCTCCGGCGACGGCCACATGCTCGTCCTGCGCAAACCGCAGCGCGCCCTCGCGACGCTCGAAGACCTCGTGAAGAGCGGGACGATCGCGCGCCAGATGGCGACGCTCGTGGCGCAAGCGGTTCAGGGCCGCGCCAATATTCTCGTCACCGGCAGCGTCGGCGCCGGCGCGACGATCCTCCTCGGCGCGCTCGCAGCAGCGGGCAACCTCGAGGATCGCGTCGTCGTCCTGCAAGAAGACGACGAGCTCGTGCTCAACCAGCCGCACACGGTCTCGATGCTCATCGGCGACACCGCCCACGAGGGCGCGCGCGCCGTGCACGCAGCCATTCGCGTTCGGCCGGATCGCCTGGTCGTCGGAGCCTTCGCGGGTCACGTCGTCGCCGAGATCGTCGACGCGATCGGCGACGGCGTGGACGGCGTGCTCGCCGCGGCCCGCGCGCCGACCCTGCGCCACCTCGTCGCTCGACTGCCGGCCGACATCGCCGCGACCCGCTCGATGTTGAGCGCCGATACCGCGCGCGAGTGGCTCGCAGGCTCGTTCGATCTCGTCCTCGAGGTCGCGCGCCTCCGCGACGGACGCAACCGCGTCATGCGCGTCTCCGAGTTCGCGCTCACCTCACCGAACCCGCTCGAGCTGCGCGACATCTTCACCTTCACGGTCGAACGAACGGCCGCCGGCGGCACCGTCGAAGGCTCCTTCCACCCAACCGGCGTCGTCCCGCGCATCGCCGAGGACCTCGTCTCACGCGGCGTCCCGCTGGACCTCGGCATCTTCAAGCGAACGACCCGCTGAATCGCGCCGCCAGCCCTCCGGGAACAAAGAGGGGTCGCCAAGAGCGCCAAGGGCAGAAAGAGGAAGAAGAGGAGAGATAAAAGGGCTGCGGAATCGCCCGAAGTCGAATCTCTCCCCTCCTCTTTCTCTCTCTTCCCTTGGCGACCTTGGCGACCTTCTCCCTCCGGGTTTTCTCAGACTTTTTGCGGGATTTGGGCTTGACGAACGCGCTCGGATTCATCAGCGTGAAGGCCGCCCCCGCGCGAGAGACTCATGGCGATCCGCACGATTTTGCACTACCCCGACCCGCGCCTGCGCGAAAAAGCCCGACCCGTCGAGCGCATCACGCCGGATCTTCTCAAGCTCATCGACGACATGGCCGAGACCATGTACGCCGCGCCCGGCGTCGGGCTCGCGGCGACACAAATCGGCGAGCCGCACCGCGTGTTCTTGATCGACATCGCCGGTGAGGACGAGCCGAGCGATCTCAAGGTGTTCATCAACCCGGAGATCACCTCGCGCGACGGCACGCAGACCTGGGAAGAGGGCTGCCTCTCCTTCCCCGGCGTGACCGAAGAGATCAAACGCGCCGAGCGCGTCACCGTCCGCGCCCTCGACCGCGACGGCAAACCCTTCGAGCTCGAGGCCGACGGCCTCCTCGCCGTCGCCGTGCAACACGAGAACGATCACCTCGACGGTGTCCTCATGGTCGACCACGTCGGCCCGCTGAAGAAGCGCCTCATGGCCCGCAAGGTCCAAAAGCACGGCGCCACCCGCCGCGCTTCGAACTGAGCCGCGTCCAGGCGATTTCAGAGGGTCGCCAAGCGCGCCAAGCGGCAGGGGAGGAAGAAGAGGATTTGGATACGAGCGAGAAAACAAACTCTCGCTCTTCTTCCTCCTCTTTCCTCTCTTGGCGCCCTTGGCGTCCCCTCTTGTCTGCTGCGCGGAGGCGCCCTATTCGGGCTCGGGCTCCGGGAAGACGAGCGGGCCGCTGACGTACGCGTCGCGACCGACGAGCTCCCAGACGGGATCGAGGATGCGTGGGGCTTCCTGCGGGGTGTCGGGGCCTGCCCAGTCGACGGCGCCGGGGCGGCCGCGTGGGCCGAGGAGGATCGGCGCGACGAAGGCATGCAGCCGCTGGACGAGGCGCGCGTTGAGCGCGGTGCCGGCGAGCTCCGCGCCGCCCTCGATGAGGAGCGACACGACACCGGCGGCCGCGATTTGGCGGAGGGCGGCCTCGAAGTCCACCCTGCCCTCACCCGTCGATTGAACGCGGATCACTTCGCAGCCCATGTCGGCCATCGCCCGCTCTTTTTCCTCGGGTGACTCGAGCGTGGTGATGATCCACACCGGCGCTTGTTCGGCGGTGGTGAGGAGGCGGCTCGTCAGGGGCAGCCGTAGCTGCGAATCGAAAATGATCCGGCGGGGTGAGCGCCCTTCGAAGTCCGGATCGCGCACCGTGAGCAGCGGATCGTCGGCGAGCGCGGTTCCGATGCCGACGGCGACGGCGTCGCTCTGCGCGCGGAGCTCCTGCACCTTTGCGCGCGCTTCGGGGCCGGTGACCCAGCGCGATGCGCCGGTGCGCGATGCGATTCGACCGTCGAGCGACAGCGCGAGCTTCAGCGCGACGAACGGGATGCCCGTCGTGATGAAGACGCTCCAGGGCTCGATGAGCGCTGCGGCCTCCGCCTCGAGCACACCGACTTTGACGATCAGACCTGCAGCGCGGAGCCGCTCGATCCCCTTGCCTTCGACGTGCGGGTTCGGATCGCGAACCCCGACAACGACGCGCTTGATGCCCGCTTCGAGGATCGCGTCCACACACGGCGGCGTCTTGCCGTCGTGGTTGCAGGGTTCGAGCGTGGCGTAGAGGGTTCCGCCTTTTGCACGCTCACCCGCGGCTTCGAGCGCGGCCATTTCGGCGTGCGGATCGCCGGCGCGAGCGTGGTGCGCGGTGCCGATGACGTTCCCCGCGGCGTCGACCACGACGGCTCCGACGGGCGGGTTCGGCGATGGGATCGCCTTACCGGCCGCAGCGAGCGCCTGCTTCATGAACTGTTCGTCAGCCTGCGTCGCAGGTGTCGAAGTCGCGGTCATGCTTGGCTCCTCTCTGCGTCGCCGGGCGGGCGGGGAGCGTCGTCCCCGTCCGCGGGCGACAGCTCGAGCTTGCGAAGCTCGGCTGCGAACTCGTCGAGATCGCGAAAGGAACGATACACGCTCGCGAAGCGGACGTATGCGACTTCGTCGAGGTCGCGCAGCCGCGACATCACGCGTTCGCCGATCGACGACGAGTCGACCTCCCGCGCGTCGACGCTCGCGAGCTCACGCTCGATCTCGTCGGCAATGGCATCGACGCGATCGGCGGGGATGGGCCGCTTCGACAGCGCGATGCGCATGCTCTCCACGAGTTTGTTGCGATCGAAAGGCTCGCGCCGGCCGTCCTTCTTCACGACCGTCGCGACGACGTATTCGATCCGCTCGTACGTCGTGAAGCGCTTGCTGCATTTCTCGCATTCACGGCGGCGCCGGATCACGTCACCGATGCCCGACGCGCGGGAGTCGATGACGCGATCTTCGAGATGGGAGCAGAACGGGCACCTCACGAGGCAGGTCCCGAATCAACCGACATACTTCGACAAGATCAGCGTCGCGTTCGTCCCGCCGAAGCCGAACGAATTGCTCATCGCGTGCTTCACGTCGCGGTTACGCGCCTCGAGCGGCACGAAGTCGAGCGGCGCTTCGGGATCTTGATCCTCGAGGTTGATCGTCGGCGGCGTCGTGCCCTCGGCGATCGCGAGCGCGCTGAGGCCCGCTTCGACGCCGCCGGCGCCTCCGAGCAGATGGCCCATCACGCTCTTCGTCGAGCTGACCCAGAGCTTCTTGTCCGTCGCGTGCGTCCCGAACACGCGCATGATCGCGCGGGCCTCTTCGACGTCGCCGTGTGGTGTCGAAGTGCCGTGCGCGTTGACGTAATCGATGACGCTCGCGTCGAGCTTCGCGTCGACGAGCGCCGAACGCATCGCGCGCTGGGCGCCTTCCCCTTCGGGGGCCGGCTTCGTCAGGTGGTAGGCATCACACGATGCTCCGTACCCCGTGATTTCGCAGTAGATGCGCGCGCCTCGGGCACGAGCATGGGCGAGCGACTCGAGGACGAGGACACCCGACCCTTCGGCGCAGACGAATCCATCACGTCCGCGGTCCCAAGGCCTGCTCGCCTTCTCGGGTTCGCCGTTGCGGCGCGAGAGCGCGAACATCGCCGAGAACCCACCGATGCCGAGGCCGGTGATCGTCGCCTCCGAGCCGCCGCACAACATCATCGGCGCGCGCCCGCGGCGGATCCACTCGAACGCCTCGCCCACGGCGTGCGCGCTCGACGCGCATGCGCTCGTGTTCGCGTAGCTCGGGCCTTTCAGGCCGAGGGCCATCGCGACCTGGCCACCGGCGAGGTTGCCGATCACCTGGGGGATGAAATACGGGCTGATCTTCGACGGGCCCTTCTCTTTCAGCGTGATCGACTGCTGATAGAGCCCTTCGAGGCCGCCGAGACCGACGCCGAGGAATGTACCGGTCGCCTCGAGGACTTCGTCGCTCGGAGCGCTGCCCTCACCGTAGCCGGCGTCCTGCCAAGCGAGCTTCGACGCGGCGATCGCGAGATGGCTGAAGCGGCCCATCTCTTTGATCTTCTTCTTCGGGACCCACTCTTCGGCGACGAAGTTGGGCACTTCGCCCGCGATCGTCGTGGGAAACCCGGTCGGATCGAAGAGCGTGATGTGGCGAATGCCGCTCTTTCCTTCGACGACGTTTTGCCACGTCGCGCGTGTCCCGATCCCCGCGGGTGTGCAGAGGCCGATGCCTGTGACGACGACTCGTTCCACGAATTTGCTCCCTCAACGCGCGCGACGGCGCCGGGGCCGCCTGCGTGTTCGCCTCGTGCTGGCACGCTGCGCCCGCCCGCGCAAATGAACCTGTTTTGCTTCCGCGCGCACGCGGCAAACGCGCGGTCGCCGCGCCCCTCGCGAGCGTTCGTGAGGGGGGCAGCCGCGCGCATGCGGCGTCGTACGCCGATCGTCCGGGTGCGCTCGAGCGCACCCGGACAACAGGTGCGCCGGAACGCACCTGTTATCGGAAGCTACTTCTTCGCGTGCGTCTCGATGTAGCTGATCGCGTCCTGGACGGTACGGATCTTCTCCGTGTCCTCGTCCGGGATGTCGATCTCGAAGGCTTCTTCGAACGCGAGGACCAGCTCCACGAGCCCGAGCGAATCAGCGCCGAGGTCGTCGATGAAGGTCGATTCGGGTTTGATGTCCTTCTCGTCGACGTCGAGCTGCTCTTTGATGATGCGCTTCACTTCGGCCGTGATATCGCGACCGTCCTTCATGTTCTCCTCCGATGCGGCCGGCTGTTTCGCCGCCGCCGACGTGAGCCCTACTAGCCTAGTTTCGATCTCATTGCGAGCGTCGCGCACCGCTTTCGAGACGAGGCACGGAGACCTCGCTCGAGTGCGGGCGCTCAGCCCATCAGCATGCCGCCGTTGACCCGCACGACCTCACCGGTGACGTACGACGCTTCGTCCGAGCAGAGGAAGGAGATGCACGCGGCAACCTCCTCCGGGCGGCCCGTGCGGCCGAGCGGGATGCTCTTCAGCATGCCTTCCTTCATCTCGCCGGCGATCTGCGTCGTCATGTCGGTGTCGATGAAGCCCGGCGCCACCGCGTTGACGGTGATGTTGCGCGAGGCGTACTCGCGCGCGAGCGTCTTCGTGACGCCGAGGAGCGCGGCTTTGGTCGCGGCGTAGACGGTCTGCCCGCCGTTGCCCATCTCGCCGACGATGCTCGACAGGAACACGATGCGTCCGGTCTTCGCGCGCATCATGACCTTCACTGCGGCCTTTGCGCTCGCGATGGCGCCTTTGACGTTCACGGCGAAGAGTCGGTCGATCTCCTCTTCTTTCACGCGCAACACGAGGTTGTCCTGCGCGATGCCCGCGTTGGCGACGAGGATGTCGAGGCGGCCGAGCCGCTTCGCGACGTCGGCGATCGCCGTCTCCGTCGCGTTCATGTCCGCGACGTCGAAGCCGACCGCTTCCGCTTTTCCGCCCTTTTCGACGATCGCGTCGACCGTCTTCTTCGCTTCGTCCGCGCCGCGAACGTAGGTGACGACGACCGTCGCCCCCTGCGCCGCCAGCACCTCCGCGCAGCTTCGCCCGATGCCGCGGGAGCCTCCGGTGACGATCGCGACTTTTCCATCCAAACGGAACATGGTCCTGTCCTCCGCGTTGGTTTCGCGCAGGCGGCGACCGATCGCAGCCCGCGCACGCCGAACGTTTCTTCGCCCTACGCGAGGGCCTCCGCGGCCGAAGCGACCGAGGCCGCGTCGCTGATGTTCACGACGCGAATGCGTTTGTCGATGCGCTTCACGAGGCCGGCGAGCACCTTGCCCGGACCGATCTCGAACGCGTGCGTCACGCCGAGCGCGGCCGCGCGCTCGATCGAGCGCGCCCATTGCACCGGCGCGTCGACCTGCTTCACGAGGAGGCCCTTCACGCGGCCCGCGTCCTCGTTCGGCTCGGCGTCGACGTTCGCGACGACGGGGAACGAGAGCGACCCGACCGAGACGTCGCGCAACGCGACCTCGAGCTTGTCGGCCGCGGGCTTCATCAGCGCGCAGTGGAAAGGCGCGCTCACCTTCAGCGGGATCGATTTTCCGCCGCGGGCGGTGACGAGCTCGCACGCTCGCGCGACGGCGGCTTTCGCCCCGGCGATCACGATCTGCCCCGGCGCATTGAAGTTTGCAGGCGAAACCACGCCTTCGCTGGAAGCCTCGTCGCAGATGGAACGGAGCGCGCGCTCGTCGACGTTGAGGATGGCTGCCATCGCGCCTTCACCGGCCGGCACCGCCTCTTGCATCGCGGCGCCGCGCGCCCTGCAGATGCGAACCGCATCACCGAGCGACAGCCCGCCGGCAGCGACGAGCGCGCTGTACTCGCCGAGCGAGTGGCCGAGGGCGAGTGACGGAGCGGGCAAGCTCGGGTGCGCCTCACGAAGCGCGGCGACGAGGGCCGAGCCGGTCGTCACGAGCGCAGGCTGCGTGTTCACCGTGAGGGTGAGCTCGTCCTCGGGACCTTCGAAGCAGAGCTTCGACAGCGGCTTCTCGAGCGCGCGATCCGCTTCCTCGAACACGGCGCGCGCCGACGCATATCGCTCGGCGACGTCGCGCCCCATGCCAACCTGCTGAGACCCCTGTCCGGGGAAGAGCCATGCAATCTTCATCACGCTCGCGCTCGGTGGTTGAAAGGTCGGGTCAGTTCCCCCTGCTTACCGACGCCGGGCGTTTACCTCCAACGGACCGACAGCGATAGTCTCGAAACGCCGCTGCTTACCTTTTATGGCGCGGCGCGAAACACGCTTTGCGGCGCGATGCCTCAGACCCGCGCGAGCACTGCGCCGTACGAGACGCCGGCGCCGAGCGCGCACATCAGTACGCGCTCACCCGACGCGATGCGGCCGTCGCGCAAGCCACGATCGAGCGCGATGGGGATCGATGCGCTGGAGGTGTTGCCCGTCTCTTCGAGGACGAGGACGAAGCGGTCGAGCGGCACGCCCCAGCGCTCCGCGACGGCGGAGAGGATCCGCACGTTGGCTTGATGCGGCACGAATCGATCGATGTCCGCCATCGTGAGACCGGCGTCGGCGACGACCTCCGCACCGACGTCCGCGATGCCGCGGACCGCTGCGCGAAAGACTTCTTGGCCCACCATCTGGACCTTGTTGCGCCGCATGTGGAGCGCGCGCTCGGTCACGGGCTCCGCGCTTCCTCCCGCGGGGATCGAGAGCGCGTCGGCGAGCGCCCCTTCGGAGTGGATGCGGCAGAGCTCGATGCGCTGCTCCGAATCGGCGGGCGCGCGCTCGAGCACGACCGCGCCCGCTCCGTCACCGAAGAGCACGGCAGTCGTGCGGTCCGACCAGTCGATGATGCGGCTCAGGAGCTCGACGCCGACCACCAGCACACGCTGCATCGCGCCCGAGCAGATGAACTGATCGGCGATCGTGACGCCGAACAAGAACCCGGCGCACGCCGCGCTGACGTCGAAGGCGGGGATCGTCGTCGCACCGAGCTTGTGCTGCACGCGGACGGCACAAGCGGGCATCGGACCGTCGGGGGTGACGGTCGCGACGATGATCATGTCGACGCCACCCACGTCGATGCCGGCGCGCTCGAGGGCGCGCCGCGCAGCCTGCGCCGCGAGATCGCTCGTCACCTCGTCGTCGGCAGCGACATGCCGCGCGCCGATGCCGGTTCGCTCACGTATCCACGCGTCCGAGGTATCGAGGAACGCCTCGAGATCCCGGTTCGGAACGATGCGCGCGGGCAGATAGCTACCCGTCGCAGCGATCTTGCAGGCGAAAGGTAGAGCGCGACGCAAGCGGCAGGCTCGAGCTTCGGCGGGGTCTCCACAGGAGACCCCTCGGACTTCAGCTCGGCGTCTTGACGGCGACTGCTTTGCGACCGTTGTAGTGGCCGCAAGCGCCGCAAGCACGGTGCGGGCGCATCGCTTCCCCGCAGTTCGGGCAGGGCGCGATCTGCACCGGCGTCACCTTGTCATGGTTCGCGCGTCGCATGTCGCGCTTCGGGGGGGTCTTCTTTCGCTTGGGAACGGCCACGGTCGATCTCCTGTTCGAATGCGCCCATGGGCGCGTTCACGTAGGCGCCTAGTTGCGCCGGGCGCGCGCGGGAAGGCCCTTCGCGCAAGGGTTCGTACTTTTGTTGCGCAGTCCCTACATCACTGCGGCGATTTCGGCTACTCGATGTCGCCCCCGGTCCGCGCCGGGGGGCTTTATTTCTTGGCTCGGTGGGCGCTCGTGCGGATCTTGGGCTTCGCGCGCTTCTTCGCCCGGTTGATGCGGCGGATGTCCGCGGGCAACGGCCGAGGGCTCGTCGCGCCCTCCTCCGGCGGGGCTCCTTCTTCACCAATCTGGCCGGCAAGGAGGTGGCGGAGCGCGGCGAAGGGCTTCTGCGTGGGCCCGGTGCTCTCGGTTGCGGGGGCCTCGACCGCGGCGTCCTTGTTCGCCCGGGCGCCGCCCTCGCAGTCTTCGGTGCAGAGGGGGAAGCTCGGCAGCTCGAGCAAGATCGCCTCGCGGACGAACTCGTCGAGGACGACCTTCTCGCCGTCGTACTCGTCGAGATCGGCTTCTTGCGAGGAGAACTCGTATTCGCTGCCGTGCGCCGCCTTGCGCGCGGAGCCGCGCACCTCACCACCGGAACGCGCGTGGCCCGCGCCTGCGGGCTTCGCCGTCGCTTTTGCGGTCGGACGACTCGCCTCCGACTTGGAGGCCATGCCGGAGCGCGGTTTCAGAAGAAGCGACAGCTCGGCTCGAACGTCCACGTTCGATGGGCCGAGGCATCGCGCACAGGGAACTTCGAGCTCCGCGGCGACCTTCGCACGCACGACGATGTCGGCCTTCCCGCTCCGGGATAGGCGGCCTTTCAACTGGCCGGGATGTTTGGCGTGAGCGCCTGCATCCTCCAGCACGGTGTCGAGCCACGTCTGCGGCAGATCGACGGACAGGTCCATGCCCGCAGCGTCGATGTCGTTCGCGGGCACAACGATGAGCGGTTGCACCTTTCCTCCACGCGGCGATCTGGGCGTTTCGGCCAAAGCCGGGCACGATCGCTCTCCCCCGGCGTCGGCCGGGGACCGGACGCTTTAGCGAAAGTTCACCTCGCGTGCAAGCGATGGGGCTACACGAACGACCGAGCCTGCTTGTGAGATCGTGACGATGGCAGAGGTCGATCACCGCGCGCCCCGCTGGGTCCCGCTCGCCATCGCGGCCGCGACGTTCCTCGTCCTGCTCGTCACGGCGCCGAAGGGTATCGGGCGAACGCACACGCCGTTCAATCACTACGCGCTCCTCGCGGACGGATGGCTCGCGGGCAGGCTCGATCTCGGCGGCGAGCCGCCGGCGTACACGCAGCTCAACGACTTCGCGCTCTACGACGAGAAGTTCTTCGTGAGCTTCCCGCCGTTTCCCGCACTGATTCTGCTGCCGTTCGTCGCGATCTTCGGCAGCGCGGACAAAACGCCCGACGGGCTCGTTTTTCTTCTCGTCGCGGCCTTTGCACCGGCGGTCCTTTATCGCGCGCTCGAGGCGCTCCGCGAGGTGCATGCGTCACGTCGCTCGTGGCGCGAGAACATCGTCATCGCGGCGCTGCTTCCGCTCGGGACGGTGTTCTGGTTCACGGCCGTGCAGGGCACGGTCTGGTTCGCAGCGCACGTCGTCGGCGTCGTGTTGGCCTCGGCTTACCTTTGGGCGAGCGCGGGCGCGCGCCGCCCCGCGCTCGCGGGGTTGTTCCTGGTGCTCGCGTTCGCGACCCGCCCGCCGCTCGCGCTCGCGGCCCCGTTTTTCTTGATGGAGCTCGTGCACCGGCACGGCCACGTGCGCTTCGATCGCGTCGCCGCCGCAAAGAAGCTCGGGGCCTTCGCCGCGCCGATCATCGTCGGCCTCGCGATCCTCTGCGCATTCAACGAAGCCCGGTTCGACGATCCCTTCGAGTTCGGGCATCGCCACCTGCAAGTCGTCTGGCGCGCGCGCATGGATAAGTGGGGGCTTTTCTCGCTTCATTACCTCGGCAAAAACCTCGGCGTGATGCTCGCGAGCACACCGTTCCTCGGGGACAAGTCGGCCCCGTTCCAGATCACGGCGCACGGGCTCGCGCTGTGGATTACGTCGCCGTTCCTCCTGTTCGCGCTGTGGCCGAGGCCGCTCACGCGGCGCGCCCGCGCGGCCTACGTCGCGCTCGCGATCAGCGCGGGGTGTATCGCGCTCGTGGACCTGCTCTACCACAACACGGGTTGGGTCCAGTTCGGCTACCGATTCTCGAACGACTTCATCGTGTTCTTGCTCGCGATGCTCGCGATCGGAAGGCGGCGTCCGGGACCTGCTTTCGGCGTGCTGGTCGCGTGGTCCATCGCGGTCAACGCGTTCGGCGCGTTGAGCTTCCAGCGCCCGGGCTGGGAGAAGTACTACCGGTACGACGTGCGACCGCACATCTACTTCGAGCCGGATTGAAGCTTTGGACGTGCGTGCTCATCGAGGCAGCTGAGCGCTGGCATCGACCTGTGGTAACGATCCGCCGCGATGAGCGACGTGCTCTTGGATCCGCCGGCCATCGCGCTCTGTCTGCGGCGTATCGCGACGGAAATCATCGAGCGAGGCAACGTGCGGGCGCTGGTCGACGGCACGGCTCGGCAGCCTCCCATCCTCGTCGCGGTGCGGCGCGGCGGTGAAGCGCTCGCGAAGCGCATCGGTGCGCTCGCCGTCGAGGCTGGCTCCCCCGCCCTGCCGTTCGGCGTCGTCGACATCACCCTCTACCGCGACGACGCTGCGACCGCGCTGGCCAATGCGCGCATCGGGCCGAGCCACATCCCCATCTCGGTCGATGGCCGCCGCGTCGTGCTCGTGGACGATGTCCTTCACACTGGTCGCACCATCCGCGCCGCCGTGGATGCGGTGCTCGACTACGGCCGCCCGTCGGTGATCGAGCTCGCGGTGCTCGTCGATCGCGGCGGCCGCGAGCTGCCGATCCAAGCCGACTACGTCGGTCGCACGGTCGATGTTCCGCGCGGCTCGCGCGTCGAGGTGATGGTGAAACGCACCGGCCCGCGCCAAGAGGACGAAGAGCCCTGGGCCCTCATCATTCCGCCCGCAGGCGAGCCGAATCGTGAGGCCGCGCCGCCCGCCGAGGAACCGCGCTGATGGAACCGATGGTCGACTCGCAACTTCCAAACTGGGCCCTGCGCTCGCTGATCTCCGCGAACGATCTCGACGCGACGAGCGCGCGGCGCATCCTCGACACGGCGGAGACGTTCTTCGAGGTGTCGCGCCGTCCGATCCGCAAAGTGCCTGCGCTCCGCGGTAAGACGCTGCTCAACGTCTTCTTCGAGGCCTCCACCCGCACGCGCACGTCGTTCGAGCTCGCGGGCAAACGCCTCAGCATGGACGTCGTCAACCTGAGCGGCTCGTCGTCGAGCACGACCAAAGGCGAGACGCTCCTCGACACCATCAAGACGCTCGAGGCGATGCAGCCGGACCTGGTCGTCATCCGGCACGCCGCATCCGGCGCCGCCCACTACGTCGCGAAGCGATGCCGCGCCGGCGTCATCAACGCGGGCGACGGCACGCACGAGCACCCGACCCAAGCCCTCCTCGACGCGTTCACGATCCGCAGGCACAAGCGCGACCTAGCCGGGCTCAAGGTCGCGATCTGCGGCGACATCTTGCACAGCCGCGTGGCTCGCTCGAACGCCCTCCTCCTCGGCAAGCTCGGCGCGAGGGTCCACTTCGCGGGGCCGCGCACGCTGATGCCGCTGGCAGCCGACCAGCTCGGCGCCGTCGTCCACGACCGCATCGAGCCCGCCCTCGAAGGCGCCGACGTCGTCATGATGTTGCGTATCCAGCGCGAGCGCCTCTCCGGCGTGTTCCTTCCGACGCTGCGCGAGTACAGCCGCACCTTCGGCCTCAACGAAAAGCGCCTCGCCCTGGCGAAGCGAGACGCGATCGTCCTGCACCCCGGCCCGATGAACCGCGGCGTGGAGATCTCCCCCGAGGTCGCCGACGGCCCACAGAGCGTCATCCTCGACCAAGTCGAGGCCGGCGTCGCCGTGCGCATGGCCGTGCTCTGGCTCCTCGCCGGCGGCGACTCACCCGCGGTCGGCTGAGGCGCGCCGCCCGACACAAGCGGACAGAGAAATTCGCCAAGGGCGCCAAGGGCAGAAAGAGGAAGAAGAGGGTTGAGGAAGGGGAATGAACCCTCTCCTCTGCCTCCTCTTTCTTCTCTTGGCGCGCTTGGCGTCCCCTCTCGTCTCGTGCTTCAGCCGCGACCGGTGGTGTTACGCACGCGGTCGTAACGCTCGAAACACCTTGCGTTACGCACCGTAACAACTCGTAACAATAGGGATTTTTAGATTGAGCCTGCGTAGGAGTGGCCATGCAAACGCACGCTGCTTCGATGACGAACTCGGTCCAGAAACGAAACCCTATCGTCCAGCTCGCGATCGGCTGGGGTGCTCCGATGATTGGCGGCACCGTCGGCGGAAGCGTCCTCGTCCCGCTGACGGGCATCGGCTTCATCGCGACGCTGTTGTGGCTCGGGGGCGCACTGGTCGCCGGTCACTTCTTGAAGAAGATGATCGACGAAGTGAAGGCGCTCACCGCGGACACTTCACTCAACGCGACGCTCTTTTACATCCCGGGGCTCAACCAGATCCTGAGCTTCTTGAACGTCCACGGCCTCGTCGAGCGCGCGCGCCA
>JABFXY010000157.1 GCA_013361525.1 Polyangiaceae bacterium | reverse complement strand
GCCGAGCTTCCTTTGCGCGACGTCGAGGGTCGTGGGCAACGTCGCATTGCTCGACGCCGTCGAGAAGGCGGTGATCATCACCTCCTGCACGGCGCGAAAGAACGCGAGCGGGCTCGCCCTCGCGAAGAATTTGATCAACAGCGAATAGACACCGAATTGGTGCAGCGCGAGGCCACCGACCACCACCGCGACGAACTTGCCGAGCGGGACGAGGAACTCCAGGCCGAGCGTCGCGGTGGTCGAGAACATGAGCGCGGCCACGCCGATCGGCGCGAGGCGCATCGCCCACCCGATGATCTTCATCAATGCCTCGTACATGCCCTCGAGGACACGCACGACCGGCTCGCTCTTTTCTTTTTCGATCACGGTGAGCGCCGCGCCGAACATCAATGCAAAGAACATCACCGCGAGCATGCCGCCCCGCGGGGACCACAGCGCGGAAGCCGCCTCTTCGATCGGGTTTTGCGGGACGATGTCGACGAAGATCTCCTCGATGGGCTTCGCCGAGCGGGCCTTCGCGACGTGCTCCTCGCCTTTGGCTTTGAATGCGGACGCGAGCTTTTCGGCGGCCTCGGGAGAGAGGCCTTTGCCGGGCTTGAAGACGTTGACGAAGAGAAGGCCGATCGCCACCGCGATCGCCGACACGACCGCCGTGAAGCCCAGCGTGCGAATGCCGATCCGTCCGAGCTTCGCCACCTCACCGAGGCTCGTCACGCCGGTCGCGAGCGCGCAAAAGACGAGCGGCACGACCGTCATCAAGATGAGGCGCATCCACACCGTTCCGATCGGTCGAGAGACCCGCGTGACGAACGTCTCGAGGTGCTCTTTGTCGACGACGTTGCGGGCAATGACCCCGACCAAGATCCCGATGGCGAGGCCGATCAGGATTTTTACGTAGAGCGGCAGGCCGCCTTTGCGCTCGTCGTTCACCCGCGCATCATAAGGGAGCGCGCACGGGATGGAGGTCCTTGCTACGTCGCGTGCGGTTGCTCCGCCGAACTGTCATCGTTGCCTGCCGCGTGATCCAGGAAGCGGTCGAGCGTCGGCCTGTCGCCTACAAGCAGCAGGGTATCGTCCTTCGTCATGACGTAATCGGCGCCGACAGGGACCAGGCCATGCTCGGCGCGCGAGCCGCGCCCTCCCGGGATGTGCCCTATCGCGGTGATGCCGAACAGCTTGCGCAAATCCGCTTCCGCGAGCGTCTTGCCGTGAAACCGCGCGGATGCGACCCACGGCTCGACGATGAAGCCTTCGGCGAACGCGGGGACCTCGTCGAATACATCGAGCTCTTCTGCCTTCTCCGCGCGCTGGTCACGCTCGCCGGAGAAACGAAGCATGACGAGGCCCGCGACGGCCGCCACGAACGACGCCGCGAAGATGCCGACCTTGGCGGACGAAGCGAGCTCCGGGTGCGAGCCGAAGGCGAGCGTCGCAACGAAGATGGACATCGTGAAGCCGATGCCAGCCAGCACGCTCACACCGAACAATTGCGCCCAAGACGCCCGAGATGGGCGCGGTGCGACGCCAAGCCGAACCGCGAGCCAGGTTGCGCCGAAGACGCCGACCGGCTTTCCGAGGAGCAGCCCCAAAAACACTCCGACTGATACGCGCGAGGTCGCGACATCCGCTGCCGAGCCGACGTGCACGCCTGCGTTTGCGACTGCAAAGAGCGGCACGATGGTGAAGGCAACGACGCCGTGGAGGCCGTGAACCATTCGATCGAGCGGCGGTTGAACGGACTCGAGGTGGCGCTCGAGCGCGGCGATCGGTCCGGCGGCGTCGAGCACGGCGTCCTTGTTGCGCCGCAGCTTGCGCACCGCGCGTTCGATGTCGGAGAGCACCTCGCTCGGCCTGCGCGCCGCCCGCGATGGAATGCTCAACCCGAGGATGACGCCCGAGATCGTCGCGTGAATGCCCGATTCGAGGGTCGCGAGCCATAGCGCCACGCCGACGAGCAAGTATGGCGTCACCGTCACCACGCGCATCCGCTGCATCAGGAACAACACGCCCGAGAGTGCGGCGGCGACCCCAAGAGCACCGAGGTGGAGCTTGCCGCCGTAGAACAGCGCAATGACGACGATCGCGCCGAGGTCGTCAAAGATCGCGAGCGCCATGAGATACACGACCAGCGACGAGGGAACGCGCCGCGAGACGAGCGCGAGGCACCCGAGGGCGAATGCGATGTCGGTCGCCATCGGAATGCCCCAGCCGGCGTGGCCCTCGGTCCCGCGATTGAGCGCGAAGTAGATCCCGGCCGGCACGAGCATGCCGCCCAACGCCGCGATCGCGGGCAGCATTGCCCGCGCCAGCGTGCGGAGCTCACCGACCTGCAGCTCGCGCTTGATCTCCATGCCGACGACGAGAAAGAAGATCGTCATCAGCGCATCGTTGATCCAATGCGACAGCGGCCACGTGATCCCGCGCGTACCCACTGTGAGCGCGACGGGCATTTCGAGCAGGCCCTCGTACGACGACGCCCAAGTCGAGTTCGCCCAAACGAGCGCGAAGACCGTCGCGGCAATCAGGATGATGCCGCCCGCCGCCTCCGTTCGGAGGAATTGGCGGAACGGCCGGGCGACAGCGAGGAGGAAGCGCGGCGCAAAAGGAGGTGCAATCGGTTCAGGGGCGTGGACGGACATGTCTGCTCGAAGCAGCGTTGGTTGGAGCGGCGGCCCGACCGCTCCTCACGTCCTGCTGCATCCTTCATGGAACGCAGCACCCGCCCGCACCATACCAGAACGCACCCGCGCGGTGGCTCTGACCGTGCGGCGGAATGGCCGCGCGTCGAGATGTGGTGCCGCGCCACGATCGGCCTGGCACCCCGCGTGCTAAAACGCGGCAGCATGAAGGTACTCGTCACCGGCGGCGCCGGCTTCATCGGGTCACATATCGTCGAGCGGCTGGTCCGCGAGGGGCATCAGGTCGTCGCCTACGACAACCTCGCCAGCGGCAAGCGGGAGAACCTCGCGCACGTCGGCGAGATCAAGGGCGCCGGTGAGCTCGAGCTGGTCGTGGCGGACGTCCGTGATGCCCCGCAGCTCGACTATTACGCGAGCGGCTGTGACGTCATCTTCCACGAGGCGGCGGTCGTCAGCGTCCCCTACAGCGTCGAGCACCCGCAAGAGACGCACGACGTCAACATCCAGGGGACGCTCAACGTGCTGCATTCTGCAAAGCGCCGCAGCGTGAAGCGCGTCGTGTTCGCGTGCTCGGCCGCCGTCTACGGCGAAGACCCGGAGATGCCGAAGCGCGAGACGATGCGCGCCGCCCCGATGTCCCCCTACGGCATCGAGAAGATCACGGGCGAGTACTACATGAGCGTGTGGACTCAGCTTTACGGCGTCGAGACGGTGAGCCTCCGCTACTTCAACGTCTTCGGTGAGCGGCAAGATCCGGCGTCGCCCTATTCCGGGGTCATATCGATCTTCGTGGACCGCGTATTGAAAGGCTCGGGTGTCACCATCTTCGGCGACGGGCTCCAATATCGGGACTTCGTCTACGTGGGCAACGTGGTCGACGCGAACATTCGGGCCGCGACCACGCCGGGGATCGGTGGCCGGGCCTACAACGTCGGCTGCGGGCAGAAGACGACGCTGCTCGATCTGCTGTCCACCATCGAGCGCATCGCGGGCTCGAAGGTCGAGCGCACCATGGCGCCGCCGCGCGCCGGCGATATTCGCGAATCGATCGCCGACATCGGACGCATCTCCGACGAGCTCGGTTATCGACCCACCGTCGGCGTGGAAGAAGGGCTCCGAAGACTAATCGAATATGTAAAGGGATCGCGCTGACCAACGATTTCAGGTCGTTTCCACCTATCGTTGGCGGCGCCACTCGTGTCCTATGCCGCAAACTTGCGAGCCAGCTGCCCAAGCGTGAGCCCCTGCACCAGGATAGAGAACACGACCACGAAGTAGGTCATCGTAACGATGAAGCCTTTGGTGGGGCCTTCCGGAATCGAGAGCGCAAGCGCGACCGAAATACCGCCGCGAAGCCCACCCCACGTGAGTAGGGCAATCGTGCCGCGCGCAAACACGCGTCGCCCGCCGAGCAGTTGGACGGGCGCGGCGACGCTGAGAAAGCGCGCTAGAAGGACCAGTGGGATCATCAATAGCCCGGTCACGACGGTGTCCCGCGTCAGCGTCAGGCGAATCACCTCGAGCCCGACGAGGATAAACAAGACGGCGTTCAGCACCTCGTCCACCAGGGACCAGAACTTGTCGAGGTGATCGCGCGTGACGTCGGACATGCCGTGCGCACGGCCCTCGTTCCCGATGACGAGCCCGGCGACGACCGCGGCGAGCGGTGCGGAAACGTGAAGCCGCTCGGCGAGCGCATAACCTCCGAGCACGAGCGCGAGCGTCAGCAGAAGCTCGGTCTGGTAGTGGTCGATGCTTCGGAGCAGGAAGAACGTCGCATATCCCGTGGCGAGGCCGAACGCGATTCCACCGATCGCCTCACGCACGAAGAGCAACGCCGTTTCGCCGATGGTGGCCTCCCCCCGCGTAACGATGCCGAGCACAGTGATGAAGATGACGACGCCGACACCGTCGTTGAACAGCGATTCTCCGCTAATCTGAGTTTCTAAGCTCTTCGGCACGTTGGCTTGCTTGAGAATGCCGAGGACCGCGATGGGATCGGTGGGTGAGATGATCGCTCCGAAAAGCAGGCAGTAGCCGAACGCGACTGGATGTCCGAGCGCAGCGAGCGCCGCGTAGGACAACCCACCAACGAGAAGAGTCGATAGGAGCGTTCCCGCGACCGCAAGAACCGACACAGCCAGGCGCTCTTCACGAAGATCGCGCAGTCGGATATGGAGCGCTCCCGCAAACAGGAGCGCCCCGAGCATTCCGTGAAGGAGCGTGTCGTCGAAGTTGATGCGATCGAGAACGCGAGTGAGATTCTCCGCCTCCGCGAGTCCGATCCGATCGAGTAACAGAAGGCCGACCGACAGACCCAGCGCCATTGCCATCAGTGCTATCGATGCGGGCTGGCGAATCCATCGGTGGTTGACGTAGGCAAACACCGCGGCAAGGGTGAGCAACGCGGCGAGCGTCTCGAAGGCATTCATCGGCGGGAAACCTCGCTGCTGATGGCGATACCACTCGCGACGCACATCACGCGATACGAATGAGCGCCTGCACGACGCCAACGGTCAGGATTGTCGCAAAGGCCGCCAGCCCGACGGGCAAAAACTCGCGGAAGCCGAAGTGCAGCCGAGATCCGCCCGCATCGCGAAGGTCTGCACGCTCGACCATCGCCTGCGCGAGCGGGCCGGACGTCGCGGCCGTAAGGAATAGTGAGCTGCCAGCGCAAACGGCGAGCGCGAGCCCAACGTAGACCGCATCGGGCTCCAAATCGCGAGCGAGCACGCCGGCGACCTCGAGGAGGGCCGCCATGCTCGGCCCAGCGGAGAACACTCCAGTCAGCACGGCAGCCGTCACGAGAAACAGCACGAGCCTCACGCTCGGGCGCACAGGCAGAGATACGAGTGCTTGGCCGGCCAGCTCGAAAAGCCCCGTCGTACGCACGGCGCCGACCATGATGAACAGCGCCAGAAGAAAGAGCACACTCTCGGTGTCCACGCTGCTTCGGACCACTCGCTCGCCCGCGGTGCCCGCGATTACCAGCGCGAGGGCCGCGCCCAGCCAAGCAACGAGATCGGCGGAGACGCCGGTCGACGGCGGCACGAATACCCAAGCCGTCATCATCCCCGCGGCAATGAGGAAGGTCGGAATCGCGAGTCGCCGATTCAACCGCACGCCTCGATGCATCGTCTCCGCAACGCGAAGCGTGATTCGACGAGTGAGCTCGTCACGCGGAAGCCGACCCGCGGGCTGGACGGCAAACCGGACGAAGACCACCAGCAGCCCGAGTGCAATGGCCGTCGAGATGCTCGCCTGCGAGAGATAGGAGACGAAGTCCATACGCCCCGCGCCGAGGAGGAGAATGGCCGGGAAATCGCCGATCGGCGTCGCGGCTCCGCCCAGGTTGCAAGAAACGAGCATCAGCCCCAGCGTCCAAGTCGTATATCGCTGGTCCGGCGTTATCAGGCGCAGAATGACGAGCACCACCGGCAGGACAAGCAACAGCGCCGTAAGGTTGTTCACCAGCCCGCTGACGATGAACATGGAGACGGACACGACGATGTAGAAGCGACGCGGGTCCCCGCGGCTCGCGCGCGCAACGCCAACAGCAATCCGCTCGAAGACCCGTGCCTCCGCGAGGACCGAGCTCAGCGCTCCGAGAGCAACCAGAATCACGAGCACGTCCCAGGGCACCGCCGCGAGGATGTCTCGCGTCGAGGCCCCGCCCATCAAACTGGAGGCTGCGCATGCTGCGGCCGCGGCCGCGACGACCCCAACGAGGCGCAGCCGCGGCAACAGCGCTTGCCAGCCTATCGCCAAAATTAGAATTGTGGGTAAGACGACCTTCAGTTCCAATCGACATCTCCGTGCGCGACAAGCACTGAAAAGTCGGACACGTTCGTCTCTGCGAGATGAAGGGGGTGTAGACGCGGCCGCGCTCCCAGCAGGTTCCAACCGAGGAGCGTCCGAAACGACGCCCGCACATCGGGGCCGACCAGCCGCAGGTAAGCCGGCGAGACGTTCGCGACGTGATCGTCCGCGCCATACACAAACGTGAGAAGGGCGCTCTTTGATCCGGCCCAAGCAGTCCATTTACCGAGCGAGACGACCTCGATGCGATCCGGGTAATTCGCGGCAACGCGATGCAGGTCAGCCTCGGGCCCACCGGCCCCCGACACCAGCGCAATGGGTTGGTCAGGAAGCATCGGCACCAAGCGGTCGAGGGCGTCGCTTTCGGCGCCGACGATCAAGACCCTCGAACTATCCGCAAGCTCGCACGCGACCTCCGCGGGATCAGGAAGCGGAATCCGACCGCGTGATAGCCATTGCGAGGCGATTGCGTCGAAGACGGCGTATCGTCGCCCGAGTACATCCCGCGCGGCTTCCACGGCGCTCCGGCCGCCCGTGAGCGCGATCTCCTCGACGAAGAGCCTGGCCGCCGAGAACATGCCGATCTCGGCTGTCGCGACAGTGAAGCTGAGAGCGAGGCCGAGCGGAAGTTCCGCAGTCACGGCGGTTCCGCCTCGTTCGGGAGGCGGGCGTCCAACTTCTCCAGAATGCGCGCGAACAAGGCCACGAGCGCTGCATTGGCAAGCGCGTGGTGCGCCGGCCCATCGACCAGCGCGTCCGCCAACGCCTCGACGTGACGGCTTGGTTCGACGATGGCCCGCAGCGGCGCGAGCGGCATTGCGAGCGGAAACGTGTCGTCGTCGCGTGCGGCTCCTGGAGGAAGGCGAAGCGCTACGGAAACGGTATCCGGGGCTTGTGTTTTCGGGCCCGGCTTACAACCGAGCCGCTCTGCGATCTCGGCCGCGACGACGAGCAGCGCCCAGCTCGCGGCGCGGTGGTGCGCAGGACCCTCACCGACGATGCACCTCGCAACGAACTCCGCGTCGCGCCTATCGGCGAGGACGAGGAGCAGCGCGTCGACCAGGGCCTGCGGATCTGCAGCCTCGGCAAGTGACGACAGCGAGTGCCGATGACGATGATCCTTCAGCTTGGGCAGCGGCGGGCGGTGGATAGGCATGAACGCTCGAGACCCATCGGAAGGTAATCGACGCTCGCTGTGCTGACACCTCGAATCGGCCGGCGATGCCGGCGAAACGTATCGTTTGTGCTCAAACGATCTTCACGGAAGAGCAAACCTCGGCTATGCTTGTTTCGCTCCCTCCGGGGCCGGCCCTCCGCTTGTCGCCAGCGAGCGGGGGGCGTTCTTTGATTGCCCGCCACCGTCCCGGAACGACGGATCATTCGCCCTGCGCGCCCGGAATGGCGCAGCCGTCGAGCGCGAACCAGAGCAAATCTCGGGGCCCCTCAAACGACTCCATATGGGGGTGGGCGTCGAGAATCGAGCGCAGAAGCGACCAACGCGCCTCGGCCTCTTTGTTCCGCGGAAACTTCGGATGCGCCGGGTGCTGCAAACAAACAAAGAGCCGGTCGCTCTGCCGCGCGCGCTCGGCGTACACGGCAACGCCCGCCAGCAAGGCGTTATCGAGCGTGTCGAGGGGAATCGACGTCGCCGGCAGGTCGAACAGCTCGAGGACGACCGTCGCGTCCAGCTCGTCCGAGATGATGTTCGTCAGCGTTTCGATCGTCGCGGGCTCCAGCGGCGCGCCCAAGTACGTGAGCCTCAAGGCGAGCGGCTCGGACTCTTCGGCGCCGAGATCGATCCGGAGGAGCTCGCCCGCCGACACGGGCCAGCGCGCTTTGACGGTGGTGCGCACGCGTTGGGTTGCCTCTTCGATGACCTCCGTCGTCGATGGCGGAGGCGGAGACGGAGGAGCTGTTTCAGCGGTCGCCACGGGCAGCGGCGGCGGTCGGCTCGATCGTTCGAGCGCCTCGAACTCCGTCGAGTCGGTGACCGCGAACACGTCGACGATGGGCGTCACGCCGGACGCGTTCGCGATTTCAGTGGCGAGCCGCACGCGGGCTGCTTCCGCGTCTGCGCGCGTTCCGAGCAGAAACAGATCGACCTGAATTTCGCGTCGCTCCACGTGCACGCGTGCCTGGACCACCCTGTTCGGCAATCGTGCAATGGCCGCATCGACGCTTCCGCGCGCAGAGACCTGCCATTCGACTTCATCGAGCCCGCGGCGAAGCGGCGTGTAGAGCGCCGCGAGCAGCATCGCCGGCATCAACAGACGCAACACAGCGCCCCCGAGGCCGCGGCGTATGGTGCTCGTCCTTCGAGCAAACACCCGCGAAAACATGGAGCCCGGCCCGAGGCTTTCGAGCTCGTCCGTCTCCAGACGGTGGACGTTCACCTGCCCAAAGCCGACGGCGGCGAACGCGAGGGTACCGACGAAGACGATGGCGGCGAAGTTCGTCAGAAAGAGAAGGACCGCGCCTCGCGCGACCGCCCAAGCGCCGGTGCCCACGCCGAATCCCGTGACGCAAAGCGGGGGCACGAGCGAGATCCCGATCGAGGTGCCTGCCGCCGTGGTGGCGACGTCGGACGCAGGCCGCAGGGTCGCGAAGACGCCCGCCATGGCGCAAAACACGGCGATCGCGAGATCGAGCGCCGTCGGCGTCGTGCGCGCCGCGATCTCGGTGTTCATCGCGTGAAAAGGAAGGAGGCGAACGAGGCCCGCCGAGAGCAACACCACGACGACGAGACTGACGACGACGCGCATCGATGACCGAACGACCAACAGCGGCGATCCGGTCGCGAGGCCCATTCCGAGCGTCACGATCGGCGTCATTAGCGGCGCGACGAGCATTGCGCCGATGATGACGGCCGCGCTGCCCGACACGAGCCCGAGCGTCGCAATGCCCGCCGCGATGAGGAGTTGCATCCAGTAGCCGGTCACCTCCGACGGACCACGATGCAGCATCGCGGTCACGAGCTCGCCCCGCCGCGACGGCTCGCAGCCGAGAAGCGCAGCCAGCCGATCTTGCGCAGCAAGCAGCGCGGGGGGGAGTTTCATGCGATCGCTTCATAGCGTGGCGAACGGCCACAGGCTCGGCCAATCGATCGTTGGTGGTCAAACGAACTTGCAACCCAGCGACAAAACAGGCCATATCCAGATCGGTACGGCCATGGGTCAGCTACCCGCGGATATTCGACGATTCCTGTACGACAACGTCGAGACGCTCGAGGAGCTCGAGCTGCTCGTGTTGCTCGGCCGAGACCCGTCGCGCACATGGTCGAAGGACGAAGCGGAGACCGAGCTGAAGATCCCCTTCCACGCCGTCGCAGATGCGTTCCAATCGCTGTACACCGTAGGGCTTTGCGACCTGCTCGTTGGTCCCGACAGGGAGGACCGCTTTCGCCTCACCCTGCACGATCCGCGACGGGCCGCGAAAGCGAGGGAGCTGGCACAGCTGTACCACGCAAGTCGGTTCGAGCTCGTCAAGCTGATAGCGGAGGCAGCGATGGATCGGGTCCGGAGCTCGGTCACGCGCGCATTCGCCGATGCCTTCGTCATCGGCGACCGGAAGAAGAAGCGGGGGCCAGATGGCTGAAGCGGTCTACGTCCTCTGCGCGATCACCAGCGTCGCGTGCTGCGCTCTGCTCGTTCGAGGCTGGCGGAGCAGCGGCTCTCGCCTTCTGCTATGGAGTGCGATCGGCTTTGCCTTCCTCGCGCTGAACAACATCCTCCTGTTCGTCGATCTGGTCGTCATACCGACGGCGATCGACCTGTCCCTCGCCCGTAGCGCGACCGCATTGGTGGCCATGTCGATCGTCGTCGCCGGCCTCGTGTGGGAGTCCCGTTGATGCAGCACTTCTTGAACGGCTCGATCGCAGCACTCGCGGGGACGGCCGCGTGCTTCTTTCTGCGGTTCTTTCTGAGGAGCGGCGAACGGCTGTTTCTGTATTTCTCACTCGCCTTCCTCTGCTTCTTCGCGAACTACTTGGTCCTTGGGCTGTCCCAGACATCGGTGGAGTCGCGACACTACGTGTACGTGATTCGTCTGATCGCGTTCGGGCTCATCATCGTGGGGATCTTGGACAAGAACCGGCGATCGTGAGGCGACACGTCGCAAATTGCGACACCACGCTGCAATCTGCAACACATTGAGTGGGGGCCAGACCAGCATGGGGGTCATGGGCCGAAGCAGCTGCGTAGCTTCCTCCGCAACACGACCGGCACCAGCAAAACCTCCTGTGGCAGGCATATCGAATGCTGCCGGAGTAAGCGGAAGCCGTTTTGAAATTGGTCACCATGGGGAATGCGCTGCTCTATTTAGGAATTGCCACGTTCATGGTCGTTCTGCTGGCCGCGGCCGAGGTCGCGTTTCGCATCGGCCGGCGCCATGAGCCGCGGACACCAGAGCCCGTTCGTTCGCAGGTGGTGACGATCCAGGCGGCGATGTTGGGCTTGCTGGCACTGCTCCTCGCGTTCACCCTATCGATGGCGGAGCGCCGGTTCTCCGCGCGCCGAGCGCTCATCGTCGATGAGGCGAACGCGATCGGGACCACGTACCTCCGCGCCGAGTTTCTCCCGGAGCCAGCCCGGAGCGAGTCGCGCGAGATGCTTCGTCGATACGTCGACCAGCGCGTCGCCTTCTACGGTGCACAGAGCGATGAGGTGCAAACGCTCGAAACAACATCGGCGGCGCAGCTGCTGCAGGCCGCGTTGTGGGCGCGGGCAACCGACACGGCGAGAGCGAATCCCGAGTCGGAGACGACAAAGCTCTACGTGGCGTCGCTGAATGAGATGATCGACCTCGAGGGCAAGCGGTTTGCGGCGCTCTTCGCGACACTCCCTTCAACCATCGTCGTCCTTCTGGTCGTGGTCGCAGTCGTCGCCATGGCGTCGACCGGTTACTCGTCCGGGCTCACGGGCCGACGCGGCGCACTTGCGCTTCGCGTCGTCCCCGCGCTCGTCGGCCTCGCGTGCGCGGTGGTGCTCGATCTCGATCATCCGCGACTCGGCCTCATTCGCGCCCCAGACGTCGCGATGGAGCGCGTTCAAAACTCCGTGGCGAAGGACGCCTCGGTCGAAATCGACGCTGACCCGGTGATGTAGTCGACTCGACCGCGTCCTCACCGAGCCACGATCTCGACCCCATCACGAACACGGTCGCTCGGGTGGAGAACCACCTGCATTCCGGCGTCCATCCCCTGGAGAATCTGCACGTCACGAGCGGTCCGCTCCCCGATGGTCACCGGTTGCAGGCGCGCGATCTTGCCGTCGACTCGGTAGAGCGCCCAGCCATCTTGATGGCGGAACACCGCGCTCGCGGGGACCTTGAGGGCGGCGTCATCGTGCCAGACCCGAATATGAGCCTCGACTCGGTATCCGTCGCCGAGCGTCCCCCATTGCTCCACGGGTGCAGCCAGATCAATCACTGCATTCACGCGTTGCTCTTCGACGCCGAGCGCGCTCAGTCTCGTAAATGCAGAGGGCTCTACCAGCCGAACTCGTCCTTCGATCGGCTCGCCGCCCCATCGATCGATGGTCACCAGGGCACCCGGCTTGATCTTGACGGCGTCGCTGGTAAGCACGTCGATAACGATCTCCAGCGCGCGTGGATCACCGACCTCGACGAGCGCCGTGCCCGGCTGAACAGCACCTTCACTCCGATTGAGCACATTCAGAATGCGCCCGTCGACCGGCGAAGGTACGTCGAGCTGCTCGCCATCATCCTTCCGCTTGTCTAGATGTCCGAGGGTCGCGACGGCCATTTGCAGCTCGTAGTCCGCGACCCGTTGGGCGAAACGCGCGGACTCGGCGTCGGCCGTCGCGGTCCGCTCCGCGAGCATCGCCTGGTCGAGTTGTTGCCCGGTCATCGCGCCCGTTTCCACCAATTTGCGGGTGCGCACGGATTCCGTCTTCGCGAACTCGAGCGCGGCCGTGGCGCGGTCGGTTTGCGCGGCGGTCTGCCGCTTTGCCGCCGTGCTCGCCGCGACCCGCGCCTCCGCCGTGCTCTTCGTACGCGCATCCAGCAGAGGCGGCGCGAGGGGAGCGATGCGAGCGAGGATCGCTCCCTGCTTAACCTCGTCGCCCGGGTCGAGTTCGATCCGCGCGAGCCGGCCGCTGAGCGGCGCGCTTACGACATACCGGTCCTTGACGCGCGCTTTACCGTCCTCGTCCACGGTGACCGTCAGAGGCCCGTTCGCGACGGTGGCGACGTCTACCGGTACCGGCTTGGGCATGAGCGACTTGGCAATGGCAGCGATTCCGCCCACGGCCAACGCAACGAGCAGTGCTCGCTTGAGCCACCGCGAGATGGTCCGACCGATCTTCTTCGAACGCTTGGGTGTGGGGCGCGGCACCGCATCGTGCCCGCTGGCTTCCAATTCCGTCATGACCTTCACTCCCGCGTCTTGAGGACGCCGATAAGATCGAGCTGATCCAGCTTTCTTCGAACCAAGAGCGCGCTCAGGACGCTCGCGACCAGCGCGACGAGCGCTGCGTAGGCGTAGCTCTTCGCGGTGAGCACGATCGGCAGTCGAAATTGTTCGGGGTCGACCGTCGACGCGATGCCGTGCACGAGCACACTGCCGAACCACATCCCCAACGGCAGCGCTATGAGCACCTGAATGGCCATTTCGCCGAGCAAGATGGCGCTTATTTCGCTTCGATGAAACCCGAGCACGCGCAAGCTCGCGAGATCGCGGGCACGCAAGCTCAAGGCGACACGGGCGTTGTTGTACACGACGCCGACGGTGATGATTGCGGCGAAGAGCGTAATCATGAATGTCATGGTCGCGATCATCGCGCCGCTCTGGTCGCGAAACTGCGCGAGGATGTCCGCTCGCTTCGTGACCGACACGACGTGAGGCATCGCCTTCAGACGCTCATCGAGATCTTTCTCCAATGCGGGGTCGATGCGAAGCAGACCGGTCGAGACGAGGGGCTCCTCATCGAGAAAGTCCCGTAGAGCGGCGACCCGCATGTGGCCCTGAAGACCGAACCCTTCGTCCACGAACCCCGACACCGTAAGGCGCTTGAGAGGCCGAGCGCCCTCGCGCACGTGAACCTCCAGCGTGTCGCCCACCTCGACGCCCAAAATCTCGCCGAGAAGGTCGGTGAGCACCACGCCGTCAGGGGGCGGCGCGACCGGCCTACCGAAACGGTCGCGGAGCGTGCGCATGGTACCGTCATCGGCGTAACCATGAATCACACCCTCTCGCGAGCTGGAGCCGTTCACGAACTTGACGGGCACGGACCGCATGCCCTCAGCGCCGACGACACCAGGTAGATGGCCCAGCTCGCGGACCGAACGCTCGGGCTGAGGCTCGGAGAAGACGACGACGACATCCTCACGCATCACTTCGTGAAACTGGGTGTACATCAGGGCGTCGAGGCCCTCCGAGTACCAGCCCGCCACGACGAGCAATCCTACGGAGGCCGCAATCGCCGACGCCGATCCCGCGGTCCGGAGCGGCTGGCGTTCGAGCTCGCGGACAATCATCTGGGCGGCCGGGCCGAACAAGCGGCGAATACGCAATACGTCGAGCGACGATCGCCGATAGCGGGCCGGTGCAGGGGCGCGCATCGCCTCCGCGGGAGGCAGAGCCATCACCTTTCGGACCGCGCCGAACGCTCCGGCAAACGCGGACGCAAAACTGATCCCGAGCGCGATGCCGATCGCCGTGAGATCGAGCCGGAAGTCCAGCGTCGGAAATTTGAAGAACTGACCGTATAGATTCGTCAGCGCACGGCCGAGCCAGATGCCCGCGAGCACTCCGAGGAGGGAGCCGAGACCGCTGATGACGAGGACCAGCTTGAGGAAGTGCGCGCCGATCTCGATATCGTGATAGCCGATCGCCTTCAGCGCCGCGATCTCGGACCGTTGGAGGTGCACGAGCCTGGACAGAACGACATTCAGCAGAAGCGCGGCGACCGCGAGAAAGATGGACGGGACCACGGTCGACATGCTGCGCATCTGCAACAGCTCGCCCTCGATGAGCTGGTTCGAAAGCTGCTTGCTTCGCGGGATTGCTCCGAAGCTGCCGTACCGGCTGAGCAGCGCGTCGACCGCTTGGATGACCTCGGCCTCCGAGGCGTCGGGCTGCAGCTCCAATTGCGCGTCGTTGAATGCGCCCTCCATCTCGAACGCCGCCGCTAGCGGCGCTCGATCCATCCATACGACGGCGAAGCGCTTTGGATCTTGTGTCATCTCACCGGCAGCGAGCGCCATGATGTACTCCGGCGACATCGCGACACCGACGACACGAAGTCGCCGCAGCACGCCGTTGATGACGATGGGCAGCTCGTCGCCGGGCCGCAGGCCGTGGGCGCGGGCGAACGATTCGAGCAGTACTGCCTCGTCGTTGTGGCCCGACTCCATCATCCGCCCTTCGACCAGATACAGCTCACTCAGCGTCGAGCGGCCGCCCGCAGGCAACGAGAGCAGCTGCGCCCGAATCGGCTCGCTCATCGTCTCGAGCGGGATCATCCCGCCCTCCGCCACGCGCGTTTCTACGCGCGCTACTCCCGGAATGCGCTCGAGGTCGGCGCGAACGGCCTCCGGCGCCCGCTCGAGGTGCACGAACACGTCGGCGAACCGCGTCCGCTCGTAATAGGCGTCACGGGCTCGCTCGAGCGACGCATAGTTGCCCTTCATCGCGATGAACGCAGCAATGCCGGCGGCCACGACGAGCGCGATCGTGATGACCTGCCCTCGCAGCCGCAGGAGGTCGCGAATGAGCTTACGATCCAGCGTGCTCACCATTGCACGTCGCTCGCTTTGGCTCGTGAAACGTTGCGCCGCTCATCGACGACCCTGCCGTCCTGGAGCGTGATCACCCGGTCGGCCATGCTAGCGATGGGCGCGTTGTGGGTGATGATGGCGGTGGTCGTACCGAGCTCGGCATTCACCCGCTCGATTACCTCGAGGACCCGCACGCCCGTCCGATAGTCGAGCGCGCCGGTGGGTTCGTCACAAAGGAGCACCTCCGGCTGCTTCGCAATCGCCCTGGCGATCGCCACGCGTTGCTGCTCGCCTCCTGAGAGCTGTGCCGGGAAATGATCGAGCCGATCGCCCAGACCCACCATCGACAGCGCCTCCGCGGGATCGAGGGGATTTTCGGCGATATCAGTCACGAGAGCGACGTTCTCCCGCGCCGTGAGGCTCGGTATCAGATTATAGAATTGGAACACAAATCCGACGTGGTCGCGGCGATAGCGCGTGAGCTCCCACGAGTCGGCTTCCGTGATTTCCTGATCGCGATAGAAGACACGCCCTTCCGAGGGGGTATCCAGACCGCCGAGAATATTCAGCAGCGTCGACTTGCCGCTGCCAGAGGCTCCCAACAGCACCACGAGCTCCCCCGGATACAGGGCCGCGTCGACGCCGCGAAGCGCCTGCACGTCGACCTCTCCCATGCGATAAACTTTCGTTATCGCATGGGCTTGCAATACCGCTGTTTGGGAAACGCGGCGCGGCGCGGTCGCGCCGGCGAGAATCACATCGCCCATATCGACACCCGAGATGTTCAAGAAAGGTGGGGGCATCGCGTCCCCGAGACAAGCAAAACAGGACGGGCCAATCCGATTTTGGCGCATCGCAAAATCGGACGCGGTCGCACCCGAGAAGGCCGATTGCGCTTGACTGGCAACCGCGCAATGGCGGCCGGTCCTCTTCTGCGCACGGCTTGGGACCCGCCGGTGACTGCATATCCAATTGAGCGGATGCGCATTGTTGCTTCCGATCTCGAGCGGCGGAGCTAACGCTCCACCAAGATGCGCGCCGGCCGCATAGACGACGCTGCTGCGCGACGACCCGCCGTCCATGGCTGGTGCGGAGAGCGGAGCAGGGTGATCGTGACGAGGGCTCGAAGCCTCAGCCTGACGGCCGCGTCAGTCTGCTACGGGATCGTTCAGCCGCGTCGTCGGCGAGGCTTGTCATGACGAGACAACTCTCTAGGATGCGAGCCGGAATGATCGCCGAACGATTTCGCTTCCACCTCGAGTCGAAGGACTTTGCCGCTGAGCGATTCCATCTCGTCGCGCTCGAGGGGCGCGAGGCGATTGGCGAGCTCTTTTCGTTCACGGTCGAGTGCGCTCTCGCCGCCGGCGATGCGGTCGACGCGAGCTCGTTGCTCGGGGCCAAGGTCTGCGTCGTGACGACGCTCGAAGGTCTCGAGGTCCGGCGGTTTCACGGCGTGGTCGCGGCCGTTCGCGACAAGCTCGAGCCGGCGGCGGACTATCGGACGTATCGGCTTCATATCGCGCCGCAAACGCATCACCTGCGCCTCGTCCACACGCAAGACATCTATCAAGACATGACGGTGCCCGACATCGTCGTCGCGAAGCTGAAGCTTTGCGGTCTCGACGCACAAGCGAGCGAGATGCGCCTCAGTCACCCGTACCCGCAGCGCGAGTTCGTCGTCCAATACCGCGAGACAGACGCCGCCTTCATCTCACGGCTCTGCGAGCACCTTGGGATCTCCTATTTCTTCGAACACGAATTCGAAGGTGAGAAGATCGTCTTCACGGATCACGAGGGTGGATTCCGTTCGCTGGGTGAAGCGAGGTTCAACCCGGACGGTGACTACCGTGACGTCTACTTGCTGGAGCTCGATGCGGAGCTCGTCCCCTCGACGTATATCGTTTACGATTACAACTATCGGATCCCGCTCGTCTCCATCATCGGCAGTGCAGAACTGCCCGGTGGCGGCGGGGGCATGGCGGAGTACGGCTGTCACGCGAAGACCCCTGAAGAGAGCGGCCAGCTCGCGCTCATCAGAAGCGAAGAACAGCAATCCAAACATCAAGTCTTCATCGGCGCGTCGAACAAGCCGGCTTTCTACGCGGGCGGTGTCATCGATCTTACGAATCACCCTCGCAAAACGGAGGCGCAGCTCCTCCTCACCGAGGTAAGGCATCAGGCGACGCAGCCGCCCGCCGGTCGCGCCGGCGACGCGTCGTACCGAAATACGTTCCGGGGCGTACCGACCGGATTTTGCTATCGCCCGGCCCGCGTTACGCCGCGGCCGCGGATCGATGGGCTCTTGACCGGCATCGTCGAACCGGGGCCCGGAGGAAGCGCGGACATCGCGCATATCGATGCAGAGGGGCGTTACACGATTCGGTTTCTGTTCGACACGGCGCCCACGGAACGACAGAAAGCATCGCGCCCGGTGCGAATGGCGCAGCCTCATGCCGGCCCCGGGTATGGCATGCACTTTCCGCTCAAGCCCGGCATCGAGGTCGTGATGGCCTTCGTCGACGGCGATCCCGACCGGCCGATCATCGTGGGCTCGGTGCCCAATCCGCTGACGCCGTCTCCCGTCGTTTCGCGAAATCAGAACGAGAACACCATTCGCACCGTATCGGGTGCCCGTATTCGGATCATCGACCGCTGACGTCCCGCCCGTTTCCACCCCGCATCCATCCCTATGAGCCAACACCATCTGGAACAGACGGACGGACGGCCGCGCGACGCTGCCGTCATTCTTCATTGCCTCGCAGGCCAGCCAGCCCCTCCCGCAGTGCTCTCCGACTGGCAGCGTTTGACGGCGCTGCCGGAGCGCGCGCAACAAGGATTGTGGGAGCTCGTCGAGTCCAGTTTGGCAGACGTGGATCCAGCGCTCGAGCGTCGCGCAGAAGCGTTCTGCCAGCTGTACGGCATCGCACCGGCCGATCTTCAGGCGAGCCTGCGTGTCTGCCGACTGGTCCTCTCGCGCGCCGCCGCGCTCAACCTCGCACAGAGGCTGATCATTGAGGACCTAGGTGCCCTCTCACGGGGAGCGCCGCCACCAATCGCGGATACCCTCGGCGCCCGCTACGACGCGGTGAAGGCGGTCATTCAGAAGGGCCTCGTCGAGCGGATGATCCTCGACCATGGCAAGATCTTGACGGGGCTTGATTGGCGCGTCGATCGAATCGCCGCAGCGGATCGGGGCGTCGGCATGGATACGCCGGTCGTCCTGCTTACGTTGCACCTTCGCGACGGCAAACGCGAGAAGCGAAACACCGTCTACGTAACCACGGATGCCGTCCGAGAGCTCAAGAGCGCGCTCGAAGGCATCGAGCGTGTCCTCGGCGCAGCAGCCTCGAACGGAGCCAAAACATGACGACGACGAGCGACGATTGGCGACCGACGAGCGGCGGCCGCTCCCTGGTTGCGCTGGTCCCCGACTACGACGGCGTGGTCGACGGAGATCAAAAGAGTCTCCTTCGGCTTGGTGCCTACGACGCCACGGACGAAAACAGCATCTTTGGGAATCTCGACGACGGCTGGACGGCGGTGTCCGAGTCGACGAAGAAGGTGAAAGACCTCCTTCAGACGGGCACCCCTGCTCAACCGAGGCCCGGCTGGCTCGAGTACACGGACGGCGACCGCACCAGGGCGACAAAGGGAACGGCCCGCGACGCCGTGCAGGGCGACTACAAGCTGTACGTCAAGGGCGATGCGCTCATGGACGTCGGCGGCAAATGGGTGTTTCGCATCGGCTCCGGGACGGTCGAGACCTGGAACGCGGACCCTGTCTACTACATCAATTTCTATCAGCAGCCCGGTCTCTTCACCGCCGGCAAGCCCGCCTACCGAAAGACGGAGATGGGGCACGTGGCGGCCGACAGCTATTGGTTCGGCGACACCGAGACCTTCTACGGCGGCTTCAAATTCGACTGCACCTTCGGCCTGACGATGGCCGCCTTCGTCGGAGGAAAATTCGACGTTAATGCGACACTCGGGGCGAGCTTCAACTTCGGCTACGCGTTCGAGCTCGGGGCTGTTTACAAGTACTCCAACGTGCTCGGCAAGGACATGCACGTCGCCGACGATCTCGAGTCCAAAGCGCGCAAGTCGGTACATCTGCGCGTCAAGGCGACGGCCGACGGCATTTCGGCCGCATTGAGGGCGTCCGTCAAAGCCAATACGGGCGCTGCAGTCCTCGCTGGCGCGTCGGCCGTCACGGCCGCGGTGAGCACCGTCATTCCGCCGGTGACCGACAGCGGCACCGCGCCCGTGGTCGGCAGTCTCATGGCGCTATCCGGCGTCGGGTGCATCGCTGCGCTCGCCTGGTCGCTCGTGAACGCGTTGAAGGAGAAGGCGGCCCCAAAGGTATCGGCAACCGAGCTGAAGATGGACGATTCCACGATTGTTCTTCAGCAGAACGACGTGACCGGAGCAACCATGGAGTCCAAGATCCAGTTGGGCGGAGGGGCGGCTCCTGGTCTCGTGCGGCTCATCAATCTTCCGGGTTCGTACCTGGAGCTACAGAGCGACCAAGACGTCGTCCTCGAGGCTGCGAAGGACATGTATCTACAGAACGTTCCGAGGACGTCCATGATCAAGCTTTCGGCTACAGGCGACATCAACATGAAGGCGACCAACGCGCAGTTCAATGGACGTCTTCAGCTCGGTCCGGCCAACGAGCTCACAGTGGGCTGAGCGAGCGTGCAAATCTTCAATACGACCGGTCTCGGCTTCGGCGCCTTCCCGTCGCTCGCGCGCTCGCCCGCGCATGCGCTCACGGTGGTGGTCAAAGGCACGTTCAAGCTCGAGCACGGTCGAGAGGCGTGCCTTGCACCGGTGGATGAGCGACAGTTCCTTTCGGGAGATGCGGATCACGAGGACAATCGTCAGCTCGGCCCGCGCTACGACTCGGACTTTGCGCCTTTCAAGCCCCGAGCGGACGTCCTGGTGACGGGGATCTGCCATGCACCCGGCGAGCGGCCTGTGTCGAGGACGCAAGCCGCGATTGCCGTCGGCGATCTCCGAAAGCGAATAGCAGTCATCGGTGACCGACGCTGGTCCGGAGAAGGCGCCGAGCGAACCGCGACCCCGCCAACGCCGTTTCGATCGATGCCGCTGCGGTACGATCGCAGCTTCGGCGGTCCCCAGGACGCGCAGAACCCCATTGGCCGCGGCCGAACGGCCTTGTTGCCGAATGTCGAGTTGCCCGAGCGCATGCTCGCGTTTCCCAACCAATCGCTCGACCCTGCGGGGTTCGGACCGCGCGGCCGTACCTGGGCCCGAACGACGCAGCTCGGCACGTACGACGACCGCTGGCTCGCGACGCGCTGGCCGGGGTTTCCGGAAGACTTCGATTTCGGATACTTCAATGCCGCACCGCCGGACCAACAGGTGGAAGGCTATTTGCGCGGCGACGAGACGCTCACGTTCGAGAACATGCATCCGGACCATGCGCGCTTCGAGTCGTGGCTGCCCGGAATACGCGTCAGAAGCTTCATCGGCGACAACCGCACGGCGAGCGACGCTCGCCGGAGTGAGGCATCGATCCGGACACATGATGACGGTTGCCTGGTTCGCGAGGTCGTCCTGCGCCTGGATACCCTCTGGGTCGATATGGATGCAGCCCTGCTCTGCTTGGTATGGCGAGGCATCTATCCGACGGCGACGCGTGACGGCCGAGAGGTCCTGAAGGCGTTGCTCGTCACGGAGCGTCTCGCCGACTCCCCCTCCCCCGCAGCAGCCTATGCGGACCCGTCATTTTGGCGGGTGGACGATAACGCCATCACTCCGAAGCCCCAAAGCGAGACAGCGTCCGAACCGGGCGTGGATCCGTCGGAGGTGGAGCGCGCTGTCCAAGAGGAAATCGCGCAGACGCGACATATTCTCGAAAAGGCGGGTGCGCCCAAGAAGATGCTCGACGAGCTTGCGTCCGTCCGCACTCGCGACGAGATGAACGCTGTCCTCATGGCCGGGCTCGTCGAAGACCCAGCCGCCGCTGCCCGCGTCGCCGCGGAGAGCCGCGAGCGCGTCCGCGACATCCTGATTCAAGCCGGCCACGACCCGTCGATCCTTGATGAGCCGGAGGAGGAGCCCGAGAAACAATGGACCCGCGAGCGCGTTATCGCGCATGCGGCCATCAAGGGCTCCTTCGTTCGCGCGCGACTCGCCGGGCTCGATTTGAGCGGGCTCGATCTGAACGGCGTGGCGCTGGCGGAGGCGGACTTGCGCTCGACCAACCTCGCGCGCACGAAGCTCGATGGGGCAGACCTGACCCGGGCACAGCTCGCCCGGGCAAATCTTCGCGCCGCCTCGCTCGTCGAAGCCATCGCCAACCAGGCCGACTTCTTCGAGGCGGATTTGACCGGCGCGGACCTGTCGCGGGCGAGCCTTTCGGGCTCAGGGCTCCGATCCGCGAGGCTCACGCAATCGAAGCTCGCCGAGGCGGACTTGACCGGCGCCGTCCTCGACCAGGCGGATCTCGAAGAGGCATCACTCGACGGAGCCGAGCTCCCCCGAGCCAACCTGACAGGCGCCAATCTCAGGCGCGCCCGAGGGATTCGCTGTCTCGTGTTCAAAGCAACACTGGCGAACGCGGACCTGCGGGAAGCCGCGTTCGACGCGTCCGATATGTCCGACTGCATCCTTGACGGCGCGCAGTTCGGCGGCGCGTCGCTCGACAACGCGACGCTCGACCGCGCAGCGGCCAGCAATACCTCGTTCACCCGCGCAAGCCTGAAAGGGTCCCGTGCCGAGGCGGCCTGTTTCGAGCGTGCGGATTTCAGCGGCGTGGTTGCCGACATGTCGAACTGGTCGGAAGCCGTGCTGCGTGGTGCGATCCTGCGCGAAGCGAGTCTTATCCGCGCAGACCTCACAGCCGCGGACCTGACCGGCGCCGATATGCATCGCTCCGTCGTCAAACATGCTCGGCTGACACGCGCGAAGCTGTCGGCTTCACGCCTGACCGCGGTGAACTTCTTTCAGAGCACATTCGAGGGGGCCGATCTGACGAGCGCGGATTGTCGAGGCTCCAATCTCTACGGTTGCGAGCTCCTCGATGCCACCCTTCGCGAGGTCCGGCTCGAACGCGCAAACGTCAAAGCCACGAAGCTCGCGCCGAGGGCGACGTGAGCCGGGCTCAAGCGCTGCAGCAACACGTGACGGCCGCTCGCGCAGCGTCTACCGGTCTGCCAGTTACGGTCGGCGCATGGGATCTATCAAATCAGGTCCTCGGCGCGCTCGACCTTCAGGATGTCGTCTTTCATCGGTGCGATTTGCGAGGAGCCGATCTTTCGGCGGCCAACCTAGCGCGCGCCGCATTCATCGGCTGTGTCCTGTCGGATATTCAATTGCGACGAGCCTGCCTGGACGGTGCAGTCATTACGTGTCTCGACGTGGAGATGGAGCCCGGTGCGAACGCAGAGGCGCTCGAAGATACCTCTCTGACGCCCGAGCAGATCGCGCAGTTCAGGCAGCTCGGAGCGCAAGGCGTGCGGCGCAAGCTCGTGCCCATGGAACGAGCCGTCCTCACGAGCGCTTCCCTCGTCGGAACCGTCATCGAGGGCGCGCATCTTGGGAGTGCGCGCTTCGATGGTGCCAACCTCACGCAGTCGGTGATACGCGGCGCGACGTTGACGGGCGCCAACCTGCAGCGGATTGTGGCCGAGGGCGCCACGTTCGAGTCGACGGATCTCGCGGGCACCGATTGCACGGGAGCCTCCTTCGTCGAGTCCGCGTTCGAGGACTGCGGACTTACGCACGCGAAGCTCGTGTCAGCGACGCTTCTTCGCGTCCGCCTCGAGCGTTGTGACCTGACGCAGAGCGACTTTACCGGGACGGCCCTCGAATCCATCTCGTTCAACGACGTGGCGCCCGCTGAATTGCCGTTTGGGCCGGCTGCATCGGTGAAGAATCTTCAACTCGACGGCCGGCGGGTCGGGACCTTCCGCGGGATGAACGCACACCAGAGAGGGGCGCGCTACGTTCGCTGCGACCTGCGCGGGCTCGATCTGCGTGGCTTCGATTTCACCGGCGCCAGACTCGAATACAGCAGCCTCGCGGGTTGCGACCTCGCCGGCGCGGACCTGACGAAGGCCAATTTGACAGGGTGCGACCTGAGCGGCTGCAATCTCGCACGCACGAAGCTCGTCGGCGCGACACTATCCGCGGCGCGGCTCTCGCGAGCTCAATTGGGCGGGGCGGATCTCACGGACGCGAAATTCGACCGAGCCGAGCTCGGCGGTGCCGATCTTCGCGGCGTGACGGCTACGCGCACGGATTTCACCAACGCGCAGCTCGGGAACACGCATTTCGACGGAACGGCGCTGAACGAGACGGTCATGACGGGCGCGTCGCTGGCGGGCGCTGATCTCGCGGGCGCCGAATTGGTGCGCTGCGATCTCGCGAATGTCGACTTGAGCGGCGCTTCCCTCGAGCGGACGATCCTCCGACTGTGTCGATTGGTGGGCGCTCGGACGGACGACTCAGGGCTTCGCGGCGCGACATTCGAGGGTGTCGATATGGACAATGCGGACTTCAGCCAAGCTCGGTTGGCCGAAAACCGGTTCCTTCGATGCATTCTTCGAGGCGCCAAGCTCACCGGACGCGAGCTATCCGGTGCCGATCTGACGGACGCGGATCTGTCGGGGGCCGATCTCACCGGCGCAAACCTTCACAACGCCACGATCGAGCGAACGGACTTCGGCGAAGCGATGCTCTTGCGCGCGTCGCTGCGCGGCGCAACCGGGCGAGGGGCGAGCTTCTTCGGGGCGCAACTTTCGGTCTGCGATCTGCGAGAGGCCAACATGGCGATGGCGACATTCGAAGGCGCGGTGCTCGAGAGCGCCAAGCTGGACGATGCGAACCTTCAGGAGAGCGTTTTGACGTCCGCCCTAGCGTCGGGCGCGAGCTTCCGCGGCGCGAACCTCTCATATTGCGAGATGTCCCATGCGACCGTGGTGGGCGCGGACTTCACGCGCGCTGACCTGTCCGGGGCGAATCTTCATCGGCTCCGCGATCGCGACGCTATCTGGCAGTTCGCCAAGCGAGATGGCGCGAGACCGACCGACCCGGATCTCGCAGAGGCCGAAGATTGGAAAGCGCCGGATCTCTGAGGCGCCTTTTGGAACGAGACCAACGATGACAACGACGCAAACCCAACAAGCTCGCTACGACGCTGAGATCGAGATCGAGGAACCTGCGCCGATATCGGGTCGCCGCCTGACGACGTCGTCTGGCGCTTCGGCAGCCGTGGTCGACGAGGCGATAGAGGTTCGCGACGCCGCTGGCCGGCTCCTGTTCGAATATGACGCCGCGACAGGCAAGGGTGCGCTCGTCATGCCCGAGGGGGATCTCACGCTGAAGGCGCCGCGGGGCAACATCGACCTCATCGCCGGCAAATCGATCTCACTCGGCACGAAGCAGCTCACGATGACGGCAGAGCGCGCCGACGTGACCTTTGCCGACATGACCTATCGCTCGGTTCGACTGACGGCGGCGGTCGAGCAGGCGCACGTCGTCGTGGACCGCATCGAACAGGTCGCATCGAATGTGCTCTTGCGCGCGCGAGAGGTGGTTCGGCACGTCGAGGGTTTGGATCAGACCACCGCCGGTAGGGTCCGGGCGCTCATCCGCGGCGCCTACTCACTCAAGGCCGAGCGAGCTTCCGTCCTTGCGGAGGACGACGTGAAAATCGATGGCAAACGCGTCAATCTCGGCTGATTGAAGAGGAACGAGGACCTATGTCGATCTTCCCGGTCGCGACGAAGCAGGGCGGCATGGCGCAGGCGATGCCCGACACGTGCAAGACGCCGGCGCCGCCAGCCGCCCCCGTTCCGATTCCGTATCCGAATGTCGGTCAGCTGATGCAGGCCAACCCGGGCACCTGTCCGAAGAAGGTCAATATACTCAATCAGCCCCCGCTCACGACACAATCGGTGATCCCCATGAGCACGGGCGACGAGGCGGGCTCTGCAGGCGGCGTCGTCTCAGGCATGTTCAAAGGCCCCGTGCAGTTCAAGAAGGGGTCCGCGAAGGTGAAGGTCGAGGGCCAGCCGGTCACGTTCCTGACCTGCACGACGGGCCACAACGGGACCAACGCCAATGCCCCCGTGGGCACGCACGTCTCGCCGTCGCAGACCAAGGTGCTCGTCGGGATGTGAGTGACCGCCTGGCTCGGCGTTTGCTTTCTGATGCGCCGAAAACCTCATCGAGCGCCGCATCATCGTATGCGGTGGATTCATCGGGGTGACAGGTGATTGAAGGGCGGCGACGAGAACGAGGCGGAGCACTGGACGAGCCGGCGTCTTCGGTGGCGGCACGCGGCGCGGAACCCGTCCAATCGGACACGCCGTCGCGATTGAAGCCCATCGGATTCATCGCGGTCGTGTTCCTACTCGGCGCCGTGTCGGGTGTCGCTGGTGCGCGCGCCTACTGGTTGGACGCGAACAAGCCGAGCTTCGGGCGGCCGAGCGTCGAGCGGCGCGTCGAGTCGATGGACCGCTACCTCGATTTGTCCGATGCGCAAGCGCTTGCCGTCTCGTCGATCATTCGCGAGACCGACGAGGAGAAGGACCGGGCGCTACTCCCTTGTCGCGAGAACCTCGAGGCTGCCAGGGCAAAGGGGAACACGCGGATGCGCGAGCAATTCGACGAAGAACAGCGTCGCGAATACGACGAGGCGAGGGCGCGAACCACGAGCTCCGCGTCGTCGCGGCGCTGACCGGGCAGCAGCGCGGCCTCGAATTTTTGGTCCCAACGTTGCAAGGCGTGCGACGGCGAAGCACGGGTTGCGTCACTGACGAGACCGCATATTGAACGTCCCACCCCCACGGCCGTCGCAGCAGCGGCGGTATCCACGGCGATTGACTGGCTTCCGCTCCTGGGCAGCGTTCGTCGCGGGGTTGATGCTCGTGGCGACCGGCGCCGCCGGGTTTGCCATTGCGTTTCGCATGCTGCTCGGGGCGGCGATCGGAGGCCTGTTCGGAGCGTCCGATATTGTCGCGGCGATGCACCGGCTGCCGATCATCGCGCGGGTCATCGTGCCAGCCCTCGGCGGCCTCTTCGCGGGCGGAATTGGCCTGCTGATCGCGCGTTCGGCCTCCGGGCACGGTGTCGGCGACGTCATGGAGGCGGTGGTGCTCGGACGGGTCCGCTTGTCCATGCGGGTGACCCTTCTCAAATCGGCAGCATCGTGGATTGCGATCCTCTGCGGCGGATCGATCGGTCGCGAGGGACCCCTGATTCAATTCGGCGGCTCTCTCGGAAAGGAAATCGCGTCACGACTACATTTGACGTCCAAACAAGCTCGCGTGCTCATCGCCGCGGGGACCGCCGCGGGGTTCGCTGCTGCGTACAACACCCCGTTTGCTGCCGTGCTGTTCGTCCTCGAGATCGTCAGCGGCGTCGTTACCTTGGATGCTCTCATCCCCGTGTCGGTCGCCACGGTCGTCGCGACGATGATCACGCGAACCGTCGTTGGCGAGGGACCAATCTACGGGGCCCGGGCATTCTCGCTGGCTTCACCGTTGGAGCTCGTCGGGTACGCACTGCTCGGGCTCCTTGCCGCGCTCGTCGCGCAGGGATTCATGCGGATGTTGACCATCGTCGAGCGATGGCTGCGACACCCCAAGCTTCGACTACCGCTTCGAGCCGGCGTCGGCGGGCTGGCCGCAGGTAGCGTCGTCGCCCTCCTCCCGGAGGTCGCCGGGAATGGCTACGAGCCGCTCAACGAGCTGCTCGACGGTCGATTCACGTTCGGATTCGTGTTGCTGTTGCTTATCGGCAAATGCCTTGCGACGACGGCGTCCGTAGCGTCGGGAAGCCCCGGCGGCGTCTTCACCCCTACCCTTCTGATCGGGGGTGCTCTCGGCATGTCGTTCGGGCACGCCGCCAACGTCTTCGGGCTCTCGGCATCGTCTCCCGGAAGCTTCGCGCTCGTTGGAATGGCAGCTGCCACTGCTGCAACGACCCACGCCCCACTCCTGGCGGCGGTGATGGTGTTCGAGCTCTCGACCGACTACGCGATCGTGCTTCCGCTCCTGCTCGCGACAAGCATCGCGGCAGCGATCTCCCGCGCGCTGCGGGAAGACTCGATCTACACGAAGGAGCTTCGAGAGCGCGGCGTCCGGTGGAAGCTGACGCTCGAGGGTCGCCGAATCGTCGACTGACCGTCGCAGGCTGCAACGCGTGCGTCGCAGCCTGCGACGCACGCGCGCTAGCTGCTGCAACCATACGGGATTTACCGCAGCCGTTCGGCTGCGGCATGACGGGTGCACAAGGGCGGACGCGCGGATATCGCCCCGACTCGCGCGTGCCATGACGAATCAACACTCGACAACTCTGAGCAAACGCCGGCGGCTGGGTCTCGCCGCTATCCTGTTCGGCATCGCGCTCGCCCTATGTCATCGGTGGAGCCAATCGGGCGCCGTCACCGACCCTGAGAGTCGTCACCTCGCCGGTCTCATTCTTGGTGTCTTGGCGCCGGCTTCGCTCGTCGCCGGCGTGATCTTCCTAGGGATACGTGGCTCGGGGGACGAATGAATCGTTTGTGCCCAAACGATTTATTCGCGACACGGCGGCGTGCCGCCTTGGACCAACCATGATTCCCCGCCGGCACGTACTCGCGGCGACAGCGGCGATGCTGCTCACCCACGGAACTCCAGCGGTGGCGGTCTCGAGCAGCGACGACATCCTCGCCGCAATCCTCGCTGCCCGCCGCTCGTTGACGTCACTGCGCGCACGCTTCCGCCAGAAGCGGCTGACGAAGCTGCTTACGATCGAGAGCGACGGCGAGTTGACCGTCGTGACGCCGGAGCACCTCCGGTACGAGCTCTTTCCTCCGGACGACGTGGTTTACTGGGTCACGCCCCAAGGAACCGTCCACCGCGCGAAAGGGGCGAAAAATGCCGTGCCGGTCGCGCGTGGTGGGCTCGCGGTAAGCATGCCTGATTGGATCGCGCTTTTGGCCGGCGACATCCTCAAGCTCAAATCGCGATACGAGATCGGCGCCACCGAAGATAAAATGGGCGCTGCCCTCGTGCGGTTGAAGCCGAAGGATAAATCCCTCTCCGAAGACGTCGAGCGCATTGCGCTTCGAACGAACCCGGACAAGTGGAGCTCGCGAGAGCTGGTCGTCGAGCAGCCGAACGGGATGGTCACGACGCTCGAGTTCGCGACGAACGAGAAGAACCCGAAAATTGACGCGGATCGAATGCGGCCGCCGTCGCAATAGGTGTCGTGTCCGCGCGCGACGTCGCTTTGGCACGCTTGGCGCTTAAAGGGCATGTCTCGACTTCGTTGGTTCTTCGTCGCATCGTTTGCTCTGACCGGTAGCTTCTGCGCTACCACACCAAAGTTCACCGCTTGCTCGACGGACGCTGAGTGCACCGCGGTCGACCCCTCGTTCGCGTACTGTTCGCAAAAGCGCTGCGTGGAGTGCCTGGAAGACTCCGGTTGTGGGTTTGACAACCGATGCCTGAATGGTCGCTGCGAAGGCAAGTGCACCCGGGCGAGCGACTGTTCGTCTGGCGAAGCGTGCGTGCAGGGCAGGTGCAGGGCAAGATAGCGGCTCGAAACCCGAGCGGCCGCCGACGTCGCAATCGTCGACGGAGGCATTGCAAATTGCGACGCGGCTCGCGCCAGCGCTGCCGGATCGCAGGACGGTGTAGCGTAGGAAACGGACGATCATGAAACTCGCCCTTCGCTTCACCGTGGCACTCGTCGCGGCAATGACGATGGCGCTCGCCCTCAACGCGTATCTGCGGGTTCGACGAGAGGTCGCGTTGTTCGACCAGAAGATTCTGAATCATGCGAGGGCCATGAGCCGAACCTTGGAGCCATTCGTGCTCGAGAGGTGGAGAGAGCAGGGACTGGATGCCGCCCGGGATCTGGTGGCGAACGCTGGTGATGCCGACGACGTCCGTATCCGCCTGACGTTTCTCGATGAGGCGAGCGCGCCGCGTCTGTCGAGCACCGAGCACGAGGAGCTCCTCCGACGCGGCTTCGTGATGACCAAACGCGACGCTCCAGGGGAAGGTGTGGCCGTGACATGCGTTCGGCTCTCGTTTCCAGCCTCGAACCCTGGCGTCCTGGAGTTCACGGAGACCATTCGTGGCGAGAGTGCATTCGTTCGACAGACCGTCGTGTCTGCGGCATTCACGGCGCTGATGTTGACCTCACTGTGCGCTGCCAGCGCGCTGATACTAGGAGTTTTCTTCGTCGGTCGGCCGGTGCGCGCTCTCGTGGCGCAGGCGCGGAACATCGGCGCGGGCAATTTTTCCGAGCGCCTTCATCTTCGACAGCGGGACGAAATCGGAGAGCTCGCTCGCGAGTTCGACATGATGAGCGAACGGCTCGCGCGGGCCCGCGATGACATCAGAGCCGCAACAGAGGCGAAGCTTACGGCACTCGAACAACTCAGGCACGTGGAGCGCGTCGCCACCGTGGGGAAGCTCGCGGCCGGCGTCGCCCACGAGCTCGGAACGCCCCTGCAAGTCGTCTCCGGCTACGCGCGCTTGATCACGGAGGACGGGGCTTCGGGCGCTGAAGCCCGCGAGAATGCCGGCGTGATTCGCGAGCAGACCGCCAGAATGACCCGAATCATCAGCCAGCTATTGGATTTTGCTCGCAGGCGTTCGGCTGAGCGATCGGAGACGGATCTCGCAGACATCGTGGAACGAGCCATCCAACTCCTCACCCCGATTGCCGAGCGCGCGAACGTGCGCCTCCGACTCAACGCTGCGCGGGAAGCGTCGTGGCGTGCGGTCATCGATGGCGAAGCGATCATCCAGGTGCTGAGCAACCTCGTGGTGAACGGCGTGCAGGCGATGCCAGGGGGCGGAACGATCTTTATCGACCTGTCCCGCACGACGCGCATTGGCGAGCTCGGCACCAAGGACTACTTCCAACTGTCCGTGCGCGACACGGGGGTAGGGATGCCGCCCGACGTGCGAAATCACGTGTTCGAGCCATTCTTCACCACGAAACCAACGGGACATGGAACGGGGCTCGGCCTGAGCGTCGCTTACGGCATCGTGGCGGATCTCGGAGGAACGTTCGAGGTGGAAAGCGACGTTGGAAAGGGAAGCACCTTCACGGTCTTGTTGCCGGCGCTGGAGGACGCATGAGCACGCAAGTAGTCGTCGTCGACGACGAATCCCGAATGGGCGAGCTGCTCGCAAAGTCGCTGCCAAAGCGCGGCTTCGAGACGACGTGGTTCACGCGGGCAGAGGACGCGCTCGAGCACCTCCGGGATCACGATGCCGACGTACTGCTCACCGATCTGAAGATGCCGGGCATGGGCGGTATCGAGACGTGCCGTCGGGCACTCGAGATCCGTGCAGACCTCCCAGTGATCGTCGTGACCGCTTTCGGCAGTCTCGAGAGCGCCATCGAAGCGATCCGCGCCGGAGCGTATGACTTCGTCAGAAAGCCCTTCGACATCGACGATCTGTGCCTGACGCTGGAGCGAGCCGCAAAACACCGTGAGCTTCGCGGCGAGGTCCGACGCCTTCGCGCGGCTGTCACCGGTACGGCAGCGCCCGACGGGATCATCGGGCGAAGCGAGGCCATCCGCGAAGTCCACGATCTCGTCGATCGCGTCGCCGCGACAGACGCTTCGATTCTCGTGACGGGAGAGAGCGGCACGGGAAAGGAGCTGGTTGCGCGTGCACTCTGGCGGCGGAGCCAGCGGGCAGCGGCGCCGTTCATTACGGTTAATTGCGCCGCACTGCCGGAAGCCTTGCTCGAAAGTGAGCTGTTCGGCCACAAGCGGGGAGCTTTCACGGACGCGCGAACCGACCGCGAGGGCCTGTTTCTTCGAGCGCGCGGCGGGACGATCTTTCTCGATGAAATCGCAGAAATGCCGCTTGGCACACAGCCGAAGTTGTTGCGGGCGCTGCAGGAGCGACGCATACGCGCGGTGGGCTCCGACGTCGAAGTGGACACCGACGTGCGGATCATCGCCGCCACCCACCAAGATCTCGATGCGCGCGTAGCGGACGGGCGATTTCGCGAAGACCTATTCTATCGAATCGACGTCGTTCGGATCGGCCTGCCGCCGCTTCGCGCCCGGGGGAACGATGTCCTCCTGCTTGCACAGCGCTTCTTGGAGCAATTCGCATTGACACATCGGCGCGCCGTCGAGCGTCTCTCCCCCGGCGCGGCTGAAAGGCTGCTTGCGTACTCGTGGCCGGGCAACGTGCGGGAGCTCGCGAACTGCATGGAGCGCTCGGTGGCGCTGGCGCGGTTCAACGAAGTCGCGGTCGAGGACCTTCCCGAACGCGTGCGAAGCGCTGCTGCTCGAAAGCCTGTCGTCGAGGCGCCGGGCGCATCCGACGAGGTGCTACCCCTCGCTGAAATCGAGCGCCGGTACGTGCTCGCGGTGCTGGAGACGGTTTCCGGCAACAAGACGGAGGCAGCGCGACTGCTGGGGCTCGACAGGGCGACGCTCTATCGCTGGCTCGAGAAGTACGCGGTCCTCGATACCGGCGCGCGGTGACCGTCGCAGGATGCAACGCCTGACGCGCACCTTTATCGCAGAGTCCTGAGGCACGCGGGTTGCTCACGTCGGACACGGGGGAGGACATCATGCGCCGACACCACGAGCGACATCGCAGACGACTTTCTCTATGGCTAGATGAGGTGCGCGGGGTATTGCCCGACGGAGGCATCCGCGGCCCGGACCAGGAAGACCTCTCGACCGCAGAGCGAACGCTTGGCCGTTCGAGCTCCGACGATTCACCCCCCAGCAGCTCGAGCCGCAATCGCGCGGAGTGATCGCGAGTCCCGCAGCTGCGTAGAAGTGGGCGACCGCACGCGACGGCATATTGGCTGATGGTCGCTCGCGGTCGGTCGTCCACTCCTGCACAGGCCGGGAAGCGGATTCGAAGGAACGGGACCGACCTTCTCGCCGCCGATCTCGCGCATGGTCGACGCGAAGAACGTCAAGGCGAAGGGCGAGAAGCGCGGTCGGGTTTATTGGGGTTGAGCTTCGCCGCCGCGCGATGCCGCGTCCGGCACTCTCGATACTGGAGCCGGAAGTCGCTGCTGCGGCTTCGATGCGGGCATGTACGTTGCTCGCGTCGCCGCAACGGAGAACATGGTGCGAGGTACGAACGGGCGAAGGCGGAGCCGGTGGTCGTTGTGGCTGAACGACCTCCGGTGCCTGAGAATGGGGTGCAACCTTCGCACGGAAAGCGAAGATGAAGCCTTCGCGCCGGGCGAGAGCGCGCGATCGGCATTAGACGCCGATGATTCGCCACTGAGCGGCTGGGTCCGCGACGCGATCCCGGCTGAAGCATCCTGACCGTTGCGCCTGCCGAGGCGTGGCCGGTCGAGCGCGACGAACTTCATGGGCTGACACTTCCGTTGCGCTCGACCGCCCACTTCTCTGCAGGGGAAGCGGAGGAGCATCGCGTTTTGCAACGAGTCGTCGCGGAATGCGATACTCGTCCTCCGGCCGCGCAGGTGACCGCTTCAGTCGGGGCCGCTCACCTGGAGTCCTGGAGGCGGGGCAGCCCGATCGATCAGTTCCGACGCAACGCTTGCGCCGCGCCGTCGATCTTCGTGGGGGCGGAGGGAGCGTCTCGACATTCTCGCAAGTTGTGCGGCGGTATGCGGCATGCTTGGGCGCAACCTATGAACAAAGCGAGACGCACCTTGGGCTTGTCCTGGATCGCGCTCGCGCTGAACTCGACCGCATGCGCTCACATAACGCTCGAGGAGCTGTGCCAGCGCGAGGGGCAGGAATGCGGGGAGGATCCGGACCGCGAGCAGGCGTGCCTCGAATCCGGTCGGATCTTTCGCGACGAGGCGGAGGAGAAGGGCTGTGCGGGCGCCTTCGACGCCTATATCGATTGCGTCGCAAACTCCGAGATCTGCGACCAGGCGGCAGTCGTCAAGGAGTGCGGGCATCTCGAGGATGGCGTGCCCTGCTTGAAAGATGCCGAAGACACACCAGCGCCCAATTGGCCCTGATCACGTACAGATCGCGATCGGCGCCTTCGCAGGGCGCTCGGGCCGACAATCACGGGCGGCTCCAGTCGCCGCCGTCATGCGTCGCCCCCTCGCGCTAGCCCGCGAAGGTGGGGGACGCGAGTGATGCGTTGCGGCGGAGCGGCGAGACCGGATCTTTCTGCACGCACTCAAGATGAAATCGAATCACGACGCCTCGCAACGGCGGCGGCGTCCAACCGAAGCGCGGCGAGTGCACGGAGAAACCGCTCAAGCTCCGCGCACGCATGGAGGACATAGATCCGAAGGCCGATGGTCGCGCTTTCATTGATCGTCGGCAGCGGACCGAGAACGCTCTTGTACTCCGGCTCGTCACGTGCGGCTTTCAGCCCACCGGCGAACAAGCACAGCACGTGGAGTGCTTGGCTTTTTGCAACCTCGAACTCGGAGAGAGATCTCTCCGTCAGCAGACGCGTTCGGACCACGCCCGCCGCGGCGACGAGATCCGGAATGGGCTCAGGCGGACGGGCCGCAGCCTTGTGAAGCGCGTGCGCGTGCCCCAGCGCCAGGGCTAGCGTGCCGATTTCATCATAAGGAGCGAGGTCGTGGGCGGGAAGCACCCTCACGACTTCCTGCCGAAGCCTCTCCAACTGAGGCAGGCAACCTACGACCGTGGCGACCGCAGCCTCGATATCGACTCTGATCGGGATCAGCTGGTCGTCGGGGGATCGCCACGATAGCGTCGCGTAGGGCGTGGAACGCCGCGCGAAACTTCGTTCCGGGGATGTCATTGGGAAATTCGCTGTTCATGGGGCGACTTCTCAGGTCTTTGCTAATGTGGACGCGCGAAAGGGCGCAGGAAGTGAAGCCAGCTTGGCTTTTGAGCTGCGAGCTCGGCACGCGGCACAAGCGAGCTTGCGTTCTGCCCGATTGATGTAGTGTGGATTTCAAGCTAGCTTCGTTTTGAAGCTGCGGCGCCGACCCGCGCAACAAGCTGGCTTTGGTTTCGGGCGCCCGGCGAGAAAATTTTTCAAGCATGCATTACTTTGAAGCAAAGCGCCTCGGCGCAAGGGTAAGCTGCCTTGGGTTTCGAGCGCGGGGCGAAGCAATTTTCCCAAGCGGGTTTGGTTTCCCAGCCAGGTGCTCGGGCGAAAACCAAGCCGGCTTGGTTCTTTTTCTAGGGGAGATGGATTGGCCCCTAGCTGGCTTGGTTTTCACGGCGCCCGGGCCGGGGAATTACCAAGCAGGCTTGGTTTTCGTACATCGACATGAATCGAAATTCCTAGCTGGCTCGGGGCGCGGTCTTGGGTTCTAGTCTACGATACAAGCCAGCTTGTACGCAGCACTGAGGCGCTACCTGCGCCGAGCCCGCTTGATCTCCTGCCGCGTCATCGGCCCGCGCAGGAACGACATCGCCCACCGTGGTTGGAGCACGACGCCCGGCCCGCCGCACGCCAATCGACGTCGCGCGCGGCGTGGATCGATTCATCAAGAAACCGGCCCCGCTCGCTGATCTTGCCGACGCGCTTCGTGACCTCCTCACGCATCAGCAGCGCACGCGCGCTCGCCGCGACCCATGTAGCGGCAAGGATCGGGACGCCGCGTGGGATACCTTCAGCCGAGCTTCGACCTATTCAACCACCGGCGGCTCGTCCCTCAATCGATACCCGACACCCGGCTCCGTCGCGAGCAGCTGAGGCCGCGCCGGGTCGGGCTCGATCTTGCGCCGCAATTGGGCCATATGGACGCGCAGATAGTGGGTTTGGTCGCCGTACGTCGGGCCCCAAACCTCATTGAGCAACTGGCGATGTGTAATCACCTTCCCCAGGTGCTTCGCCATCGTCGCGAGCATCTTGTATTCGATCGGCGTGAGGTGGACGTCCCGCCCGACCACGGAGACGGTTCGCTTCGCGAGGTCGACGGTCAATGGGCCGGTCTGCACCACCATGTCGGCGGCACCAGCATTCCGAATGGACGCCAACCGCAATGCGACCCGCACACGCGCCAACAGCTCGTTGGTGCCGAATGGTTTCGTGACGTAGTCGTTCGCGCCCGCGTCGAGCGTCTCGACCTTGTCCCATTCGCGCCCGCGCGCCGAAAGCACGATGATCGGCACCTGGCTGAACTCGCGCAACCGACGTGTCACGTCGATGCCGTCCACGTCCGGAAGCCCCAGATCCAAAATCACCAGATCCGGATTGTGGGACGTGAACATGGTCATCGCCTCCGCGGCGCTGGCTGCGTCGACGACGCGATAGCCGTGGCTCTGCAGCGTCGCGCGCAAGAGCTTCCGCATCGGCGGCTCGTCCTCGACAACCAATACGAGGGGCCCTTGCGTCATGGCGCCGCCTCGTCGAGGGAGTCGGGCCGGAACTCCGGCGCAGGCTCCGAAAGCTTCAGATCGATCCGGAACGTCGCGCCGCCGCCTGGTCGGTTCTCCGCCACGATCGTGCCTCCGTGCGCTTCGACGATACCGCGTGTGATGGCGAGCCCGAGGCCCGCACCGGCGATGCCAACGTGCCTGCCTCGAACGAACTTGTCGAACAGGGTCCGCTCCGCGCCCGGCGGCAGGCCGGGCCCTCGATCCTCGATGGTGATCTCGACGCCGTCCGCGTCTGCCTTTGCACCGATTTCGATCGGCGATCCCGGCGGCGTGTACTTCGTGGCGTTCTCCAAGACATTCACGAATACCTGCACGAACAGCACCGGATCGACCTCGACGAGCAACGTCTCGTCGGGCACGTGAACGACGACGTTCCTGCCCGACAACCTTCGCTCGAGCCGCCCGAGCGCAGCGCCGACGATCTCTTCGAGGGGCACCCATTCCTTTTTGAGATCGATGCCGCCCGATTGGAGCTTCGTCATGTCGAGCAAGTTCGCGAGCAGCCGCTCGAGGTGCTCCGCTTCGTCGCAGATCGCCGTGACCAGCTCTTGCCTCTCCGCCTCCGAGATCCGCGCGGCGTCGTCGCGCAACATCGTCGCTGTTCCGGTGATCGTCGCGAGCGGCGTCCGCAAGTCGTGCGACACCGTGCTGAGGAGCGCGCTGCGAAGCTCCTCCGACCGGGCTCGAAGCGCGGCACGTTCCGCCTCTTTCGCGAGCCTGCCTCGCTGAAGCTCCGTGGCGACTTGCCGCGCGACGTCTTCGACGAGCCTGCGTTGGTCTGCGTCGAGCGCTCCCTTGTCGCGGGGCTTCACGTCGAGCCAACCAAGCTCTGCGCCAGCCGCGACGAGCGGATAGCGAGTCGATGGCCCGTTCGTGCCAGTTCGCGCCTCGGGCGTGCCGAGCTCTGCGGTCACAGATGCGTCGAGCGCTCGTCCGAGCGTCGACTCGGCCGCTGCGCAGATCTCACGCTCCGTCCGCGCCGCCGCGATCTCGCGGCCGAGCTCGTACACCATGCGCGTTCGTTCCTCGCGCGCGCGAGACATCTCCCGCTCGCGGCGCAGATGCGCGGTCAGGCTGGAGATAACCAACCCGACCGTGAACATCACGCCGAACGTCAGGAGGTGCCGCGGATCCTTCACGGCGAAGGTGAACGCCGGCGGCACGAAGAAAAAGTCGAACATCGCGACGGACAGCGCCGCGGCGACGAACGCGCTACCTCGGTGGGCGCGGACCGCGACGAGGACGATCGCGAACAGGTACAGCATCACAATGTCCTCGAGGCCGAGGACATGGCGCGCCGGATAGGCCGCGGCCGACACGATCAGGATCACGATCGCGGACCCTACGTACGGCAGAAGGAGGGCGGCACCCGTCCTCGGCGTCATCGGGACGCATCATGCCTTCTCCTGGCTGGGTTTGCCGAGGCAAACGCGAGAAAGCACAGCCGCTCAGCGCGGGCCGACGATGTCGATCAACGCGACGACGGCGATCGAGAACGCAAAGAGATCGAGCACAGCGAACGACGCACCCGTCACCATGGCGTGGATGGGTTGTGGAGCGCACGCGAGCAGAAGAAGCCAGGCCGCGAGGTTGCGCCGGCTCGGCCTTTTTTCGGCGGACGCCGGCGATGCCATTGGGTGATTGCGATACGGCGACACGGTACGTAGGCGTAGGCCAAACCCGCGCCAGATCTCGTCAAAACACGGGGTTTTCGCGTAAAGATTTCGTAAAGATGGGAGCTGACACGTAGAACACGCGCGAAGGTCGGGGTAGCTGTGGGCCGTGACGCAGATCTCGACGGCCGCGGAGGGGGGAGCCAACCCCCCATCTCGCGCGCAAGACGCTGAACGAATTGGGAAGATGGAGACGCACGGGCATCACGGCACCGCGTCGATCGGAGCGCTCGCCTTTGCGGCGCTCGGGGTGGTCTATGGCGAGATCGGCACGAGCCCGCTGTACGCCTTGAAGGAGTGTGTCAATGGGGCACACGGCGTG